>JBNJJO010000043.1:0-43273 GCA_051750265.1 Bacillota bacterium | reverse complement strand
CGCTATGTTAGGTGCATCGCCTACTAAATCCGATCCTCCTCCCTCCGCGTGAGCGGCTCTTCCACTAGCTGTGTTGCTAATGCCTTCTGCATGGGAAGCCGTAGCATTGGCCGTGGTATTGAATCCTTCCGCATGGGAAGCCTCTCCACTGGCTTCTGTATCATTCCCTTCTGCATGGGAAGCAATAGCATTGGCCGTGGTATTGACTCCTTCCGCATGGGCCGTGGATGCACTGGCGGAGGTACCTTGTCCTTCGGCATGGGAACCCTCTCCACTGGCGGAGGTACCAACTCCTTCCGCATGGGAACCCCCTCCACTGGCACTGGTACCTTGTCCTTCCGCATGGGCCGCGAATCCACTGGCCGTGGTACCACTTCCTTCCGCTACAGAACATCCATTTAAAGCATCAGTCATAATACAACCGTTGGCACAACAAGGTTCTACTGCCATAATCCCTATTTCCTGGGCTTGAACCTCTTCCTCCTGATTTCTACTAGGGTTTTTCTCATTTTGATCAGACATTAATCCTCCTCCTTTTAAATGTAATCAAGGTATAATATGTAAGGTGAATGGGAGAAATAACGGAGAAGTCAAATACTCGAAAATGCAGTATTTCATTACTAATCCCTTTCGGATTCTTTTCAAAAAATCATTTAGACGAATTAATAAAAATAACGATATCTGCTTGTCAAAAGTGAATTCTAAGATAATGGTTTAGTGTCTATTTGAAAAAATCCCCCCTGTCTTCTCATTTTTTCTAAGAAAATAGGGCTTTGTATTTTCAAAACCTGCCCATTTAGTTGAACAAGATCTCTCAGTATCGCATGAATACTTTATACAAAACTAGTTAACATAATCGCAATTATCGGCATTGAAAAAGGATCTTCGAAGATCCTTTTTTTATTGCTAATTCAATTATATCAACATCGTAGTTTAGTTAATAAATATAGGAATTTATTGGGATACTAAATATTATCTTAAAATGTTGGAGGCAACCATGCTGGAAAAGGGTAAAGTTAATACCGGTGAATTTCAAATATTAGTAATCGCATTCTCGATAGGAACTTCGATACTTAGTACACCTGCTTTACTTGCAACATTTACAAAACAGGATGCCTGGATTGCTTCTGCCTTAACTACTTTCATCGGTTTATTTTTCGTATTCATATATAACCAATTAACCATCCTTTATCCATCTATGACTTTTGTCGAAGTTAATGAAAAAATATTTGGAAAATGGATTGGCAAAATCTCAGCGCTGCTATATCTTTTTTATGTTTATCACATTACTTCTGGTTCGCTTAGACAAATTGGAGATTTTTTTACTACGGAAATAATGGTTGAAACACCTATTCAAATGATTATGATCATGTTTTTAATCACAAGCTTAATTGGTGTAGGTTAGGATTAGAAGTCATCTGCCGTACTGCTGTAATCTTTTTCCTTTGGATAGTGCTGCTGCTTTTCATGTTATTTTTATTTCTTATCCCATAGATCAAATTAGAAAATATACAACCTATTTTTGGAGAAGGTATGAAACCAATTATGAAGGGCTTATATAGCCATTTGGGAATTCCCTATTTACAACTTGTCACATTCTTAATGATCACACCGTATGTAACTGAAAAAGCAAAAATGAAAAAAGCCTTTTATATAGGAACGTTAATTGGAGGCATTATCCTAACCATCCTGATTATTTTCACTACTTTAGTATTGGGCTCTGACACTACCGCAAGACAAACTTTTCCATCTTATATATTAGGAAAAAAATTAAGCATTGGAGATTTTTTAGAGAGGATCGAAGTCATTGTGGCCATCATTTGGATTCTTACAGTATATTTTAAGGTGACGATTTGCTATTATGGGCTCACTCTTGGATTAGCTCAAGTACTTGGATTAAAAAATTATAAAATCCTTCTTTTTCCATTAGCGTTTTCAATCCTAACCTTTTCTATCTTTATGCATCCAGATATTGTACATGCAAGTAACTATATGGCTAAAACGCTGACACCTTATTCTTTAACGATTTGTTTCATTTTGCCACTGTTATTATTAGTTGTTGGAAAAATGAGAAAGAAACGTTCTACTTTCAAAGCAACTTAACTGCCAATTCGTTGAACCAGATCCCAAAGTTTCAAATGAATACGTTAATTTGTGGTCAGCAAGATTCAACAGTTTGCCGTTCGTATCCCGATAAGACCTGCAGGCTTTCCTACAGGTCTTATGGGCTTAAAACGGCTCGATGGCTTTCTCGTTTTTACCAGTTTGAGGCTGATTTTCAATTCTTCTTTCTTCGGCTTCCTTGGGAATTTCTTTAAGGTGTTTATTTACTTCTTCTACTTGATTAGTAGTTCTCATTTCATCCATTTTCAAAAACCTCAATTCATTAAAATATTTTGATAAAAATAGTATGCAGCAGTAACGAAGATTTTATGTCCGCTGAGTCAGACCCGCATGTTTTGCCACAGTGTGTCTTTATATGGGGTACGGCAAGAATTCCTTCTTTTTGGGGCCACTTGTAGATTGACAATAAAGTTATTTAATTTTAAAACCTCAAACACGCATACCCCCGTCCTGATTTTAGAACGGGGGTAAAATAAAGTTGTTTAATTTTTGATAAAAAATGCTTCACCGAACTTAAAAAATAACAATAAAGTCGTTTAAAAATTGTTTTATTCAATAATAGCGCCCGATTGTTGAAGATCTTAAGTACTATGTCTTGTTTAACTCAAGCACCCGTTACTTTAAGTGAATTTCTTCACAATGTGATATATATAAGCACTAGGAACAGTGTTTTAGTTTTTAGAAATCCTCGCCTTGTTGATATAAATATAAAATTTGATTACATGTTAGAAAGCTTTTTTCTATTATGACTATATTATTAATGTATTGAAAACTATAAAGAATTAATGCCCTAAAAAAGTCGATTGCAAGGATTCCTCCTGTAGGTAAAAGAACTTGCTAGTGGTTTTTTAGTTTAAACAAATCGGTTAGTCCCATCACGGCTCCATATAAATAAATAGAAGCTTTAAAAAATACCGTGATTAACAACAAAAAAAACAAGAGCATCAAGTCTTTGGATAAAGTCTAACAGATTAAAAAGAAAAGGATGAATCAACAGGGTAAAAAACGCCGTTTTGATTCATCCTCCGAAAAGCACCTGTCATGAAAATCCAGTAAAATTAAGGGTTCCGTGACGGTCCTTCTTTATAAAGTTCATGTTTATGAGTGGTTCAGAACAATCGTATTTGAATCTAGTTTGAAAAATTGAAATATTCCGTCAAAAGAGTCGACAATGAGATCCTATTGTTGCGAATGTTAAGATTACATCACTGTTTGTTCTTTAAGGAAAGAAGCAGCTTGTCCATTAAGCAGCTCAGGATTTTTATGGACGGTTCCGATTACTTCAATTCGGCTTATTTCGTGGAAAGTGAAATGCTTATCTTCATGCAGGCTTTGAATGACAAACTCTGATTTGAATCCTTTTGTTTGGTGAACGACGATTCCGATTTCCTCTTCATCCAGTTCGACGTAATGATTATCCGAAGCGGATTGGAACCCGTCCCAACTTGGAATATACATTTGTTTAAAGCCTTTTATAATATCTCCCTCGTAAATTTCGTTCCCCTTATGGTCTGTTATGCCGATAAATTGCATTTTTATGTAATTATGATCATTCCAGACTGCTTGTCCAATCTCCATACTTGCTGCATCCTCCAGCATTCCTGGAGTGACATTGTACATTCCATTTGAGTCCCAAATTCTAAATTTATTCTTTTTCATGATCCATACCCCCTTTGTCCCTATTTTGTAAACGATTCCCATGTATAACCCATTTTAACATTAGCATGAGAGACCTGTCACTAGCCGAAGATTGTCGAATGAATCGACAAAAACCGAGTTGCGGTTGTTTGCATTCTTTCATCGACACAACAGAGGGGTATATTCGAGAGATAAATGTATCTAACTGAGGGAGCTTAATAAGGTTTTATCAAAAATTAAAAAAGCAGCAATACCATTCAGGTATAACTGCCCTTTTTTATTTTTACTTTTTGGAATTATCGTGCTTCACCACAATATCTTGAGAAGTAGTGACTGAGTTTCCTGCATTATCTATAGCTTTGTAGGTAACGGTAAAAACACGGTCTCCACTGCCACTTCTTTCAGCACGTACTAAGAAGTTTGTATCGGGTGTACCGAATTCTGCACCTTGTATATCTTGAGTTGTGTTTCCATCACCTTTTCCATCCTGTTGATTGCTTACAATCGATACCAATTCATATTAAGCAACCCCAGAAAAATTGTCGACTGCTTCGATGGGCTAGTGGTTGTTACAGGAGCTGTTTTGTCCAATTCAACCTCAAAACTTTTATATGACTCTACATTACCTGCGTTATCAATACTTCTGTAAACAACAACGTTCTTGTCTTCTGTAAAGGAGTTGATAGGTCCAGTATACTCAGTCCAATCACCGTTATCAATTCTGTATTCTATTTTTGCTACACCAGAATTTTCATCAGTAGCTGATAGTGTTACTGAAACATCTTTATTTGTCCAATTTGTTGGAACATCGCTAGCTGCTGTAACTGGTGCCGTCTTATCTATTTTAACTACTTCAGTTTTTATTTCTTCTTCATTTCCTGCGCTATCAATGCTCTTATACTTAACCGTGTTTACGCCTTCGTTTTGTAATTCGAAAGCATTGGTATACTGGTTCCAATCACCATTATTTATTTTATATAATGTTTTAGCAATTCCCGATTTATCATCAGTAGCATTTAATGAAATATTGACATCACTAGAGTACCATTCATTAACCTTTGGTGAAGAAGATTGTAGTTCCATTTTTGTTACAGGACTAATTTGATCGGATGAGCCTATAGTAATATTGTAATGCTTAAATCTCGGTATTCGTAAGTAGATCCTTTATAGGTGGATGTTCCATTATAATAATTGTAATAATTATAACCCTGTTTCTTCTAATAATCTTATTAACCTATTTATTTTGATGACAATTGAAGTATTAGATTACCTACACGATGCATTTGTTCATTATCGAAGATCTCATCAAATACTAATTTTCTTGCTCCATATTGAATTTTAAGTCCTTTTTCCAAAATTCCATCTTTAAACCAATGTACATCCTTTATAGTTTGATAACGGAACTTTTGTTGAAAATCTAAATTTTTATTTATAAATAATAGCTTTTTATTGTAACGATTAAATACCCTTTAATTTCTTTTTTACTTGATTTATCAAACTCACAAGATAAAAAAGTTAACCCTGTTCGTCATTCTCCAAGACTGAATCCACAAGTTTTTGAAAGAATTGTTTGTTTGCCTTAACCTCACCAAATTCATAATTGGTGTAATCCATAACCGTTACATCAACAACTGTGGATAGAAGAGAATGGATTTCTTTTTTGGTTTAAAAATCTAATCGAAGCAATGAATACACGTGATGACCAGAACGTCAAACAAAATTCATCCACCATCAAATTGTTAGCTTCATAAGCTAGCAATTTAAAGGAAACTTACGCTCTATGTTTCTAGCGAGTGTTTTTTTTGCACCAGAACCCTATGTCTTCAATATAATACATCTTTTAAGAAATCTAATCTATCTTTAGCATTATCCTTAGTTATGATGTCAATTCCACTATCAATCCTTTTTTCGATGTTACCTCCTTTAATTGCTTTCTGTGCTTGTTCCACGCTTAGATATCCCATATCATAAGGGTTCTGGGCTATGGTAGCGCTTATCTTTCCTGCTTCAATGGATTCTGTCATTTCAATAATACCATCTGTACCGATGACAGGGATCTTTAACGCATCTTCCTCTATTGTTTTTAATGCCTCAAGAGCTAATCGATCGCTAGTAGCAACTACACCTTTGATATTTGGAAAGGTCTGTAAGATAGTTTCCATTACTGGTTTTGGATTCCCAAAATGGTTATACCCTAATTGTTCTGTGACAACCTCTATTTCGATATCCTCTAAAACTTTCTTTGCACCATTTTTTCGATCGATCATGGCTCGATCCTCTAAATTTCCAAAGATGATAGCTACTTGATCCCCTGGCTGCAGCATCGAACCTAATAACTTTCCTGCTGTTTTACCCAATGTCATGTTATCCGTTCCGATATAAGCGGTTTGGTACTCCCATTCAATGTTCCTGGACGTAAGAAACACGGGAATACTTTTTTTCTTATACTCCATCAATACAGGAATAGCAATCGATGGGTCGTCAATGGGAGCTACGATTAGTGCATCAGGTTGTTGCTTTAGAACTTTTTTTAACATATTAGTATGATTACTGATGGGAGATACAGAATCAGGAGCGATTACCTTACCGTCTATGTCAAACACTTTAAACGCTTTTTGGGCTCCTGACTCAAAAATTTTCCAATACTCTATATCTAATCTTGGTGCAACAACTATAATTTTAGGCTTATCCTCTTTAGGAAAACGAACTGTAAAGCTTATCAATGTTAAAAGGAAAAATGCGACAATTGATAGAACTGTCCATCTCTTTTTCAATAGCCCTCACCTCTTTCCCTCTTATTGGACAGTAGATGACTATTCATCTTAAGTCCCCCATTCCCACATTGGATAAGGTATTCTAAAAGTCCTTATACTCCGTGATGTAAAGCTATTCGTTCTACATCACGAGCTATCATAACTTCTTCATTTGTTGGAATGATGATAACTTTTACTGGAGAATGCGGAAAGCTAATAAATGTTTCTTCACCACGGACCTGATTGAGTGCAGGATCCCAATAAACACCCATGAATTCTAATCCACGTAATATACGTGAACGAATATTTATACTGTTTTCCCCAATTCCACCAGTAAAGATAATTGCATCTACTCCAGACATACGTGCTGCGTATGAACCAATGTATTTATAAATTCTACTAGAGAATACTTCAAGAGATGTTCTTGCACGATCATTTCCTTCTTCAGCAGCTTGTTCGATGTCACGAAGGTCGCTTGATAATCCTGAAATACCCAATAGACCACTCTTTTTATTTAAAATATCTAACACTTCAATTTCTGAGTGACCTGTTTTTTCCATAATGAATGGAATCAGTGCAGGGTCAATGTTTCCTGAACGAGTTCCCATTGCAACTCCTGCAAGTGGTGTAAAGCCCATTGAAGTATCAATGGATTTTCCTCCTTCAATTGCTGCAATACTCGCTCCGTTTCCTAAGTGACAAGAAATCAATCGCAATTGTTCAATCGGACGGCCTAATAATTCTGCTGCTCTTTCAGATACATATTTATGTGACGTACCATGGAAACCATATTTGCGAATTCCATAGTTTTCATAATATTCATAAGGTAAACTATATAAGAATGATTGTTCTGGCATTGTTTGGTGGAATGCTGTGTCAAAAACAGCTACAGCATTTACAATTGGTAAAACTTCTTTAAACGCCTTGATTCCGACGATGTTTGCTGGATTATGCAAAGGAGCTAACTCTGATAATTTTTCAATCTCATTTAATGTTTCTTCTGTAATTAAAACAGAATCATTGAATTTTTCTCCACCATGTACAACACGATGACCGATTCCCTCAATTTCATTTAACGATTCAATAATACTAAGATCTGTCAGTTTAGAAAGAAGGATCTTAACAGCAACAGCATGGTCTGGAATGTCTGTTATTTCTGTTACTTTTTCTCCGTTCACTAAAATAGTGAATACCGCCTTATCTAAACCGATACGTTCTACTAACCCTGCTGTTAGTACTTCTTCATTCGGCATTTCAAATAATTGGAATTTCAAAGAAGAGCTCCCTGCATTAATTGCAATCACTTTTGTCATTATGTTTACGGCTCCTTTTTATCTAAACCACTTTGTTTAGGAAACCCTTCGGTTATCTAGCAAGGGGTTTTGAATGGGTTGCTTAGTGACTGATTTTTAAAATATCAAACAATCTATTTTTCTATGCATTAATGTATTTCCTTAATACTAGATAAACGAATGGAGAAGACCTTTTGTTGTTCATCTTTTAAAGAGAGGGTTTGTTGATGTAAATCAAGTTTGCAAACATGACCCTTGCATGTTACTAACGATCCGTTCTGAAAATAAGTAATGGTGATACAGCAATTTTTAGTTAATTCTTTTAAGAACATCTATTTACCGCCTATCTTACTATTTGTCTATATGAATAAATGTAATTAATTGATTGACCAATAATGAAAAATGACAGGAAGAGCATGCCACTTTATGGTTTGAGTTAATGGACTCTTATTTATATACCAGAAATCGGTAAACACTTACATTAATACTTGCACAGCTTCCATTAAAACAAATTTGCCTTGGACATAAGTAGAAGAAAAAAAACTGATTTTGTATAAAACTAGCCCAACTAAAAAGAAAACTTATCAACAGCTATAGCTGTTCATTAAAGCCTTTTTCACACCAAGTTGTGAACCAACATACAGTTTATTCTTTTAAAAACTTGGATATTTGCACACCATGAGTCTAAAAAGGAGTGGAGTTATGCTAAAAGGTGCCTTTTGATTTCTACTATATTGACAGTAAGTACTCTTTAACTAACAGAGTTTTCAATAAAGGAAATTAGATGTTTTCATCAAGGTTGTGACCGCTTCCATTGCAGCGGGATTATTCAAATTATAAAATACCATAATAGACGGAATTAAGAGCGCTAGTATCGTCGGTCCTCCAATATCCTTCAATATAGGAATTTTCAACCCGATATCCCAAGTGAAATTCCCATAACCATGATGACAGCAAAACCGCCAATCATATCAGGCGAGAGCTGATTGTATATAGATGCACCATAAATAATAAGTGCTAATACTAAATAAAGAGGTAAAGGAATAACTCCTACTTTCAACTCTTTAAGTTTCATAAAAAGAGTTTTATTTCCCACTTTCTCTCCAGAATATGGAAACGTTTGCAGTTTTTCGCTGTTTCCATATAATGACCTCCTGTTCCTTTATTAACTTAATATTACTGATTTTTAGAAAACTTCATAGCTTTTGTAACTTTTTTAAGACTTTTTGTAATTAAAAAATAAATTTGATGTTAAATACGATTTCCGACTCTATTTTAAAAGGAAACTTCGTAATTGTTTTATCTGAAAGTATATAATGGAACAAGGAAATCGTCTAAAAAGGGAACAAATAATTTAAGAGCAGCATTTTAACAGTTCATTAGCAGAATTTGATAGGGATACTATTCGTGAACGTACTATGGATGGCCTGAAGGCAGCCCGCGCTCGACTATCAGAAGTTAGCAAAAGAGCCAATCCCATATCTATCAAGGGTTTGGCTCTTGGTCGTTTTTTATCATTTATACACCTTTTTATACACCGTTGATTTATCAACGTTTCTGGCTTCTTCAGAAGTCTCTAATCTGCATAAAAAGGAGGGTTTTATGCAATCTCTTATTAAACTAAAGCACCCGTTAGCAACTTATTGAGATAATCAGTGTTTTAGAAAAAAATCAACCATCCTGTTAAGTGCTTCATGCTGTGATTTTGCATTATATTTTGGAGAGTATGGGTCACTAAATCCATGTTGTCCATTAAATTTATGTATCTCAATATTCATTTCTTTTAAGCATAAAATTAACTCGTCAACATTAAATGATTGCTCTCTTTCTGGAAAAAATAGCATTGTTGGACATGAGGGGTTTATCTCTAAATAGTTCCTAATTCGTGAACCATAGTATCCGACAATTCCAACAAGACAATCTACCTCACTACACAACCAAGCAATAGTTGCCCCGACACTAAATCCAACAATAAATATCTTTTCATATTTATCTTTAATATCTAACAATACACTTTTAATTTTATCCGAAGCATTCGTAAAACCTATGTTCTCCATAAAATTGTGATAAGCAACTTCCTCTTGAGAATATTTAAATGGGGCTTCTTGTTTTAATAAATTGGGGCAAATAACATCAAAATCCTTTTCTGATAATGATTGACAAAAATTCTTCATATGCTGGTTAATCCCATAGATTTCATGAACTACAATGATTACATTTTTTGACTTTTTATGTATGTTTATCAACTTGTACCTCCTATCAACCCTTCCCCTTATTATAAGGTAAATGTATGGTTACATCTTTCACTCCTGCCAGTTAGTTAAAGAAGACCTCCAAATGGGTAGTAGACATAATGAGATGTTATCGGCATTGAAAAAGGATCTTCAATTGAAGATCCTTTTGTGCTGCTTGTTTAATTAAAGCATCCGTTACTTTAATAAAAAAGTATCTACAAATACACTTAAAAGAATGTTACCAACTACTATTCCAAGAGCAAACAGAACAACATTAAATATGATTTTCTGCCCTCTTTCTTTCGGAACATTGACGAAAACCTTATATTCATAATCAAAAGGAAAATTGCCAGTATCAGTATCATCATAGTAAAAAGGATAATTTCTATAACCATAAGAAACCTCCTTATTTTATTAAAGCCCCCGTTAGCTTAAGTACAATTCTTCACAATATAAGATTCTCCTCACCCACTTTAAACCTGCTGAAATCAACAATCATTCCCTAAAGAAAATCAACGATTTCGTTATGTTTGTTGAATAACCAACAAATCGCATTCATTTAACGATTGAAAGTATCCTGTTTCTTTTTATAATTATAGACAGGTGTTGACTAATCACCAATAAAGGATTTATTTGTTATTATCATTATTGAAAATTGGGGGTGCACTTGCATGGCTAAACGAAATAATTTATTGATTTTCATATTAATCATAGGAGTTTTCGGCATTCTAAATACTGAAATGGGGGTTATTGGGATATTACCTTCCCTTGCTGACCACTATAATGTCAGTGTATCTCAAGCAGGGTTACTGGTGGGTCTATTTGCACTTGGTGTTGCAATAGCTGGTCCAACTATGCCGTTATTGTTTTCAGGAATAGATCGCAAGAAGGTAATGTTACTAGTTCTTGGTATTTTCGTTCTGGGGAACATTGTGTCCATATTTACAACTAACTTTACCGTTGCATTGGTTGCCCGTATCGTCCCAGCGTTTTTTCATCCAGTTTATTGTTCATTGGCTTTCTCAGTTGCTGCGGCCTCAGTAAGCAAAGAAGAAGCTCCAAAAGCTGTGTCCAAAGTATTTATAGGGGTATCTGCGGGTATGGTAGTCGGTGTACCAATCGCAAACTTTATTGCTAATGCAGCTTCTTTACAAATGGCGATGGTATTCTTTGCTGTTGTAAATATTATAGCATTCATTGCAACAGTACTATTTGTACCGTCTATGCCTGTTGAGGAAAGACTTTCTTATGGATCTCAATTAAGAGTATTAAAAAAATCTGTTACTTGGCTTTCCATTATTACTGTTATCCTATTAAATTCAGCAATATTTGGTGTTTATAGTTATCTTGCTGAATACTTGAACGTCGTTACCAATATGTCGTCCAATACAATTAGTTTGATGTTATTCATCTACGGTGGGGCCAATATTATTGGAAACATTGTTGCTGGAAAGCTGCTTACTCATAGTGCTATCAAATCTGTATTATCTTTTCCTTTTCTATTGGGGGCTGTTTACATCATATTATTTTTCACTGGACAGTTTACCGTACCTATGGCAATCATTACTTTAATTTGGGGAATATTAGCTGGTATAGGGGGGAATATTAATCAATATTGGATTATGTCTTCAGCTCCCGAAGCCCCTGATTTCGCTAATGGTTTATTTTTATCATCCTGTAATATAGGAACAACAATCGGTGCAGCGGTAGGCGGGTTATTTATATCAGAAATGGGTATACAATACGTAGTATTAGTGGGAATCCTATCATTGATATTAAGTTTGGTAACTGTTTTACTTAGAAATTACAAGCTTACCCCTGCACAACAACCTTCTAAAATAGTTTCCTAATAAAGTAAGGCTAGGTATGCAAAATACCTAGCCTTGTGTTAAATACCTTTTGTTAATAACTATAAAATCCTATCTAGCAAAATCCCCAATTCCTTTGCGATGACATTAGGCGGAGAAGGCATTCCATCCTTTAACCATGATTCCAAAATCCCTACGTAAGCATTTCCAGCAAATTTAACAATAACATCTTCGCTCAGACCCTCATTTTTTCCATTTGTGTTATGCACCTCGTCCTTGAACCCTTCCATTACATACTTTAGGAACTTACTGCGAAAAGAAGGGGCTGCTGCTTTACTCGCTAACATCGTCGAAAAGAATAAATAATTAGTCTCAAAATATTTGAAAAAGATTAAAGTCGCATCTAACCGATCCTTTTCACATGCCCAATCGTTAATTTCTTTGAGTTTGTTTATATGTTCGTCAATCAGCTTATCCAGTAAATCGTATTTATCCAAGTAATGGAGATAGACAGTACTTCGGTTCAAATTTGCCCTGTCAGAAATATCCTGAATGGTAATATCTTCGAATTTTTTTCCATTCATAAGTTCAAGAAATGCTTTTTTTATCGCCTCTTGAGTTTTGGCTACTCTTCTGTCTACTTTCTTCATCGTTTCATCACCAACTTTCCTAAAGAATATCTACAATTACGATTACTTTGTAAAACTACATATTGCGTTAAATTGAATACAAACTAAAGTAGGGATATAAACTATAAAGTTGAAAAAACGCCTTAAAGGGCTACGTCAAGAAGAACGGGAAAATAATATTCGTAGCACCATTATCTCTCCAGGAGCAGTGGATACTGAGTTATATAACACTATAAATGATCCTGAAACACAAGAAATGGCGAGGAAAAGTGCACGAATGGGCGTGGAGTTCGCAAAAGCTGCTCTTGCCGCAGGTTACCAGGTCGTCGCAACTGGTCGTAATACCGATAAGGTAGCCAAAGTCCTCGGCAATGACGAAAATCTGTTAATCGTGAAATTGGATATTACTGAACCAACGGATGCCGAGGCCGCCGTCAAGTTGGCTGTTGACCGATTTGGCCGCATTGATGTGTTGGTCAACAACGCAGGTAACTTCTATGGTGGCTTCTTTGAGGAACTGACCCCACAACAGATTGAACGTCAAATCACGACCAACCTCTATGGCCCGATGAACGTCACCCGTGCCGTGTTGCCTGTGATGCGTAAGCCTCGTTCTGGACATATTATTTCAATTTCTTCTCTTGCGGGATTGGCTGGATTTGAATTCAATTCCGCTTACGCTACTTCGAAGTTCGGTATTGAGGGTTGGATGGAGTCATTAAGTTATGATGTCGCTCCATATGGCATCAAAACGACCATTGTCGATCCAGGCTTCTTCCGTACCGAACTTTTAGAGCCAGAATCAACATTCTGGGCTGAGCTATCTATCGATGATTACGCTGAGCGTAATTCACAATTTAAGGCTTTCTTTAAAGAAAAGAATCGAAAACAGGAAGGTGATCCTGTCAAACTTGCAAAGGCTCTAATCACCATCGCAAATCAAGAGGATCCCCCGTTTCGTTGGATAGCTGGTGCAGATGCGATTGCTGGTGCGGAACAGAAAGTCACTGAACTTCAACAACAAATCAACGCCTATCGTGACCTGTCGACCTCCCTCGCTTACGAGGATGCATAAGCTGGCAGATGTACTAACGTAAAATAATAAACTGCCCTAATAATTTGGGGCAGTATTTTATGGTTTAAAGGAGGAATAACATTGGAAAGACCATATATTATCTGCCACATGCTAACTTCATTGGATGGGAAAGTGGTTGGAGATTATTTGAAAACGGAACGAGCAGCTCACTTTTCAGACGAATACGAAAAAATTCATGAACGTTACGGATGTAAAGCATGGATTTGTGGCAGGATTACCATGGAGGAACACTTTACTTTCGGACATCAATTAGATCTAAAGGAAGATAACATTCCGATGATCTCTAGAACTGATTACGTTGCAAATAAAGATGCTAAAAGTTATGCCGTAGCAGTAGATCCCTCTGGGAAATTAGGATGGACAGAAAATTCAATTGCACCATGGAATGAGAATAGGTCGGAGGAACACATAGTAGAAGTCCTTACAGAGCAAGTTTCTGATGCATACCTAGCTTATTTGAAAAATCTGGGTATTTCCTATATTTTCGGTGGGAAAGAACGAATAAATTTTACTGTAGTGGTACAAAAGTTAAAAAATCTATTTTCAATCGATAAATTAATGCTAGAAGGTGGAGGAGTTTTAAATGGCTCCTTTTTGAATGAAGGATTAATTGATGAATTGAGCCTGATTTTAGTTCCAATTGCCGATGGTGCATCTAACTCTGTGACACTATTTGAAACGAGCTCTTTTCTAACAAAACAGCATCCAGTAAATTTCTTCTTGAAAGAAGTCGAAAAACTGGATGACGGTGGGATATGGTTGAAGTATGTAACAAAACATGATTAATCATCATGTAACATTACAAGAAATAGAGGTCCATTTTGAATTATGCGATCACTTGGTTCGCTGCAGCATCAGTATCGTTTGCAGCTATTGTAGCAGTAGTTTCCTACGGTCGTAATCAAACAGTCTCGAACGCACGGGTAAGTAATTAGGTTAGGTTTAATGACAACCGATTGATTTAAAAATTTATAATAGAAAAAGCTGATTTTTCCTAATTTGAAAAATCAGCTTTTTCTAACTTTGTTAAGGAATATACTTAAACTAAACTCCCTCGTTAGCACAATAAGAAAAGCTGCCCGAAGACAACTTCTACTTAAACTCTTGCACCCTATAGTTTAAGTACAACCTTTCACAATCTTGCTTTTGAAATGAAAAAAGGCGACGGCATCTAGTAAATTTAAGTAGTCACAATATGTACCTTATAAACTAAATTAATAGTGGTACACTTGAGGTAAGGTTCTATTATAAGAGGAGCTTAGAAATCACTACTTATATCTAAATAAGTTATAATAATTAAAAAATATTTTTGAGGTGAATAGGCATTGGATTTTTATTCAAATTCAGACCAACAAGTAGAAAAAGTTGATGATGAAGAATATAAAGAAAGAGATTACGCTATTAGACAAAAAGCAGAAAGGGAACCGGAAGAAAGAGGATATAAACAATGGATTATGGGAAGGAAAAAGAAAAAAGTAGTTGAAGAGGGCGAAGCGGGAGTCTATTCGCCATCCAGATCCAGATCGTCAAATAAGAAAAAGAAAGGGAAAATGTTCTCATTAAAACTAGTCTTTAAGATATTTGTAGTAGCAGCTGTTTGTTACAACTTCAAATTCATTTGGAACTTTATGAAAGATCCTATTGGTAATTTTACGTTTTATCATACATTATTTGTACTTGGAATATGTGCAGGTATTAATTTTATTGCCGTTTGGATTCTGTTTTATAAAAGTTCGTTTATGAGATTTTATCTTTCCTTATTTGCAATTTTAGGATCGTTTGGGTATTACTTCTACGTAAATTACACTAATCACTCCTTTGTGGGGAATAATATCAAAACTTCGTTGCTTGTTATGATATCAGTTTTGATGGTCATTAATCCTAAAGTGAATTATTACCTGAAAAGCATCGTACTTCTGTTGATACCTATTATAGGAATATATTTAAGTGGTAATAAATTCGCACTTGTATGGGCTTTAATGTTAAGTGCGGGATTTGTACTATTATTTAGAGTGTCTAAATCAAGAGCAAAATCAAAATCAAATAAAAAGGAAGGTCGAGCAAGAAGAAACCAAAAGCAATCAGCTTAATATTTATTATTTGGCAATTAAAAAATGCTGGTTATGGCAGTATATTTATTGAAGGAAAATAAGCCGAAAATGTACAAGTGGTGAATAAAAACTTGTATATTTTCGGCTTATAAAATTTTAAAAATAGAAGAAAATCACCCTTTAGGTAAGTACAAGCGGTGATTTCACTATGTTCATATAATGTATCACTATGAAAGAAATGAGGTGTTGTATATATGTCAGGAATAATTGAGTATGATGAAAAAAAACAATTAATAAAGAAACTTCGTTTAGCTGCAAAACATCGTGAATGTTTTTGTGAATACCTTGGTCATTGCCTTTGTGAATGCCTTTGTGAATGCCTCCATAACAAACCACCGAAGCAATGTCCACCAATCACACCACCGCCTCCATGCCCAAAAGTTTTCCCAGGACTTTCAAGAATTAGATGAGACATAAGAAACATTGATTAACTTATTAAGTGGTTGTTTAGAATCATTTTTTAAACACCACTTTTTTTCATAATTTCCATACTATAAAATACTAATCTTAGAATTCATAAATGTTTTTCATCCTCTTCTTCAACTCCCTCAGTTTGATACGATTATCTCTCAAATGCTCACTTATTCGCAGGATTTCACAACCCTTGTAATTGAATTGAATTGAATAGTAAATGAAATGAGTTCAGATCATAACGTTACACCGCTTTTAAAGATCGAAATCTCTCTAAAATCATTTTTCTCGTTGTTAACAAATTCTCCGCTTGCGACTTTGATAAAATAGTCGACAAACTCATTCATTACTTGATCGGCTGATATTCCGTCTTCAAGCAATGTTCCAGCATTAAAGTCAATCCAATGTGGTTTTGTTTCGTAAATTTGTGTGTTCGTTGAAATTTTCATAGTTGGAACAAATGTCCCAAACGGTGTTCCTCTGCCTGTTGTAAACAGCACCATTTGACAGCCTGCTGATGCAAGCGCCGTAGAAGCAATTAGATCATTGCCAGGTGCGCTTAAAAGATTTAATCCTTTTGTTTTTAGAACTTCTCCATATTTCAAAACGTCCACGACAGTAGAAGTACCGGCCTTCTGTGTACATCCAAGAGATTTGTCTTCCAAAGTTGTAATGCCGCCATCCTTGTTCCCTGGGGATGGATTTTCATAAACAGGTTGATTATGCTGAAGAAAATAATACTTAAAGTCATTGATCAAATCTACTACTTTATGAAATACTTCTTCATTAGCCGCTCGTTCCATCAAAATGGTTTCGGCACCGAACATTTCCGGAACTTCGGTTAAGACAGTGGTTCCGCCTTGTGAAATTAAGTAATCGGAGAACCTACCTAAAAGAGGGTTAGCAGTTATTCCAGAAAAACCGTCGGAACCGCCACATTTCAGACCAATCTTTAGTTCTGATAGAGGAATATCCTCTCTTTTGTCATTTTTAGCGCTTTCATAAATGTCCATGACAAGTTTAAAGCCTTCCTCAATTTCATCTGTAACTGCTTGGGAAATGAGGAATTTGACTCGGTCCTCTTTTACTTCCCCGAGCGCCTTTTTAAATTCAGGAAGTTCATTGTTTTCACATCCAAGGCCTAAAACGAGAATACCGCCGGTATTTGGATGATTCACAGCATTGAGCAAAAGTTGCTTTGTATTTTTATGGTCGTCACCGAGCTGGGAACAGCCATAGTTATGTTTTAAAACGAGAACATTATCAAATGGACTTATGTCGCCTACATGTTTTTCAAAGCGTTTAATTATTTTTTCAGCAATTCCATTTACACAACCTACTGTTGGCACGATCCAAAGTTCATTTCGAATCCCGACATTTCCATTTTCCCTTAGATATCCTTTAAAGGTCCGATTTTCATCTTTGTATAAAAGATCCGTTTGTTTCGGTGTGTACTGATAATCCTGCGTTCCGGATAAATTCGTTTTTGTGTTATGGGTATGAACAAGTTCTCCAGGTGCGATCGTTGTGAGCGCATGGCCAATTGGATACCCATATTTGATAACATGTTCTTTTTCCTTGATTTCTTTTAAAGCGATTTTATGGCCGCGATAAATATCTTGTTTTAATTGAATGGCCCTCCCTTCAATGCTTAGTTCTTCATCCTTCCTAAGGTCTCTTAAGGCAAGGATGGTGTTATCGTTTTCATTTATTTGCAAATACTCTTTCATTCGACGACCACCTCACTTAATTGATGTCCCCGCATAATTCTTTAAGGGCTTCTTTTACTCCGATTTGCTCAATAGTCAGGAGATTGGTTGTCACAGCGCTCACCAAGTTGGGAATCGAAACAAGATCCATTCTCCATAGCTGTTTGTCAGCCAATACTGTTTTAACTAGACCTTCCATATGCAATTCATGTTGATCGACTTTCTCCCAAAGAGTTTGAAAGAATTGTAGGATTTCTGGATTATCTTGTAATGGAATATCCTCATCGCCTCGTTTTCCTCGATAAAAATACAGCAGGCAACTTAAAGAAAAGACGAGTCGTTTCGGCAAAGTATTGCTTTGTTTCACGTAATCTAGTAAAGTTGGTAAATTCCTAGTCGAAAACTTTGAAATGGAATTTAAGGAAATGCTTAATAAATAATGTTTGATATATGGATTTATAAATCGGTTCAACACTTCATTTGAAAAGGCAGCAAGCTCTTCAAGCGGTCCATCTAAAGTTGGAACAATTTCGTTGTCGATCAACTCCTTGATGAATAACCCTAGCTCCTGATGATTGACCGACTCTTCAACAGTGTCCAAGCCATATAAGTATGAAACAGGTGTCATAGCCGTGTGAGCACCGTTTAAAATACGGACTTTCCGCACTCGGTATGGTGTTAAATCATCAACGATTAACGTGTTCAAACCTGTACCCTCAACCGGCAGTTCATCTTTGATCCAAACCGGTCCTTCGATCACCCAAAGATGATACTGTTCCCCGACTACCATTAACTCATCCTTATAGCCCAGCTCTGCTGTTTTCTCGTCTATTGAATCCAATGGGAAGCCTGGGACGATCCTGTCTACTAAACTAGAACAAAACGTATTTGCATCGTGAATCCAATTGATAAATTCATCGCCTAGGTTCCAGTGGTTGGCATATTGAAGCACGACCTCTTTCAGTCTTTCTCCATTATTTTCAATCAGCTCACAAGGAATCATGATGCAACCATGGCTATCGTCTCCTGAAAAAGCTTGAAAGCGATGGTAAAGAAAAGCTGTCAGCTTGCCTGGAAAACTCTTTGGCGGTTGATCTTCTAACTGATCTTTAGGATCAAAAACAACCCCTGCTTCTGTCGTGTTTGAAATGATGAAACTCAGCTCCTCTTTTCCAGCCAGTTCTTTATACTGCTCATAGTTTGTAAAAAGGTTAATCCCTCGGCTGATCGACTCAATCACCATATGTTCATCAACGAGTTTCCCATCCTTCATTCCTTGTAAAAAAAGGGTAAACAAACCATCTTGTTGATTCAGTCTTTCGATCTTTTCCGAGCCCCTTGGTTGGACCACGACGACACTTCCATTAAAATCCGTTTTCTCATTCAACACTTGGACCTGCCAGTCAACAAACGCTCTTAAAAAATTCCCTTCCCCAAACTGAAGAATTTTCTCTGGATATATGGCATACTCCTTGTAATTGTGTTTATTTAACCTCTGCATATCTGGTATCTCCCTTCATTGTGCACACGTGAACATTTCTTGCGATAACCGTCCCAAAAACGGGACAATCCTACTCCACCTTTTTAACAGAGTCACGAATGATTAATTCTGTATTGCTAAAGATTTTTTCTACTTTCTCTTGTTCCCCCATGATTAATGACAGAATTTTTTCCGCACCTGAAATACTGATTTGTTCTACAGGGCGTTTTACCGTTGTCAGGCGCGGTGTTGTATATCTAGAAAAGCCTATATCATCAAAACCAATAATTGAAATATCATCTGGAACCTTTAGCCCTTTAGCAAAAACTGCGTTCATGGCACCAATAGCCATATCATCATTCGAACAGAAAACAGCTGTTGGAGGCTTTTTCAATGACAGTAGTTTGTTCATCCCGAGATAACCGCTTTCCATATCATAGTTTCCACCAACAGAGTATTCATGTTGAATGGACATCCCGTGTTGGATTAACGCTTGAAGATACCCCTCTTTGCGCATTAGTGTAGACTTAAAGCCTTGTATTCCTTCAATAATGGCGATATCCCGATGTCCGCTTTTAATCAAGTACTCTACTGCTTGACGGGATCCTTCTGTATCATCAGACAAGATATTAATAATATGATCTTCTTCGATATAACGGTTAAGCACCACAAGGGGAATTCCCTTTTGCATTGTGTGGTAGATAAACGAATTATCTTGCACACTTTGACTCATTAAAATGATGCCGTCAAAGCGTTGCGGATTAATGGTAGAAAAATCCTGATAATCATCTATGCCGCGGACAAACAAATTATAATCCTGGCTGATGACACGATTGACACCTTTGAGCGCATCGACAAAAAAGCTAGGAGATGTTCCATTGCTTATGCTTGAAAAAAACAACCCAATTGTATACGACTTCTGCGTCACAAGGCTTTTCGCATTATAATTTGGTATATAGTTTAGCTGGGAGGCAATCTCAAGGATTTTCCGCTTTGTTGGCTCTTTTATAAGTGGGCTGTTATTCAGGGCCCTTGAAACCGTTGTATGAGATACATTGGCAAACCTAGCAATGTCTTTAATAGTAACCATTCTATTTCCTTCCTTTTTACATTACATTCATTTAGAAAAAGTGGCATATACTATCCTATTTTACTACCTCACCAACATTAAGCAACCTCAATCGTCTTTCGTTATGATCTTGTAGAAATAGGATCACCCTCTGTAACTCCTTGAAATTGAAAATATTCTTTTGCGTTGTCATAAGCGATTCCTCGGACGATACTTCCTAATAATTCCATATCTTTCGGAACCTCACCGTTCTCTACCCATTCTCCGATCAGATTGCAGACAAGTCTTCTGAAATATTCATGTCTCGTATAAGATAGAAAGCTTCTGGAGTCTGTCAGCATTCCAATGAATCGGCTAAAAAGGCCTACATTGGAGAGTGCCTTCATTTGCTCTAGCATGCCTTCCTTCGTATCATTAAACCACCATGCAGTACCAAATTGGATCTTTCCTGGTGTCTTTCCATCTTGAAAACTATTGATAATACTTGCAATGACATAATTATCAGTAGGATTTAAAGAATAGATGATCGTTTTTGGAAGCTTGCCAGCCTGTTCTAAAGAATCCAGGATTGAGACAAGTGGTTTTGCAATTTGATCATCATTAATAGAATCATAACCAGTATCAGGTCCCAAAACCTTAAACATGTTTGTATTATTGTTGCGATGGGCATTAATATGGAACTGCATCGCCCAATCGAGGTCTGCATATAGCTTGCCCAAGTGAATTAATGTAAAAGTTTTAAATTTCTTTTCCGCTTCTAAGGAAAGCGTGTTGCCAGTTAATCTTTCTGCAAAGATTTCCTTCACTTCATCAAAAGTAGCTTCCTCATAAACCATTGAATCTAATGCATGGTCAGATACGACACCGCCAACTGAGTGGAAGTACTGAACCCGTGCTTCAAGTCCAGCGAGGTAGTCCTCATAGTTTTCAATCTTTACTTGCGAAGATTGCTCAAGCTTCCCAACCCATTCTAAGAATCCATCTCGGTTGATTTCCAACCCTTTATCTGGTCTAAAACCCGGAACAACACTGACTGGATAGTCTTGATCTTCTTTTAATAATTGATGATATTCTAAGCTATCTACCGGGTCATCAGTTGTGCAAACCACTTTAACATTTGACTTTACGATTAAATCGCGGGCACCAAATCCTTCTCCAGTTATAAGTGCATTCGCTTTCTCCCAAATCTCTGGGGCACTTTGTTCGTTTAATATTTCGTAAATGCCAAAGAATCGCTGCAATTCTAAATGGGTCCAATTATATAAAGGGTTTCCGATTGTCATTGGAACTGTCTTTGCCCAAGCAAGAAATTTTTCATAATCACTTGCATCTCCGGTAATATATTCTTCTGAGATTCCATTTGCTCTCATTGCTCTCCATTTATAATGATCACCGTAAAGCCATGCTTCTGTAATATTTTTAAATTTTTTATTTTCATAAATTTCTTGAGGACTCAAATGACAATGGTAGTCGATAATTGGCATTTCTTTCGCATAATCATGGAACAGAGAGATAGCGGTTTCATTTTTAAGTAAAAAGTTCTCATTCATAAATTTTTTCACTGTATCACCTTCCTATACCTGTTATGTTAACGTTAACATTATTTCATAAAAAAATTAACAAATTAACAGGAATTAGTTAAAATGTTAACGTTAACATTTCTTTTTCTTTTATTCTACTTTTTATTTCGTCTTAACGCAATATGAATTTGTATTTTTTTCTAACAATCCCTATATTTTTCACAAAACAAGTGTATTAAGAAATCGGTTTCATTTTTGCTGTAGTTGCTACATTCATAATCAATCGTTCTTTTTACCCGTATTACTGATTAATAGCATTATTTTTTTCAACATATAAAGCTCTTTCATACTCACCAGCGAATGTAAACGGTAACATTTTGAATCTAATTTCATCTCTTCATTCAAAACGATGGGCTACCTTCCTATTAAACTTTTAGTATAATTCATTGATTCATCCATCTCAGTCAGTACTTTCCCCTTTTTCAATTTCAACACTCCCATCCCCTTTATTTGTTAATTATTTAATGCTTGGAATGATAATATCACATAATTTTGTCATATAAAAATAGCATAATTCTGTTATATGACAAAATAACAAAAAATTTCAATTTTTAAAATACACAGAATTTTTCATAAGCACCTTCTTGTATCATTCGAATAGAATCTCCTTTCCGAATAAATACACTTTTTTCTTTTTTTCATAGATAATTTATCAAATTATAACAATTTCTTCCCAACTATATTAAAATTGATATAAAAAGAAATTTGGCATTTTGATTTAAAAAGGATTCATTGGTAAATTTAATAAATAAGGAGATTATTTCTATGAATGAAAAATATATCATACACAAAGTCAATACTGTCGATGAAAAATACATCATACATACAGTCAAAAACGCGATGCAACTCTTACAACTTTTTACCGACAGCTCTCCGGAATGGAGTTTAACTGAGTTAGCAAAAGCAAAGTCATTAAATATCAGTCATACAAAAAGGTTGATTAATACATTAACAGAATATGGATATTTAGAAAAAAATCCAATTTCTAAAAGATATCGACTCGGTTTAGCAATTGTTCGATTATCTGGTATATTAACAACAACATTGGAAATTTATAAGGAGGCTCGGCCTATCTTATCGAAATTGTTGGAAAAGTACGATGAAAACGTTCACATAGGAGTCTTAGAGGAAATAAATGTCTTATATCTTGATAAATTCGAAAGTTTGTATTCTACTCGTTTGGCTTCACATATTGGAAAACGAAATCCTGCCTACTGCACAGGCTGCGGCAAAGTATTATTAGCATATACGTCAGAACCTTTACAACAAGAATTATTAAGAAAAGTAGATGAACATGGCTTTGAACAATTCGCCTCCAATACTGTTAAAACGATTGAAGAATTAAAAAATGATTTAGATATCATCGTACGAAAAGGATATGCATTAAGTACCGATGAATTATCAGATGGTTTTGCCAGTATTGCCGTGCCTGTATTAGACTTTTCTGGAGAAGTAATTGCAGCTGTTAGCGTAACAGGACCTAGTAACAAAATAAACTCATTAATTCATTTAAATGATTTAATGAAATGTAGTGAACTTATTTCAGAAAAACTTGGATATATAAAAAGAGTTGAAAGGTAAGGGTAGATGAATATGCCAAAAGAAAATTACTCATCACTGGAAAATGCACTTCGGCTATTGAATATTTTCACTGTTGAAAAACCTGAATATAAACTAAACGAACTAGCTGAAAAATTATTTATTGCACCTAGTACAGTACATCGCTTATTAACAACGTTGCGGTCAGAAGGATTTGTTGTAAAAGATCCTTTTTCCAATAAATACCGGTTAGGGATTTCTATTCGTACATTAGAGTCAGTAATCAGAAATAAGATGGACTTATTTCAACTATCTCAAGACATCTTAGAACAAATTGCCTTGCAAACAAATTTGTCAGCATCGCTAGCTATTATATTTCAAGAATCTACTTTTTATCTCAACGCAATTGAAGTGGATAATCCTCTCTTTAGTAATTTTTGTTATATTGGAAAACAATGTTCTTTTCTTAGCACTAGTGCAGGAAAAATATTGTTGTTAAGTAAAAACGATACTGATATCATGGCATTTATTGAAGAGCCCTCAATTACTTCAAAACTTCGCTATGAGTTACAAGTAAATGGTTATATTCAAAGTAATGACGATAACCAAATAGGAATTTCAACTATAGCTGTACCAATAAAAAATAAACGAAATGAAACAATTGCTGCACTTGAAATGATTGGTACCAAAATACAAATACAGAAAAATGTCCAAACAATTAAAGAGGCTGGTGTTAAACTTTCTAATAAAATTAAAAAACAATGAGACACCCTGTGCCTCTAATCTAAAAATGATTTGAATGCACATAATATTAGCGAGCTTCGAGGTTACTTACCTCGAAACCTATAAAACTTAAATAAATATGATTTCTAAACGTACTACGCACACTTAGTTGTCTATAGATATGGATTTATTAACTTCCTCACTCTGTACATGAGATCTTCTTTGATACTGCAGTACCGTAAGACCTAGTGAAATACCCCAAATTAAGAACAATGAATACCAAATGTAACCCCAGTTTATAGCATGTATATTTGAATCTTGATATATAAATTGTGGGGAAGACGTCACACGACCAATCTCTATAAAAAACCTTAAGTAATAAAATCCGAGACCCCAAAATGTTAACCCGACTGATGAAATCCACCCAAGTATAAGTAGCATTAAGCGAGGAAGTCTTTGACCCCATGGTCTTATAAAAGAAAGTGCAAATAGTGCTGCAAGAACAGCCACGAAGCCCATTGTCCAAAATCCGATAGCTATTGACCAAACGTTATTAGGGAACGATTTATAGTCGCCTGGAAAAGCTACAGATATTCCCATCCCCCACCAAAGATGTGGTGCAGCATATAAGAGTGCCGAAATACATGCCACATAACCCCAAGTAGTTGATTTCGTTTTTACTTGTTGGGCCATTTTCTTTTGTAACATCAATAGATCCACTCCTTATTTACCATTTTATCCCATCGTATCATAACTGAGAAAGAATTTACCTCTTTTTCAATTTAATGGCCCGTTTGTTTAATAAGCATATCCTCCTTTTTTAATGTGTTTCTTCTATAATAAACCTAGAAAAAACATCATGTATGGTTGCATCTCATAATTTTTAGTAAATAACCCATAGCATGAAATAATAACAACTATTACTGCTATTATTCTTCTTAAAGTTTTTAACAAGTATAGCCCCCCTTAATCCTGCCGTTAACTTACATTAAAACCTTCTGGTTTAAACACACAGAAAGGGAGTATTTCTTCACTCCAGATATGCGCCCATTAATTGAATAAAACTTTACTCTCTTTTAAAGTATTCAATTAACGATATCATCATAGTAACTGATGTTCCCAAGCAAGATGAAACACCATTTGGACAAATGCGTTTATCAAATCTCAAAACATTCTTCTATCGCTTCCATAATTTTATATGGCCCTGAACTTTTGTTTGAAGGGACTGCAAGTTTAATTCCGGACTCAGGATAAACAGCTGAATGAAAGCTCACTCCAGGGTCATAGCCCATCACATGATACTTGAATATAGTACTGTTTCGTTTGTTAATCCATATTCCATATCCATATTCGACCCCCTCTTTAACTTGAATTTGTGGAGTCATAAGCAGTTTTGTATATTTTTCACTTAATAGACGATAATTCAATAATGCTTCCCAAAGTTTGATCATATCCGGTGCAGTGATAAAAGCTCCTCCATCTGCACCACCTTTGATTGGTATCGAATACACATTCGTTTTCCATGTCCCATCATCATTATCGATGTATCCGTAAGCTGTATTTTTTGGAAGCCGATCTAATGAAAAATAGCCTGAATCATTCATTCCACATTTTTTAAAAAGATTTGTTTCAATATAGTCGGTAAAGGAAAGGCCAGTATGTTGTTCTACAATCAACCCTAAAACAATGAATGCAGCATTATTATAATGAAATCTCTCACCAGGTTTGAACATCATTTTTTCGTTTTTAAACAAAGGTAGAAAATCGTTTAAATCCTTTAATAGATACATAGGTGTTTGTTTCCAAAGATCCTCATAGTTATCCATTGTCTCTTCGTCAAAATAATCTGGAATTCCAGAACTATGGGTTAACAGATGATGGATCGTTATATCCCCATCAAAATGCGGAAAAACCTCATCCAAACAATCTTTAAGTCTCGTATCGAAGGATAATTTTCCATTCTCAACAAGTTGGCAAATCGCAATCGCAGTGAACAACTTACAGCCTGAAGCAATTCCAAAGCGTGTATGTACAGTATTCAACTGTGCTTCAGCCCGATTGAAATGACCATATGCTGATTCATATAGCACTCTATTGTTGTCCTTTACAAAAACAACTCCTGAAAATTCTTCGTTATTTATGACTTTTTCAATCGATTCACTAACATTTAATCTATTATTCAAGTTCTATACCCCTTTCAAAAGAACTCTAATGCATATCTCTGTAGGAAAATCCTTATTTAAATACCTTATCTATTTCATCCCTGTCGTAATCTAATATCCATTCGTTGTATTTGTTATAAATATCTCATATTGAATCAGGTGAAGTTGCAAGCAAATCACAACCCCTATCATCATAAACATGAAAAATGGTTTCTCTCTTGATATTTATAAAATATATCCTATGAAAAATACTTCGTTGAATTCCTAAATCTTGATTGCATATAGCTTTTAACAATGGAATGTATCTAATATCAAATGTTTTACATTTAAGAGTAAATCTATGTGTTTTATATTTTCCACCTTCATTGTCTTCTGGGAAAATATAAGGTATCTCTGTATGTTTTAACTTATACAAGACTAATTTTTCATAGACATATTGAGAAAAAACTCTCGCTTTGTGTTTGTAGGTTCTTCCATCTCCAAAATCATTCACATCTACTACAACAAAAATTTCCTCGTCTTGTGAATGTAATGAATCAAATAAAGTTATAGCCCTTTTATAAACCCTTGTAAATAAGGACTGTTTTCGTAATCATATTCTCTATTCCACTCTACCCCTAGTTCGAACCGAATACCAATCCCCCAGTTATAAAACAAAGGTGGTCTAAGTTTTAAGTTAGGGAAATTCTCATATATATAGTCATTTAAAAGCATATCCGCACCTCATTTTGTTTCTTTAATTTTACCATTTTTTCTTCAACTAACTGGTCCTAAAAATGAAAATAAGCGCTAATCCTTGTTCCAGGAAGCGCCCTTTTCTTGAATAAGCTACGACATAATATAAGCGAAGTTCGCAATAGATTAACAATTTAAAATCCAATATGTTAAAATTCAGAAAAGGAGGGTTAATGTGAAAATCTAAAACGTTACCTATTTTTATACTTATTGGCATATTAATCGGTGCAATAGGATTCTTTTTGTACATGAGTGTTTACATTCCTAATAAATTGATGTAAATAGCCTCAGATGTATCTGAGGTTTTTAGTGCACAATTTACGTCAAATATAAAATTACGCAATCCTTGTTAAAGAATTGCGCCCGATTGCGGAAGATTGAAAGGTGCGAAAGAGCTACAAAAATGGCCTTTAAGTATTTTACTAACGCCCGTTAGCTTAAGTGTAAAGCTTCACAAGAGGCTAAACGGAATTATTGGTATAAATATTCCTCTCTTTGCAAGGGAAGTAAAATAGTTATCCATAAGGTTACCAATTAGTTCGTTTTCCATCTCTAAAGAAGCCCCCATTAGGTCCTTCAGGTCCAATAGTCGCTAACCAAAGAATAGACTCAGCTGCTTGCTTTGGAGTTCTTGGAGCAGATGGTCCACCCATATCTGTACTTACCCATCCCGGACAGACTGCGTTTATTTTGATATCTCCTTTTATTTCTGCAGCTATCAATTGTGTCAATCCATTCAAGGCAAGTTTAGACAACTTATAGGCTCCTGCTCCTTTATCGGACATCTCCCTCATTGCGCCATAGCCTGAGGAAATATTAATTATTCTCCCATAGCCATGCCTTTCCATAAGCGGTATAAAGGAATGGATGACATGATAAGCTCCAAAGAAATTAGTCGCCATCGTTTTCTCTAGAATGGAAGGACCCATATTCAATAACTTTTCATTCTCATCTAAATACACTCCAGCATTATTAATCAATACGTCCAATCTTTCATAATGCTCATTTATTGTAATTGCAGCTTCACGGATGCTTTCTCGATCGTCGACATCCATTATCATAAACGAAGCGTCAAGATTTGACTCCTTAAGTTTTTGCGCGGCTTCATGACCGATCTCAGGATCCCGACTTGTCAAAATGACCTTAAAACCATTCAAAGCCAATTGATAGCGGAATTGATATGGAGATATCATACATTCTATTTGGATGGCCATTATATCTTTCTTGGCTGGGCCGATCTATTTTGGATTCTCAATTTGGCGTTCTATGCCTTTGCCCTGTTTTATAAAGTTTACGAAAAAAGAGAGAAGTACCGTATATTACAGTTATTTTTTGATGTTTGCATAATCATGAGTGTTTTAATAACTGCCGTTTGGGTGTATTTAATTGGGGAATAGTCTTCAAATGAAATTTGAACAGGTAATGCACGTCCTTCAAGGGAAAGAAAATAGGCAAGCTGGTCATCTGTTAGTTCAACTACGTCTTCTCGTAGCTCATAGCCATTTTGTGCTGCTAATACTTGTGTAAAATTAGTTGTCCCATCCCAATTACCGTTCGTTCGTGGAGGATAAAAACCTTTTGTGTCATGTGCAACTTCCATTACATAGGTATCATCATCTTGAACAACTATATATGAAACTGCTAGTGTTTTAGTTACTTCGTCAAATTGAACGGACATCACAATAGGTTTTTCTAAATTTGCCTTAGGCCAAGCAAAATATGCACCCACCGCGATTAAAACCACTAAAATAATAATCCATTTCTTCATCTGTTTTAATCCCCCTATCGTAATAGAAACATAGGTGCCTTTCTCTTTTTGGAGATAACATAGTATTTTACTCTGTTGTTCAATTAATCTACCCGTTACTTTAAGTACAAATCTTCATAATCTTACATCAACATTAACATAAATATCCAGTTTTGTTTGGAAGTTTTATTCCGTTAAATGGCCCTTTAGAGGAACAACATAATGGGCGTTTTTAAATAACTTTATTGTCAATTAACACCAAAAGCACCAAGACTTCTATAACTTAGATCAATCGATTTTAAAACATCCTTTGGGTGGCAGCACTACGGTCTGTACAGAAAGGAAGATCACCTTTCTTACATTCCGATACGTGTCGCTTCGGCATTAAATGGACCGATAACCACGGTCTGTACGGCAACTGTCGCCTACATTCCGTAGGTTCCTGTTCCATTTACGGCAAGCCGCCATACCGAACGAGCCGAAAACCGGAAGATCAAGAGCTTAAAAGAATAAAAGATCATAAGGGATGGAGCCTAAAGTTATATTTAGGTTAGATGAGTAAAACAGTTGATATTAAAAGGACCACACATATTAGATATGTCTAAAATGTGTGGTCCAATTCATCATCTTCTTCAACTAACGCACCCGTTACTTTAAGTGCAATTCTTCACAAACTAACCTACCAATAGTACCTCTTTCTCGAGACTCCATAAAAAAGCCGCCTAGATTGGCAGCCGTCTTTATAGAATGTAACTGTTAGATTAACAATATTTTATAATAGCTCGTTATTATCAGCTTCTTGAGGTGACTCAACTTCACCATAGGACAATATATGAAAATTAAGTTTTAAATCAAGTGTTACCAAATTCCTAATTACATTAGATGGTATTTCAAAACCAATTTGCCCCATATCAGATCTAAAATAGCAGTTTATTGAAACATCTTCATATTTTTCTTTAAATTCTTTAATATAATTGGAATAAGGGGATAATTCCTCTAACAATATTTCTAATCTGTCAAACTCGTCATGATCATTTTCTCTTATTTTACTTTTATATAACCAAATATCATAGGGTGCTGTCCCAAGTGTATTATTCAAACCTTGCCCCTTTTTAATAATTTTAGTAGGCTCAAGTTTTAATCTATTATTTATATCGAAAAAATCTAAATTTTCATCACGTATACTAAAAGTGAACTCTCCTGAAATTGTCAACACTATTTACCTCCTTTTTCTCTATAAAGTTTAAATTCCTTAGCAATCTCAACCAACTTCTCATAACTAAAATTTTGTTTCGGACTCATGCCATACACTTCCTTTAATTCATGAATGTGTACTCCAAACTCATTTCTATCAATTCCAACATATTTAGCAACGTCATTAACCATTTTTATATCCCTTTTAGCAAATAATTGTAAGTTCAGTTTAATAAGAAGTCCTCCTCCACAAACGGTGGCATACACAGTTTATTCATTTTTTTAGTATTTATGACAAATTATAAACATTTTACCATGAATTATAAATATTCCAATTGAATAATTTCAAGTTCAGCAAGGTTTCCTCGAAATGTTTCCTTCCTCTATGAACCTTCATTCGGCATAAAAAATCCATCCTTATTAGAAATTTAAGCCCAAAGGATGAAAAATTTGACTATAACACCCAATTTCCACCTTTTTTACTATTTGCTTTTAAACTAAACTGCCACTTTAGTTTAAGTACATTTCTTCACAATCTCACACAAATATAAATAGCTAATTTTGTTAAGAACCCTTACTCCATTAAATGGCCCTTTAATGGAACACGATTGGCGATTTTAAACATTTATTACTCCAGAAAAGGTCTATGATCGGTATTGTTTAAGATAATGAATATTTCTAGTTGCATAATACTTATTATCAGCAATTAAAAGGCCCTGAAACTCATAAAATTTCAAGAACTTTTTAATATATGTGAGAAAATTTATACTCAAAAATAAATATTTTATTAATTTATATGTATAAAAGAATAATAGCTTGGGAATCATAAAGATAAAGAAGTTAAATAAAGGGGGTAAAATAGTGTCAAGAGAAAGCAAATTAACGTTGTCTGATTTTGTTAATAAAGATCGATTTGAACTAAACTCTTATCTTACCTATTTAATCCATCAATTTTATGATAATGATCCGGATCAGTCTAAAGATAGAATGGTATAGATTAACGATTAAGTAAACTGAAAGAATAATAGTTTTTGAGATGAATTAAAAATATTCTTGTTTAAAGACCATAACTGAAGGTTTCAATGAGTTTACACTTTCAGCTGTAAACTCATTGGCTATAAATACCATGGAACTACAAAGCAAAATATTTGAATAGTCTGAAAACCGTTAGTATAATAGAAAAAAGGTCAAGGAGTTGGTTTCCTATGGAAAAGAATTTGCTTATTTCACCACCACCACCTGAAGTAAACGTAATGGATTCTGAATTTGCTGAAATGGTGTTAAACAAAGCCCTTCGTAATTTCCGAAAAGAGCAAATCCGAAAAAAGATTGACCAGTCATTACAGGATCGAAATAAAGAAGAATTCCTACGATTAACAGAGGAATTGAAAAATATTTCTTAAAATATTGTATATATCGAGATGATTTTAAAATGAACTTAACATAATCGCAATTATCAACAATTAAAGAAGTTGGGACCTTTGGGGTACCCAACCTCTTTTTTGTTTCGCATCATTCTTTATCGGTAATATAAAAGGCTATACCAACTGTTTATAGTATTGCCAATCAATGCTTAGACACATGTAATTTTTTCTCTAAGTTACTTAGTAAATGGGATTGAGGAAGCCTAGGTAAAATAACTTCAACCGTGGTTCCCTCACTTATTTTACTTGAGATCTTCAGTTCCCCATCATGACTTTCAATAATTTTATAGCTTGTCATTAATCCCAAACCTGTTCCTTTTTCTTTTGTTGTATAAAAAGGTTCACCCAGTGTTGGAATCCGGTCTTCCGGAATACCAAGGCCTTGATCAATAAAATTAATGGATACTTTGTCTTTTTCCTTTTCCTTTACCTTTACCTTTACCTTTACCTTTACATCAATTATTCCGCCATTTGGCATCGCTTCAATGGAATTCTTCAAAATATTAATAAATACTTGTTTTAATTGATTTTCTTCACACACAATCATCGGAATATCTGGTTCAAATTCTACAAAAATTTGAATATTGTTCATAATGGCTTGCGTATTAATGAGAGTCACAACATCTTTTATTAAACTTTTTATTTCTTTTTCTTTGAATACTACAGCAGTAGGTTTTGCTAATACTAAAAATTCACCAATAATAAGATTAATTCGTTCTAACTCCGATAATACGAGATTGAAATACTCTTCTTCACTTGTATATTTAGATTTGAATAACTGAATAAATCCTTTGATGGAAGTAAGAGGATTCCGAATTTCATGAGCAATCCCTGCAGCCATTTGTCCTACAAGCGCCAGTTTTTCTGATTTTTGAAGGAGACCTTCTGTTGTCTCCTTTTTATCGGTAATATCCTTAACAATTGATAATGTGGCTTCTTTACCCTCATATATAATTGAACGGCTGGAGACTTCGACGAAAATTATTTTTCCATCCAGACGTATTAGTTTTTGCTCCACATTATTAGTTGGTTTGTTTTCTTCACGAAGCTGTTTTAACCGTTTCATTGCTAAGCCTTGATAATTAAGATTAATAAAGTCGTAGATAGGTTTGCCCAAAATATCATCTTTCTTTTGAGCGCCTAGCATATTTTTCCCAGCTTCATTTACATATAGGAACACATTTTGAGAGTGGATGAGAATAGAATCTGGTATAGTTTCAATTAAATGTTTATAATTCTCTTCACTTGCTTTCATTCTCTCAGCATAAAATTTCATTTTGTCATATTGCCTACCAATAAACCAAGCAATGACTACTGATATTAATAAACCAATAATTTCACTTTTTAAAAGTTCACCTGAAAAGAGAACTTTAATTAATTCAATAATAATTACAATACCTACAAGATTGATTTGACCTGTTTTTTTCATATAAAAATTCCTCTTAAGTTATAGTTACATCCAAAGAATCATACCACAAAATGGGATAAACTGTTATAACCTTAACTATATCAACCTTCTCTTAGAAAAATGAAACATAGAAAAGCCTTTTAAATTCAGTAATTCGAGGGCTTTTTGATACCTATATTCAGTATTAGGTAAAATGACAATGACCTTTTTGAAGAACATTCAGATGACGCTTTACTAAAATAAGTTTTTAGCATTGAATATAGTAAAGAAGCTCAACTATATTGTTGAGCTTTAGCAGACTTTAGTCAAAGGTATCGAGATTTATTTTTCATTATTTTTTTGCCTCTTTCTAACTTCTTTTATTCATTAATTCTAGAATAAACATTAAGTGGGGAATTTCCAATCATTTCTCTGATATCTTCACAATAACCCATAATACCCTCCTATGATAAGGTTCCTTTATTTATTAATCTAAGGGAAAAGTATCCCCGATTATACTAAAGTAAACTAGTACCTTTGTTTTTTCCACAAATCAAACCCTCCAAAAATATTAGTCCCATAACATATTCTGATTTGTACTAAACGTACCATTTATCCATCCATGAAGCTCTGCTTCTTGAGAAACATATGTTATTCTAAACCTACTCTAATTCACCTATAAACCAAATTTCCGCTTCATATATGTCCAAATCATCATTAATTATTTCTTCTTTAAATCCTAAGACATTCATATTTTCAGGTATATTTATCCCCCATTCACTTTCAAAACTTCTTTTTTTAGACAGTGGCATCCATTTCTGAAACTCGTCATATCTATCAAAAAACCCCTTAAAGTGAGAATCACCTGAAAACACAATAATTTGCGAGTTCCATAAATCTGGTAAGTCTATTGATACAACTACACGAACTGTTTCTAAAGTATTAGGTTTTATTTTAATTAAATGTTTAGCCCTTGATAATAGAGTTTCAATACATAACCGCTTTACTCCATATGGGATTTTACTTGAAGATATAAAATCCTGTGCAACTGGCAAATGCAAGTGCCAATACCCGTTGTAAAAGTCCGAAGGGAATTTTATTGTTTCTTGCTCAATTCTATTAACCATATTTTTTGTCTTACGTTTTACACCTCGTAATTTTTTATTACGCATATTTATCTCCTATCAAATCTTTCAGTCAATTACAATTTTATCAGTAACTAATTGATTCTTCATATGTATCCTTATTAAGCTATACTGCTAATTATTTAAAATCTTTTACCACTGGCAAAATACAATAAGGACGTCTTCTTATTTAAGAAAGGCGCCCGATTGTGGAATAAGCAATCATTTTATATTAGCGAAAAACATAGTCTATATTATTTAACCAAGCAATTACTTAATAAATATAATCCAAGGTAAACTCCAGCCCCCCACATTAATGACTAGATCATTTTCTTCTATATCAATAATATATTCAATTGTCTATTTGATGTCTTTATTTCTACTTTCAATTCTTTAAAATTATACAACGTGGCTTTTCCTCCGTATTTTTAAAGGCGTTATTGGATTTAACATAAGATCCGTTAGATGAAGATAAAAGTCCAGATATAGAGGTTTTCTTTATAAATTTCTTAATAACTGCAACTCCACTGAAAGTTCAGTTGTATAGTAATCTGTATAACTATAATGACCTAAAGAATTTTTCATAAATACAAATCTAGTTAACATAATGATTCCTAACAGAAACTCCCCATCACAAAACCCCTAGGTGTCAAAGGGTTCCACTTGTCACAATTTATTATTCATTCGGATTTTACATCGTTGATAAATCAACATTTTCGTACGTTCAAGTGCGCCTGATGTTTAATAAAAATATTTCTTTAAAGAAATTCCACAATTCTTTGCTTCAACTTAATCGTCATTTTCATAATGACTTTACGAAAAGATTTCACTTCCCCAAATAGATTAATAATTTTCAAACTCCTTCATTTAGATGCAATAATTTTTTATTTAATCTAGGAGTATACATGATTAGGAAGCCGGATCGTCCAATCGTATAGACGATGAAGGCAAGCCATAGGCCATGATTATGCCAGATAGGGGTTACTGTAATTTGTATAATGATATAGATAATCATTGCGTAAATCATAGAATTTCGAACGGGGGCAATTTCAGTTGCTCCTGTAAAGACACCGTAAATGACAAGGCCAAAACAAGCAGCAAACGGGTAGATGATGAGCCATGCTCCATACTTTGTTGAAAGTTCAATAACGCTAGGTAGATTTGTAAAAAGTTTAATAATCTGTTCTTGAAATAATCCATATATGCTAGCTATGATAAAAGCTGTTATCACCGACCATTGCCTTGATAAACTAAGCGTTTTTTTATATAATTTTATGTCATTTGATCCTACCGCTTTGCCGACGAGAACACTAGAGGCGTTGGAGAACCCATCAAAGAAATAGGCCATTATATAATGAATTTGAAATAATACTGCATTTGCCGCTAGAAATTCCGTACCAAACGAAGCACCTTTTGCTGTAAACATATTAATAACGACTAGTAAACAAATTGTTCGAATAAACAAATCCTTGTTAACGTTAAACATCTTTTTCATAGAATGTGTATCTATAAGCGCTTGGATGGATGGTATTTTCCATTCAAAAGAAGATACTTTCAAAACAATGAGTAATCCTAATACGAAGGCTATAATTTCAGAAATCAAAGTGGCCGTAGCGACCCCTTTTACTGCAAAAGAAAAGACATGGACAAAAAGTATGGCCAAAATCATATTCAAAACATTCATTAACACTTGTAAAAATAAAGATTCCTTAATCTTAGCCATCCCCATTAACCAGCCAAGAATAACGTAGTTCAACAATGTGAAGGGAGCTCCCCAAATTCGAATTCGAAAATATTCAACTGCAAACTTACTCACATCCGAATCAGGGGCAATCAATGTAAGAGCAGCATATTCAATCGGCCATTGTAAGAGAATAAAACATATGCCTACAATTACAGCTATTAAAAATGGACGGGATAAAGCAAGTACTCCTTGAGCTGGATCGCTTGCCCCGTTAGCTTGTGCGGCAAAAGCAGATGTGCTAACCCGTAAAAAACCGAATACCCAATACAAAGTATTAAAAATAAGGGTTCCAACTGCAACACCTCCAATATATGCTGGATCAGGAAGTTGCCCGACAACGGCTGTATCGACAGCACCTAATAAAGGCGTCGTCATGGTTGAGATCGTTAGTGGGATCGCCAAAGTAAGGTACGCACGATGATTCATCCGACTATCCTCCTTCTAAAATTTTAAGATAAAACTAAAAACAAAAGCCCCGATTATATGAATGAAATCGAGGCATTCGAATAAATATAAATACTTTTAAATTATGCTTCCGCTTCAGGCGCTCGCTTTCCGCGGGTGGTCTGGGAGCCTCCTCAGCGCAGTGCGCTTGCTTAGGTCTCCCTTGTCCCGTTGTTTTCCCGCAGGAGTCTCGCATATCCGTTCCAATCAACATAGTGTAGCAAAATCAACAATGAACTTTAACATAGATTTAAATTAAGTATGGCTAACCCTTGTTCTAATCGATCGAAAACGTGGGTGCTCAGCAAGTATGGAACCTCTCATATCTTTTACTACAGGATGTTCTGAAGTAAAAAACTGATTTTTTGAATCGTAAAGCTCGACTAATTCTCCTTTTTCTAGTACACCCAATGTATCACTAATCGAATAGGCAGCTTTAATATCATGTGTAATAAAGAAATAAGATAGCCCGAAGTCTTCTTTTAGCTCCCTTAGTAATTCTAAAATAAGTGTTTGGTTAACCATATCTAGACTACTAACAGATTCGTCTAGGACTATCAACTTTGGTTTGAGGGAAATCGCTCTTGCAATATTGATCCTCTGCAATTGCCCGCCGCTAAATTGGTGTGGGTATTTTTTTAAGTCTTCTTCACTCAGTCCGACCCTCTCCAATAATTCAACAATGGTTCGTTTTTGTTCAGCTACTGTAAGCTTTTTATAGTTTTCTAAAGGCTCTGCAATAATACGTTCGGCTGTCATGCGGGGATTGACTGATGAGTATGAATCCTGAAAGACAGCTTGAAGATCTCGACGGATTTTTTGACGAGTATGCTTATCTGCAGTATAAATATCATGCCCTTGAAACAGAATTTGTCCATTTTGTGGTCGTTCCAAACCAAGAATCACTTTTCCTAAAGTACTTTTACCGGCTCCACTCGTACCAAGCAATCCTAAGCATATTCCTTCTTCGATAGAGAGGGAAATATCCGAAAGTACTTTTTTAGAACGGTCTTTCCAGTTGAAAAACGATCGAGATCCGTAGCTATGAGTTACTTCATTTACTTGTAATAAACTCATTTGTTCACCCCTTATAAAGTGAGACTTCATTCAGTGGTTTTTTTTTCCATCTCCCACTGAATGGTAGCGAAACTTATCGAATCTTTACGGGCAGTTTACTTTACCCCACCTATCTTTTTTTTGCTTCTTTATGAATCTTGAATCTTAGGTAGGTGTCTTACTGCCCGTTAAGAATGGGATAAATGCCTATCATATTTCAAGCCAAATGGATGATAGGTTCATCTAAATGTAATATTGAGCGTGCATTTAATAGTTTTTTCGTATATTCATGCTGTGGCTCATCAAATAGTTGAAACACATCCGCTTTTTCTACTATTCTGCCATTTTGCATCACGGCTACTTCATCTGCCATTTCAGAAATAACTCCGAGATCATGGGATATTAATAAAATAGCTGAATTATATTCAGAGCGAATTTTATCTAAGTGGCGCAGCACTTTCTTCTGATTATTTACGTCAAGTGCGGTTGTTGGTTCATCGGCAATAATTATAGCTGGATGTAAGCATGCTGCAATAGCAATCATCACCCGTTGAAGCATACCCCCACTCAACTGAAAGGGATAGTATTTTAAAAGTTTAACAGGATCTGGTAAGTTCACATGATGCATCGCCTCAATGGCAAGCTCTGTTGCTTGTTTTTTATTACAAGGTGTATGAGAGCGTATTGTTTCAATAAATTGATGGCCTATAGTAAAAACGGGCGTAAAAGCATTCATCGGATTTTGCATAATAAAGGCTATATCCTTGCCACGGATCTTACGCATTTCTTTATCGTTTAAATCGTTCAATTCACGTCCTTGTAATACTATACTACCTTCAATCGTTGTTGTTTTCCGATCAAGAAGCTGAAGAATGGACATACTTGTAATGGTTTTACCGCATCCACTTTCTCCAACAAGACCAAGTACCCTCCCACGCTTTAGTTCAAAATTTATATCTTGGACGAGGGTGGTAGTACTACTTTTTGTTTTTACCTTTACACGTAAATCTCTAACTTGTAATACATTCGACTGTTCTGTTCCCAACATTCTCATTCCCTTTTAAAATCGACGTTTGACACCGTATCGTTCTGATAACGCTTCGCCCAATAAATTGAATGTTACAATAACGAGCATAATGATCAAACCTGGATAAAGCATTAATTCTGGATTCGTCCGAATATACGATTTTCCTTCGTGAATCATCGCTCCCCATTCAGGTGTAGGAGGTTGTACTCCTAATCCAAGAAACGACATGGCGGATATATCCATGATGGCCCAGCCCATTTCTAATGTTCCCATTACGACAAGTGGAGGAAGAACATTTGGGACGATATGATTTTTAATAATCTTCCATTGAGAAGAGCCGCTTATTTTTGCAGCTGCAATAAAGTTATGTTCTTTCAGACTAAGTACCATTCCTCGGAACATTCTCGCGTAATAGACCCATTGCACAAGCATCAGCGCTAAGATGACTTGTTGAAGTCCAGGTCCGAATATACCAACCAGTCCGAGAATAAGGATAAGATTCGGGAAAGCCATAACACCATCGCAAAATCTCATTAAAACATGATCAACCCAGCCGCCTTTATACCCTGAAAAGGTTCCAACGATTAAGCCAATGGATAATGATGAAAAGAAAATGAGCATGGCACAGCCTAATGAAATGCGTGCCCCATATAATATGCGTGATAAGTTACATCTTCCTAAATGATCGGTTCCTAATGGGAAATCCCAGGATGGGGGCTGCAGTTTATAAGCTAAATTGACAGCAATAGGATCATTTGGTGCTATCCAAGGAGCAAATATGGCGATGATAAAAAGAATACCTAATATTATCGAACATATGGTAATCACTTTTTGACTTTTGAACATCTTACGTATACTCGTTATCATCGATGGTGCCCTTCTTTCCTGGAAATGCGCGGGTCAATATACATTTGAATTAGATCAACAATCAAGTTGCTAAAAATAAATAAGCTAGCTGCAATTAGCACATAGCACTGGATGACAGGTATATCACGATTAAAAATAGCTTCAATAAAATAACGGCCAAACCCTGGCCAAGAAAATACCGCTTCAACGATAATCGTTCCAGTCAGTAGTTTTCCAAGGTTCATCCCAAGTCCTGTAATCATTGGAGAAATGGCAATCCTCAAGACATGCTTTGCCATAATGGTTTTTTCATTAATTCCCCTCGTCCTGGCAAATAGCACATATGGCTCTTGCAAATTTTCAAGAACGCTAGCACGCAACAATCTTGTATACATCGCAATTAAGGGGAGAGCCAGAGTAACGGAAGGCAGAACAAGATGCTGCCATGTTCCAATTCCTTCAACTGGGAAAAGGTCAAGTCTAACAGAAAAGAAAAAAATTAATATATAACCTAGCCAAAAAGAGGGAATGGAGGCCCCGAAAAAAGAGAGAAAACGGCTAAAATGATCAATTAGGCTATTTTTCTTTATTCCAGCAAGGAAGCCTAGAGGCACACTGACTAGCACTGCAATTAGGATACTCCCTAAAGCTAGCTGGATGGTAGCTGGCATTCGGTATGTAACCTCATCCCAAACAGGCTTATTCGAAACATAAGATATGCCAAAATCAAGTTGGCATATCTTCATAATAGAGTTTACATATTGAATGAGGAATGGTTGATCTAAACCAAACTCATGTCTTTTCTGAGCCAAAATCTCATCAGTCGGTTGGATATGGGCAGCTGTTAAATAAGCCTCAGCCGGGTCCACCGGTGAAAGGTGAATCATTCCAGTTGTAAGAAGTGTCGCCAAAAGAAAAACTGGAATTATGGACATAATCCGTTTCAATATATATGTGCCCATGAAAGCCTCCTGATACTTACTGCTTGATGCTAATTCCTGTGAATGGATGTTCGTCACGATTAGCAGGGAAAGTAAAATTAGTAACATCTTTTTGATATATCGCTGTTTTCTTAATATAAGAAATAGGAACAATAGCTCCCTGGTCTTGTATTGATTTTAAAATAGACGAGTAAAGCTGTTGGCGATGTTTCTCATCTGTTGTTTGAGGAACCTCTGCAATCTTTTTGAGTAATTCATCTTTGTTCGGATAGGCTGAAATTGCCTCATTAAATCCAAATCCTTCTGATGCAACAATGTTTAAGAAAGTATGCGGATCATAAGGAGCACCATAGTTACTAAAGAAATTAATGTCAAATTTATTATCTTTAAATCTTTGAATTTGATCTGTCAGTTCAACCCCAACAATGTTTAATTTAACACCAATGGTTGCCCACTCAGATTGAAGCGTTTCTGCCATTGCTTTTTGAATCGATTCTGCTGAATCATACATCAGCTCGAACTCAAGAGACTTTCCATCTTTTTCACGAACCGTTTTCCCTTTAGGAAGCTTCCATCCTGCTTCATCTAATAACGATTTCGCTTTTTCTACATCATATCCAATTGACATAATATCAATGTCTTTCGTGTAAGGGAAATTTGTCGGTAAAATATGATCTGCTTTTTCTTCTAACCCAGAAGTGATTCCTTCAACCATTGCTTCTTTATTAAAACCATAATGTAACGCTTGACGTACACGTTCATCGGAAAGCTGTTCTTTCTTCGTATTTATAACAAGTTGCCTCGTTGCGACTGGTTCAGAAATGCTAGTTTCATAGTTACCAGTAGATTCCAATTGTTTGAAAGCATCTAAACTGATGACACCTTCTCCATAAATAAGGTCTAGCTCACCTTTTTCAAAAGCAAGTACCCTCGTTTCCGCATCAGGAATGATTTTTACTTTTATTTTTTCTACTTTTGGAAGCTCACCCCAATAATTTTCATTGCGTTTGTAAATAGCATATTCATCAGCTTTATATTCTTCCAAAATCCATGGACCTGTACCGATCGGTTCAACAACACCTTTTGAGGTATCACCATCTTCAGGGAATCCAGCTTCACCTAAGAAACGAACTGGTCGAACAACAGCTAACTCCTGAATCGTTGGATAATATGGTTCAGTTAATGTCAGTTTAAACGTATTTTCGTCGATTACATCTGTTCGATCTATTTTCGAAATGAAACCTAACCAACTATGTAATTCAACATTATTTAAAATAGTATCAAAATTCTTTTTCACAATTTCTGCATTAAAGCTTGTTCCGTCGGCAAATTTCACATCTTGACGTAGATGAAACGTATATACTTTGCCGTCGTCAGAAATATCCCATGACTCAGCTAGATGCGGTTTTAGCACGCCTCCATCTTGGTAGCTTACTAACGGTTCATAAACCATCGACTGAGCAAATAATTGTGAAGGATTATAAATATGAGGATTCATTTCTCCTACATCCCTCGACCAAGCTATTGTTAGCATGTTGTCATGATCGCCTTTTGGCGCTGAAACATCGCTAGCATTTGTACAACCAAATAATAGTGTTGATAATAATAAAATAAATACAGTTATAAATAACATCTTTCGGCTATTTCTTCCATTAAACATAATGTTCTTTCCTCCAGGTCGATAATGATAATCATTTTCAATTATAATCAGTGTTAATGATACTGTCAATACAATGTCAGAAACTTTCGAAAGTTATATTATACCATTCAGCTCTTTCGGGATGAACGATATGGATTCCTTTAGAAGTATCTTAATGAAAGCAAATGCGATGGATTTAATCAAGAGTAAATTTCCTTTTTTGTATTTCTTTCATGATATTCTCTTTAACATGATAACTGAATTAACTTTCAACAACTCTTTTCACATGCATCTTAATTGTTTTTTTTTCAATATCCATATGCAACTTATGGATTTATTGGACTTCTATTTAAATAAAAACCCTTATTCAACAATCTGGCCCGATTGTTGAATAACATTACTAATTGTTGCAGGTATAACCTTTATATCTTAGATTTAACATTATTGGCCATCGTATTGCTGACATAAAATAAGAATTAGCATTAATTATTTAATATCTTCATTACTTGATGAAATTTGTTCTAATGTAAAATTCTTTTGTTCTAATACTTCTTTTCTGAGTTCCTCCATATCCATTTTATCTAAAGGACTAAATACATAATATTCATGATCGGCATCGTTAATTATTATTTGAAATACACCAAATAACTTCTGATCCCCACCATTAGTAATTACATCATTTTTAATTGGTCTCCCATTGTTGTGTATTAATTGCCCTTGGGGGTGAATTGATTTATAAGTTTGAGTTGTATACTTATCTCCTTGAATGAATTCAGTTTTCTGGATTTCTTCTCCTATATGCCCAACTGGCAGGTCTGTTACAATTTTAGTCTCTCTCCCCTTATAAGTGTCATTAAAAATTGTAACTATTAAAACAACTAGTGCTAGTGAAACAAAAAAGACATTCTTTCTTATGAATTTAAAAGGCATTTTTCACCTCCCCCAGAAAACAAATAGTATACACTAGCTGAAGTGTATTATTTTACATCTAGAATTAGTTTAACTTGCTATCTTTTATCCTATGTAATTATACAACAATTGAAAAAGGCGCATCTAATTTTATGAAATACGCCTTTTTGCTGAAGATCGTTATTAAATTAAAGCGCCCGATTGCGGAATAAAGAAAAAAGTTGGAGATCCATTGACTGGTCTTCGGCTATTGCCCCCGTTCGTTGCAGAAAGAATTTTGTCATTTATCCATTTCTTCTGCCTTACGCCCAGCGTATAAGCCTAATTTAACTAGCCCAATAGCTAAAAGTGAAAGAATTCCATTAAAAATTGCCGCCATCAAACCCAATTCGGAAATCTCATACACTATTGCATATATAACTCCAGCTAACATAGTTAGTAATACAATAACGATAAAATGAACTCTTTTTAAAGCAAAACTAATAATCCCACTAAACAACATTACTATCGAACCCATTATAAAGAAATGAATACTAAAGATCATCAGAAATTCCATAATCATTCCTCCGCTCGCAGTCGTTTTATTATAAATATTCTTCTTAATGAATACTCTTGTTTCTTTCCTTAATACCAATTATTTCAAAATTAAACGATTATCTCAATACTTTATTCCACTAAAATAAGGCGCTATCCTTATT
>JBNJJO010000042.1:0-43504 GCA_051750265.1 Bacillota bacterium | reverse complement strand
TCTCACTTGTTGTGTATTATTCTACTTGCCCTTATTTTCATTGTCCAACTAAGTGTAGCCTATCCACATATGGTATTCACTGTACCAAGAGAACTTAGAAATATATTCTTTAAAGATCGTAAAAAGCTTAACGAGTTAAGTAAACAAGTAGCTGAAGTATTTCAGTTCTATTATCAACGTAAAAGTAAGAAAAGTGATTTACAGGTTGAAATAATAACCGTTATACATACTTTCGGAAGAGACTTGAAATTCAATCCACACATCCATGCATTAGTAACGGAAGGTGCAATAGATAATAAGAATGAATGGGTACCAAGTGAATTTTTTCCTTATGAATTTTTAAGAAAGTCTTGGCAAAAAGTGTTACTCGATTTAACAAAAAAGTGGTTTCCAAATAATCAAGCTGTTTTAAATCTAATTAAAGATTTGTATCATCGTTATCCAAAAGGGTTCTATGTGAATGCTGAACAGAAAATGAAGGATGCAAAAGGTGCTGTAAAATACATTGGTAGATATCTGGCATTCAGATTACGGATTCCTGTATCATTATATGGAAGACTTGGAATGCATAAAGGGTTGAAGGAAGATTGGTTATGAGCAGAAACAAAGAGCAGGATGAAATGAGTAAAGATTTATTGAAATGGTTAGAAGAAGAGGATCCATTTGGTTTAAATGAAGAAATCAAAACTTTAACTTTTAAGTGTATAGATTGTGGAAAAGAAGATGAGGTACCTGACTATGTAGTTGAAGAATTCAGTTTTGATCTAAAAGAAAACGAGGAAGTAGAGATTTTATGTCCTTTTTGTGAGGGCACTATGCAACTAGCGAGAAATGTCCCAAGTGATTAATCTACACTTGGGACGTTAATAAGGTCGCGTTAGCGATTTTGTTCAAAGATAAGAAAGTATAAAATTTTGGACTGCCACAGACGTTGATACTGTGGTGTTTTTCATATATGGAAACGAATATATTAAGGCGTATTTTCTTTGATGAAAATCAACATTGGGAACAATTTAAAACTAAATACGGAAAAAAGATTCGTCCAATCGTAATAAAAGAAGTAGAAAAGTTTCGTGATTGCGGAAACCCTAAAAACGGTTTTAAACTATTTGTTAGTGAAAGGTTGTCATGACGTGCGCCATGTTCCGTATCGATGTAAAGGACGTTTTTGTACAACTTGTTCTGTCGGAGAAAGCGAGGAGTGGAGTAGATTATTGACAGAGGATGTTTTGCAAGTCAATCACCGACATGTAATTTTTACGATTGATGAAGGATTACGAGATGTATTCTTACTTCACCGACATTTACTAAAGAGTTTAATGGATGAAGCAGTTAAGTTAATTACAGAGTTTTTTCAAATGAACCAAAGTGACTCCTGGAATTATTGCAGGTTTACATACTTTTGGTTCAAGAGTTAATTATAATCCTCATGTCCATATGTTAGTTACGATGGGAGGATTAACAGAAAAAGGTGAATGGAAACAGTATGATTTTCTTCCATTTTCGTTACTACGAAAACAATGGCAGACAGTGGTTTTAAAGTTGATAGGAAAAGGAGTAACAGAGAAAGAAAAGAAAAAAATTCAACCTAGATTACAATAGGCGTTCTCTAAAAATGGAGAGGGCTTCTATGTGCATGCCCCAAAACAGAAAGGGAAGGTAAAAGAACAACTACGTTATATTGGTCGTTATATTCGTCGACCTGAGATTGGTATCAATCGGATTGAGGCATATGATGGTCAGTATGTAACGTTAAATACAAGGATAAAATAGATGGAAAAGAAAAAAACGAAACAATAAGCGTGCAAGAGTTCATTTCTCGTTTAATTCGTCATATCCAGATGAACAATTTAAAACAATAAGTCATTATGGGATGTATTCAAGAAAATCTAAAAATCTGTGCAAAAAAAGTATTAAGTGAATGGCAACAAAAAGCCCGACGCTGGGTTGTAAAAGTAAAAAAGAGACCCTGAAACTCCACCTATGTTTTCGTGTGAAAAGTGTGGAGGAGAAATGTATCCAGAATATTATAAAGGTGTACATGGGATAGAATACAAAATATCGGATATCCACTAAACAAAAAAGGACCGGGCGGTTTTTGCCCGGTTTTTCTTATTTTGGTCTACCGGTACTATGCCCGATTATTAACTCAGCTTGTTTGGTTATAGCTTTAGGATTAATCTCATTTTCATTTATTTGTTTTAAAAGCATGTCTACTAAAGTTCTACCTTGCCATTCAAAATCGTCATGAACGGTGGTTAGTCTTGGGCGTGTATTTTTAAAAATGTCAATATGTCCAAAAGAAACTAAAGAAACCTCATCCGGAATAGAATAACCTTCATCTAATAGGCAGTTTAAAGCAGTGATAGCGGTTACTTCATTAGAAATTAAAAGGGCAGAAGGATGTTCTTCATTATATAGGTTTTTAATAAAATTGTAGCTGTTTTCCATGAAGCCTGGTGTCTTAAGGACATTATTTTCTTTAATAGGAAGACCATATTCCCCAAAAGCTTGTTCAAAGCCTTTAATTCTTTCTATGTTATGCCATAGTAGTTTACCTTTAATATCTCCAACAATTATTTTTATGTTCTTATGTCCTAAGTCCAGTAAATATTTAGTAGCTAAATAACTACTATTTGCATGATTAAAGCTTACGTAATTATTATCGTGTTCATTAGAATATTTCATATTAAAGACATAAGGAATATTATCCTTGTCTAGTTTTTTACTCAGGCTGTCATCAGGTGTAGAACCTAATAATATAAAGCCATCCGCAGTATTTTGCTTAATAATATCCAGGTAGGATTCATAATTGATTCCAGCTGGATTAATTATTAATATGTGGTACCCATAACTCTGAGCTCTCTCTGTTATAGCTTTTAATAGAAGCGGATAAAACGGGTTTAATATAACTTCACTAAACTCTTGTTGAGTAACAATAAGACCAATAATGTTATTCTTGCCTGATTTAAGTGTTCTTGCGGCTGTATTAGGTACATACCCTAATGTGTTAATTGCTTCTAAAACTTTTAATTTTGTTTTTTTGCTCACCTCAGAAGAATCATTTAAAACTCTAGATACAGTTGACTTAGTGACGTTTGCATGTTTAGCAACATCAAATATAGTTACTTTTTTTATTTAAATCACCTGGCCTTTTTAATTAGATGTTAACCCAAAATGAAACAGAAGCAGAATATATCACTGGAATAAAGATAAATGATCGTTCTAACGCTTTAAAAGCTATTCATTGGTTGATCAATCGTGGTGTAAAGGAAGTCATAGTAACTCTAGGGAAGAAAGGCGCTTTATATCTTAATCAAGACCAAGATGAAATTTACCAACCAGCTTTTTCGGTAAAAGTAGTTGATACTACTGCAGCTGGAGATACTTTTATCGGAACGTTTATGGCTATGAGAGATAGCAATTTTTCTACAGAAGATTCTTTACGTTTTGCAAGTGCGGCAGCAGCCCTTACTGTTACTAGACAAGGAGCACAAAGTTCAATACCAACGATTGCAGAAGTAGAGGCTTTTATAAGCGAAAAAGTAGGGTAATAGACTGTTAAAAATAATATAATTAATTAAAGTAATAATTATTATAATGAAGGATAATCGAGCTAAATTTAACAATAAATTCAATTATGCAATATTTTATAAGGAGAATATATTAATCATGATTCAGCTTATAAGTAATGAATTACTTATAAATACTTATTACAAAGCAAAAGCATTAAATCTTGATCCATATTTTATTTCTTTATTAGAAGTAGAAATGAAAAAAAGAAATTTAGATCAATACGGTATTAAGTTGTCATCTGATGTATTTTATATGCCTAATAGATGAATATATATTTTTTAGAGGCGGATTTTTGAATAACAAAACGAATGAAAAGTGGAATATATTCTTAAACTAAGAGAAATTGAGAATAATTAAATAGAAAAATATAAAAACCTCAATATATCCCTGTAGGTAATTCACCTAGGTTCCCCAAATTAATAGTAGAAAAAAGTATTACGATGTAGATGCAAGGGTAGTACGATTCGAAGAAGATCTTATGCACCAAACTCTTTACTAACTTAAACTAGACACAAACTCTTGAATTTCACAAAACAAAAATTGTATAGACTTTATATTCTATTACTAGTCAAAAGTTGACTTAACAATACTTATTTAACTTAATTATATTGATTTAGCCCCAATATGCAGCCTGGTGATGAAGTGGTCCTTTTAGCGGGGAATTTAACCAGCCCAGTTATAGGTGATCGGGTAAGGGGAGTAAAATCAAGTCTAGGAGAAGTAGGCATAAAAATTGCCACTGAAAAAGTAAATTTACCAAATGAATCTTTACCAGTAAAAAAGCTATGAGAAAGGCTTTGACGAATTTTCCAAATGTGAAAAGTGTCTATGCCACAACTGAAGAAGTGTATAAATGAATGTATAGAAAAAATAAAACTTGAAGAAATTTACACAGAGAAAGACCTTCAACAAAAAATGGGAAAAATCATATACCCAGTAAAAATACTTAGTTTAAAACCAGAAGATTTGGAAAAGGCTCCTATAGAAAAGGGAGATTAACTTGAGATGGCGACATTGGTTTAATTTTCAGCCATTTCAATAAAAAATTCGTTTCTGGTGCAAAGATAAAATAAAAGAGAATAGAGCACATTAAGAAAGGAATCATGGCTGGACTTGACTACGAAGATAATATTGCTACGTACCAAGATCCTGATCGGGTTCTTGCATATGTTGAAGCACATGACGATCTTACATTATGGGATAGGCTTAAGTTGACTAATCCAAATGATAGTGAAGAAGTACGTAAACAAATACACAAGTTGGCGACTTCGATTATATTAACATCGCAAGGAGTTCCATTCTTACATGCGGGACAAGAGTTCATGCGAACTAAGGATGGCGTTCACAATAGCTACAAATCTCCTGATTCGATTAATCAGATGGATTGGGTGCGTCGTGCAAACTTTGATAAAGAAGTAGAATATATGAAAGGTTTAATAGAGTTACGTAATAGCCACCCAACTTTCCGTATGACAACAGCTGAACAAATTAGAAACCATCTAACGTTCATTAATGCACCAAAAAATGTTGTTGCTTTTAAAATTAATGGTGGAGCGAATGGTGATAAAGCCAAACATATTATCGTAGCTCACAATGCCAATAGAGAATCAGTTGAAGTTACACTTCCATCAAACGGACCTTGGAAAGTGCTTGTAGACGGAGAACGTGCGGGGAGTAAGGTTCTATACGTTATACACGATAATAAGGTTAAGATCCCTAGTTTAAGTTCCTTTGTATTGAAAACAGAGAAATTTATTAAATAATGATTGGAATTCAAAAAAATTAAGATTGAGAACTACCCTACTAATATTATAACGTGAACTGACCGTTTTCAAAATCCTTAAGTTTATTGGGATTTTGATAAACGGTCTTTTTTGTTTCGATAAATTTTGTTGAGAATTGAATTCATAATTTGATTTAATGGAATAAAAAATTCCTAAATAAGTTAGGAGTAAACAGATGAGTACAGAAATCATTGTTATTGGAGCGATATCGCTTACAATTCTTATTCTAGTTTCCGTCTTAGTATTTATTGGAAACAAAATGTTAAAAAAACTAAGCATGAATGCAAAAAAATTGTGGATTATTGCACATGTTATATTTGTTGTTATATATTTTAGCGGTTTATTAGGTGAACTTATTATGGCTATTTCAACTACCCTTACTGGTTATGAAGAACACATCTATGCTGCTCATTTATTTATCCTACAATCCTTTTAGGATCAACTATTATTGGCCTTAATTCATAATACTTTTCCAATGATATTCTTCCTCGAGTTATTTCCATTACAAAATCCGGCATATCTTGACAACCGTTTTATGGTGTTTATTGGTATAGCAATATGTCTTTCGATTTTACTTTTCCTAGTTATTATTTCATATTTGAAGCCATGGGGAAAAAGAAAAGGTCAGACACAAAAAGGTGCTTAATGTAGATACAAAAATATGATCTATCATTTTTATGTTGAAGATTCCTCATAATTCAAAAATAAAAATTCCTTTTGTGAGAGATATACTAAAACATGAAGGAAAAAAACGTTCTATTTAAAGAAGAACGTAAAGAAATGTAATGCTGAACCTTTGTTACGTGTTTACATCATAAAAAAATTAGAATAAAGAGAGGGATTTTTATGAAAAGCTATATGATGTAAAACAACCAATAGGTGATTTAGATCGATTTCGAAAACAATTTAAGGAATTGCAACCACTTCGAAAAGAGTATGGCCTGACTGATATCGATCTATTTCTCTCAGCTGATGAACCGAATACGGTCATTATCATGATAGAGTATGAAAATTTGGAACGTGCTAAGGCATATTGGCATTCAAAAGGTCTTGCAGAAGCAAGAGAGAAAGCTGGTGTATTACATCATTCCGAACAAGTTTGGTATACAGGTGGTTACGTAGAATGATGTAATAGGGTTCCGGTGCCATAGAGGTATGTTCAGATGTGGCGGTTGAATGTAGCTTTGGTTGCCGTACCCCAATTAAAGTTATTCCATTATAGGGCGCTTTTCTGAAATAAGAAAAGCGTCTTTCTTCATGAAAAGGGCCATTTAATTGAATAAGAGAAGGTAAAATGGATTTAGGTGGAAATTCAAATTTCAAATTAGCGAAGTTGTTTAGTAGAGTAAAGATTGAAACTTTTAGAGAGAATTTTCGTATGTTTTATATGAGTCATTTCTTTCGAAAATTGGAGGTGTAATATGAAATTATTTAATGCAATTATTTTATTAACGATAACAACCATTTTATTTATTACAGGGTGTTCAAATGAAAACGAAGTGAAAATAAAATCAATTGATGATGTTGACGTAGAATCTCTTAAAGAATACAGTGGAACATATGTGGGAGATAACTCCAATGTTATTACGATAATTAGTAAATTAGCTGGTGGAGAAACCTTTAAACATATAGATTTATCTGGTGAAATGATTAAAGCAACTTATGGGTTTAACGAAGGTTCATTATCAGAAGATGAGATATTATCGTATTGGGTCGATGGTACAAAAGTCGATAGAAAAAACTTTTATTTTAATGCAATTTACTTAACAATTTTAGTACCAAATGCGAAAGAATATCATTTCAAAGTTGATAATTCAATGGTATCCGTATCAAGAGAACGAATGGTAGAAGTTCTTTCAGAAAAATTATCCGATTTTCCCAATGAAGAAAATATATGGGATGAGAAAATTGTTTCAGGATTTTTGGATAAAAACCTTGGTGAAATTAAGGAATTGGCTAAAAATTACCAACAGTTTTTTGAGTAATATTAAAGAAACGGAAGCGATTCAAAAGTATTAAATTTGAGTCCTTAAAATGTACTAAATTGGTATTAGCGACTTCTGATGCTCATGACTTTTATAAAAATTTTATGTTTACAGAAAATGAATGTATGAACTAAAAAAAGCTTAAGTCTTCTTCCATTAAAGGGCGCGTTTATTTAGGAACGCGTCTCTTTCGTGTATTGGACCAGGTTTTGGAGCAAGAAAGGAAATTAGATGGTACATCTTGAATTTTTGAGTTATGCCAAAAAAGGTGCAGGAGTTAAAGAATGAATGTATTGGTTGTCCGAAACTTTAAGCTAAATAATTCGTATAACTATTTCCATCCATTTTCAATTCTTCATTTATATAAAACTCCATTTTTTCATTCAAAGAAACTGGAACAGTTACAATAGTTAATATTAATCCAACAAAGATAAAAATACCTAATACATTTAATACTGTTCTCAAACTAACTTCTTTTTTAATTACAGGTTCAACACTTTTAGAAGTTTGAATATTAGTTTCCAAGATAACACCCTGCCTGAACTCAAAGAATTTATACCATTTACTTTTGGGAGTGCTTTTATCTATTACTTTTTAGTGAATATATATTTCAAAGGACGATCATGGAGAAAGGTATTTTTTACAACTCTTATCTTTCTAACTGGTGTAAGTTTATATATGATTTTTTATCTTATAACCCATTCAACACCACATTAATTTTTATATTCTTATTCAAGTAAACCAGCTAATAGTTTGTCAACATTTTTCAATAAAAACTTAAAATCATTCATGCTATACTAAAAATGTGCATGCCAAATAACCTTCCACTAATCTATGTTTGGAAGTTGTCTTATTTAGTTAAATTTCTTAACTAGGCTAAATCTTGGAAAGTAGTTCTGTTTTTTAATATGGCATAAATCCAGTGTAAGAGCTTATTTACACAAGCAATAACGGCTACTTTATACAATTTACCTTCACTGCGTTTCTTATCGTAAAATTCTCTTAATCTCTTATTTCTAGGGATTATCTCATCACTTGTTTTCTTTTTACGTGAGTCACGTATTCCAGCACGAACAGCCATATACAATGCATGCCGCAGTCTACTTGAACCACGTTTTGTAATTCGAACGAGTGTAGCTTTAAATTTACCAGATTCAAATACTTCTGGATCAACTCCAGCGAATGCGACTAGCTTTTTAGGGTGATTAAACTGGTCTATCTCACCAATCTCGGAAATAATCGTTGCAGCGATTTTTTTACCAATACCAGGGATAGATTGGATAATCTTATATTCTTCAATTTCTTTTGCGAGAGTATCTATCTCTGCCTCTAACTTTGATAGATGCTCTTTGTATTGAAGAATCATATTAATATACATGCTCATGCTTAAAAAATGACTTTGGTACAAAGTCTTTTGAAATGGATTGCGAGCTGCCGCATTCTTAAGTTGTTGCGCCTTTTCTTTAACCCATTTTTTCGAACCACTTTTATATAATTCCTTTATTCCGTTAGTCAACTCATCTTCACTAGCTGCTAAGATATCTTCTGATGCAGGATATTTTTGAAGAGTAAGCAAAGATACCACAGAATATAAGTCACCAAAAACTCCCCTATATTCAGGAAATACTTGATCTAACACAGCTTGAAATTGCAACTTGGCTTGTACATACATCTCGGTTATATTTGCGTGTTGCCTTGTGAGATTACGAAGGTTTAAGAGTCGTATTCCACGCTTTTTATATGGCTCTAAATCCTCTTTATAGTAAAGCTCACAAAGGCGATAGGCATCAACGGCATCTGTTTTCACTTTTCGTAAACTTGAACTTTTAGCCTTATGAGAAATCAGTGGATTGACGATTATTAATAAATAAAGACGCTCTTCTAAATATTGAACAACTGGAGTATGATAATGTCCGGTAGCTTCCATAACAACTGGTGGCTGCTGACCAGTTAAATCTTTTATCTCCTTAAGAAACTCAAGTAATAATCCTAGTCCTTCGAGATCATGCCGGATACTAAAGCTTTTACGATATGGTTTTCCTTTATCTAAAAATCCTTGAACTTCACTTTCCCCTTTTGAAACATCCAGACCTACGACTGGATTCATTCTAAATCTCCTCCTCTAATAATTTAAATTGCCGGTAACCCCTAATTCCTTCTTGTAGTATCATAGCTTCGCTTGTTATACGAGATCATAGTCCCAACCAGCCTCAAACATGATTCTACAAGTAGGGGGCGAACTGTTTAATTGTCGGGATCAAGTCCCACGGGCGCTTACGTTCTACCCCGGCTACGACTATCATATATCGATATAAAAAATGGTCAACCAGAAATATTTTCTGGCTGACCTTATAATACGAAAGGGCGCTTTACTTCTATAAAGGGTAAGGCTTTTTCCTTATTCAACAAACGTGCAGGTTCGTTCAATAAAAATTGTAACTGAATAATTGGAATTATATGTTAAGATTTTATAAGAGAAATAGCATTCTTTTTAAAAGGGGGATACAGATGAGAAATATAATTTATTTAATTATTACTATTTTGATTTGGATATTATCAGTAACATTTTTGTTCTTTCATAGTAATGGGAGGATGAATGTTAGTCCTTGGGGGATGCACAATTTTATTAATATTACGCTACAAATAGCAATTATTCTCTTACCGATTATTGGACTTATTTTATCAATTCTTATTAGAAGAAAAGTAAAGTATGTAATGATTTTAGGATGCTTAATAAACATTTACTTTCTCACAGTTCCATTTAGCTTTGATTGGTTACATTATTATAAAATTATTTAATATGATATAAGCACTTTTAAATAACTAACGGGTGCAGAGTTCAATAAGTGCGAGCCAGCTTCATCAGCCTTTGATCTACGGGCGCAAGAGTTGAAGATTAATAAACGATCATAGCTCTTTCTTTATAAAAACTTGGGATTGTTGAAAAGAATTACAACCAAAATTAAATAAATGATAAAATTATTATATATATTCCAAATATAAGGAGGAAGCTCCTATGCCATTAGAACAAGAAGTGATAGGTATGTTAATTGGAGGATTCGCTATTGTAATGGGAATTGCAATATTAACTACATTGGTACTCTGGTTAAAAAATAAAAATAATAGTTCTGGATACGTTTGGACATTGTTACATTTTCTGTTTTTCTCGGTTGCAATATATTTTTCCTTAATGGCTATGTCCTTTGACTATAATCATCCAATGGCATCCGAAGAAATTTCACTTCAAATAGGTGTTTCTGGAGTTGTTTGGACAGTGAGTATGATATGTTTGTTGATTGGAATATTTAGTTTTTCAAGAACGAGAAAATATAACAGAGTATCTTAAACAATCGGGCGCTTTCCTGTAACAAGGTTCAGCGCTTATTTCCATTTTAGGGCTAGATCGTTGAGGAGAGCAGTAAGAATTAGAATACTGATAAAGGATGATTGTGAAGTATTACAATTAAACGGTGGCAGGTTGAAGTTGAGCTATAATTTGAACAGCAAAACAAGATATATCAGGACGTGTACGGAAGGAATTGGATTTTTGATGAAGGCTGTTTTCGCAAAGATTGTTGCTTTTCGTAAATAACTATACTTTACGGATATAGCCTATCTTCGTGCTCTTTTCGCTTATTTACTAAGTGGTATTCTCTTGAAATTGCTTATAGTTTCTACGATAAAAATCCAAAAGCCGATTTTTATAAGTCTAAAGCAACAAACTTTTAGAAAAGAGCCTTGATGAAAAGTTTGTTGAAAAAAATGATAAGAGAAATCACTAGAATTACGAAAAGAGAGAGCAGTAGTATGACTTGGCAATTAGATAATGTCTATGAAAGATTTTAATAACAGTATTATATAGGTTAAAGTATTTAGACATTTGAAGCACGGATTAGTCAGTACATCAACTAAAGTACGGGCATCGACCCTGTCGGGCAGCATCACTGACATCTACCTCATGGAAAGGTTGGACGAAGGAATTTTGGAGCATAGACTCTGTGAGACATGGGAGGGTTGACCTCCATGAGACATGTGGACATCCACCAGTGCGACCATACTTTTACTAAGAATGAATACACGGAGAGCAACCAACCAGATGTATTCTTGAAATAAGGTTTAATTAAATTAACTTTATAAACCTTGATAAAAGAACAAATAGAAAAAGCGTGATCAGCTCTTAAAATCTATTTATATGTTTGACGAAACATGTCGGAGGTGTTATTCTACATACATATCAATTAATTAGTAAGGTAAACAAACTAATGATCAACCATTATTTACCTTAAAACTACTAATCTCGATTTTTTTATAGGTTCTCTATCTTTGAATGATTTTGAAAAGGATTAAAAGTGAAGTACTAACAAGGTTTAACGGAAAAGAAAAGGAGGAGTTTTTATGGGAGCACCCGCATTAGCAGAAACAGCCACAACAGATACTGGTTCCAATAAACTAAGTTTAAAAGAAAAAATTTCATATGGATTTGGGGATATTGGAAACGGTCTCATGTTCGATATGGGGCAATTGTATCTTCTTAAATTTTACACAGATGTTTTAGGGATCTCAGCTTTTTGGGGTGGTATGGTGTTTTTAATCTCCAAAATTTTCGACGCCTTTGCAGATTCAAGTGTCGGGGCTTTTGTAGATTCAAGAACTAAAATTTCAAAACGTGGAAAGTTCCGACCATTTATTTTATGGGGATCGATTCCATTAGCAATTATGACGGTAGTATCGTTTTTAGCTCCAGACATTTCTGACACTGGCAAAATTATGTATGCGTTTGCTACTTATATGCTTTTTGGACTTGCCTATTCAATTGTTAACATTCCTTATGGATCTCTATCTGCTGCGATGACTCAGGATCCAGTGGACCGTGCGTCTCTTGGATCTTTTAGAGCTATCGGTAGCCAAACGGCTCTTTTCATTTCAGGGATCGTAGTTATTCCGATCGTTCTTCAATTTAAAAACCAAGAAGTAGGGTATATCGTTGCGATCTCTTCTATGGCGATACTTGGTATGGTCTTTCACTTTATTTGTTATCGCAATACAAATGAGAATATTATCAGAGCGCCGAAAAAAGAAAAAATCCCGATTTCAATTCTTTTTAAATCATTATTCTCAAATAGACCACTTATTGTACTCTGTACAGCATCATTGTTCATGATTGCTGGAACTAACCTACGTGCTGCTGTTCAGCTCTACTACTTAGATTATAACTTGCATAATTCAAGTCTTATGTCTTTACTTACATTCCTAAGTATTGGACTAGCGATCGTGGGTTCAATGTTTATTCCAGCACTTGTTAAAAGAATTGGTAAGAAGAATACATTTATTCTCGGGCTGATGATTGGAATCGTTGCTGATGTTATAAACTTTGTTTTACCTACAGATGTCACAACATTTTTAATTGCCTTTTCAATCGGAAGTTTTGGATTGGCATTTGCTCTTGGTCTACCGTGGGTAATGATCGCTGATGCGGTTGATTATCATGAATGGAATTCAGGCGAACGGACTGAAGGCATCGTATATTCTTCATACAGCTTCTTCCGAAAACTTGCTCAAGCGATTGCTGGTTTTATTCCTGGGGTTGCACTAGGGCTAATTGGATATGTTCCAAACGTACAGCAATCTGCAGAAACATTACTTGGTCTCAAAGGACTAATGTTCATTGCTCCTGCTGCTCTCAACATCATTGCGCTGGTTATATTATTCTTCTTTTATAATTTGACAGATGGTTTATATAATAAAATTGTTGCTGAATTAAATGAAAGAAATAACGATAATAATCCAGATCCAGATGCAGCATAAATATAGAATTTAGCCTTTGATGAAACAATGGTAATACGATCTGTATCATCTGATTATAAAAGGCTTAAGAAAATAATGGAAAGGTAATGTCAGTCACCTTTCTATACTTTAGTATGTTTACCTCATTAGTTTTTGCGATTCTCTCTATTTCCTTTAGTAGTGATGACCTTAACCATAGGGTGTTTAGGTAGGGTACTATTGCATCCCAATAGGGTAAAGCCTATTGGGACTTTTATGTTTTCGCGAGAATACAATAATCGGAGTATCCCATATGACTTATTCCAAAATAGTGGTAGATTAACATTAAAGTTAGAAATAACTAATCTTGAATTATTCCATCTACGGATGAATCAAAATATACAACAGCAGTTGGGCTTCACAGTAATAAATGTATTAACATGCAATATTGTAATGGATGTAATTGAGACATTGAAAACGTGCAACAACTATTTTTTGTTGAAATAATATTTATATCCAAATATATAGAGGAAACTGTTCACTATATGGATAAAAATTCCACTAATAGTAAGCAGTTGTAAATAAAGGCAATCCAAAACATAACCGTACTTAAAGCACGTTTTTCCTTAAATAAACCCAAAACAGGAACCTTAGATTCTGTGCTTGTAATTTCATAACTTCATCATTTTTATTAAAAGTCATGCCAGGATTCACTTTGGTAAGGGTTGTGAAAAGTTGTTCTTTTTTGCTCGTTTTGATTAGGTATCTCGCCGTTTCCGGTAATTGCTTATACATAAGTGGTAGGGCTAACAACGGAAGACTGCGACCCAAAAGATGGATTCCCAACCAAATGCCGGCATAAAGATTATCCCTAATGTAAGCGAGCATCCCCCTTACTGAATAGCCACATAACACGATGGCTACGACTGTACCTTTAATGGATTCGCTTACAAGCAGTTAACCTACATTTTTCGAAAGGAGGGGAAAAATTAGTGAAAAAAAATAAAAAGTTATTTCTTGTATTGAGTATTATATCTGTTCTTATAATTTTAGGTTTTATTACGAAATCATTGGCAGATGAAAAGCCAAAAGTTGTTGTTGTTTTAAAACAAGAAAAAGCAGAATATTGGAAAATAATTAAAGCTGGTGCGGAAAAAGGATTTCAAGACTTTGGTATCGAAGGAGAAGTGATTGCATCACATGATGGATCGATAGAAGATCTAAAAAATATATTAGAAAATGTATATAAAGAAAAACCAGATGCAATAATTTTTTCCCCTGATCATTCACTTAATCTTATAACTGATTTGGAGAAATTTTCTAAAGAAGGGATTCCTGTTTTGCTCATATCAACAAATCTTGATTGGGAAAAGAAAACGTCATATATTGGTACTAATAATTTAGATTTAGGTGAAAGGGCAGGGGCATTTTTAGCCTCAGAGCTACAACCTGAAGATAAAGTGGCCATTATTAGTGGTGATAAAACTCATCCTGTTTTTGTTGAACGAATAAGAGGATATAAAAAAACATTGACGGATGCTGGGATTGATGTGGCTGTTGAAGAGTTAGGTGTACCAGATGATGCTAAGGTTGTAAAAAAAGTAATGACAAAAGTTCTGCAAGATTATCCTGATCTTAAGGGTATTATTGCCACACATGATGTTTTAGCTCTTCAAGTATTAAAGGAAATTCAGGAACAGGGACTTAACATTCCGGTTATCGGATCAGACGGAACGACGGAAATGCTCGGGTTAATAGAAGAAGGAACAATTCCAGGTACTGTTGCCCAAAATCCTTATGATATGGGGTATTTAAGTGTTGTTACAGCACAAAAGGTACTCAATGGAGAAAAAGTTGAAAAATTCGTTGATGGTGGTGTAGACATAATGGTTAAAGGGAATGCGCAAGCAAGATATGATTTCCTAAGTAAGCTGGTCAAGCACTTTGGTGTTTGGTCCTTTTAGTGACATAACGCTATACTTGCTTTATAGATAGCCATAATCATGCGTATCTCAAGGCAGAATAGCCTTTTTGGCTAAATCTTACACCATATTCCTCAATAGAGGAATATGGTCAGGCTCTGAAGGAGTACTTAGAAAAGAGTCTAGGCATTTAGCAGTTACGGGGGCAGAGTACTACCGCTTATTAAAAAATAATTGTTTCAGGTGTTACACCTTTTGGATAAGTATCTTGAAACGACCACTTCCGAACAAGAAAAAGTTAGTGACATGTTATCTAAACTTCGTTCAAAAAGCAAAGGCAGTAAAATTTAAAAGGAAATAAACAAGTAATCTATATGAATGAAATTAGCCGAAATTTTTGCACATTACGGAAGAATTGAATAGCATTGCTAAATTAATATATTAAAAGACAACCGGACGAATCGACTGATTTGTCCGGATTATATAAAACTAAACTTTACTTATCCTGTTTAATAAAATATTGACTCTTCCGGTATACCATCGCTTCCATTGTTGCGATCAGTTCATTTTCACTTTGAACATCGACTTTGTACCAAGCGAGTTTGTGATTTTTCTTTATTTCTTTTGCGTTTGCAGTTAAAGTCTCACCACGTTTGCCAGCTGATATAAAGTTGACATTGGTTGTGACTCCCACTGCTGTTTTACCATATGAGTTGCTCGCAGCGGCGAATACGTAATCTGCAAGTGAGAAAATAATTGCTCCGTGAATTGTTCCGTGTGAATTAAGCATGCGGTCGTCCGGAATTAATTCAGCTTCCGCTGTGCCAGGCCCGAGTTTAGTCAGTTCGATACCAAGAAAAGACGCAAATGGTTCGTCTTTTAGCATTTGTTTAATTTCATCGTAATGTAAATCGTGAATTACCTGATCATCTAATTGAATAGTCATGGAATTCTCCTTCGCTTAATGATTTTTTGCTGAGCTTATACCATATCCAGTGTTTGATTTGAATAGTACCTCCGCATATTTATTTTTGTCTTCTTTTGCTTTAGACAATACTGTACCTAAATATGCACCTATAAAACCAAGTGGCACAGTAAAAATGGTCGGGTTACTCATAGTGAAGATAGGGTCACCTGTGAAAATACCCATTCCAGGTTGCGGATTCCATACATTAGGGCTAAGCATAACTAATACAAGAGAGCTGATTAACCCAAACAACATGCCAGTGATCGCTCCGGTTGCATTAAATCGTTTCCAGTAAATTGTACAAAGTATAACCGGCAAGTTGGCGCTGGCTGCAATACCTAATGCAAGTACAGAAAGGAAAGCAACGTTCAGCGACTGTGCGAACAAGGCGAGCACGATTGAAATCGCCGCTACACTAACTGACGTAATACGCGCAACAAGAACTTGCTGTTTTTCAGTCATTTTTCCGTCTTTAATAATTTCTCCATAAATGTCATGTGCGAAAGCGGATGCTGCAGTTAAAACAAGACCCGACACAACTGCTAAAATAGTGGCAAATGCGACGGCTGAGACGAACGCGAACAAAAATTCACCGCCGACGGTTAAAGCGAGAAGCGGTGCGGCCATGTTTCCAGCAGAGTTTGCCTCAACAATGCGGTCAAAGCCGACGAAAGAAGCAGCACCGAATCCGAGGAAAATCGTCATAATAAAAAATACGCCAATAAACCATGTTGAATATACAACTGATTTTCTTGCCGTTGCCGCATCTTTTACAGTAAAGAAGCGTACGAGCAAATGCGGAAGCCCTGCTGCGCCGAGGACGAGTGACATATTGAATGAAATCATGTCAAGTCCATCGGTGTATTTATTACCAGGATTTAAAAAGTTATTTCCGAGCGGTGTTGCTGTCTGAACATGATGGAACATTTCTGCGATGTTAAAGTTAAAGCGTGAAAATACAATAAACGTCAACACAGTAGAACCACCCAGCAAAAGAATGGCTTTCGTGATTTGTACCCAGCTTGTCGCTCTCATCCCACCGAAAATAACATAAATTGTCATTAATACACCAACGAGAAGAACGGAAAGCCCGAAATCGATACCGAGTAGCAGTTTTATCAATCCACCCGCACCGACAAGCTGAGCAATCATATAAAAAATAGAAATGACAAGAGTGTTCCCCGCGGCGACCCCACGCACCTTTTTTGACTTAAAACGTGCAGAGATCATATCGGCTAGCGTGTATTTTCCAAGATTACGAAGCGGTTCCGAAACTAGATATAATAAGACAAGAAATGCGACAAGATTACCAATGCTCATATAAAAGCCATCGAAACCGATCAGCGCGATTGCCCCGGTAATCCCAAGAAAAGAAGCGGCGGACATAAAGTCTCCCGCCACGGCCAATCCATTTTGCCATGCAGTTAAACCCCCGCCAGCTGTATAAAAATCGCTTGCGTTTTTCGTTTTCTTAGAAGAATAGTACGTAATTGTAAGCGTTAACAATATAATACCTAAAAAAAGTGTAAGAGATAATGTGCTCATTCGCCAAGCTCCCTCCGGTATGTAGTTAAAATGTTCTGGGCCATCTTGTCATACTTCTCTGATTTCTTAAGATAGACAAATCCACCGATCCAAACTACAACAAATTGAAGAAGTGCGTACACCCATGCCCATGTGATATTGAGAAAGGCTTCTCCTTTTAATACATCTGTATAAGCAGCTAAAATAGGTAAAGCAAAATAAAAAGTAAGGAAGAACAGGGTGACTGGAACAATGAATGATTTTTTCTTTTGAAGCAAATCTTTGAACTCTTCTGTTTCAATTAACTGACGATAAGGTGACTCAAGGACATGCTCTTCATGAATAGTGCTTGTTTTTAATGGTGATTCCATTATTAAACCCCCTTTATAATATAATACGTTTTAAAAACGTAATATATATTTAACGATATATTACGTCCAGTTCAAAATATCATAATAAAAAAGTAAAGTAAATAAAAATTTATAATGAAGTTGGAAATAAGGTTAGTCACCCGCATTTTTACTAATTAACCAAAAATTTTGTTGACAACTTGAAAATGTGAGATTAATCTGAAAATATATTACATTATTTTTAATTCCGTTTTAACGTCGTAATATTTAAAGAGGAGCCAACAAAGCGCGATAAAAAAGAGGGGGACTGAAACAATGTATAATCCGGAAATTGAAACAGCTACACGTCTCGAAATGGAAAGTTTGCAGCTAACACGTCTTCAAAAAACGGTTTGTAATGTATATGAGAATGTACCATTTTACAAAGGGAAATTTGATGAGCTAGGCATTAAGCCAGAAGATATTCAACAGTTAAGTGATGTGATAAAGCTTCCATTTACCAAGAAACAGAATTTGCGTGATCAATACCCATTCGGTCTATTTGCCGTTCATATGGATGAGGTAACCCGCATTCATGGATCATCTGGAACGAGCGGGAAGCCGACAATTGTAGGATATACAAAAAATGATATCGAAAATTGGTCAACGATTGTTGCCCGTGCAATTGTCACTGCAGGCGGGCGGAAATCTGATATTTTTCATAATGCCTATGGCTATGGATTGTTTACAGGCGGGATTGGTCTTCATTACGGAGCAGAGAAGCTAGGCGCTGCAACAGTACCAATTTCAGGCGGAAACACAGATCGGCAAATTACAATTATTAATGATTTTAGACCGAGAGGTATTTGCGGAACGCCATCTTATATTCTAAATATTGCTGAAAAGATGGAAGAAATGGGGATTGACCCTGCTGATAATGGAATCGAATATGGTATTTTTGGCGCTGAGCCTTGGTCGGAAGAAATGAGAGCGACACTTGAAAGGAAACTAAAATTGAAAGCGGTTGATATTTACGGCCTAAGTGAAATTATGGGACCGGGTGTTGCGATAGAATGTCATGAAGCACAGGATGGACTTCATATAGCAGATGATCACTTCTTTGTTGAAGTTATTAATCCAGATACGCTCGAACCAGTAGCAGATGGAGATGTTGGAGAAATTGTTTTTACTAGCTTAACGAAAGAAGCGCTGCCAATTATTCGTTATCGTACAGGAGATCTTGCCGCCATTACTCGAGAAAAATGTAAATGCGGACGCACGACAACTAGAATGTCCCGAGTGAAAGGCCGAACAGATGACATGATCATCGTCAGAGGTGTAAACGTTTTTCCTTCTGAAATTGAACGTGCATTGTTGCAAGTGGAGGGACTAGTTCCTCATTATCAGATTCACCTTGTTAAGAAAGGCACAATGGACAGTGTTGAATTGCATGTTGAAATTGAAGGCGGTTTCTATCTTGGAATTGATGGGGACTTAACGCATGCAGATGTTCATAAATTGAAGAAGACGGTTCAGCACCATATGAAAAACACATGTCTAGTGACAATGGATATCGTTGTCAACATTCCAAAAGGCATTCCGCGTTCTGAAGGGAAAGCAATTCGTATTGTTGATAAGCGAAACAGTGCTACGATCAGCGTATAAATGGAGGGGAATCGGATGAGTAAGCAAAATAATATAGTCGATGTAACGATTATTGGCGGGGGACCGGTTGGACTTTTTACAGCATTTTATGGCGGCATGAGACAAATGACGGTCAAAATAATTGAAAGCTTACCGCAACTTGGCGGACAGTTATCTGCATTATATCCAGAAAAGTATATTTATGATGTTGCGGGATTTCCGAAAGTACGCGCACAGGAATTAGTTAATAATTTAAAAGAACAAATGAAAGCGTTTAAACAAGAGATTTGCCTGGAGGAGTCGGTTGAAACAATTGAGAAGCAGGCAGACGGTATTTTTAAGCTGATAACAAACAAAGGTGTACATTTTTCAAAGACGGTAATTATCACAGCAGGTAATGGTGCATTTCAGCCAAGGAAATTGAAAATTGAAACTGAAGAAAAGTTTGAGGGGAAAAACCTTCATTATTTTGTGGATAATTTAAATTCGTTTGAGGAAAAGGATGTTGTTGTGTTTGGTGGTGGTGATTCAGCGGTTGACTGGGCCTTAATGCTGGAGCCAATTGCTAATAATGTAATGATTGCGCACCGACGTGATAAATTTCGTGCTCATGAACATAGCGTAGAAAATTTAACGAAATCTACCGTTAATGTTATGACGCCATATGTACCAGTTGAATTGCGTGGTGCAGAAGACATTGAATCTGTCGTACTCGAGAATGTGAAAAACGGTGAAAAGTCTATTCAAAAAGTAGATGCTGTCGTGGTGAACTATGGATTTATCTCATCCCTGGGACCGATCAAAGACTGGGGACTTGAAATTGAAAAAAATGCGATTGTCGTTAATTCAAGAATGGAAACGAACATTCCTGGTATTTATGCAGCGGGCGATATTTGCACGTACGAGGGAAAGGTAAAGCTTATTGCAAGCGGTTTTGGAGAAGCGCCGACTGCGATCAGCAATGCAAAGGTATACATTGATCCGATGTCAAAAGTGCAGCCTCTTCATAGTACAAGCTTAATGGAAGAAAAAAGAAAGAACATGTTATGAAATAGAATAAGGAGGAAAGAATCATGGCGAAATATACAATTGTGGATCAAGAAACGTGCATTGCATGCGGCGCATGCGGTGCAGCGGCACCAGATATTTTTGATTACAATGATGAGGGAATTGCATTTGTTCTTCTCGATGAAAATGAGGGAACAGAAGAAGTGCCGGAAGATTTGCTTGATGATCTGGATGATGCAATGGAAGGCTGTCCGACAGAGTCGATCAAAGTGGAGTCGTCACCGTTTAAAGTTTCAGTTGAGTAAAAGAAGAGGTCTACCCTTTCCTTTTATTTCAACAAAATAACGGAATAGTCTTGCATCTAATATAACAATAAAATATAATAACGTTAAATGAACGTTATAAGAGAAAAGAGGTATTTGAATGAACGCTCTTTTAAATGAAATGACAGAACAAGAAAAGCTGGAGCAATTTGTCGCTAGGATCGAAGCTGGAGAGAAAATTGAAGCGGATGACTGGATGCCGGATGAATATCGGAATACATTAATTAAATTGATTTCCATGCATGGCATGAGCGAAATTATGGGAGCGCTTCCTGAAAAGGAATGGGTACCTAAAGCTCCTACTTTGCATAGAAAGCTCGGGATCATGGCGAAAGTACAAGATGAAATGGGACACGGACAATTATTGCTTCGTGTTACGGAAGACTTATTGATACCATATGGCAAAAAGCGGGACGATTTGATGCAGGATCTTTTTAAAGGAGACTTAAAGTTTCATAACGTTTTTCATATGGAAGCGAAATCGTGGGGAGATGCAGGGCTGATTGGCTGGTTAGTTGACGGAGCTGCCATTATTACCCAAACAGATATGCTTGGTGCTTCTTACGGTCCATATGCCCGTGCATTACAAAGAATTTGTGCAGAAGAAGTTTTCCACGCTCAACACGGAGAAGCGATCATTATGGCTCTAGCTGAAGGTACAGCTGAACAGAGACAAATGGTACAAGACGCGATTAATTATTGGTGGGAATCTCTGTTACTTTTCTTCGGACCACCAAGCAAGAATGAAATGGGTGCTTCGAAACAAGATGTTACCTTAAAGTACAGAATCAGAACGGGCACGAATGAAGGACTTCGTCAAGCTTTCTTTAGCAAATATATTAAGCGGATTCTTTCACTTGGTTTTACTATTCCGGATGAAACGCTGCGATTTGATGAAGAAACGGAAAAATGGATTTACCAACAGCCTGGCTGGAATAAATTGAAGAAGATTGCTAGAAATGAAGGACCTCGTTCACAAGAGCGCTTAAATCTTAGAAGAATTTCTTACACAAATAACCAATGGGTACGTGAAGCGTTGGCTCAAAAGGTCATCTAAGGGAGGGGAATTGCATGGAAACTAGGCAAGAGTCTTATTTTGAAGAATTTGAAGTATTTAGCCGCAAGACCCCTACAGCACCAATACAATATCATTTTAGCTTGCTGGCACCAAATGAAGATATTGCTATACTGATGGCGCAGGAAAACTTTATACGACGTGAAGCAGTGGATGATATCTGGGTTGTGAAACGTCAGAATATACGTAAAATGACTTCGGAAGAAAAGAAAACGCTTCAACGTTTGGATAATAAAGATTACCGCACAACAAAAGGGTATGGCTATTTAAAGAAAAAATGGCGGAAATACGAACAAGAAATGCTTGACGAAAAGGAAATTATGTCTTGGGCAGGAGGTGTGAAAAATGGGAAATAATTCATCAGTAGAGAATACCGCAATTAAGGAATTGTTATTTCAATTGGCGGACGATGATTTTATTCATTCATATCGTGGATCTGAATGGCTTGGTCTCGCTCCCCACATCGAGGAAGACGTAGCATCTTCCTCGATCTCCCAAGATACAATGGGGCATGCTGCTATGTTCTTTAAGCTACTGGAAGAGCTTGGTGAAGGGGATGCAGATCAGCTGGCTCATGATCGTCCAGCAAATAAAAGGCGCAATGCCATTATCCTGGAACTTGTCAATGGGCCAGGTTACTATATGAGCGAGCCTGATTATGACTGGGCTTTTGCGGTAGTACGTAATTATTTTTATACGCAAGCTAAAGTGATTAAAATTCAATCTATACATTCAAGTTCATATGAGCCGCTAGTTGAAGTTGCCACAAAGGTGCAAATGGAACTTTACTATCATCTAATGCACTGGAAAACATGGTTCGTTCAACTATTAGGATCAGGCCATGAAGAAGCTGTTTCCCGAATGAAAGCAGCTATTGGAAAAACGTTGAAAGATTTCCAAGGTATTTTTTCTCTTGGTGAACATGGAAATGAAATTGTAGAACAAGGTTTGATTGAAAGTGAAGCGGTTTTACTGAATAAGTGGAAATTGGCTGTTGCACCTATATTGGAAAGTGTCGGACTACAAGGAGCCATCGAATTAGGAATGACTCAAGGAGATGGACGCAATGGGAAGCATACAGAGGATTTAGAGAAAGCACTTGAAACGTTAAGTGAAGTATACGCTAGTAATAAAGCAGCTTCCTGGTAATACAAGAGTAAAAGGGGGAGGGGTACTATGTCTACCGTGCTAGTAACGTCAGAAGAAATATATAAAATACTAGAAAACGTAAAAGATCCCGAAATTGATTCAGTTAGCATTCTAGATTTAGGAATGGTTGAGTATGTAGAGGTTTCAGGCTCAGATGTTTCAGTAAAAATACTGCCTACCTTTCTAGGCTGTCCAGCACTTCCTATCATTCAGAAAAATGTGGAAACAACCATTAAAAATCTACCTAGTGTTGAAAGTGTAAGTGTAGAATTTCTACGTTTCCCATCCTGGACATCTGACCGGATTACGGAAAAGGGAAAAGCGGGACTAAAGGTATTCGGAATCTCCCCTCCCCCTCGAAAAATGAAAGAAGATGGATCGTGGCATGTAGATTGTCCGTATTGTGAATCCACATATGTCACGATGGAAAATATATTCGGACCAACAGCTTGTCGCAGCATTTTATATTGCAAATCATGTAAAAACCCATTTGAAGCAATGAAACCAATGATTAAATTTATGTAAAATATGGAGGGAATAAAAATGGTAAAGCTAATTGCTCTATATAAGCAACCGGAAAATAAAGAAGCATTTGATGAGCATTATTTCAATATTCATGGTCCTATCACAGAAAAAATCCCAGGACTTCAAAAAATGAAAGTTACGAAAATAGTCGGAACTCCAATGGGGAAAGACTCTGAATATCACATTCTATGTGAAATGTATTATGAAAATCATGAAGCTCTTCAACAAGGTATGCGTTCCCCTGAAGGAAAAGCATCAGGAAAAGACTTGATGGGCTTTGCTGGGAATCTCGTAACAATGATGATTGGTGAGGAAGTATAAGATGGGGCTGTTTCAATATATTGAAACTTCTGTCGAGAATGAAATTGGCTTTCTCTTTTTAAATCGGCCTAAACAATTGAATGCGCTAAACCGGACGATGGTCGGTGAAATTGTTTCTGCAGCAGAAGAATTCGACCGTGATCCTCAAGTGAAAGTAATCTTGTTATCCGGTCATGGAAAAGCATTTTCTGCTGGGGCGGATATTGATGAGATGGCCAATGATAATCCTGTTAGTTTGGAATTATTGAATCAATTTGCCTATTGGGACCGGTTAAGTCTCGTTAAAAAGCCTATCATTGGTGCAATCAAAAGCTTTGTATTCGGCGGTGGTTTTGAACTTGCCTTATCATGTGATCTACTTATAGCTTCTGGAGATACGCAGTTTTCCTTTCCAGAAGTAACACTTGGAGTTATGCCTGGTGCAGGAGGGACACAAAGACTGACGAAGCTGGTAGGAAAAACAAAGGCACTTGAATGGATCTTGACCGCCGAAAGAATCAATGCAGATACAGCCCTAAAATATGGCATTATTAATAAAATTGTGGCACCTGAATTATTGATGGAGGAAGCAGTTGACTTCGCTAGTAAGATTGCAGCACATCCTCCTTTAGCAGTCAGAATGATCAAAGACTCTGTTAATAAGGCAGTGGATTACTCCTTGTATGAAGGAATGCAATATGAACGGAAGAATTTCTATATGCTTTTTGCATCAGAGGATCAAACAGAAGGCATGAAAGCGTTTGTTGAAAAAAGAAAGCCTATTTTTACAGGCAGATAGGGAGTGCTCTATGTATGAAACAATCACTTATCGGATTGAAAACGGAGTAGCCTGGCTCACTCTAAACCGTCCGGATAAACTGAATGCCTTTACATCACAAATGATCAAGGAAATACAAAAAGCGATAAAAAAATCGGCGAGCTCAGATGCAGTGCGTGTCATCGTCATTACTGGGGAAGGCAGGGCCTTTTGTTCCGGCCAAGACTTAGCAGATGTGGATGAAAGCATGAATTTAGGGCAAATGCTCCGTGATCAATACGGCCCAATGATGAAGGAAATCGCAAAATGTGAAAAACCAATTATTGCAGCAGTAAACGGTGTAGCTGCTGGAGCAGGATTCAGTCTGGCATTAGCCTGTGATTTCCGTCTTGTTTCTGAGAAAGCAAGCTTTTTAAATGCCTTTGTCAATATTGGGTTAATTCCTGATTCGGGTAATCTGTTTTACCTTTCACGAATTATTGGTCATGCAAAAGCATTAGAGCTATCTGTGTTTGGAGAAAAAGTTCCTGCGGCTGAGGCAGAAAAAATGGGTCTCGCTACAAAAGTAATCGGTGTAGAGGACTGGAACGAGCAAGTGACAGCCTTTGCAGAAAATATTGCAAGCAGACCAACGAAAGCAATCGGCTTAATCAAAAGATATTTAGAAGCCTCCTACCATCTTTCTTTTGAAGAATATTTGAAAGTAGAAGCGGAAGGACAACGAATTGCCGGCTTAACGAAAGATTATGTTGAAGGGGTAACGGCATTTACAGAGAAACGCAAAGCTCAATTTATTGGGGAATAATATAAAAAAGGGAGTGGGATTAAATGGTGAAAGTTCAAGAAGCAGCAACATTTGAAAAAGTTGAAATGAAGAGAAATTATTACCATCTAGTTATTAATGGTGAAAGAGTTGAAAGTTCTAATGGAGCCACTATTGAGGCTTACAATCCTGCCACTGGTGAAATCATTGCCCAGGTTGCAAAGGCTACACAAGAAGATGCAGAAAGAGCGGTACAAGCAGCTCGTGTAGCATTCGAAAATGGAAAGTGGAAAAAATCCCCTGTCAATAAACGCTCTCGTATACTAAATAAAATTGCGGCAATTATGCGTTCCCGTTTTAATGAATTAGTTGAATTAGAAGTATTAAATAGCGGTAAATCCATTTCAGCGGCACAAGGTCAAGTTATGCAAGCTGTTGAAGTTTTTGAATTTTATGCAGGTGCCATTGTAGGACATAGTGGCTCCGTAAATAATATGGCAGGTCAATTCCATAACTATACAGAGAAAGAACCTGTAGGTGTCTGTGCACAAATTATTCCTTGGAACTACCCATTGATGATGGCGGCGTGGAAAATTGCTCCTGCAATCGCGGTTGGATGTTCGGTTATTGTGAAACCAGCTTCTTTAACTCCGCTTACTGCCATTGTTTTAGGAGAAATTTGTATTGAAGCAGGAGTTCCTGCTGGAGTTGTTAATATTATTCCTGGTTCTGGATCTGACGTTGGTAATTATCTTGTTGAACATTCGAAAGTAAATAAAGTAGCTTTCACAGGTTCTACGCCAATTGGTAGAGATATCATGGGCAAGGCTTCTGAAACATTAAAGCGTGTAACATTGGAGCTTGGCGGGAAATCTCCGAATATCGTATTCGAGGATGCTGATATTGAAGCGGCTATCGATGGTTCACTATTCGGTATTTTCTATAATACAGGACAATCTTGTGAGGCGAGATCTCGCTTATACGTTCATGAGGATATCTATGATGAATTTGTTACTAGATTCGTAGAAAAAACGAAAAAGCTTAAATTAGGCAATCCATTAGATAAAGAAACACATGTTGGGTCCGTTATCGATCAAGGTCAATTAGATGTTGTCGATAGCTATGTTCAATCAGCTATTGCAGATGGAGCTAAAATCTTAGTAGGTGGTAAGCCGGCAGTAGTTGAAGGATTCGAAGGCGGTTATTGGTATGAGCCGACGGTCATTGGCAATGTGAACCACGATATGAAAGTAGTGAAAGAAGAAATCTTTGGACCAGTTGTCGTAATCATGAAGTTCAAAGATGAAAAAGAGGCAATTAGACTAGCAAATGACACAGAGTTCGGTCTTGGTTCTGCCCTTTGGACGAAAGATGGCGGCCGTGCAACTCGTGTGGGTAATCAAATACAAGCAGGGATTGTCATGGTAAACTGCCCATTCTCAGCTTTCCCTGGAACACCATTCGGCGGTTATAAACAATCAGGGTTCGGACGGGAGCTTTGTATTGAGACATTAGATCTTTATACTGAAACGAAAAGTTTTATTTCCTATTATGGAAGTCGCCCATTAAATCCTTTCGGCATTTAATAAGGTAAACTTCATCAGGGGGCTTTTTCGTTGATGGATATCAAACCGAGGTAAAAAATATTGAATAATGGCTGGCTGAAAAAATATTTCAGAAAAATCATTCGGGTATAGCTGGATGCTAATCTGATTCTATCGCAGCCAGCCTCTATTATGTGGAAGGAGAAAGTTAAATGATTACAAACTTAGTAGTCGTAGGCTCCGGGGTTATGGGCAGAGGGATAGCCTATGTAGGAGCAGCCGGAGGATTTGACGTAACATTAGTAGATGTGGATCCATCTGCATTAGATAGCGCGAAAAAAGAGATTGATATTATTTTTGAAAAAGGTGTACGTTACGGAAAAATCACTTCTGAAGTAGCGGATGTAGCCAAAAGCCGATTGTTATATTCTTCCAATTTAATAGAAGCAGCTACTAAAGCTGATTTAATTATAGAAGCCGTTCCGGAGCGTGCAGAAGTTAAGAAAGCTGTTTTTGAAACAATAGAAGAACATGCACAAGATCACTGCTATTTTGCTACTAATACTTCCACTATGAGTCCGACTGAAATTAGTTCTTATGGAAAGCGTCCTAAAAAAACGATTGCGATGCATTTCTTCAATCCTGTACAGAAAATGCCACTTGTCGAGATTGTACGCGGCCTTGAAACGAGTGATGATACAGCAGCAGTCATAAAAAAGGTTGCTGAGAAAATGGGAAAAGAGACAGTCGTCATTAACGAATTTCCTGGTTTTGTAACAAGTCGGATCAGTTGCCTAGTTGGGAATGAAGCGTTCTATATGCTTCAAGAAGGGTTAGGAACACCTGAAGAAATTGATAAAGCAATCAAGCTTGGGTTGAATTATCCGATGGGTCCCTTTGAGCTTGCGGATTTAGTAGGACTAGATGCCCGATTAAACAATCTAAAATATTTACATGAAAAACTTGGTGAGAAATACCGTCCGGCGCCACTTCTTGAACAGTATGTAAAAGCGGGAAGGTTAGGCCGCAAGTCTGGTAAAGGTGTGTACAACTATACAAAAAATGAAGAGCTGGTGGAAAAATGAGAGACGTTGTGATTGTTGATGCGGTGAGAACACCTATAGGGAAATATAAAGGAGCTTTAAAAAGTGTACGTCCAGATGATCTCGGAGCAATTGTAATTAAAGCACTAACAGAGCGGAATCCCGGGCTGCCACCGGAACAAATTGAAGATGTCATCTTCGGAAATGCGAATCAGGCAGGTGAGGATAACCGAGATGTAGCGAGAATGTCCGCACTTTTAGCAGGTCTTCCAGTAAACGTAGGTGGAACAACCATTAATCGTTTGTGCGGATCAGGACTTGATGCGGTTATGTATGCTGCACGATCCATAGCTGTAGGTGAAGGCGATATTTACATCGCAGGGGGAACGGAAAGTATGACAAGAGCACCGTATGTCATGGCCAAACCTGAGATTGACTTCCCTCGGGGATCGATGGAGCTTCTGGATACAACGATTGGATGGCGATTTACGAATAAAAAGCTGGAAGAGATGTATGGAACAGATTCCATGCCTCAGACAGCTGAAAATGTCGCGCAACGCTACTCGATTTCGCGGGAAGATCAGGATCAGTTTGCACTTCAAAGCCAGCAACGGGCAAAAAAAGCAATGGAATTAAATCGTTTTGCGGGAGAAATCGTACCAGTTCTTATTCATGATCGGAAAGGAAACGAAGTTGTCATCGATCAAGACGAGCATCCACGTCCAGATACCACGATGGAAAAACTAGCTAAACTGCGTCCGATTTTTGAAGGTGGTACTGTTACAGCTGGCAATGCATCCGGAGTAAATGACGGTGCATCCGCTTTGCTATTAATGAGTGCGGATAAAGCAAAAGAACTTGGTTTAAAGCCCCTTGCAAAATATGTGGTTGGAGCGGTTGCCGGTCTTGAGCCTGCTATTATGGGCCTCGGTCCAATTTACGCAACGAGAAAAGCGCTTGATCGGGCAAACTTATCGGTAAACGATATCGGTCTTGTCGAACTAAATGAAGCTTTTGCCTCACAGGCGCTAGAATGCGTGCGCCAGCTTGAGCTTGATCAGGAAAAGGTCAATGTAAACGGCGGTGCTATTGCGTTCGGGCATCCACTTGGAGCAAGCGGAGCCCGTATTTTGACGACGCTATTATATGAAATGAAAAAACAAAACGTTCAATATGGACTGGCAACAATGTGTGTGGGTGTCGGTCAGGGGATAGCGGCGATTATTGAAAATATAGACTAAGATCTGAGAGGCTGTCTCGAATACGAGAGATGGCCTCTATTTTTTAAAAAAGAGAGGGAATGTTCATGAGAAATGTATTATATGAAGTGAAAGATAATATCGGATATGTAACAGTAAATAGACCGGACGTATTGAATTGTTTTAATTATGATACGCTTCACGAATTGCAAGCGGCTGTTGAGTCGATTCATGTAAATCCCAAGGTGCGTGTCGTTATCTTTACAGGTGCGGGAGAAAAAGCATTTAGCGCTGGCGCAGATTTGAAAGAAAGAAAGACATTGAATGAAGCAGAGGTAAGACGAAATGTGAAAGCAATTCGGGATGTGTTTAATAACATCGCCGCCTTACCCCAGCCGACGATCGCAGCGGTTAATGGTTACGCGCTAGGCGGAGGATTTGAATGGCTGCTATCGTGCGACTTTGCGATTGCCGCACAAGGCATATCTATGGGGTTGACTGAAACGAGCTGGGCAATCATTCCAGGTGCAGGCGGAACACAGCGTCTTCCACGGCTAATTGGTGAAATGAAGGCCAAAGAATTAATTTTAGCGGCGAAAAAAATCTCATCAGAGGAGGCGCTCGATCTTGGTATTGTATTAAAAGTGGTGCCACGTGATGAGCTGGTTGAAGTGTGCGAACAATTTGCTGCAAACATGATGAAAAATGGTCCTGTTGCGTTAAAACAGGCGAAGTATTCGATTATACAGGGAATGAATACAGATTTGCAGACGGGGCTTGCGATTGAAGCGAAAGCGTATGAATTGACGATTCCAACGGAAGACCGGATCGAGGCGCTCAATGCATTTAGTGAACGGAGAATTCCCCAATTTTTAGGGAGATAATATTATTGCTCTTCCAATATATGATATAATAGGAAAACTAGGTCTCGATCAAAATATGTAATGGACAGGGAAAAAAGGAAGAGTGAAGAGTTATGGGTGCAAACACACAATCGATGATTTTCACCATTTATGGAGATTATATCCGTCATTATGGAAACAAAATTTGGATTGGAAGCTTGATTCGTTTATTGAAGGAGTTTGGGCATAATGAACAGGGCGTTCGTGTCGCAGTCTCACGAATGGTGAAGCAAGGGTGGATTCAGTCGGAAAAGCAGGGAAATAAAAGTTTTTACTTTTTGACAGAACGAGGTGTTAACCGGATTGAAGAAGCCGCAAACCGGATTTTCAAACTGAACCCTCATGAATGGGACGGGAAATGGCGTATTTTAATGTATACGATTCCAGAAGAAAAAAGACAGGTTCGTGATGAACTTCGACAAGAACTTTTATGGAGTGGGTTTGGCAGTTTCTCCAATGCCTGCTGGATTTCACCGAACAACCTTGAAAAAGAAGTGAAGATATTAATTGAAAATTATGGTATTAGTGAATATGTTGATTTCTTTGTATCGGACTATAAAGGGCCAAAAGATAGTCAATCACTTGTGGAAAAAAGCTGGCCACTAAAAGAAATAGAGAATAAGTATGAGGAATTCATCTCCAAGTATAGTAAGCAATTTATTGTACATCAAAGTGTGATAAGCAGAGGAGAAATGTCCGACTCAGAGTGCTTTGTTGAGAGAACAAAACTAGTTCATGAATACCGAAAATTTCTTTTCGTTGATCCAGGTCTGCCAAAGGAACTTTTGCCGCCAATGTGGAGCGGAAATCATGCGACGCTACTGTTCAGTCAGTATTATAAAATTTTAGCAGAGCCAGCCAGCCGGTTTTTTGAAAATGTTTTTCAAACGGATAATGATTTGCACAGAAAAGATAAATCTTATGATGCGAAAGATCATCCGTATATTATTAAATCAAAATAATAAAGCTGCCTAAAAAGTCAATTAATAGCGGACTTTTTAGGCAGCTGTTTTTGTAAGATCAAGTAACTTAATTAATAATCGCAGTCTTTCATTATAAAAAAAGACATAGTTATGCGGCCCTTAAAGCAATTATTTAAGGATCTCTTTAAATTCCCGTCCTTTTTGTACATATGAATCAGTGGACAGGCGAATCAGTTCTAGATCTTTATCGGTTAACTCTCGGACCACTTTTCCCGGCGAACCAACTACAAGTGATCTAGGCGGTATCTTTTTGCCCGAAGCGATTAGCGTATTTGCGCCAATGATGCATTCTTTGCCGATTTCTACGTTGTCCAATATGGTTGATCCCATGCCGATAATTGAACGTTTTCCCACTTTACAACCGTGCAAAATGACGTTGTGTCCGACTGTAACTTCGTCTTCAATGACGACTGGACATCCTTCGAATAAATGGATGGTTGAGTTATCTTGAATACTACACTTTGCGCCAATAGTAATCGAATCCTCATCTCCCCGAAGCACAGCATTAAACCAGATGGTAGATTCTTCTCCGATCGTAATGTCGCCTATTAAGTGAGAACCAGGTGCCACGAAAACTGTTTCATGAATGGAAGGGGTTACTCCATTGTAAGGAATGATCATTTTTTTCGCTCCTTTTAAAAATCAGAATTGTATTTCCTTTGATTATAGTATAACATTAAATTAATAGGGGGTTTAAAAAATGAAACACTTTTGTGAACTTTTTTCTATTCAATATCCAATCATTCAGGGGGGGATGGGGAATATAAGCAATGCCGAGCTTGCGGCTGCTGTTTCTGAGGCTGGAGGTCTTGGTACGATAGGATGTGGAACGATGACCCCTCCACAGGTCGAAGCCATTATTCTTGAACTCAAGGACAAAACTAATAACAGTTTTGCGTTGAACATACCAATTAATGTTAGTCCATATACAGAAGAAATGATCCAACTTGTGTTAAAGCATGAAATACCGATTGTGTCGTTATCGGCGGGCAATCCTGCTCCTTTTATTCCGGTTTTGCATGAAAAAGACATAAAAGTAATTGCGATTGTCGCGTCCGTCAAACACGCTCAAAAGGCAGAGGCTGCCGGGGCAGATGTGCTGGTGGCGGAAGGGTTTGAAGCAGCCGGTATTAATTCAAATATGGAATTAACAACATTTACACTCATTCCACAAATTAGCCGCCATGTCACAATACCGATTGTGGCTGCAGGAGGCATTGGAAATGGTCAAGGTCTGGCCGCGGCTTTGATGCTCGGAGCCGCCGGCGTACAGTTAGGTACCCGTTTGATTGCAACGAAAGAAGCACCATTTCATTCATCATATAAACAAAGGCTTCTTGACGCTGCGGATACCGAAACAGTTATTTTAGGACGTTCAGTAGGACAAGTAAGACGCGTTTTAAAAGCACCATATGCTGATCGCATTATTGAATCGGAACGCTGCGGATTGGCCTCGGAACAATACCGCGACATGACATCAGAGGACCATCACATTACTGGTGCGATTCAGGGAGATGCTGTGAATGGTTTCATGAATAGCGGGCAGGTGGCCGGACTCATTGAACATATTCCAACAGTGAAAGAACTGCTCGACGGTATGATGAACGATGCTAGAAAACAAATGGAAGATCGATTAAGGAGCTTTACTGTGACGTTATAATAAAGTTATTAACCCTTTTCGCTTATTGTTTACAGTCAATTAGTTTAACACCGTTAGCGTTTGCTAGCTTAATAGAAGCAGGTGTGAAATTTTGAATAAATTTTAATGAAGTGAAATAACCATCCTTCTTGAATGGTGGTTATTCTTTATTGGAGCAACTTTGATTTTTTATCAATAAAGCTAAAGGATGCTTTAGCTGAAAAATTAGATAGTAACTAAAAATATAAATTAATATCGAGAACGTTAGAAACAGCTGATGGTAAACGTTTAGATGAGTTTTGTGAAGCTGAGAGGATCAATAAGTCTGATGTGTTGCATTTAGCATTAGCTGATTTTCTAGATAAGTATGAAAAATGATCAAGGAAACGCAAAAAGGGAATAATTTTTATTTAGAGACACACAATAATCCTGTCCAAAGACTTTGAACTTCACCGTCATGATTATTTCCATGAAAAAAGGAAGGGATATTCCCTTCCTTTTTTTTGCCGATAATTGGCTTTATGTAAACTAATCTTGTATAGAGTATACAGACTTTGAAGTCAGCTATTAAATTATAAACAATCAGAATATCTTCAATAGGTAATGAACAAACTAATTAACGCATGAGAAACCGAAAGTTCATGGCTTTCCTTTTAAAGATACCTTCTGATATTAATTTGGAGGTATCTTTATTTTTGTTTCTCCTAAAGGTTTTTTGGAAAAGTTACTCATAATTTCATCCATATGGGGGACGATAAGTAAAGACCTAAAAGGTCATACATAAATTAAGAAAGGGGAATTACCCATGAATAAAAAATGGTTTCTCATGATCACAAGTATTTTATTAGCTGCAATGGTTTCAGTAGGATGTGATTTAAATCCAGATCCGGCACCGCCAGATGATAACAATGGTGCTGATGAAAATGGAGGAAACAATGGCAATGGAGCAAACAATGGCAATGGAGCAAACAATGGTGCTGAAGAAAATGGTGCAAATAATGGCAATGGAGCAAATAATAATGATAACAACGCCGATGATATAATCGAAGGTGAAGAAAACATTCCTGGCGTTGATGAAAATGATAACATGTTAAAAGATGATGAAAAAGATGCAGATGCAGATCCAGAAGATCCAATAGAAGATCCAGAAGATATAGGTGATGAAGATAGAAAAGACGAGTAATTCAGATGACTGGTAAAATACTAAATCTGAATTGGTGAATGAAGCATTAAGAAAAGTATTCAAAGATAAAGGATTGCTAGAATAAAAAGAGGCTGACTCAAAAGGTCGTTATTTAACGACTTTTTGAGTCAGCTTGTTGTTTGCCGATAATTGCGATTATGTAAACTAGATTTTTATAAATTATGCAATTAGTTTTTGGGTTTAAATCTCTGTTATCAAACTGTTATTTTTTATTAACAAGACTGTAAACAAGCTATGATATGGTAGATACTCCAAGGAATTTCCCTTTTGCCGGCAATCCTTTATCAGAGGAAAGCCGGCTTTTTCATTCAAAGAAAAATTAGGTAGTTGCCATGGTTTAAGCCATAAACAAAAGGTAAAACAACATAACCTTAAAATTGTTAAGATTAACAATATATATTGTTAAAAGAAAAGGGGTTTAGAGATGGGCAAAGAAAGTAGTTGTAATCTAGATGGAATTGATAAGGACATTTTGAAACAAATGGAACTAAAAAGAAGAGAAATCATTGCAAACATTTCGGATTTGCCTCCATCGAAAAAAGAAATCGTGATTAAAAACCTCAATGAATTAATTATATTAAAAACAAATAAAGCCATCAATAATTAGAAATTCTTTCACGTTAGACTGCTGAACGGAAAAAATGACGGTTTTTATTATCTGAAATTTAGCTAATTTATTATGATTACATAGATACCCAACCTCTTTTTTGTCGATAAATAACTTTATAACCTGAGAATGAATAGGATATACATTGGTGAGAAAACGAAAAACTACCTGTACTCCATTCAGTTATGTAACCTCCACCTGTTAGGGTGGAGGTTTATTTATATTACTATAAAAGGAAAGTTTCTTTTTATCAGGAAACTTCAGTTACTTCACTTTCCACGACCGCATGCTGCCAACTCGGGAAAAAATACAGTGCATTTCTCATCAGTTTTGGATGTTGCAGTTTTACTTGTTTTTTTCGCAATGATTCTCCGGTACCTTTTAATAGTTGAATTTGGATCAGGACTTCTCTACACCTTGTTAAAATGAAAAGAAGAGACATAATGATAAGTAAGAATATATTCATACTTTTTTCTCCTTTACTTTACAAATGATAAAGGTGAGAAAGAACATGATCGGAATATATGTAAAAATGATATAAAAACCAACCTGACCAACGATGTCACTCATAAAACTTATTTGTCTACGTGTTTCGGACAAATTAACAGAAAAATAAGCAACGAGAAGAACGAAAATGATAGAGTATTTTTGATTAATTTTAAACGTATCTTTCAAGCATCTGCTCGCACACCAAAGTGATAAGCAGATATTTGGTAAAATAATCAAAATCCAATTTGCAATTCCTATATACTCAAAACGCTCAACAAATGGCATTTTAGCAATTTTCCAAATCGTTAATGTAGCCCATAAATTTTTTCCAAGCTGTTCTTCACTAAAATAAATGATTGTAATAATACAGATAAATGTGTATACCAAGGTACTAAACGCAACGGCAAGATGTGCCCATTTTTTGGATTTATTAACATTTTTTATAAACGGATAATAAATGAGCAGTGCTTCAAAGCCAATCACAGTAAAGGACATCTTTTTCGTTGATATAGACATGTCCTTTACTGAATGATTTAGGATCGGAAATAGATTCTTTATGTCTGAGAACTGGATAGGAAATAGAAATGTTAGAAGTAAATAGCTCGGCAACACAACTCCAAAAAAACTAATCCCTGTCACAACTCGAAATCCTCCACTAATGATGTAATAAACTAACAACAGAAAGATAATTGAAAACAACCATACATTTAGATCAGGAAACATCCAGACCTCTACAATTTCAATATAGGTTCTTAATACAGTAATAGCTAAAAGGATAAAATAAAGAGACAAAATTAAACTTAGAAAGCCACCAATCCATTTTCCGAATATATCCTTATGAACCGTAACAATATTACCGTTAGATCCATTTAAGACATGGTAAATCATCCATAATGAAACATGAACAATTAAGCCAGATAAAATGACTGCAATCCAAGCATCCCGCCCAGCCTTTTCTGCAATACTACGTTGAAATCCTAATCCACCGACTCCAAATTGAAGGGAATGGATTAAATAAAACACTAAAAAGTGGGAAACTTGAAATCGCTCAGCTATTCTAATCATTTACCCTTCACCTCACCTAATCATCGATGTCTTTATTCTTTTTGGCATTTTTAGCTGAAAACCGATTTGGTTTGTTTGTACGCAATTGTTGTGGACGTTTTGACATTAATGAAAACGGAAGTCTTATGAGGGTATCCTTCATATCGGTGGTTCTAGGAGGATAAATCGGCTCCAAAAAAGGTCTCCCTAATGAAGTAAGTCTTAACAAATGACACACCATAAAACAAAAGCATAAAACAATTCCAAGCAAGCCAAACCATTGTGCTAACACTAAAAATGGAAACCGAATCATACTATCGTGTTACCTATCGCATAAATTGGCGTAGTAAATGAAACAAGTGCAGAAAAGCTACAATGATAAGCAGGATGTTACTTGTTAATCCATCCTCAACAGATGCTGTTCCGATAACAATCCCTCCAACGATACCAATTGTCTGACCGATCTTCGTTGGCAATCTAGCTTCTGCTTCCATTAACAATTCAATGGTTACTTCAAAAATAAAGCTTCTAAAATAGGTGGCAAAGGAATATCTCTCCGGGAAGAAATAAGTGTGCTCAATAAATCACTCGGTATTAACTCATAATGATAGGCATGCTGCCACATAAATAGGTGTAATCAAAATAGAAAATCCCACAACAAACAAGGGATTAACTGGAAAAAAGAGGTAGAGCGATGATCTCGGATAATCATAATTCACCATTTCCACAACTATTGGACACTGAATGACCTGACCTGGTTTCTTCTATTTTAGCTGAAGGAGAGGTTGGTATTATCGTAGATGGATCTCCACATGTGTTAATTGGACCAACAACGTTTAAATAGCTAACTTTGTATTAGACAGATCCCCCTACTTTCATTTCAAATATCCGTAATTTCTCGTTATTACGAACGCTTCTTTTAGGCAACTACACTAAATTCAACTTCTGGTAAAGATACGTCACGGGCCTTATTTATTGTAGCTTTAACTAGTACACTTGGAAGACCATATTCGGACAAGCTAATTAAAATATATCCATCAAGAATCTTTTCCTTAATTACATCGGTATTAATTGTAATAATGATATTTTTAATTGGTATACCTTTTTTTAACTCATCTAAGGTTTTCCATTTATCACTTTTTAACACAGGCATTATCGTTTGTTGGAGTGTTTGCATGTCTACCAATGTTCTTATATACGAAATCCAGTATTTCACCTGATTTGTGTCATCTTCATATTGAATAAAGTCAGATGAAAGATCTAAATTGACCGATTACCAGCACAAACGAAGCTTTTCCACCTTCATATTTCATTTTATTAATATGAACACCACACGTTTCCGTATTCTTGCTTTTTTCATAGCATGCCAATTATGTATGGAATTATGCACTAATATTGGAAAAGTTCAAGACGCCCGAATCGCCGACAAGCATAAGACGAGCCGTCCAGAAGGTTGTTCTTTAACCTTTTTGACGGCTTGTCTAGACCCTAGCCGATAGTGCCTGGAGCTAGACACCATAGAAAAACGTAAGCGCCTTATTCAGCCTCGGGCAAAAAAGACAAAGCACAGATAGATTCGGCAGAACGAAGGGTAAAGGCATCCCTATGTACCATCCAAAGATGGGGTAGGATATATCCCAAAGAACTACGAAAATATATAATAAAGCATTTTAATGATGAAAAGTCTCCAGTTTATTTAGGAGATATTAATTGAAACCTTGTTCAACAAACGGGCGCGATATTAAGAATCATTTGAAGCCGGGAGCACCGTTACTCGTTAGCGCCTACGGAGACCGAGATAGTGCCGAACTTCAAGACAGAATGCTGCCACTCGAAAAAGTAGGAGGAGAAAAGAAATGGAAGCTGCAAAAGTAGAAAATACAATACAAAACCAAAAAAAATTGACTGACAAACGCACTAGAAACTCTCTTTATCAAACTGTATGGAGATGGCACTTTTATGCTGGTCTTATTTTCGCACCGTTTCTTATTATCCTAGCAGTTACTGGCTCTATCTATTTATTTAAGCCACAGATTGAACAAGTTCTTTATCAAGACTACTACGAGGTTAATCCACAAGGAGACAAAATACCAGCATCCCAACAAATTGAGGAAGTGAAAAATCTATATCCTGATGCAGTTGTGACAAAATATCGTCCTGGAGAAAATGCAACGCGTTCGAGTGAAGTAAGCATAACTTCTAATAATGAGTCTCTTACAATCTTTATAGACCCATATACAGGTAAATCTATTGGAGAGTTAAATAATGAAGACAGAATTATGAATAAAATTGAAGAAATTCATGGTGAACTAATGGCTGGTACACTAGGAGATAGAATTGTAGAATTAGCTGCTTGTTGGGCAATAGTGCTAATTGTAACTGGGCTTTTTTTATGGTTTCCAAGAAAGAAGCAAAGTCCGTCAGGTGTTCTTTTTCCGAGATTTAAAAAAGGAAAAAAGATTCTTAGAAGAGACTTACACGCAGTACCTGCCTTTTGGATAACAGCAGGAATGTTATTTTTAATAATGACAGGTTTGCCTTGGTCAGGTTTTTGGGGTAGTAATTTCCAATCGTTAGCTACTAATTCTGGCGCAGGATATCCACCTTCTATATGGTCAGGTAGTGCTCCAACATCCACAATTAAAACAAAAGATATAGCAGATGTCCCTTGGGCAGCTGAAAATTCCTATTGCTAAGTGCATGTTCACTTGAACAGGATGTTGCTAATCTATACAAAAAAGAAAAACCTCTTGAATCAGAAATAGTCATACCTGAATCCTTCTCAGAAAATAAGCAGGAGACAATAAAGGTGGTTCTTACTCAAGATGGTAAAAAAGTTGAAGGCGCAGATTTTGTTCATTTTGAGATATGGAAACAAGATGGTTCACTTAATTATAATATGGAACAAGCTAAGGAAGTAGGAAACGGTACTTATAGTTTAAGTGAAAAATTTGATAGTGACGGTCTATATTATATAAAAGTACATGCAAGCAACGATGGTTCAATAATTATGCCTCAAAAACAGTTTATTGTAGGGGAACTTTCTAAAAGTGAGTTAGAATTCTTGCAAAAAGGTTTGCAAAAACAAAATGAAAATCATGAACATCATCATTAAATCTATTAGAAAATCCAGTTTTCATTTGAAGACCGGATTTTTTATGAATATTTGTTTAGCGTTGGCAAGTTGGGCTTTTTAATGCCGGTGGCAGAAGCGACATTTAAGATATTAAAAACAGAATTAATCAACGGAACGAACTTTCTTACCCTTGAACAGCTCGCTCTTGAACTTTTCGATTATGTCAATTGGTACAATAATATCCGGTCACACAGCACACTTGGCTACCTAAGTCCGGTGGCTTATCGAAACTTAGCCCTTAAAAAAGTTGTTTGATTTAGTGTTGACATACCAGAATATAAAATAAAAAAAAACATCTATGTTTAATCCTAACTAAAAAGCAATATCCTCCGATTAAATCATTCCTTGGCAGTCTTTTATAAACTCCACTGTTTTTACAAGCTAATAGTCCAGAATGCATTTTACATATCCTTCGTATCCCAAACGTATACTCGCTACATAGTTTGTACATGTTAAGAGAAAAACAAGTGAGGGATTTCAGTTGGAGCGGATCTTTTATCTATACCTTTTAAATACGTTTTTTATGTTATTCATAGCAATTTGGGAAGTTCGTCGCCCTGCCAAGGCTTTAAATTGGATAACAATCGTCCTTATTTTGCCTGTCATTGGTTTCTTGCTATATCTCAGCGCATCAAACCCATTGCGTATTAATCGGAAAAGATTGACAGCTTCTTATAATGGGTCTGACAAATTACCTGATACATATAGTGATCCAGCCTCGATAATCGCAGATTCTCTACGGCATTTCACCGTACATGGGCTCCGATTCGGTCAAGTACAAGTATTTAACAATGGAATAACAAAGTATGAACAACTTATCAAATCCCTACAAACAGCTCAAAAAACCATTGACCTGGAATATTACATCTATCGGAATGACCAAATTGGTAATACTATTACAGAACTACTGATCGAAAAAGCAGCAAACGGAGTCAGGGTTCGTTTTATAAGAGATGGTTGGGGGAGCAAAAAATTCCCACGTCACATAATCCTTCAGATGATGGATGCAGGAATAGAATGCCGGACATTTTTTCCTTTACGTTTTCCCTGGATTATGTCCAATTGGAATTACCGGGATCATTGTAAGATTGTCACGATCGACGGAAAGGAATCCTTTACTGGCGGTATGAATGTAGGGTATGAATATACAGGATTAAAGCCTGACGTAGGATTTTGGCGGGACACTCATTTGCAAATCATAGGGGAAACAGCAGTCGATTTGCAGACTATCTTCGACGTTCATTGGACTATCGCTTTGCCGGAACTGATAAAGTCAAAAACAATATTTGAAGTAACGAAAAAGCCCACTAAAATCCCAAAATATAAATCAAAGGAAATCAATCCAACCGGCAGTGTAGATCTTTCCAGATTGTCAGCCGAATTGGGATCTGAGTTGTGTGCCGTAGATGGTAAAATAACAGACAATTCCCCAAAGTCAGGGAAATTGCAAAAAGCGTACATCCATACGTTGGAAGGAAATCCCGGAGTTCCTACTCCAATCATTCGGCAAGCTTACTTTATATGCATAACACAGGCAGCCAAGACGATTGATATAACGACACCTTACTTTGTACCAGAAACAGATATTATCATGGCATTAAAGACAGCTGTGGCTCGTGGCGTGCGCGTAAGATTACTGGTTCCTCGCCACATTGATAAAAAAATCGTAGGCTTTGCAAGCCGTACCTATTACGGGGAACTTATAGAAGCTGGAGTTCAGATCTACCAGTACGACAAAGGGATGTTGCATGCGAAGCTGATGATCATAGATGAGGAAATTGCAGAAGTAGGCGCAGCAAACTATGATATGAGAAGTTTTCGTCTGAATTTTGAGGTATGTGAAGTCTTATACAGTGCTGATGTGGCAAGGGAACTCACACAGCAATTCGAGCGCGATCTTACTGATTCTGTACCCTTAAGAATCGAAGACTTGCTGCAACGATCACTGACAGAGCGTATTATTGAGCAAGGTGCTCGCCTGTTTTCTCCATTATTATAAAAATATATCTTAAATCTAGATTTAAAAAATTTTCATTGTAAAAAGGAGTAAACCCGTGTTAGAAGAACTTTTAGCACGGATTTTTTTATTTACGATGAAAATACATTACAAAAAAAAGGAAATACTATAGCGGAGCTAAGATACTTTTAAATTAAATATAGTGGTGATATCAATAGATAATATATTTGAAAATCTTAAAGAAATACGTTTATACAATTAATTAGGTTTTTAATTTTTGTAATATTTTGATATCTTTTGTAGAAAGGGTTTTCATTTTGTCTCATCTTTCTCATAATATATTTTGTTATCTCTATACTTTATTATGGACCTACTACATACCTTAGAGATCAAAAAATTTCGATGAGATGGGGAGAAAAAGTGTCGATGATAGTCAATGCAGTAGGTCAAACAGAAGACTTACTAGAGTGTATTATAAAAAAAAGAAAAGAAATGATTGATCTAGGTATGAATTACGGACTTTTAGATGAAAAAACAATCCAGTGTAGTCAATATCTTGATGAACTTATAAATTTGCGTATGAAATCTCATTCTGGTCCAACTAACATATTTTTAGATAACGGAACCAGTCTACCTAGAATTAGATACTTATATGGTAATTATAAAGTTAGTGATTTCAAATACGAGGTAAAACTGTTGCGCTTGCAAGAAGTGATATTCGTTTCTTTTATGCTCAATTTATTACTAATTTAGACTTAGCAACTCTTGGAGCTTGGACTTTTTTTGCTCTAATTGGTAATGGAATTGCTGCCCTTCAAATTTATCGTAACTCTAATGCTGGAAAGCAAGCTATGAAAGACACTTACTCTATCCTTGGTAACTTATAATTATTGAATATGTAAGCACATATTTAAAATGAGCGTCTTTAAGGTGTTTCTGTTGCCATGAAGGCAACGGAAGGGTTTTTTGCTAGGGTAGATGTCTTACAATCGCTTAGAACGCCCCGTATGGCGTCTGTCCATGGTAAGTGAACCGTAGGGAGCGTTAAGGAGTGGACAGACTCACTTCACCCAGACCCTCTTGAGTAAACTTAATTAATGCTGTCCCGATAAATTTTTTCTAAGAGACCTTCAAATAAAATTAGAGGTCTCTTTGTTTTTACTTCAATTTTCTGTTTAACTTATGATTTCTTATGCATATATCCCCAAGTCTGAGGTGTTGCTATGCATTAGCCGACTTTCTAGATAAGTATGAAAAGTGACCAAAAAACGAAAAAAGGGAATAATTTTTCATTTAAAGCACAATAATCCTGTCCAAAGTACCCCTAATAGAAACTATCTGACGGACTAGAGCAAGAACCCTGTCACTATCCCTAATTAAATGTATAAACAGGAAGTGTACTGGTCATATTAAAAAAATTATTACTTTAGGAGTAATCAGAATGATTAGGGGATTGTATCTTACATTGGAATTTATTATTTGGCTGAGCATTTAATGATACAAACGAAGCACGCAACGGTAACGAAATAACAATATTCGTAATGTTCAGTATGATTCAAATTAAGAAAGGAGTTTTTCATACAGATCATGATTGAAATTATAAAAGGTATTATTGGAACAATAAACCAAATGATCGTGGCATTAGTTGAATTTGATTATGAAGAGGCTTTAGAAGAAATGAAAAAAAATAATTAGCATTTAAACATGAAAACCCTTATTTTAACCGAAACAATAAAATAAGTTGGATTTTTTATTACATTCCAGTTTAAAGAAGATAGCATGGATCCAGTCAAAAATTAATCGTCAAGTTCCAATGTCTTAATGATGGAAAAGCCTAATTTTAGATTCATATTCTCCTAAAACAAATCAACAACCCCACAAGAAATTAATCGTGGGATTGTTGATTTGTTGTTACTACTTTTTTGTAGTTTGTACACTTACTTATTTCATTAATGATTTCTTTGGCAGCATAAGGCTTTTGAATTTTTTTGATGTTCTGTACCATCCCTTCATAATAACGCTCATTAAACAAAATGTGTTCTAATATTACAGGAATCTCTTCGCAAATTTCAGCTTTTACAGCTGCCCCATAATTCATTAAATACGTGGGCATTTTGTTCTTCATGACCTGGTATTGGTTGATAAATTAAAATCGGCGTTTCACAAGCTAATGACTCTGCCATTGTTAATCCACCTGCTTTAGATAGAATAACATCACTGGCTCTTAAATAATCGGTAAACCTATTTGTAAAACCAGTACTAATTATCTCATGCTTACTTTCTAGTTGTTCAATTTTTGCTTTTGCTTTCTTATTATGACCGGTTATACAGACAAGTTGAAG
>JBNJJO010000041.1:0-44433 GCA_051750265.1 Bacillota bacterium | reverse complement strand
AAATCGAAGATCCTTTTTAAATACCGATAACATCGCTTATGGTGACTACATGGAAATTTAATGAAAGTTATTCGTAATGTTATTTAAAGGTTTTGACAGTTGGAGGTGTCAATTTGGAAGTAAATCCACAAACGTCTCATAATATTGAAATAGTTACCAAGAAGGAGTTTAGTATAAGAAAAGTGCTAAACATTTATGGAGCCTTTACCTTTTTGGGGTTAATATTGTCCATTTTTACTGTTCCAATATCTATTAATGGAGATATGGAGTTTTTCCGTAATGAAATGGAACCCAAGAAAATAAAGGAGTTCTTACTATTCACTTTTGGAAGTGCTTTTATCTATTACTTTTTGGTGAATATATACTTCAAAGGTCAATTATGGAGAAAAATATTTTTTGCAACTCTAATTATCCTATTATGCTTTAGTTTATTTATGATTTATTATCTCTTAACCAATTCAGTACCCCACTAAAATTAGAAATCTATATTTATCTTTAACTACTGTGTTAATTAAATAAGCAGCAAAAAGGATTTTCGTTTGAAGATCCTTTTTTAGTACCGATAATGCTTCATTATGTTAACTAAACATAATGAGGTATACGATAATCTTATTCCTCAAACCGGGAGCAAAAACAGAAGATTGTAATGTTATGCCATTAATATTAACTTGATATCGAGTCTTCAAGAAAAGGGCGCGATTGTTGAACAAATCGTTCTATGCTTTTTTGTTTATACTCAAATACAAGCGTTTTATACTCCCAATCAATATTCCTAGAAACAAGAAGTACAGGAATAGTAAACATAAAGTAACTATTTATAAATAGCAATGTCTATCAACTTTATCCTAAAATCTATCACTTGACAAAAATCGACTTTTATCTCATAAAAAAAGCTTGTGGAACTACCTAAATAATAGACTTATCCACAAGCTTAGTATATAAGGAATATTTATTCATCCCGATAAACCGTGATTTACAGCTTAATCCACATCGCTTGAAAAGGAGTAAGATTGATCGTATTTTCAACTGTTTCGCCACTAATAATATCTTTTCCAGCAAATTGTGTTTGTAATTCTACTTGCTCATTTGATACGTTTACGAATACAGCAATTTTTTCATTCGTTTCAGCATTTGTACGAATGATTGAGAATACACGATTGTCCAGGAATTGGACATCTTGTGCTGCGATCGGACTAAAGGCTGTTTCGTTTCTTCTTGTTTTGATTCGATTCGAGAATTCAGTAAAGATTTTATTACGTAAAGTATCGCCCTCAAGCTCTTTAATAAGATCGTTTTTGTTTAATTTCTCACGGTTGATGCGACGATTGATTCCAGATTCTTCAACACCTTTATAGTAGTTTCTTGATCCTACTAAACTATGAATATAGATTCCTGGAACACCGATGACTGATAAGAGAATCGTATGTGCTGCTAGGGACTTTTTCGTTCTAACATCATCATCCTCATCAGGGTGTGTTAATGCATCTAGATAATTGATGTTAAGTTCATATGGACTCTTTGTTCCATCGCCATTATCTTTATATGACACACGGCCTCCGTGCTCAAGGGCCTTGTCAACCATAAACTGTTTTTCTTCTTCTGTTAGGATTCCTTCTGTGGGTCTCATGCCAACTCCATCATGTGATGATAAGAAGTTGAAGAAAGAAGTTGCTTCAGTTGTTGGTTCAAGACTTGCCGCCCATTCTGAGAGCTTACGAGCATTTCCAGTATGGAATGAGAATAAAGTTAATGGCGGTAATGGAAATTGATAAACCATTTGCGCTTCATCATAGCCGTTGCCAAAGTAACTAATATTATCTTTATGAGGTACATTTGTTTCCGTAATTAAGATTGTTCCAGGAGCACTTACTTCTAGTACTTCACGGAAAAGTTTAATCAAGGTATGCGTTTCTTCTAAATGCATGCAGGTTGTCCCTAGCTTTTTCCACATAAAGCCGATCGCATCAAGGCGTATATAACGCGCGCCATTGATTGCATACATATTGAGAATATCAAGAATCTCTAAAAGTACCTTTGGATTTTCATAGTTGATGTCAATTTGGTCGTCACTAAATGTAGTCCATACATGCTTAACTCCATCTTTTGATTCAAAAGGAGTGAGTAAAGGCAATGCTCTTGGACGAGTTACCTTACTATAATCAAGCGAAGGATCTGCTTCAATAAAATAATCCTTGTAGTTTTCATCACCATTTAAATAGCCTTGGAACCACTCACTGCTTTTCGAAATATGATTGATAACACCATCAAACATTAAATCAAAATGACGAGCTAATTCTTTTACATCTGACCAATTTCCTAGCTCCGGATCGATTTCTCGATAGTCTACGACAGAAAAGCCATCATCTGATGTATATGGATAAAATGGTAAAATGTGTACTGATGATAAAGTGTCCTTCGCATATCGTTCAAGAAATTCACGAAGCGTTTGCAGCGGTGCTTTTCCCTCTTCTTTAATTGAGTCTCCATATGTGATCAGCAAAACATCATCTTCTGATATCCAAGGCTTAGACTCGGACATTGAAGAGTATTTTTCGATAATCGCTTCAATTCCTTTGTACACCTCTTGGCTCTTCTCACCATAGAGAACTTCTAGTTTTTTTATGATACTTACTTTCTTTGTATGACTTTCTGTTAATGTTTTCATTTTACTCCTCCAACATTTGTGTATGTTAGTAATCTTGTAATATCAACTATTTAGTTAAAATCTGTAAGGGTTTCGTTAGAGTATATTTTTCACCGTTAACGATAAGCTCGATTTCCTTCTTATTCATTGATTTATTCGTAATCACAATCTTTTCATGTGTTAGTTTGATTTCCAGCTGGTCTCCGCGCCAATGAATCTGAAGCTTTAATGTTTTCCACTCTTTAGGTAATCTAGGTGTTATGTGTAACTGTCCATGCAATGTACGAATTCCTACAAAGCCGAATACAATTGCTTTCCATATTCCACCTAATGAAGCAGCATGAATTCCTGCATCAGATGATATCATGTTTTGCCCTAAATCAATTACTGATGCTGTTTGGAAGCAGCTATAGGCAAGCTCTTTATCCTTAATAGCACTAGCAACAATACTATGAACAGCCATACTTAAGGAAGAATCATGGATTGTTTTTGCTTCATAGTAAGATAGATTGGCTTTTTTCACTTTATCTGAAAATAAGTTTTCAAGTACATATAAAAGCATGACAATATCAGCCTGTTTTGAAACTTGTAATTCATTAACCTGTTCTCTGCTGAAATCTTGCAGAATCGTTTGAACAGATGAAGCTGTTTTATATTTTTCAATATTAATGATCGGTTTCGATAAATACGTATCATCCTGTGGAATAAGATCATGATCTCCAGGCTGCGGAAGATAGATTTTGTCCACTACCTCCTTCCACATTTGAAATCTATTTTCTAAATCAAGGCTTTTAGAAAGTCGCTCAAATGTCACTTTCGAATGTTCTTTACATTCGGCAAAATGTTTTATGGATGTTTCAATCACCCAGTGTGCCATATAATTCGTAAACGCATTGTTATCAACATGTTCCTTGTACTCATCGGGACCAACGACATCATAAATGACGTAAGCTGATTTCTTCTCATCCCACTTTACACGACTTGCCCAAAACGTTGCCGTGTCAAATAACATTTCACTGCCATATTGATCCATAAAATCAACATCGTTTGTAACAGAATAATAGTTCCAAAGAGCATACGCGATATCAGCGGTAATATGCTGCTCAATAAATCCAGACCAAACTTTTGTTGCTTTTCCTGTTAAAATATTAACCGCTGCCCATTCAGGTGTTTCTTCTTCACCTGTGAATGCCGATTCCCAGGGATACATCGCACCTTGATAGCCGTTGTCTTTTGCCTTCTTTCTTGCACCAGCAATCGTGTGGTATCGGTATTCGAGTAATGACCTCGCAATTTCTGGTTTCGTATAGAGAAAATACGGCAGAATAAAGATTTCCGAATCCCAGAACGAATGACCCTTATAACCTTCACCTGTAAGGCCCTTAGCCCCAATTCCAAATCTTGAATCGTGGAATGGTGTCATAATTAACATATGATAAGCAGCAAATCGGATTGCGAGTAGATCAAACTCATTCACACTTTCGATTTCAACGTCCGCTTTCAGCCAGTAATCATTCCATTTCTCTACACTCTCTGCAAAAAGAGCTTCATACCCCTTCGCACTCTCGTTTTTTATTTCAGCTAATGAGGTTTCTCTTAAAACTTCTAACTGATAATCTTTATTGTTAACTTCTTTGTCACGACTCGTGTGGATTGTACTAATTTTCTCCATTATGAGCGTGGTGTCCTTCTCCACTTCAAATCGATAACTTAAATCAACCTTCCGTCTTCCGATCGTCATTTTTGGAGAAGTCTCAACCTTTTCATCAAGCTTCTTCCAGCTATGTTTAGCATTTATAATGAAATCGATTTTCGATTCTGTTGTTGTTTGAATTAGCTGAAGAAACTCTTTATCAAAAATTCTTTTTTCACCTTCATGAAAATGCTGAGCTCCTGAATTTGTCATTTGCCCATTAATACCGGATGTGACTTGAATTGCGGCATTACCCGACAGCGGAGTAATCTCCACTTTCATCCCTGCAAGATGCAGGTTATTTAATGAGGTGAATCTTCGAAACGTGCATTGATATACTTCGTTTTTCGGACTTTCCCATACAACCTTGCGTACCAATTCACCTGTTTTTAGATTTATATACCTGATATAGCTTTGAATAGTTCCTTTTTCTAATGAGAATCGTTCACCATTTAATACGATTTCTAATTCTACCGTATCTGCGGCATTTGGTAATTCAGTTGACTCAGTTTCATCAAATCGATTAAATGTTCCGGCAACAAAGGTATTCCGGGTTTGTCTCAAATAGGACTCCTCAAGTGAAGAACGGAGTCCCATATACCCGTTACCTAATGCCATGATCGTTTCACATTTACCAAGAGCGTTTGGTTGAAAAGAAGTTTCAGTGAGAAGCCAATTCTTCTCTTTTCCACTCCCAAAGTTGTAGCTAAGCATACAAATTCTCCTCTAATAGATTACTAAACTTTACAGCCTCACCTGTTTCGGCTGACTGATAGAATGCATTGATGATTTTTTGGAGGATAACTCCTTGTTGTGTTGTGACTAAAGGAGTTTTATATCCTAAGCAGCTGTCAATAAAATCATTTACTACTTTTTTATATTTGTTCGTTTCAGGTGTAAAAGGGAATTGAATATCCACTAGACTTCCGTGTTTTTCTTGGTAGATTGTCGGCGGAAATACCGTTGCTCCACCTTTATCACCGAAAATTTCTACAGTCATATCCGTTTTTTCCTTCATATTAAGGGCAAAAGATGTCTCAAGTAATAATGAGACACCATTTTTAAAACGAATCATTCCCATGACAGCATCTTCAACGGTAAATTTACTAGGGTCCCAGTCGCCCATCAGTCCGATGCCTTTTCGATTACCGATCCGTTGATGTGAACACGCAAGAATTGTATCCGGCTCTGGATAATCCATTAAATAAAGGGACGTATCAAGCATATGGATTCCGATGTCGATAAGCGGTCCGCCGCCCTGGATCTCCTTGTTTGTAAAAACACCCCATCCAGGGATTCCTCTGCGGCGTAATGCATGGACTCGTGCTGAATAAATTTCACCCAATTCACCTTTCGTAATAAACTCCTTTATTGCTTCAACCTCAGCTAAATGACGATAATACAGATTAAAAGTTAGTATTTTCCCTGATTCCTTTGCAGCCTTTTCCATTGCAACAACTTCTTCGACAGTGAACGCTGGCGGCTTTTCACAAAAGACATGTAACCCTGCACGCAGAGCGTAAATGGCCATCTCTGCATGAAGATTATTTGGTGTACAAATACTGACGGCATCAAGGTCACATGATGCGATCATCTCTTTATAATTTGTAAAGGAATAGGGAATATGAAATTGACGCGCAGTTTCCTCGACCTTTTCAAGTGTCGTTCCTGATAAGGCAACAACCTCCACAGCATCTTTTCGTTTCATATATTGCGGCAGATGTGCCGTTTGAGCGACTTGTCCCGGGCCAATTATACCGACTCGTAATGTTTTCATTCTTCTCCCCCTGAAAAACGGCTTTGGTTCATCTTTAAATAGAAGAGGATAAAACCGCTTACTTAAAAACTCAACGTAAGTGTCATACCCTATAAGTCGGGCAACCCTCTATTAAGAGTGCCATCATTTTAGAATTATTTGATAAAACTTTACTTACTTTTTTTAAAACATTCTTTAATAAAATCAACTGAGCTTCTATAAAGCTCTTCCTCATTATCTCCGAGTACACGACATTCAAATGCCATATAGCCTTCATACCCAATTTCACGTAATGCTTTAAAACCAGGAACAAAGTCCAAATGTCCATGGCCTGGCTGATATCTATGGCTATCTGCGAGATGAATGTGACCGATATATTCTTTGTATTGCTTTAAGCTTTCTTCGATATTTGCTTCTTCAATATTCATATGGAAGAAATCAGCAATTACTTTTACATTAGCAAAGCTTCCCGCTTTGATCAGACTGACAGCATTTGAAATGGTGTTAATCATATGATCTTCGTAGCGATTAAGCGGCTCTAAGTAAATAACCGTACCTGTTTGTTCTGCAACCTTTTGTAATTGACATAATGAATCGAGCAATACGCTACGATCCTCTTCATCAGACCTTGGCGGTACAAGGGGCGGAAGCCTTTTTGAGAACATCCCCCATGCTGCTGGAACAACTATTCCTTTACCTCCAAGTTCACCGATCCGCTTTAAAATTTTACTAATATCTTCAAGTCCACGTTGGCGCTTCTCGTTGTCAAAATCACCAATCCAGCCGCCATACCCGCCACAAGCAGTTGAAATAGGCAAACCGACCTGCTGACTAGCCTGTTTTACTTCTTCAAACTGATCGACCAATACTTTGCCATCAATTTCAAAGGCCTCAAAGCCCATTGATTTAACAACAGTCAATTTTTCAAGAAAATTTGTTGGAAAAAACGGTTTATCTTGTGTAGCAAGTTTCATGATATCCCTCATTTTTTAATAAGTATTAATATATCCCTAAGATTCTGAATAATTTGAATTATTCCTCTTCAAACGTTACACCTAGCTTTATACTTAATTCAGGCTTTTGATCGACATATTCACAATAAGCTTCTGCTGATTGTTCAAACGGAACAACAGGAGAGACAATTCCTTCACAATCGATTGTCCCATTTCCAAGCATTTCCCAGCAAACCTCCTCAATATGACGACGATTCCATCGAGGATAATCTGGATTTGGTTCACTGCAAGCACGTGAAAACACGATTTTCGCATTGTTGAAATGTGCTTCTCTACCTAAGTTAAGTCCGCCTCTAAACTCTCTTGCCCAGCCTACATATGCAATCGTTCCGCCGTATGCTAAGCCACGAAGTGAATCTTGCAGAGCAAATTGGTTAGCACTTGTTTCGATAATCACATCTACACCCATTTTTCCTGTAGTTTTTTTCAATTCATAGCCAACGTCATGCTTTGTTGGATCAAATGCAGCATCAGCACCGGCTTTTAAAGCGACATCACGGCGTACTTCAATTGGATCAATAACAGCTACATAACTTGCTCCGCTGCTTTTCACAATTTGAGCTGCAATCTGCCCGATGGCGCCAAGCCCAATAACCGCAACTCTATCACCAGGTCGAAAGTTACTATCACGTACGCCTCCGAGCGCAAATTGTGCAGGATCATAACAAACTGCATTTTTCCAAGACATATTCTCTGGAACTTTGCGAAGACGATAATTATCAACAGCATCCACGATATGTGTCTCACGAATTCCACCATAGCTGCATACGATATCTCCAACTTGATAATCAGTTACTTTAGAACCGGCTTCAATGATTTCGCCAACCCACTGATTTCCGAGATTCCAATCACCAAATTTAACGCCTTTTTCCTCTTGAACCTCTCTTTTTAAAAACATGTTCCATTCAGGATCAAAATACTCTTCAATAAATGGACTTTCACCGCGAAAATCTGCGAGTTCAGAACCGTGCTTTGGTGAGGCATATTTTACTTTTACTCTCACCTGATGTGGTTGTAATTCAGCTTCCTCATAACCTAAAATTTCTGCTTGTCTTGGTGCAACAGCAACTAATTGTTTGTACATAGAAAATCCTCCAAACGTTTTGCAAACTATTATTCTACAATTTTGAAAAAGAAAGCTCGGCAAATGCCGAGCCTTCTTCGACAGAATCGTCGTGGTCTCTTAATTGTCGTTCAGCAGTGTCTATATGACACCCCTATTAATAACCTATTACCCTTTAACTCCCCCATCAGTTAAACCGCCAGAAAAGTATTTTTCAAGGAGACCGAATAGTAATACTACTGGAATGGCAGTTAATAGCGAAGCCGCCATCATCCGTCCCCAAACATAGTGTTTTGTATGGAATAATTGACTTAGCCCTAATGGCAGTGTCATATTTTCTTCAGACGTAATAAACACGGAAGCAAATAAGTAATCATTCCATGCAATCATGAATACGTAGATAAACACTGATACAATCGCTGGGATTGATAAAGGTAAAACGATTTTATAAATTACCTTAAAACGGCTCAAGCCATCCATTAGAGCCGCTTCCTCCAAGGAAACTGGGATTGTTCTAAAATAGTTTCCTAACATATAAAGCGAAACCGGCATTGTTAATACTAAATAGGTAATAATTAATGATAGTTTTGTATCATAAAGATTAACCGATGTAATCATTTGAAACAATGGAACAACCAATAAAATTCCTGAGAACATGTATATCATAAGCACACCTTTTTGAAGTGCACCTCGACCTCTGTATTCCAATCTAGCAAAGCTATATGCTCCCAATGTCCCGATCACAACTGAGAAAAAAGCTGTGATCGCTGAGATAATTAAGCTATTGCTAAAGTAGGACCAGAACGGAAAGACCTCAGGGTTTAAAACATCCATAAAATGCTCAAATGTGATTGTACTTGGTATAAGCTGTGGAGTTGTAGCAGTTGCTTCTCCTGCAGGTTTAAGTGCTGTACTTAACATAACGATAAAAGGGAATATTGTTGTTACAACTGTTAATGTCACAAGACAGTAACAGATGATCCGATTGATTGCTTTGTTTTTTGTTACCATTTCAGCACCTTCTTTACAGCGATAAGTACAAATCCCATGACGATAACAAACAGTGTTGCTGTTATCGAGGCAGCTAATCCATGGTTATAGGTGGCAAAAGCTGCCTCATAGGTATATACACCAATAACTGGTACTTCTTTTGTTAATAAATAGATTTCATCAAACTTATAGAAGTTCCAGATGAATCGTAAGATAACTAATGAACCGAGGACAAATGATATTTCCGGCAATGTGATATGGCGTACCTTATGCCATGTATTTGCTCCATCCATTTCGGCAGCTTCATATAATGATTTATCGATTGATTGTAATTTTGCTAAAATCATCATGAATGAGAATGGGAATAAATGCCAAATATCAAAGAGGATAACAAGCCATAGGGCTGCTCTCGGTGAATCTAGCCAATCGACACTTTGACCTAAAATCCCTAATTGATCCACAAGCGCATAATTCACCATTCCATATACAGGGTTAAACATATATTGCCATACAAACACAATTGAAATAATTGGTGCGACATATGGCAGGAGAATTAATGAACGAACAAACCCTCTTCCTTTAAACGTATTATTTAAAAGGAGAGCCACTACAAATCCAAGTAAGGTTGCCCCGCCTACTGTAGCAATTGTAAAAATTAACGTCACATAAATTGAATTCCAAAAAGTCGGATCTTTTATTAAATTGATATAATTTTCGAAGCCAATAAACTCATCAGCTTGGTTAGGGTTTAGCGAAACCTCATGTAAGCTTAGCCATATATTATAGATAATTGGATAAAAAATAATGAGGGCCACTAGCAAAAAGGCAGGGGCAATTAAGATATACCCCAATCTTGCCTCTTTTGCTTTAAAGGATTTAGCTTTTTTCTTATTATCTTTAATGTGTAGGATCTCGTTACTGCTGGACAAATCCTTTTGCATGTTAACACTTCCTTATGAAATACTTTCCTTAAGGCTTATCGTTTAGTCTTTCACTGTTTCGACCATTTTTTCATTTGCTACTTTTGCTACTTCTTCCGCTGATTTGCCACCCTCAGTTAAATTATAAAGAGCTTCACCGATGATAAATTTAGCAGAGATGTCTCCCATTACAGGATAAGTTACCCCATCTTGGAAACCGAAACGTCGTAAGTTATCAAGTCCATATGCAATGTTTGTTGCTTCATCACCATACGCCTTTAAGATCTCATTATCTAAGTATTCTGGAGCTTCAGCAATTGAAGTTAGAGTTGGATTCGCTCCACCTGGCGACATGTGTAAAAAGTCAATATAATTTTCTTTTTCCATTAAGAATGAGATAAATTTCTTTGCTGCGTCCTTCTGCTCATCAGTAACAGTGTTAGGAATCGCTAAAGAAGTAATTTGTCCGAAAGTTGCTTTTGTTTGTTTTTCAGGAGTTGCAAAACCTGTTACATCAGCCATATCTTTAGAAACTAGATCACTCATAATATAAGAAGAGTACATAACCATTGGGGCATTTTCAGCTAAATACATTTCACGTGCTTCTCTCCAGCTTTCTGCTCCTGGCGGTGTAAATTCAGCTAGTTTTTTATAATAGTCTAATGCCTCGATCATTTCTGGCGAGTTAAAATTCACCTTGCCATGTTCACCGAAAATTTGTGCATTATTTGATAATGCAAATTGACTAAATGTTTGCTCAGCAAAATCGTCCTTAGTTGTTCCGATAACAATTCCATATTTTTTATTATCTGGGTCATGGAAAGTTTCAGCAGCTTTTAAAATATTTTCCCAAGTTGTTGGGGCTTCTAACCCTTTTTCTTTGAATAAGTCTTCACGATACCAAATTCCTTGAACCCATCCTGCAACTGGAACGCCGTAATACCCTTCACCTTCTGCATTTTTCATGGTACTTAATGCACCGGCAAAAAAGTCATCCTTGCCAATATCATTGATAATTTCTTCATGCATCTTTGTTTCAAGTACTTTTTCAGAACCTAGGAATAAAGCTTGGTCAACACCAACTTCAACTAAAGCAGGCATTTGGTTTGCAGCAAGAGATGCTGAAATTTTTGTAGAGAAATCCTCTTCTGGTACTGGAACCTGCTCTACTTTTAGACCTGGGTTTGCTTCTTCAAATTTTGCAACAATGTCTTTGATTACCTTTACACGTTCTTCTTCAACTTGACTATGCCAAAACTGTACTGTTACTTCTTCCTGCTCTCCACCAGCGCCAGAATTACCTGAATTACAAGCAGCTAGTATTGAAAGAACTAATGCAAAAACACTGAATAATTTGATCATTTTCATCTTTTTCTAAACCCCTTTCATTTCTCGAAAACGTTTTCGGTTATTTTTAAAAAAATTTATTTATAAAGCGGTGCTGTTGAACTTCTTATCACCAATTCACATGGTAATGTCTTAGGTTGTGGATGATAACTCTGATTATCAATAATTTGAAGTAACATTGCAGCCGCTTCACTACCAATCTCATATTTTTCTTGTTTAACGGTTGTTAATGGGGGATCAAATTTGCTTGCCCCTTTAATATCATCAAAACCAACAACAGAAATATCATTCGGGACATGGTAGTCCATTTCTTTTAATGTGTTAATGGCCGACATCGCCATTTCATCACTGACAATAAAAAATGCGGTAATGTCAGGCTTGTCTTTTATTAACCTTATTGTCACTTCTTTTGCGATTTCTTGAGAAAAGTATCCTAAGTGGATAAGTCCTGGACTTACGCCAATTTTGTTTTCCATTAAGGCATCCTGGTAGCCTCTTAGTCGATCATAGCTTGTTTTACTAATTTCATCTCCGCCAATAAAACCAATGACCTTATGGCCTAAATCAATTAAATGATTCATTGCTGCCTTTGATCCATGGTAATTATCAGATTCAACATAAGTACATTTCTCGCCATCCAGTGGAATATCAATGGCAATACAAGGTATTCCGCTTTCTTGAAGCTCCACCATTTCCTCGCTTCGCTTCTTCCCTTCACCTGTTAACAATAATACAACTCCATCTACACTTCGTTCGCGACATAAGGTAGTGTATGTAGCACGGACCTTGTTTTTATTAGTGAATATAAGCAAATCATACCCAGCATTCCCTACAACTTCCCTTACAGCTGAAATAACATCTAAGAAAAATGGATGACCAAAACCAGAGTTGATAGTATTCCCAAAAAAGATGCCGATTGTATGCGTTTTCTTTTGAACGAGACTTCTTGCAACTGCATTCGGATAATAATTTAGCTCCTGTGCGATTTTTAATATTTTTTCTCTCGTTTTTGGCCCAACATCAGGATAATTGTTTAAAGTCCTGGATACAGTTGAAATTGAAACACCCGCTTTTTGTGCTATATCTTTTATAGAAGTCATTTATACTCACCTTACTCTTTTCCGGAAACGTTTTTGTTAGCGGTTTCATTGTAACAAACGAAATTATACTCGTCAATAAAGTTTTTTATATTTTTATAAATTTATATTGATCAATAATTCTCTCATAATCTAACTCTTGCGAACTCTTTACTACAAAGTCTGCTTTGTTTAAAACAGTTTCACTTCCAACACCAACAGCGAACATCCCAGCGGCTTTGATGGCTTCCACCCCTGCTTCTGCATCTTCAACACCTATACAATAATGGGGGTCAGCACCTATGCTGCTTGCAGCCTCTAGAAACATTTCTGGGTCTGGTTTTCCATTCTTAATGGCAGCAGCATCAACGATATAATCGAAATACTCTTGTAAGTTTAATTTATCGATAATGACAAACGCATTTTTACTCGCTGAAGCCAGGGCAATCTTAATATTGCGTGCTTTGATTTCTGTCAGTAATTCTTTTATTCCTGCTAACGTATCTTCTGGAGTAACGTCTTTAATTAATTCCTTGTAATAACTATTTTTTTGTGTTGCAAATCCTTCCTTCTCTGCAAGAGAGTAGTCATTTTCTTTATTACCGAGAGATAAAATCTTCTCTAAAGACTCCATTCGACTAACCCCTTTTAGCTTTTCATTAAAGGCTCTGTCAAAAGAAATCCCTAATGAATTCGCTAGCTCCTTCCACGACAGGTAATGGTATTCAGCAGTATCAGTAATAACTCCATCCAAATCAAAAATAAAAGCTTGTAGTTTTCTTGTCATAATTTCTCCTTTCACTTTTTCATTAAACAACATAATACACAGTTTAATATACTAGTTTACGGAAACGTTTTCAATAATAAAAAATAATGTCAGAATAAAAAATAGATAATAATTTCGTATTATAATTTTACCTTAAACAAAAAATTGAATTAATCAATTCTAAAAGTAAAGACTATTTATTAAAGGAGGATAATAAATGAAATACAAAGCAGAGAAAACTATCGAAATTTCATCCTGGATAATTGTGTCATTATTATTAATAAAATTTACACCAAAAAATAAAATTCGTGAATCACTAGTTGTATTTTTATTTAAACAAGCACTAACATGGATTTTTGGATTACTGGTATGTACCCCATTAAGAAGATAACAGATAATTTGCTCCTTACATACGAGGAACGGTGTAAGGACCCCAACAACCAGAAACTAATGCATATAAGGAAGCCTGAGATTCAAAAGGGGATTAGTCGATAATCCTCTTTTTTGGAGTGGGGAGTATCATGAAGTACTAATAAAGCAATGCAGGGTTTTTAAAAGGTTAGATTTATTTTTTGGATAGTACAAACTAAATAAAGCGCACAGTCCAGGATATATAAAGTATTCAAATGAAAAAGTAGCTTTATTTGCTTTTTTGAAAAATAAGCGATATGGATAGGAAATTAAGTTTTTTTCTACCACTAGTCGTCTTGTTCATATGCTCGTAACCGACAAATTCCTCCTTCTTAAATCGATCAAGCCTTTCACCGTTGACGGAAGGATCAACAAACATTTCACAAAAACCGCAGTAACATTTATCATTGCTTGCAATAGGTGAAGTACCAAGACTTGAACCGCAATAGCTACAAGTATTAATATTCATTTAAGACATCCTTTCATTTGCTATGGAATTTATTTATCCGAAAAACCTCCCTCCTTAAAGGGAACGCACTAGGCTTAATGGCTTTTTATACTCTCCAAGTAGAGTTATTAACCTTAATGTTAAGGTTAATGATAAATTTCTTGTAATTAGGTTCAACTTCTCTATATTTAAAATCAGCTTCAATTTGTTTTGCTAAGTTATTTTGAATAATACTAGGTGAAAAGCTCCAAGATAATGATATAGAAGGCTTGTTTCTAAAATCTTAAGGATCTAGCTCTTTGTTTTATTTTTATTCTTATCTTTTGTCTTAACTAGGAGGACTATTATGCCAAATGTAGAAGTTAACTGTTCCATATCAAATTGTACTTTTCATGCAGAAGGCAATATCTGCGGAGCAAATAAAATCACGATCGATATGGATTACCAGTCAAAGTATGATACAGAGTTTTCTCAAGAATTAGGCTTTGAAAACCGTAAAGAAGATGCCAATCAATCTGCAGATACTTGCTGTAAAACATTCAAACCAAAGACTGACAGAGATGTATAGGACTGAACACTAGGATTTCAGTGATCTTTTTACCAAGAATTTGTGAAGGGACGATTTGATTCCATCTAGTTTTTTCATCTTTGTATGGATATGTAATTTCATATCCGTATATCATCCCTATTTTTTGTTGATTTTTGAACGAATAAGTAAAGCTATGACACAAGAACCATAGAGAAATAAAGCTAAGAAAAGTAAAGGTGCTAATATTGATGATATTTGATCTTTTGGGACAACCCAAAGTAATAGGCCTAGTCACAGGGTTGCTGCTCTAGTCCGTCAGATGATTTACATAAAATGTAATTTACACAACCAACTTACTGAGGCAATCCTAGTGCGCCTTGTCTAAATACCTATACAGCGTTGTCTTACTGATACCAGTCGCCACTGTAATTTGCTTAATTGTATAGTCTTTACTCTTATACATCTTAACAGCCATTTCCACTTTATCTTCTTTCTTAGTAGGTCTCCCACCTTTCTTTCCTCTTGATCTTGCTGCTTGAAGACCAGACTTTGTTCGTTCACTAATAATATCTCTTTCTAGTTCAGCGATGCTTGCCATTGTACGAAAGAAAAACTTTCCCATTGCGGTTGAAGTGTCAATACTGTCAGTAATTGATACAAAATGTACACCCATATCGTTAAATAATTCGCTCAGTTCTATCAAATGCTTTGTGGAACGTGAAATACGGTCAAGTTTATATACAACAATTTTATCGCCACTTCGTAAAACTTTTAAAAGCTCTTCTAATTGAGGCCTATCTCTTCGTGTGCCCGTTAATTTTTCTTTATAAATCTTCTCAACCCCGAATTGTGTTAATGCATCAACTTGCATATCTAAGTTTTGTTCCTCCGTACTCACTCGTGCGTAACCAAAAATCATAATTAATCACCTACTAAAAACTATTTATATGAATATTTTAGCACCAAAAACGGTAGTTGTTAGTAAAAATGTTACTTTGTTTTTAGGAATGAGTTTTGGTACTGATAATTGAGATAAATAGAAGGCGTTCTGCTCCAACAAGGACCAGCCCCATAAATGTCCGTTTATGGAACTATTTTTTTTGAACTAAGCGCAGGATGGTGAAGAGAACTTTTTTGTTCCGCAATAGGGTCATTTTGTTGAACAACTCCTTAAAATTTTTGGAATAATAAAGCCGATGATCCTTATCGTAATGATCATCGGCTTTTTAGATCACTACTTTTTTCGTGTCATTTTATTTATATAAGGGTTACATTACCAAGACAACAAGAACCTAGAGGATTGTTTAATTCACATCCACATCGATTTTCTTTTAACTTTCTTTCGACTATTCATTAAATCTCATTTCCCCTGGGATAACAATTTCAAAAGGAAACTCTATCTGTTCTCCATTCTCCTTTATTATTTTTACATTCATGCTCATTGTTCCAGCAGCATGGAGAAGATTCCCTGTTATTTTAAATACTCCATCATCTATTTTGAATGCCTTGTAGGTTATATTGTAATTTGGTGGCATAGACAATGTAACTTCAACGTTTTCAACCTCTTCACCACCGAAATCCATTGTTAAAACATTTAATCCTGGATACAAAGGAGTAAAGTCTACATTTAACTCGATATTTTCTTTTTCTATTGAAGAGGGATATACACCTTGTTCAGCTGCTCCTGGTGTTGAAACAACTAATAAGGATGCAAATAATATAATAAGTGCTGCATAAACAAATTCTACTCTTACTCGATTAATAATCGTATTTAAAGCTTTTGTTGTTAATTTTTTAATCTTCCTTCTTTGGAAAAATCCAACAATCAAAATGATTAGAGTTGCTACAATCTTCACCACAATTGCCTTTCCCCACTCACTTTTGATGAAACTATTGATTGAAAAAGAAGGGACATATTGATTTGTCATATATAATCCAGTAACTATAATGACCATTAGACTTATAAGTGCCCATTTCGAAAAATTCGGAAGAATATCCTTTAGTAATTCCTTTATTTCTTCTTTTTTTGGAATGGTTATGATTGCAAATAATCCTCCAATCCAAATCGATGCTGCCAAAAAATGTACGGCATTAACAATGACTGATAAATTACCACCATAACGAGGATAAGCAGCATGCCCGGTTATAAGTGTCGTTAATAATAGTGCAATTCCATAAAGAAATAATTTAGCTTTTTTAAACAGCAGTCCAGTTAACAGTAGAACAATTTGCAATATAGGTATCCACACAAACTTTAATGATAAAAATTGTGTTAATGAGAGGCTTTCTAATTCCCCCTTTTGTTCTATAAAAATAATAGAAATACCAAATATTACGAAAAGTAATAAAACAGAAGAAAGCTTATTCCATTTTAATGAATTGTGTTGTTTCAAAATTAATGAATGAAAGAATGTACTACCAAATAAAATGGTAACTCCTATAAATTGTAACCAGTAACCTAATTGTTTAAATCCCATACTCTCAAACCAAAAGGATTTTGTTGGTTCGCCCACATTTAGTTGTTTTATTGGTGTAAACTCATTTACAGCAAAGTAAAAAACATCAAGAATATCTGGTTGATTTTTACCATCTAAAGTACTCGGACGTGCATACCACGTTACTTGGTATGTTCCTTGTGGTAATTCTTCAGCAAACTCAATAACTATATGATTAGGGTCATTAGGATCTACGAAAGGTTCTTTTGTATTAATAGATTGCTGGTTGTCATCAAAGACACCAATAGCAGTTATTTCAGTTGGCTGATTAAACCAGAGATCTATTTTCTGAGGAGAACCCTCGACAATCTCACCATCGTCTGGTGAATATTTAAGTATTTTTAATTCCTCTTTCTTTTTTTCATTCTTTTGTTTTACCACCTGGAAATTCAATTTTTCTTGAAGGACAAAACCATCTAATGCAATTACGTTTATTCTTGCAACATAATAACCGGCTGGTAATTTTTCAGTTAAGCTAACTATTATATGAGATTTATCGTTGGGATCAACCACTGTTTTTTCTAAATCAATATGATTTCCAGAGGCATCCTCTAACTGAATGGATTCAGGATGTAAAACGACAGGATCCTGAAACCACACTTCAATCGAAGATGGGCTTTCTGATAGCTTTCCCCCTTCTTTTGGATATGTTTGTTGCAAGGTAGAATGAGCAAACCCTGATGATCCTGGTATCAGAAACTGAATTAAAAATGCAAATATTAATAAAGTAAAAATATTACGAAAGGCCAACAAAAAACTTCCTCCTTAAACGTTAAGGGGTTAAATATGAAAAGGCAACCAGATTTCGGTTGCCATTAGGATGTGATTTTTTGATTAGTATCCTTATTATTAGAAATAGAGATTACATTTGCTTGTTTAAATGATTTCATCTCATCCATGAGTTTCATATTTTGCTCCTGTAAATTTTGAACTTGCATTTGCAATGACTTCATGTCGTCTGTTGAATTGTTTACTTGTTTTGAATGACAATCCTTTTTACCTCCAGTAAACATTCCCTTCATGCAGAACAACATCATTAAAGGACATAACAAATATAGTAACCATTCCATAGTTTTTTATCCCCTTTACTAATTAGTTGAAAAGACCTTCAATAGAAGGTCTTTTAGTCTTTACAATGATGTGTCTTTCACTTCACTATCATCACTCGATTCCATAAATTCTCCACAAGCCTTCATCATTTTTTGCCCTTCAGGAGAATTCATAGCTTCCATCATCTTTGTCATGCCGTTATCGTTCATCATATTCATCATACCGTCTGGTTTTTCTGCATAAGTAAACTGACCTGCTACAAGCAATGTTGCTAATGCAAAAGATGAAACGAATGCAATTTTCTTTTTCATCAAGATTACCTCCTTTTTGTTTATTCAAAGAAATAATAGATAATAAGTTTGAAGAAAGTATGGAGAACATACCTTAAAATGTCTTATTTTTATTGAGTATGCACTGCTTTTCTTCGATAAACTAAGATCAGTAAACTACAAATAACTAACACAATAGAAATAAATTGCGCCATTCTTAGTGTTTCCGTTAACATCAGACTATCTGTTCGCATTCCTTCAATAAAGAAACGCCCAATAGAATACCAGATCATATAGCTTAAAAATAACTCACCTTGTCGAAGGTTGATTCTCCGTAACATTATTAGAACGATAAATCCAGCTATATTCCAAATTGATTCATATAAAAAAGTAGGGTGGTAATATTGTCCGTTAATAAACATTTGATTAATAATCATATCAGGTAACTGTAAGTTCTCAAGAAATTCTCTAGTTACTGGCCCCCCATGTGCTTCTTGATTCATAAAGTTTCCCCATCGGCCTATTGCTTGCCCTAAAATAATACTAGGAGCTACAATATCAGCTAACTTCCAAAATGAAACTCCTCTTTTTTTAGCAAATACAATAGCAGTAATGGTAGCACCAATAAGCGCTCCATGGATAGCAATGCCACCTTCCCAGATAGCTATAATTTTACCTAGATTATTGGAGTAATATTCCCATTTAAAAATGACATAATACACCCTTGCACTAATAAGAGCAATTGGAATAGCCCACATAATTAAATCTATAATAATATCTTTATTGAATCCTAAACGCTTTGCCTCTTTTGTGGCTAAATAAAGCCCTAGAAAAACACCAAAAGCGATAATGATGCCATACCAATAGACTGTTATTGGTCCAATTTCAAATGCTATTCGATCAATCGGTTGAATTGTGCCCATCTTAGGTGACCTCCTATGTTTTATTCTTTATTTTAGAGAGTACATGAAAAGTATGGAGAAAATATGGAAGAAATATTGATTAAAATAAAGTTAAGAACTAACCATCTCTGGTCTATCTAACTCGGAATTTTTTATTTTAATTAGTAAAAAGGGGAGAAAAAAATTCTCCCCTTTAGTCTGTTACTGTAGTTTTATTTAATTTTTAGTAAGACTATTAACTTATAACGTTAGCTAACTTAATTTTGTTTAATATGATGGTTACGATCAATCTTTCAAAAGACTTTTTCTTTCGTTATATTCCTCTGCATCAATCTCTCCACGTGCAAAGCGTTCTTTTAAGATAGTAAGAGCATTGTTAGATTTATTTTTTTCAAATGGCTTCATAATTAGTAATATAAACCCGTATATTGCAAATCCAATCAAAACGATCCAAAACAACATGCTTAACATCATTCCATAACCCATCATCATAAATACTCACTCCTCTTCAGTATCTGATTTAAGATTAATCCCCTCACCCTTTTCAGCTATTTGATTCCAATTTCCACCAAGATCTTTTGTTATATAAATATCTTTTTCAAATGTTGTAAAAATGACCTGTTTTTCGTCTTTTGGATTAACTGCAATGTAGGCTATTGCATTTTCTTCACTCAATGATGGGATTGATAGTGTTGTTTCGTCATTTGTTTCAATATTAAATTTAGAAAGAGTAAATTCATTAGAAACACTTCCAGCTAATAATTCTCCTGTTATAGAAAACGAAACTGCTGTTATAGGAAAATCTGAAATTGAATCAAATGATTGACCGTAGTCCTGTGATACAAAAAGACCTTCATTCGTTCCTAAAGCAACAATGGCTTCATTTGTTGGGTGTACTGCTAGGGTTGAGATTTGACCACTTAGACCTTCCATTTCGCTTTTTGTCCAAGTTTTCGTATCATCTGTTGAGTAATATAATCCAGTGTCATCCATTCTTGAATTTTCTTGTGGATTTATTACATAAATTGCATGTGATTTATAACCTACTGCCATTACATGAAAATCAATTTCCCCATATAAGTCTAACATCTTTAGGTTTTTACCCATATCAGTCGTTTTAATAACACCAAATGGATTTTTTAATGAAGATCCTGGCCCTGGATGTCCACTACTGTAAAAACCATCATCTACTATAGAAAAGCCCATATAGTCATGTTTTTCACCCTCTGCATTACCCCACATACCGTCTTTAAAAACCTTTAAGCCATCATGTGCAGGTACATAAGCTTCAGATCCATCATTAGTGATACCTAAACCATGAATATGCATAAACTCAACTCTATCATTATTTGTATTATCGTTTACTATTGCAAAAGCACCTGTAACAATAAAGGATAATAGGGATATAAGGGAAACCCATTGGCTGATTTTTAACCATTTGTTTAACTTATCCCTTTTGATTCTTCCTTCTTGTTTTTTTACATTCACTTTCTTCAAACGATTCTTTACTGTAAATAATACAATTACCCCTACAGCTAATAAAATGGCAGAAATAACGATGCCAGAGGTTAAGAATGTATTAGTAACAACTTCTTGTCGATGTTCTTCCTCGGTCCCATGTGCAAATACACCAACCGGAATTGTAAATAAAGATACGATTAAAAATGTTAGTAATGATTTTAACTTCATAAAAATTTATCTCCTCTTTTTTCTATAAAATAAGTAAAATACACCAACCAAAATAATAGGGATTCCCATCAATAAACAAATCTGAACAAACGTTTTTAAATAAACATCTATTCCCTGCTTAAACATTAGTGAACCAGACATTGTTAAACAGATCAGTCCAGCTGCAATTAAAAAAATAGATAAAACCACTTCAATTCTTTTCACTGAGCATCCCCCTTATCCATTGGGAATGTAAGCTCAAAACATGTCCCTTTTCCCACCTTACTTTTCACCGAAATAGTCCCACCTTGAAGTTCGACGAGATGTTTAACAATTGCCAAACCAAGTCCTGTTCCCCCGAATTCTCTTGATCTTGATTTCTCAACTCGATAAAATCTCTCAAATAAAAAGGGGACATCTTCTTCGGGGATACCAATACCTGTATCTTCAACCGCCAACCTTACAGTATTTGAATCACTTGATAACTTAACTTTAATCAAACCATCTTCCGTATATCGGATGGCATTTTCAATTAAATTAATAACAATTTGTTCCATTCTTAAACCATCAGCATAAATAATCGGGAAGTCAGATAATCTATTAAAATCTAGTTGTAACCCTTTTTCTTTGGCTTTCATTTTCGTCTTTAGTAATGCATTTTCGACCACTTCAACCAAATCTACTTCCTCAAAAAGTAATTCAACCTTTCCTTCCTCCATTTTAGATAACTCAAACAAATCATTAACTAATTTAGACATTCTGACTGCTTCTTGTTGTATGATTTGAAGATATTGCTTTTTTTCTTCCTTGGATTGATATAGATTATTTTCTAATGCATTTGCATAACCCTCTAAATACGTAATTGGAGTTCGTAACTCGTGCGAAATATTCGCTAAAAATTCCCTTCTGTTCGACCGATATCGGTGTAATTCAACAGCTAAATCATTAATAGCAGTCGCCAATGAGCCGATTTCATCTTTTGTCCGTTTAGAAACTCTAGTATTTAAATCACCTTTTGCGATTTTACGAGTTGCTTTCTCCATTTCCAAAAGTGGGTTTGATAATTTACGTGATAAGATAAAGGTAAAACCAAGTGCTAAGAAAATAGCACCTATTCCTGCTAAAATCACTGACTTTTCTATTATATCCACCGATTTATACATGTCTTCGATTGAAGCTAAAACGAAGATCCCACCGATGAACACCTTATTAGAATAAATTGGCTTTCCAATACTTAAATAACGTTTATTATTTATTTCATCGTAATACTCGTTTTGAGTAACTGAGTTATTCGCCAGCAAGTCAAACTTATCAGAATTTATTTTTTCTCCCTTTGGTAAACTTGGTACTCCTGAATTTGCAACAACGATCCCCAATTCATCAACGATTACAATTTCTTGATCGATCATGGTTGCAAGCAATTCGAACATTTTAAGATATTGTTCATCTAATGAGTTTATCGAGTCTGCATAACGATCTGATAAATGATCAATTTGTTCCTGTACTTTGCTAAAATAAAAACCAGAAAATATCTGATTCATAATAAAACCTAATGGAAGTAAAATAGCTAAAACTAGAAGTAAGATACTTGCACCTAATTTTACAACAATACTATTCCACTTCATTGTCCTTCATCAGGGGCTTGAAATTTATAACCCTTTCCCCAAACAGTTTTTATTGGATTGAACGAAAGATCATGTTTCCGAAACTTTTCCCTTACATTTTTAACATGAGAGTCAACTGTACGAATATCAAGAACGTCATGAATCCCCCAAATGTGATCCATAAGCATATCTCGTGTAAAGATTGTTTTTGGATTTAACACGAGAAGTTGAACAAGATCATATTCCTTAGGAGTTAACTCTAAAGCGATATTTTTTATATAAACTTGCCTTTCTTTTTGATCTATTTTCAAATCTGATATTTGAATAACTCCATCAGAGATTAAATTAGATTCTGATGATAACGTTGAACGTCTAATAAGAGCTTTAGCTCTTACAAGTAATTCATCTGTGTTAAAAGGCTTAACAAGGTAATCATCTGCGCCAACAGTAAAACCTTGAACTTTGTCCTTTATTTCTCCACGCGCGGTAAGCATAAGGATTGGGACTTGACTTGTTTCTCTTATTTTTATACAAACTTCCCAACCATCCACTTCAGGCATCATTAAATCCAGTATTATTAAGTCTACTTTCTTTTTTTTTAGTACACCAAACGCTTCTACCCCACTTGAAGCCTCTTCGACTTCAAAGTGGGGAGATAAATGAATTTTGAGTAAATTCCTCATATTCCATTCATCATCGATTACTAAGACGCTTTCCTTTTTCTTCACTGTTTCACAACCTCTGTAACGGATTTAACTGGAATGACATCTTTTAACCTTTCTTTCCTTGCCCATTTAAAGAAAATATAGCCAATCATTGTTCCATACACGATTTCCTGTACCACTTTCATAATGATTCCACCTGTTCTTTGATCGTCTAATGGTGGGAGGATCCCAAATAGTTGTGGTGCTCCTGAATATACAGGATAAAACGCTTGGTCTGAAAAAATGATGAGGGCACAAGCAGGAGTCAACAAAATGCCAGCTGCAAAGATATAACCAATTTTCTGAACATCCGTTAATCTATCCAATTCCTTCACCATTGGGATAAGTGGGACCCACATAAACAAAGCAGTAATAGTCAAAATAATATGTGTTAGATTATGCAAGATATTATTTGAAATTACCTCATTAAATATTATTGGGATGTAATAAAAAGAAAACAACACATTAAATAATAGTAACGGAATCAATGGATACTTTAAAAAACTTAGTATTTTGTACTTCAATCCAAAATGGATAATTGGTTCAATAAAACGATTTGGAAAACCTAACAAAAGCAATGGTGGTAAGGCCGTATAAATTAAAGATTGCTCCAACATGTGAGCACTAAATAAATAATGGTCTCCTAATAGGTGTAAAGGGCTACCCATTGCAAGATAAAAGACGACTAGAGCAAAAAAGAAAAAGAAAAACTTCTTTAAAAATTCTCGCTCTTTTTTAAATAGATAGATAAAAACTGCTAAAGTAACGACCAAAGCTCCAGCTAATATAAAATTCCATTGATCAAATATGTCAGTTGTGCTGCTTTGTTCATCAACGCCATTATGAGCTAAAACACTTTTTGTTAGATTAAATATAGAAAATAATAATACTCCAATGAATACCCTAATTTGTTTCATCATTTTTCCCTCTTCTACACTATTTAATTTTCCCAAATATATTTGAAGAAAATATGGAGAGTCTATATTGTCCAGTAGGTAATTGTATCCAATACCCCTAATACAACCAAAATCACACCAGCAACTCTTTGAATATATAGACCAATCTTTCTTCCCTTTTTCATCACTGCACCACTAGCTCCGTAATACCAAATTAAGAACATAGCTAGAAATAAAGGTAAGGATGTGCCAATAGCGAACAAACTAGGCAAAACAACCCCGTACGACGTTGAAAAAACAATTGGCATTAATGTAACAAAAAATAAAACAAACATGGTTGGACAGAAACCCAGTGAAAAACTAACTCCCATTAAAAATGAACCCATTTTTCCCTTTTGGAAAAATCTCTTCGGTAATTCCAATAGTTTTAACGTCCGTTTCATCTTAATAAAGCCGAGCATAAATATACCGACAATAATAAACATCGGTCCAATTACTTTCCTAAACCATGGAAAATATAATGTAAGTTGAGATTCAAATTCTCTTCCCAAAAACCAAACAAGAAGTCCTAAACCTGTAAATACAAAAATTTTTCCTAGAGTGAAGAAGAAAACATCAACCCATGCAAGTTCTTTTTGAAGTGATTTATTTCCATAAAGAGTAATTGCACCAATATTTCCTGTGAATTGGCATGGAGCCATAGCACCAACAATCCCAAGTAAAAACGCAAATAAGATAGGTATGCTTTCAAAGCTCCGCGCAAGGTTTAAAAAAGGTTGAATCATAACATTACTTATTTGATTAAAAAATTCATACATCTTTTATCACCATTTTCTTAAATTATCACTGTGAATAATTCTATTTAAAAAGTTTGAAGAAAATATGGAGATAAAATCTTAACTATCGGGGAAGATAAAATTACCATAATTATTAATTTATTGGGGTGTATGCATTGGATGAATTATTATATTTAATTGCACTTCTCGTTGGTCTTTTTGGAGTATGGAACATATGGAGATACAGCCAAAACAAACGAAAAAAACTAAAATAAAATTTAGGAGGTCATTTTTAACATTAGTTACTATTATTAATCTTTCCATTATCATAATTTAGACATTTAAAAAAGGAATCAGATACTGACTCCATTTTTTGAATTTCATTATTATGTTAGCAAAGACTCAATTTTTTCACGATTAATTGAAAAACCAATAAACACTTCATCACCAAATTTTATAGTAGGTACAATATGTTTATGTTTACCAGTCAATGCAATAAGGTTGTTCATATTTTTTGAATCATCTTCTATATCGTTTTCTATATATGAAATAGAATGACTTGAGAGAAACTCTTTCGCTGCTTTGCAATCTGAACAAGTTTTGGTTGTATATATTTCAACTTTTTGATTTTCCATTTCAACTCTCCTCCTCATTTTATTACTTCCCAAAATAGTTAATTTGAAACGATAACATCTTCTTAATATCTCTCCATATTTTTTTCACAACTTTTAATTACTATTAGTAGAAGTTGTTTAAAACTACTTAAATGGCGGATAAATAAAAGTAAAGATTAAAGTTCAGGAAAGTTGGTGAAATAAATGAGTCAATCAAAAGAACTTTCTCTTTCAATTACTGGTATGACATGCGCTTCTTGTGCAAACAGAATTGAAAAAGTATTAAATAAAATGAAAAGTGTTCATGCCAATGTGAATTTAACAACAGAAAGTGTGAAAATATCCTATGATGAAAGCGAAGTAGAACTAAATCAAATCATAAAGGAAATTGAAACATTAGGATATAATGTACCCAAAGAAAAAGTGGAATTTGATATTCATGGAATGACTTGTGCATCATGTGTTTCTAGGATTGAAAAAGTACTAAACAAAACTGAAGGAATCGAAAAAGCTACTGTTAATCTAGCTTCTGAAAAGGCTACGATTGAATATAATCCTGGTCTCGTTTCAATACAAGATATTATAAATAAGGTAAAGAATTTGGGGTATGAGGCAGTGTTAAAAAAGGATCAAGAGGAGAGCAAGGATCATAAAGAAGTTGAATTAAAAAGAAAAAAAAGAAACATAATCCTTTCAACTATCCTTTCCCTGCCACTTTTATATACGATGGTTGCACATATTCCTTGGGACTTTGGAATACCAGTTCCTCATATTTTTATGAATCCATGGTTTCAGTTCGCCTTGGCAACACCAGTCCAGTTTTATATTGGTGCTCCTTTTTATAGTGGGGCATATCGTGCGTTACGAAATAAAAGTGCAAACATGGACGTTCTAGTTGCACTTGGTACATCTGCTGCTTACTTTTATAGTTTGTATGAAACAATAAAAACTCAAATAATTCCTGGGTACATGCCGGAACTATATTACGAAACAAGTGCCATCATTATCACACTCATTTTACTGGGGAAACTATTTGAGCATCTATCAAAAGGAAGAACGACAGAAGCCATTAAGCAACTATTGAACCTTCAAGCAAAAGAAGCAACTGTTCTTAGAAATGGTGAGGAAATGAAAGTTCCAATTGAACAAGTTGAAGTAGGTGAAACACTTATTGTAAAACCTGGTGAAAAAATTCCGGTTGATGGAAAAGTGATCAAAGGAAAATCAGCAGTTGATGAATCGATGATAACAGGTGAATCAATTCCAGTTGAAAAAAATGAAGATGACCCTGTTATAGGTTCAACGATAAATAAAAATGGGACCTTAACAATAAAAGCTGAAAAAGTAGGAAAAGATACAGCCCTAGCAGGGATCATAAAAATTGTGGAAGAAGCACAAGGATCCAAAGCCCCTATTCAAAGAATGGCAGATGTTATATCCGGAATTTTCGTTCCCATTGTTATCGTGATTGCTATCGTTACATTTATCTCTTGGTATTTCTTTGCAGACCCAGGAAATATCGCTGAAGCACTGGAAGCTTCTATCGCTGTTTTAGTGATTGCTTGCCCATGTGCACTTGGACTTGCTACCCCTACCTCTATTATGGTCGGCACAGGAAAAGGAGCAAAAAATGGTGTTTTATTTAAAGGTGGAGAATACCTAGAAGAAACGCATAAAGTCAGTGCTATTTTACTTGATAAAACAGGTACGATCACAAAAGGAAAACCTGAAGTAACAGATTTTCTCGTCTTTGAAGATAACCATGAAAAAAAGTTATTAGAATATGTCATTTCTGCTGAAAAATCATCTGAGCACCCTCTTGCAGAAGCTATTGTTAATTATGGAAAAGATAAACAAGTAATAAGTCCGGAAGCAACTGATTTCCAAGCAATTCCTGGACATGGCATAGAAGCAACTGTAGATGGTTCAAAAGTTCTTATCGGGACTAGGAAATTAATGAAGGAGCATACGATTTCTTTTGAAGAACATGAAAACAAAATGGCTGAATTAGAACAACAAGGCAAAACTGCTATGATTATAGCTGTAAATAATAAGATAAAAGGAATCATCGCAGTAGCTGATACAGTTAAAGAATCGTCCAAGGAAGCAATACGAGAATTAAAATCCAAGGGAATTGAAGTATATATGATAACAGGTGATAACGAAAGAACAGCAAAAGCTATTGCTAATCTAGTTGGAGTTGATCAAGTTTTCGCTGAGGTATTACCTGAAGACAAAGCAGAAATGGTTAAAAAATTGAAAAGTGAAGGAAAACAAGTAGCAATGGTCGGTGATGGTATAAACGATGCACCTGCACTAGCATTAGCGGACATCGGGATTGCAATTGGTACAGGTACAGATATTGCGATTGAAACAGCAGATGTAACTTTAGTTGGTGGCGACCTGAAACACCTTCCACAAGCCATTAATCTAAGTAGAAAAACAATGCGAAATATCAAACAAAACCTTTTTTGGGCTTTCTTTTATAATTCAGTAGGAGTCCCTATCGCTGCATTTGGCTTGTTAGCCCCTTGGGTTGCAGGAGCTGCAATGGCATTTAGCTCTGTTACTGTTGTTACAAATGCTCTTCGATTAAAAAATGTAAAAATCTAACCAAGCATAATATAGGTGTCACTAACAACTAAAACGTAACGCTATGACCAAGATGAACAATGAACGTTTACAACACGCTTTAAGAGACAAGAGTGCATCAATGAGTGCCGTAGCATGTTGTAATCTTTATGACCACCTATTTTATTGTAGGTGGTCTTTTTAGGCTTAAATATAGGATATTTAAAGCCTCTTGACCAAAGGTTGGCAGTGAAAATATGTAATCAATTAAAACATAGGTTTTTCAACATGGTTAATACTCAGTAACTATTATGGGTGTACCAATGGTTATATTCGTTTTGTTCACATTTTGATTATAACGTAATCCAAACTGTAGATTTATATTTTTATTATTCTTAGATGGAATGCCACTTTGCCATTTAGGATTATATGCAGAAACTGAAAGAAACTCTTCTTCATTAAGACCCTCAACGTAATCAGCTTGAAAATCATTCAAAATTTGTTTCGCCATTTCTTCCATGTCTAGTTTATTCGTTACAAAACCCTTTACTGTGTAATATTCCTTCTCAACTTCAATGTAGGATTCTATTTCCCTTAACATACTGTCGTATAACTTTTCATCCCCTTTTTCTCCAATTACTTCTAAAGTTAAAAATAAATGATATTTATCATCATTTTTGTAAGCATAAATTTGAATTTTATTGAATAATTGACTTGAAGTATTGTTTATGTAACCTTCGACTGTAAAATGGTGGCTTTTCCGATCAAAACCTGTCCATTCTTTCACAAAAGGAAATCTCAATTTAGTGCTTTCTACAATTCTATACACTTCCTCGATATCCCTTGCCTTTCCTAAATTCGTTTTAAGATACCCATGCCACGAAGTAATTGTTATATTATTTTTGTGAGCAATATCCATCATTTTTTCTAATTCCATCCCATTACTTCCCTCAACATGATTTGTAGAATAAAAGATTAATATAAATAGACAAACTAATACGGGCATAACTTCTTTAAACATTAATCTCTCCCCCTTCAGGAAAAGCATTGACCAAATAGCAAAGATATATACCATTAGTACACTAGAAAAATGCCCCTAATCTATAAATCTCTTATGAAAATTAATAATCAAATACCAATATACTAATCCTTTATAAATTTGGTCAGAACCAGTATAAGTATTCTTCTCCCTTTAAAACCAATTACAGTACAACTCAATATTTAGGATAAGATCATACCTCGGGGACATGTTTCCGCAAGTATTTTTTGTTTGGATAGTTTCGGAATAAGAAAGCCGATTTCCTATACGCTAAGGGAGACCGGCTTTCTTATGTTAAGACTCACCTTTTTTATAGAAAAAAAGTGTCAATCCCGTTAGTGTCAATCCTCATTTAGCTTTGCATCACGCTTTTCAATGGCTTGTATGAAACGCCAGATTAAGTAAAAGGTTCCTACTAATGTAGCTAATCCAAGAGCAAGTCCAAAGGATAACGCCATTATGGCTACCATTGAACTATCCATATCCTTTAACATCATACATGGACACATATTTTTACTCCTTTTTTTCAGCTAGCCATTTTGCGGCATTCCTCAGCACACTTACGGCAAGCTTCAGCACATTGTTGACAATGTGGATCCTGGAACTTTGCACATTCTAAAGCGCAGGCATCGCAGATGGTTGCACACAAATTGCAAAGTTGCTTTGCATATGTACTTCCGCGAGACATATATCGAGCAGCTAAAGCACAAATGTCGTTACAATCACGTAACAAATTTATGCATGTGACACGGGCTTGTACATCCGATTCCTGCAAACAGAGCGTTAGGCAATCTTCACAAGCTACTAAGCAATCGTTGCATGCATCAATACAGGATTGATATTGCTGGACAGAAGGATTTGCGACTGGCATTTTCAGCACCTCCTTTCAAGTATATGTTTTTTGTTTTCTACTTTTTTTATTCATTGCTGAATGTCCAGAGATTTAATTTTAGGGACAGAGCCGAGATAGAATACACGTTAATCCATGTTATAATTCACTTATCATCCTTGAAAAATGCATTCCATAAAACAGGTTAAATTCATGTGTATCTGCAAGAAACGGGAGCTTGGATCATAAGCTCCCGTCTTAAAGCATTAGTAGGATTATACTGGCTGAACGCCTGATCCACCACAACAACCACATCTTTTGCCACCGTGACAACAAGGGCAACATCCACTTCCCTGACAGTGGTGACATCCACGCCCACTACAACAACAGCACATACCAGCCCCACCACAATATCGACAACATCCTGCACCGTGACAACAACGGCATTGGTGCATACACTCACCTCCATAAAATAACCACACATAGTATATATATTTATGTAACATTGAATTTAGGCGTTTCCTTATTGGGGGGATTTGTGTGAAAAAATGGTGGATAATGTGGTATATCTATTTTCTTGGTTTCATATGTTTATTCAATTTTTATAACAAGTAAAATAGCTTATTTACCACAATCAGAATGTAAACCAAAATTTATCTTTACACCTCAAGATGTTTAATATTGTAGAGAAATTTATCCAATTGATGTGATTTTGATTGCTTTTAAGACAAACCCAATTACTTATATCTGGTTATTGACTGGACTTTACATAATTGGTTTCTAAGTTTTTGTTCTAATCACTAAAATACGGAAAAAGAAGTTATTAAACTAACGCGTTATTTAATAAGAATTAAGTGATTTTAGGACTAAGTCCAAATTTTAGTTATTCCAGAACCGGGCGCTTTTCTGGAGTAAGTGTTTCAGCTCTTTTCGCATCTAAGTGTTCATTGCAAAAACCAGCTACTATCGTGACAAGATAGTAGCTGGTTTTTTGTCACCGATCAAAAAGATGAAAACTACGACACTTTCAACTTAATAGGTATTCGCTGATCCATATTGAGTTTAAAGGTTCCATAAGGATTCACATGGTTATAGAATAAAGGTGTTAATCCTCTAAAATCTTCGGGAGTCATTTTCTTCAGCCAATATTGGTTGTTATCATAAAGAACCTCTTGAACCATTAAGGTATTAATGTAAACTAAGCAGTTTTGAAGCAATTGAAGCGATAACGCAGACACCTCTTGGTCTTCTAGAGAATTGGAACGTATCTCACTATTTTTTCCGTAAAAAATATAGTTATTAACGGAGTTCCAGTGTTCAACGGTATTTAGCCCTTCATGGATCTCTCTACGAACCTCTTCATAGTGTAAATAATTACACAAGAAGATGGTTTTGATTGCTTTTCCCAATTCACATAAAGCCTGATAGGTTGGATGTTTCGTATCTCTGGTAAATCGCTTTAAAATCGATTCTGCTGATGCAGTTCCTAACCGGAGAGCAGTTGCGTACTTAATGATCTGTTCATATTGTTGGCGGATGAGATCCCAGTTAATCGGTCTACTTAAAACTTCCTGAAATGAGGATACTCCTCATTCATGCCAGCTTCCGGACGATATAACTTTTGAGAACCAATATTTTTGAAGCGTGGCATCAGTTTAAAACCAAGTAGATGACAAAAAGCAAAAGCAACGACACTTTGCCCATGCGTATCGACATAATTTCGGTCTACTTCCATGTCTGTACAGTGACGAAGAACTCCTTCCATCATAGCTGCAACTTCCGAAGAAAGGCAGGACTTGAGCTGAGAATAAATACACGCTGATTTTCGATCCGTATGCCAATAAATCATGACTCCACGTCCCTTATAGCGCGGATGCCATTCTGTTAGCAGATTCTGATCCCACGCTCCAAATTTTTTCGAATCGGAAGCACATGCAGTGGTAGCTTCACCCCATATCTCTTTCATTCGATTGTAGATGATATGGTTGGTAACCTCTGCATTAGCTTTACGCAAATGATCTTTATGTATAGATTTATAACGGATATATTGAAGCTCTCGATAACTATCTGTGTTGCTTCCAGCAGAGACAGCTTTTAGACCTGTATTCGTTCCCAATCCAAATAAACTGAGGAGAAGTCGACGTTGGATGGTTGCTTGATCTAAAATCTCCCGATCCGCCGTGGTTTTAAAGTGCTTAGTAAAGCCTGTATGAAAATCTGTTTCTTTTAGCAAGTCTAATAAGTTAATATCTGACCAGCGATTCTTGATCTCTTGTTTGATCTTGGCTAAATGTGGAGGATCAGGTTGCTTTTCTAAAGGAGTGACTCGAATCCACCCTTTATTATTTCTCGTCGTAATGGCAATTTGCTGATTACTTTTATCTTCCAATCCTTGATTGAGTAGACTTAACCGATCCTTCATTAACTGTATGATTTCCGAAATAAAAAGCTCTACATCAAGAGGTGCTTTCAATGCTTGAAAATGTTCTTCTTTACGTTCATCAAAATCTTGAGGTAGATCCTCATCAGGATTTCGGTATCGATTAGCGCCCTCGATCCACACCTCTTTACATCGAAGTCTAGTCCGAAGCGATTGTAAAACAGCAATTTCATAATTTATTCGATTCACTCTCTTTATACCTTTGCTGTCTGTCTCGAGAATGATATCCTTCCATTTAGGCTGAATTACTCCTTCAATAGGGACCTCATCCCCAGCCGCAAAATAACGTTGGCCACTTTCACTATACTCGCAAATCAGTTGAATGGCTTCAATGACCGGCTGATGAACTTGATTATTGGATCGAAAGGTCAGTTTTTTTAGGGTATCAGAAACGGCATTGCGATAATGTCCACGATAGGAGGAATGCATCTTCGTATAGATTTTTTCTCTGTATTCCCTCTTATTTCTCGTCATGTCCTTAATAATATCTCTGATGGTTGAAGAGTTAACAATAGGGTATAAAGTATCTTGAATCACTCCACTGGATGATCGACTGTCGCTTGTAATAGATTAACAATATGGTTATGTTTTCCTTGTACTCGTTCCAATTCTTGTATTACTTCTTTACGAGTCGTATTCTTGGCTTTGTTTCCAAACTTGAGAGTGATGTCATCCAACAAATCAGCTAAATAGTCGATAACTTCGGAAAGACGATGGCAAAATAAGATTGCAAGTAGGGTGTAGCGAATTGGCTCGGGATGTGCGCGCAACTCAGTCACTGTCTCAGTAGCTGCACGAAGTCGATATTTCTTTACTAATTTCGGAGTCATTTGCTTAAATAAGCTTTCAGGAATTTGAAGGTGTTGAATGGCTGACAGTTTTTGGACTTCCATCTCCATTGTGCTCACACTTGGTTTACCCGGAGAAGATAGTAACTGCCGAAAAGTTAAAATGCCATTTTCTTTTTCCTCGTAAAATTCAGTTTCGGAATCCTCATCAGAATGAGATTCCAGTAAAGCATCTAATCGAGCACATGTGCTAGGAGATAATTGCTGATAAGTCGTTTTAAACAAATCTTTTTCAAATGTATCAATGGCAGAGTTAATCATTCGCTTCAAACTCCCGATAGAAGGAGGTTCAACTTTCCATTTACGAAATAGAATGTATGCTTGGCTTTTTAAGTAGTCCGTATCATGTGTATATTGAACTTGTTCCTCTAACCATTGTTCAAAACGCTCATTATCAGCACGTCTGAGTTCCTGAAAACCAAAAAAATCCCTTATATTTTTTCGATGTCGGGTATAAGTCTTTTCTTTTCCACCCCGGCCTTATACAAGAAAATTATCTATGCAACTAAAAAAAGACATGTCAAATAAACCTGAAACAGGTCATTTTGTTACCCCTATGCTGTTTTCTTGTGACACATGGTATACTGATAGACAACACTCAATAATCAAAGACTTTTTTTCTCATAACGGTGGTGTTTTAGTCTGATTTTTGTAGAAGCAGCACATCAAAAATCACTAGATCGAATAGCTTAATTTTTAAAAAGAACAATTCTATATTCTAACGTCTAACAATTTTTAGAAATCCAACATTATGAAATTGATATAGTTAAGTTAATTTTCGGTGTGCATCGGCAAGTTGTTCGTACATTCGTGTGGTAATATCTCTTAAGACTGGAAAATACGGACGTATTTTGTTATGGTGCTGTATATCGATTTCTCCGATTGTTATTCCTTCACCTTCGTAAGGAGCTTTACATATGAGTGGTGTTCCAGGTACTTTTGTTTCTTTTTCACCAGCTCCTATTATACAACCACCGCCCCAGTATGTGGTTTCTCCTTCTTGTCCTACGAGATTTGTGTATACAAAGTTAATTGTATTCTCCATCGCTCTTGCTTTTACGATAGGTTCAAAAATGTCCTTTTCAAATATTGGTGAACCTGAAATGCCTACGATAATATCGGCTCCCTTTAATGTAAGCAAACGTGCTAATTCCGGGTAGAAGATATCATAACAAATAAGTACCCCAATCTTTCCAATTACTGTATCAAATACTGGAAGATCTTCTCCTGCCTTAAAGTATCTTCTGTCTGGAAATGCGCCTGGACCAGTTTGGTCTGTTGCATGTCCTGGAAGTGTATTCTTTCTCCAAGAGCCAATATAACCTTCAGGACCAACAAGTACAGCAGAATTGTAAAGAATACCGTTTATACTTTTTTCCGGCATTCCCCAAATAATATAAATGTCATGTTGTGCAGCTATTTCTTTAAAAAATGATACAGCATTTCCAGGAATAGGTTCGGCTACCTCAAAAAAATCATCTCCACAATTGTAACCAGTTAATGCTAGTTCTGGAAAAGAAACTAATTTTACTCCCTGTTCCGCTGCCTCTATTGTATATCGTTTCATCTTTTCGAGATTCTTGTTTTTCTGACCCGTTTCTGGTGTAATTTGCCCTATCGCAATTTTAACCATATCAATTGCCTCCATTTCTTTTAACATATAAATATACGTAATTACTTATTAATCATACTTATTAAGCAAGTTTTTTTGCAAGTTGAAATGGGGTGCCAATTTATTAAGTCTAAGGGTGATTAGTTGCTTTTCCCCCGCTTTCTCCAATTTCCTTTTTTATTAGAAGTCCCCAAAATCCACAAATGCTACCTCTACCAAGTATGTGAGAAATGTCATTAGTATTAAGTTGTTGCTTAGCCCTATTATGCTAACATCTAGTTTTTTTTGACTAAACGATTTCTTTTTTCTTTACTACGACTGATTCCCTGACACATAAAGATTTTGCTTGGTGTGCCATTATAAATTCTCTTTTCACCCTTGAAAAAAATGTAGGGAGAAGATATTCTCCCTAGAGATAGTTTATTTATACTTTTCAAGTGCTTTGTTAACTGTATCTGTAACTTTATCTAAATTAACTTTTGGTGTACCATTTCCTCGTATAGAATTTTGTACTGCATCCACGAGTTCGTTCCATAATAGTTGCCCTTCAGGTATAGCCGGCCTATGATGAGAATTTTCCAAAGCATCTATAAACTCTTTTTGAATAGGATCTTTAGTGTAATCAGAAGATTTGTTGACAGAGGGCATTGAAGAATATAGTTCATTTTCATTCAATAAACGCTGTCCCTCTTCTTTACCGGTAAACTCTAAGAATCTCCATGCTTCATCAACACGTTTGGAACCTTTAGGAATAATAAATGCATATCCACCGGGCCAAGTATTGAAATCTTTCCCTGTTGGCGTAGGAATAGGTGTGACACCATAATTTAAGTCTGGCTTAAATTTTTCAATATTTGAGACTGACCAATTCCCATCGACTTTCATACTGAGCTGACCTGTAATGAATGGGTCCATCCCCCCTTCACCTTGAGAATTTGTAAATCCATTAATGTCCTCTACATTATATTTATTCGCAAAATCTGTCATCCATTTTAATGATTCAACAATTTTAGGATCATTCGCGGTTACTTTACCTGTTTCCTCTTCGTAAAAATCACCGCCGAAAGCCCATCCCCAAGTATAAAGCCACCCTTGTGCATACCAAGGTATAAAACCAATCCTTTTAAAGCGATTTCCGTCTTTAAGGGTTAATTTTTCAGCTGCTACTTCTAATTCACTGATGGTTTTCGGAGGATTTTCCGGATCTAAACCTACTTCTTTAAAATGATCTTTATTATAGAAAAGTAAACGTGAACCTACATTAATCGGGATTCCAAATAATTTTCCTTTATAATGTGATTGTTCCCATGCAGATGGGTAATACATGTCCTCTGTAATTCCGGATTCAGCAGCCATATCTGTTAAATCTGTTAATGAACCTTGTGCAGCCCAGGAAGCAATTTTAAATCTATCAAAATAGGCAACATCAGGGGAATTACCACCAGCGATCGCTGTTAGAAGCTTTTCGTCTGAACTTTCATTTGATGCTGTATAAACCATTTTAAATTTAATATCAGGGTTCTTTTCTTCAAAAGCTTGTACAGTTTTTTCTAGATTCTTTAATTCACTGTCTACTAAATTATGCCACAATGTAACAGCTGTATGATCATCACTATTTCCTCCATCTGAACCTGATGAATCAGAAGAACAACCTGTTAAAAACAACGAACTTATCATTACAGCTATAATATTTAAAATAGTTAATTTTTTAAGTTTTAATATCATAAAAACTCCATCCTCTCTTTATTAAAATATTAATAAAAGACATGAAGCAGCATATAAATTTCTGCAAACAAAAATCCTGGTCAAAAGAGAAAAATATCCTTATTCCTACTAACTGATAATTCGTCAATCTACTTCAACATTGTAAAGAAAGTTATAAACAAGGAATTTTTAACTACCTCCCAGGATTTTAAGTAATCCAATTGTATGAATATTGTCAATTAGGCTTTATTCTTTCGATAAGTTCTTGGAGATTTTCCATACTTTTGTTTAAAACTTCTATTAAAATGGGTTAACGTATTGAATCCACAAGCATAACAAATTTCAGTAATTGGCAATTCAGAACTCTTTATTAAGGATTTTGCAAACTGAAGTCTCAATTCTTGTAAATAACTTTGAAATGCTATTCCAGTTGCTTTACTAAAATATTTGCTAAAATAAGTTGGGGAAAGCTGCGCTTCCTTTGCAACCTGTTCCAAAGTTAGTCTCTCACGAAAATGATGTTGAATATATGAAAGTGTTTTGGTGATATGTTTGTTTTCTAAATTAATAGACTTTTGGTCGATGAAACCTTTTTTTTCACCAGATCGTCGAATAAATTCTATTATTATACGTTCCAAAATATTTTTGTTCATCAATTGGTTCCCTATATTCAAGCTGTGTTCCTCAGCCCATAACCTTTGAAACTCACTCTCAATATAGAGTATATCTTCTAATCTTATTACAGCAACATTCTCTACCATTCTACTGAATAACATCTCTTGTAAGCCGTCTCTTAACATTTCCTCAGAAAATATCACATTATACAATTCCACTGTTGACCCATTCTCAACATATATTTCATGAAAATCAGCAGGAGATAACAAAAATAAATCACCTCGTTTCATTGTGTAGGAAATGCCATTTAAAATTTGCTTTCCTTCGCCTGAAACAACAAAACTGAGCTCATAAAATTCATGCCAATGCAATTCTATATGTTCTTGAATTGTATGATAAAATATACGAAATAGGGAAGAAGGTACCATATAATGTTGGTTAGTAAGACGTTCTGGTTGTTTATAGTTCAATTTACTCTTCCCCTTTTATCCAATTATTTCACAAAAAGAATAGAAGCTATTTGTTTAAACAAAAGGCTGTTCCTAAAACATTTTTAATCAAATATTTTGGGAACACCTGTTTACAAAATTACATTTAACCTGGTTTATTGCCTTGGCACTAAGCTTTTCAATTTCTTCTTTAAATCTGCTTGCCATCCAAAGATTAATAGTCCACAAATCACTTACAGGTTGATTAGTGTAAGGTAATGTGTGCATATAAAATGGAGGAGGACCAAATTCAGGAACAACAGTTAAAAAAGAATGGCCATCTTCTTTACGTTTTAAATAGATTTGTTTCCACCAATTTTCATGTGTTATCAATTCATTTATATACTCAGGAGCCCTAGGATCAGGCACTTGAGGGCCACCAGGGTATCCTACACGAAGATGAATTTGATACGCCCTTTTTATTACAATTTCTAAATTTTCGGATTGATCTTCTAATAATGATTCACATACAGAACACCAGTGGCTAAAGTCCGCATTTATTTTTAGATCATTAATATCATTTAGAAGTCTCGCCGTGTTCCATGGAGTAAACATAGATCTCCCTCGATGTGTTTCATGAACAATTGTAACATTTGCTTCTTTTTCAATTTTGACAGCACTTTCAAAAAAATGTAATTGATCATCGTACAACATGTCATCTTTTGCACTATGAGAATTAATAAGGAGTGGACTGAATCCTAGTGCACGTTCCACTTGTGATTCAAACGAGGCTAAATAGTCTACTCTAGTTACTACTTGTGGTACGTAATCTAATTCATATTTCTCAAGAAGCTCTTTAAATTGATTTTCAACATCATGATCTGGTAGAGGAGATTCTACTCCTGAATATCCTGCCTCTTTTATCTTTTTAAAACACGTTTCCAAAGGCTCTGTCATTCCCCATAATGCTTTAACTAATTTTAATTCCAAATTATTCCCTCCCGAGTGTTTACACGTTTACAAATGGATTTCCAGCAATATCTTTTCCCCGTGCTAACCAAATTTTATGACTTTTATTTTTCTCAAGATCGACCTTAGTTTCTGTCGAAAAATAACGCATTGTATACCCACAGCGACGATAAGGACTTTTATTTTCTGAAGCGCCATGAATAATGCGTGAATCATGAAGAGAACATTCACCAGGTTCTAATTCAAAACATACAGCATTTGTTGTATCTACGTTTTTAATTTGGGTATCAAATAAGTTTGTTGACTTATCGACTTCTTCGTATTCAGAAAAACCATTAACATGTGTACCCGGAATTACGCACATAGCTCCATTTTCTTTTGTACTCCGGTCAAGAGCAAGCCAAACTGTAACAATTTTATCATAGCGATCGACTCTTCCTTTCCAATATGCAGAGTCTTCATGCCAAGGTGTTGCACGTCCAACATAAGGATCTTTACAAATAAAGTGACTCGACCACAGCCCAATATTTGGTCCAAGAATCAGTTCAACAAGATCTAGCACTTCCTCACTTAATAAAAAATCCAACAATCTTTCATCACGAAAATGCGGTGTATCTAATTCATCGGAAAATTTACTTCCTTTTACTTCAAGTTGATCTTCAAAAATATTTCTCAACGTATTCATTTTGTCTTCCGAAAACAATTGCTTTTTCTGCAACCAGTAACCATTTTCTTGATAGTACTTTACACTTTCTTGAGTTAAGGTAGTCATTTTCATCACGCCTTCTTTAACATTTATTTGAATTAACTGATTTCATTGTATTTGAAAGCGCTTATAAATACTTATCTTATTTTAAGATATACTTTGTATTTTCTGCTCAAGATGATTAATATCACACAAAATGTACTTTAACATAAAGAAAAGAGCACAATTCTCCTAGAGTGACCCGGTTAAATGAGACAAGGAAAGAGCACCTCCTGAATCGTATTAATAAACTAAACGATTTCGGAGGTGTTTTTCTTATGGGGAAAATCGTTCATTACCCGGAGGAAATAAAGTGGGAAGCACTTAATTTAAGGAAAAATGGTCTGACCTATAAAATGATTCAAGAAAAGCTAGGGATAAAACATAAAAGACAAATTCAAAACTGGATGGAATGGTATAAAAATGGGGAGACTTATAGATTTTCTCAGGGAATAGGAAAACAATATTCTTATGGTAAAGGAATAGAAGAGTTAAATGAGGTTGAACAGTTAAAAGTAAGAAATAAACAATTAAGTATTGGGGTACCTCCAACATTTTGACATAAAACCCACGCTAAGACATTTTTTTCCAAATAATAACCGATATCTCTTACTCTAAGAGTACCGGTTTAGGATTTTATCGAACTAAGGGTTTTAAAGAGTTAAGTCCTGACATCATTTTTAAATCAAAAGTGTACTCTCCTAAAAAGTTAATATGCTCCCAGCCTAATGGCGAAATATGTTTTATCATCTGATCTTGTAATATCCCTTTTTCACTCATAACTTTTGTTGCTTCGGTGAGGTAAACCGTGTTCCAAACACTAATGGCATTAATGATGATATTTAAGGCACTTGCACGTTGAAGTTGGTCCTGTAACGCTCTTTCCCTAAGTTCGCCTCGTTTCCCAAAAAACAAGGCTCGTGCCAAGGCATTCATAGCCTCTCCTTTGTTTAACCCTCGTTGAATTCGACGACGTATTGCTTCATTTGAAATATAGTCTAATATGAAGATTGTTTTTTCAATCCTACCCATTTCACGAAGTGCTGTAGCCAAACGATTTTGCCTTGAATAAGACCCTAACTTTCCCATGATTAGTGAACCGGAAACTTTCCCCTCCCGAATGGAATGGGCTAAACGTATAACGTCATCATAGTTTTCTAGAATAACCTTTGTATTAATACGCCCTTTTAGTAATGTTTCTATCCTTGGAAACTCCCCAGGTTTATCTAATACATAAAGACGAGTGTCAGACAGATCTCGAAGCCGAGGTGCAAAACGAAAACCAAGTAGGTGACTCAGTCCAAAAACTTGATCGGTATAACCAGCTGTGTCTGTGTAATGTTCTTCAATATTCAATTCAGATTCATGATGGAGCAACCCATCGATTACATGAACAGCGTCACGAGCATTGGTATTAATGACTTTTGTGTAGTAAGAAGAAAACTGATCACTTGTGAAGCGATAAATTGTAGCTCCTTTACCAGAACCATAATGAGGATTTGATTCTGCATGTAGAGAAGGCACTCCAACTTGCACTCTCATTCCATCTGAAGAGGATGTACTTCCATCTCCCCAATATTTAGATAAAGCAAGCTGATGATGAAAATTCACAAGTGTTGCTTGAGCTTTATTCATCGCATCGTCATAAAGACGCCATTGAGAAGCATGAGCCATTTGGTGATAAGTAATTCCGGGGGTAGCATCTGCCATTTTTGTTAATCCAATATTTGTTCCCATCGCCATAAGCGTGGCCATTAAAATTGACTTTTCCTCTCCTTTCGGAGGACGACTTGAAGAAGCATGAATAAATTGTTCGTCGAAGCCTGTCCAACTTGCAACTTCCATTAGTAGATCCGTTAGTTTTATCCGTGGCAACATGTTATATAGGGCTGAACTAAACTTCCTAGCTTCATCTGGTGTATCTTTTTCAAGGCGGTCAATGCGAAATTTCCCTTTCTCTATACTTACACCCTCTAGTTCATCAACGTTATCAGACATAGCTTGTAGCCGTTTTCGTAGAGAATCTATTCTTTCAGCCAAATATTCTTCAGCCGAACTGCTTACAGCAAGCCGATTATGATGTATACCAGTTTCTAACCATTCTTCTTTTGGAATTAGATACTCATCAAAATCTTTATGTTGTTTACTTCCAAGAACAGATACATCTCCTGATCGAATGTGATTTCGTAATTCAGTTAATGCAGCCATTACATAATAATGACGATTGATACTTCCGTCATCATCATATACATGCTTCTGCCACCGGTTAGAAACAAAACCAAGAGGAGCTCCTTCTGGAATCTTCCGTTTACCGAAATCGTTCATATTTTTAATAATATCTAGTGCATCCATCAATGACTTGGCTGATTGGGTCGATTGAAATTCTAGTGATTTAAGTAAGGTAGGCGTATATTTTCGAAGATAAAAAAACCGTTTTTCTAAAAGATCTAAATAATCATAGTCGATAGGACGTGATAATTGTTTGGCTTCTTCCACCGATGCGATTATTTTTTCCCAGGGCATGACGGTTTCTAATGTCGTAAATGGATCCAAGCCTTCATCTCTTGCCCTTATTAGTGCAGCTCCGATGTCAGCAAACTGTATGATTTTTCCATTAATTGTTTTACCGTTTTGTCTCTGCATTTCTTCTTGAGCCTTACGGCCCTTTGACTGCAAAATCATAATTTGGCGATCGTGGATTTCAATGGCTTGATCAATTAGGTCTTGACTGAGATTTAAGAGATAAGCCACAAGAATGGCAAATTTTTTAGTCTCATTAAATCTTCGGAAGGAATGGGGTTCATATCGGCCACCTAAACGCGACAATTGAATAAGCCGGTTCGGGTGTATTTCATTACAATCAACTGATAACTCAAGTTTTTTTACATATTCTAATCGTTCAATGACTTTTAAGAAGGCATCAGGTGAAGATTGTCCTGGGATTTCTTTTAACCAAGCAAGAGGTGTTTTTCCATTATCCAGAGTAGACTCTGTCATTAGAATCAATCTTTCCTTTTGTAAGGAGGATAGGGGTCGTGATAATATCCTATATATTTTTTGTTCTGCTCGATGACGTGTTTGCCAAACCAGCCTTTCAATCGTCGACATAGCAGGAAGAATTATTTTTTGATTCTTCATTTCTTCGATAGCCATCTTAATCAAATACATTGAGTTCTCATTTTCCATTGCATGACTTAATAAAGAAGAAGAGATGTTACGATATTCTTTTACTGTGAAATTCTTATAACCATATTCTTTTCGAATTTCATCCATATGTTCATACTTCGTTTGTTCCCGTCCGGCATATGATTGAAATTCAAGAGGATCTACCTTAATTTGATCGGCAATAAACCTTAAAACTGACTTTGGTATTTCTTTAACATCTGATAATGTCCAACCAGGAAAACGAAACAGACATAGCTGAACGGCAAATCCAAGTCGATTATAGTCTCTTCTTCGACGTTTAATCACTTCTAAATCATGTAGTGATAAAGTGTAATGAGTAGCTAATTCCCACTCGCTAATTTTCATTTAGCTTATCTAAAATTGATGATAAACGGACCTTCTCATCTTCCACTGCGCCACCAGTACCATGTGAAGTTGGCTTTAAATCTACGCCACCTGTTTTCTCTAGTTCGATGCTGCCTTCAAATACTTTTTGATTGCGGTAATATTGAAGTGCCATATCATCGGGCATGTACACGTCTTTATCTTTGCTGCTGCGAGGTAGCTTCCGTAATAGATAGTTTAAATAAATATAAAGCTTATGCAAATCAACATCAATGAACGTCGCAATTTGTAAAATGAATGCGTAGGTACGAACGAATTTCGTTGCCGATGCTTTAAACGCTTCTTTTTCTTCCTCGTTTAATTGCTTGAAACGGTCCACGCCTTTATCAATCCATGCATTTAGTTCCGTTTGCGCCTTCGTTGACTTTTTAAATCCACCTTTAATCTCTAACTCATTTACAGCATGTACTTCTTCCTCTGTAAAGATTTGATACGACTCCAGTTCTGCTTGTAAATCATATAAAATGTTCGGATCTGTCACTTCTTCAAGACCTGTCGTTTCATAATAAGGCTGGAAAGAAGCTTTAATATCTTCTGGATCATTCACAAAATCAAGAACAAATGTATCATCTTTACCTGGACAAGTACGATTTAAACGGGATAGTGTTTGAACAGCCTTAATCCCACTAAGTGGCTTATCAACGTACATCGTATGTAATAATGGCTCATCAAAGCCTGTTTGATATTTCTCTGCCACAAGTAACACCTTATATTCATCTGAATTGAACTTATCAGGCAATTCCTTTTCACTAAATCCATTCATATCAGGCTCTGAATAAGGAATCTCACCGTCTTTGACAATACCAGAGAAGGCAACAACCGTTTTCAAATCATCATATCCCATTTTATTGATGTATTGATCAAAAGCAATTTTATAACGAACTGCATGTAAACGACTTGCCGTAACAACCATTGCCTTTGCGCGGCCATCAATCTTATGCCGGGTAAAGTTGCGATAATGCTCAATAATGATCTCTGTCTTTTGTGCAATATTATGCGGATGGAGTGATACGTATTGAGCGAGCTTTTTCGTCGCTTGTTTTTGTGATACTAGTGGATCTTCATCAACTTTCTTTGCAATTTTATAAAACGTCTTATAGGTTGTGTAATTACTTAACACATCTAAAATAAAGCCTTCTTCAATTGCTTGGCGCATTGTGTATTCATGGAAGGCATGCGGCTTACCATCGGTTCCCATCGTCCCAAACTTTTCAATGGTTTTGGGCTTAGGCGTTGCAGTAAAAGCAAAGAATGAGATGTTATCTTGCTTTCCACTTTTCATAATCGTTTCAACGATTTGTTCATCTAAGTTATCCATATTTTCTTCCGCGACCCTGTCTTCCTCATAGGCATCTTCTAACGTCTTATCTGATAATATATTCGTTAATGCAGTCGATGCCTTCCTGCAGAGGCTAACCTCAGCGTCTTT
>JBNJJO010000040.1:0-46033 GCA_051750265.1 Bacillota bacterium | reverse complement strand
AGGATCAGATTAGTTTAATAAGAAACAATTTGAATAGTAGATAATAAAACAACCCAATAACCATAAATTGGGTTGTTTTTTTGTTGACATAGAATATATCCTAATGTTAGGATAAATAAGTACTAAATTTAGGATAAATAATATTAGGGTAAAGGGAGAGAACATAAATGGCTGTTTTATCAATTATTCTTCAAGGCATATTAGGATTAGGATTCCTAATGTTTGGATTTATGAAGTTCGGTTCAAAGCAAATGGTGGATGAATTTGGGCGTTATGGGTATCCAGGAGGCTTTAGAATATTTACAGGTCTGGTTGAAGTTATTGCAGCGGTATTAGTTATCTCAGGTATTTGGAATGATCAATTAGCTGCGTGGGGTGGTTTAATTATTGTTGGGACAATGCTTGGGGCAATTTTCACACACATCAAAGTTAAGGATCCCGTAAACAAAATGATGATGCCGATTGTTTTATTAATTCTTGGATTAATTGTATTACTTATAAATTTTGGATCATTGCTTTAAGCCTTTTAACATAAAGGAGGGATTAAAATGGAAATTAAAATTATTAAACCACAGGATCAGGCGTTTGGGCAGTTTGATGGAGGTAAAATAATAGAACAAAAACCCATTGGCTTTTCTGGAGAAGGTTCACTAATAAATAGGCTAGGACCGTTATTTTACTGGGCATGGGCAAAATCTGACGGCGAAGGCGGTATTGGCTTTCATCCTCATCAGGGTTTTGAGATATTAAGCTACAACATTAAGGGTAGAGGTCGTCACCAAGATACGCTTGGTACGATTAGTGAAGTTGGTGCTGGTGGTGTTCAGGTGATGCAAACAGGCTCAGGTGTCCACCATGCCGAATCTCTTCTTGAGCCGTCAGAAGGGTTTCAAATTTGGTTCGAGCCACACTTAAGCAAAGCCATAAAGCGAACACCCACTTACTCAAAATACGTGCATGAAGATTTCCCAATCACTACGGAAGACGGTGTAATGGTTAAGACGATATTAGGTGAACATTCACCAATCAATCTCGTGACAGATGCCAAAATGTACGATGTTGAACTTGGAAATGGTGCAACCTATAAGTATGCACTTTCACCTAATCGGACACTAGCTGGTTTAGCTATTAGAGGTAATGGTGGTGTTATTGAAGAATTGGAGGTTTCATTTGATAATAAGGATTTCATCATTATTCAATCAGAGAATGTTGAAACATTTACCATTCAGTCTAAAGGTGAAGAACTTCGGTTGCTGCTAATAGAGATTCCAACTGAAGTTGATTATCCTTTATACAGAAAACCAAGATAACCTAAATTGAATTTTAAAAATTATTGTAATAGGAGGTTCGGTGAATGTATCAAGGAGATGAACAAAGTCAGTTGGATTTGAGGTTGTTTCGTGTTTGGATGAAAGCTTCCAAAGCTATTACTGAAAACATACTGAAAGATATTGAAAGTCATAATATTAGTAGGGAAAATTTTATGATTCTTGAATTGCTTTACAGTAAAGGTCCGCATCCTGTCCAAAAGATCAGTGAGACGTTCTCTATTCCAAGTGGAAGTATCACCTACGTCGTAGATAAGTTAGAAAAGAAAGGGTTTGTAGAAAGACAACCAAACCCTAATGATAGAAGGGCTTCTAATGTCGTCATAACGGAAGAAGGAAGAGCACTTTTTGACAAGATTTTCCCGAAACACGTTGCAACAATCTCAGAAAATGTTTCATTCATTACTAACGAAGAGAAAGAACAGTTAATTTATCTATTAAAGAAAATAGGAATAGGTGCACAAAGTTTACAAAAAATAACAGATAAAACATAAGAGGAGAAAAAAGAAATGAAATGGGTTATTCGTATTCTTCAAGGATTACTTGTGGTTGGTTTTGTCGCTTTTGGTGTAATGAAACTAACAGGAAATGCCATGCAAGTTCAAACATTTGAGGCTTTGGGTTTTCCATTAGGATTCATGTATTTTGTGGGGGTCTGTGAAATAGCAGGAGCTCTTGGACTTTTGGTTGGATTCTGGAAGAAAAAAATAGCGTTACTGGCTTCTGGAGGACTTGTATTAGTAATGGCTGGAGCCGCGATTTCACATTTAATGGCAGGACAAGGAATGGGAGCAGCCATGCCTGCATTGGTCTTCTTCATCTTAAGTCTTGTTGTTTTGCTTGGAAAAAGAGCAGGAAATTTAAGTAAGAACATGTGAAAAAGAACTTTTGGATTTTATTATACAGGGTTCATACGTGTTAACAAAAGTTCTTTATAATATAGATTTTAAAAAATATAGGTGGTAATTAATATGGGATTTATATCCAAATTATTTGGAAATTCATCTATAAAGGAGAAAGAAAAAATGACAAATGTAAAATTAGCAGTGATTTATTACAGCATGGGTGGAACAAACTATCAACTAGCAAGATGGGCTGAAGAAGGAGCAAAAGAAGCTGGTGCTGAAGTAAAGGTTTTAAAGGTACCTGAATTGGCTCCACAATCTGCAATCGAAGGGAATCCAATTTGGAAAGCCACAGTTGAAAAAACAAAAGATGTACCAGAGGTTAAATTAGAAGACTTAGAATGGGCAGATGCCATTATTTTTAGTGTTCCGACTCGATTTGGCAATATGCCTTCACAAATGAAACAGTTCCTCGATACAACTGGCGGTCTATGGTTCCAAGGCAAGCTAGCAAATAAAGTGGTAAGTGCTATGACTTCTGCTCAAAATGCTCATGGCGGGCAGGAAGCAACCATTTTATCCCTTTATACAACCATGTATCACTGGGGTGCAATTGTTGCCGCTCCTGGATATACTGATCCAGTTACTTTTGGAGCTGGCGGTAATCCATATGGAACAAGTGTTACTGTTGGGCAAGATGGAAAAATGATTGAAGATGTTCAAGCAGCTGTAAAACATCAAGCAAAGCGTACTGTAACAGTTGCAGAATGGGTAAAAAAAGCAAATCAATAAGTAAGAAAAACTAATCGGAAGTTTTTCCGATTAGTTTTTTTGTAGGTAATGTTTTCTCCAAGCAGATTGTGAAGAAATGTACTTAAAGTAACGGGTGCTTTAGTGAAAGAAGAGATTGCATAAACAATAAAAAACGAAAAAAGAGTCAAACCCTTATAGATCAAGGGTTTGGCTCTTTTTTTACTTTCTATAATTGTAATTATGTTAACTAGAAATGAATATGGTATACACCATCGCTACTCTCAAGGTAGAAGTTCTCTATACCGTTACTATTTGTATAGAAACCATGCCTATCATGAAAAAAGGGCAAACTCACGATAAGGTGAGATCTTCCCAGAGTAGGATTGAATCATACCAGGTTCTATTTAACCAATACCAATATTTGATTAGGTCCCATACGCTTCATTACCCTATATCCATAATCTGCAGCTGTAGCAATCCCTTCGTTATTTGGTTTACAGTAGCCATTTACCAGGGCGGTCCCATCATTCCGAACTAGAAGTTTTCCCACAAGACCAACAGGAACCCATTCAGGTCTCTCAAGTCGTGAACTGCATGGTTGTTCCGGGTTCCAGTCAGGATTTATTTTCTTTCTCATCGGTACGTTCTTCTACGAGAGTATTTTCTTCACCATCTATTACCGCAGGAATGGTAATCTCTAAACGAGAATTTTGTACGCTAAGAGATTTTTCACATAAAAAAGCCGATTTCCTGTACGTTAAGGAATCATCGGCTTTTCTCGTAATTGAAACTTGTCTTTATTTTCTTTGTACTCTACATGTCTTAGAAATGTGATGTGATTCTTACTATAAGGTCAGATGATTATGTTTTTTAAGAACCATTTCAATCTCTTCAAGGAGTAGAAGCAGGTAATCCGTACGTTAAGGAAATCTGCTTAACATCATTCTTTATCTTTCCAGGTGTTATTTATTAGTTGTTTAGTTTTTATGATTCAAAAGAGGATTGTTTCTTAATTCCATTTTTTGTAAATATTTGTTTTCTTAAGAATGGAATCACCAATCGATCGACACCTATTTTCGCTGAATTAAAACCAGCAACAAGGATAAAGATCTCTATGAGAAGCATCTGTGGATTCGTACTCGTTGCACCAGAGAACATATAGGAAAAATTCATAACGGCTCCCATTAGTACAGCAAACGTAGTAAACGTACCTAAGATAAGTCCAAGCCCAACTAGAAATTCCCCCCAAGGAACTAATACATTAAATAGTCCTACGTTAGGTATTGCAATTCCATTTAGAAATTCCACCCACCAAGGTTGAACAGCTGGGTGTTCTCCTGTAGCTTTTTTTACAGCTCCTAATAAGAAACCACTTGCATCAAAACCTCCAGTAATCTTTCCCCATCCAGCAAGTAACCACTGCCATCCAAGATATAAACGTAAGACCGTTAATATATAGGATGCAATAACATTTTCTCTTAAAAATTTAATAAACATAAATTACACCTCACAAATAAGATTTATTTTTTTAATGAGGCTAGGTATTATACTGGCCTCGATTTTTGTCAATCACTGCTATGTGTATTTTTAAACGGCAAAGCTTTAGGCATATCATCGCTAGCATGAGCTTCTTCATGCTTTTTGTCTTGGATCGATGAATGTTCATCGTGAGTATTTGTGTTAGCAGTAGTGTTCGGTTCCCTCTGATAAAACCAAAAATACCCACTTTCAACGATTAATATCATGAGAACAAAGACTCCAAAAATTGATAATACCTTTTTCCTTTTCATGTCTTTCACTCTACTTATGCTCTTTTCAATAAGTAGGGGCAAATTTTCTCGAACATCAAAGCACTACATGAAAGTTTCCTAGTTATTAAATAATTGGTATAGGTTAACTATTTTTCCTAAACGCAAATTTCAGAGCAAAAAAATATGTCATTAATTCACCTCGTTCCTATTTATAACTATTCTTGAAATTTTTTATAGAGATTAGTGTCCCCTGACCTAAAAAGTTTACCAAGGGAAACATTATTGGATTTGACTATAATGTTATTCTATGGACTAAGGTGTTGTCAATCACAAAATTAAATTAATGAACGTAACAATGTTGTTGAAGCACAAAGACAAATATCATCACACGAAACAGTCAGTGTACCTCCACAAGAATAGCCCTCCTTATGGAAGGTCATCATTTTCAGTATCCATCCCTTCAAGGACCACTTATTACTACTGCTAAAAATAGAAGTCAACCGTTAAGGGGCAAGGGCATTTTTCTACCCCAATTAATAAAGATTATGTTCTTCTTTTGATGGAGACTACCCCCGAAATGGCCATATAAATATTCGGTGGGTATTTAAATTTTTTTAGATTTCAAGATTTAATAGTGCTACAACCATTTTATCAAAATGGAACCCTTAGTCTTAAATAGCTTGGGGAATGCTATGACACTTCGATTTTATGAAGAGCAGGGGATTTTAAAGAATATATCTCGTGATGAAAAAGGTCGTAGAGTTTATAACGAACAAAATATCGATTAGATTTCTTTTGTTCGTTGTCTCAGAGAGACAGGAATGCCTCTTTCTAAAATAAAGGCTATGTTAAAGCTCAATGTTGATTTTGATGCTCTTGTTGATTGGAGCGGAAGGCATGAGACTCCTGCGGGAGAAGCGTGTCAAAGGGAGACCCCACAGGCGCCCGCGCCGAGGAGGCTCCCGGACCGCCCGCGGAAAGCGAATGCCTGCAGCGGAAATCAACAGCCAAATTTAACAGAGCCAAAATAAAAGAATATAAGGACCTTTATGAATTAGGAAATGCTACCTTCTTGCAAAGAAAAGAAATGTTGATGCAGCATAAATTAGAAGTGCAGAATAAAATTGACGAAAGCTTGAAACTCATGGAAGTAATAACCTATAAAATAGCAATGTACGAACTTCAGGAAGAAGAAGTTAGGAAAAATGCTAATTATAACTTTAAATGTCACCTGTTCGGAGATTAAGATTGTGAAGTAATGTACTTACGCTAACGGGTGCTTTAGTAAAATGAACTGAAATGCCATTTTTACAGCTTTTTCGTATTTTCCAATATTCCACAATCGGCGCCTTCCTTTAATAAAAGGGCATAAATTTTTCATACTCTCCGTAACTTTTTACGAAGGAAAATCGTTATATAAATTGAAATGTATTTTTACAGGCTATTAAAGTGAATGGGGGAAAACTATGAAGGTCCTGATATTAGGAGGTACTCGTTTTTTAGGAAGAGCTTTGGTAGAAGAAGCATTGAAAAGAGGGCACGAAATCACCTTATTTAATCGTGGCACCAATAAAGAGACGTTTCCTGAAGTAGAGCAGCTAATTGGCAATAGAGACAGTGATATATTACTTCTGGAAAACCGGAAATGGGATGTTGTAATGGATACATGCGGATTTGCTCCTCATCAAATCAAAAAAATCGCAGCTGTACTCGGGGATAACATTGAACATTATACATACATCTCAAGCATATCTGTTTATAAAGATTGGATTCCGCTTAATATTACGGAAGACTATCATTTACAATCCATGCCTTCGGATAAATTGAAAGACGTTGAGGAGGGGACAATTTCTCCTTACGAGTATTACGGCGCGTTGAAAGTACTATGTGAAGCAGAAGCAGAGAAGCATTGGCCAGGGCGTGTTTTGCATGTAAGAGCGGGGCTACTTGTCGGACCGTTTGACTATACGGATCGGCTCCCGTACTGGGTTCAGCGAGTAGCACAAGGCGGAAAAGTATTGGTGCCGGGACGTTCAGATCGCCCTGTTCAATTGATTAACGTAAAAGATATAGCAACATGGGTGTTCAATATGGCAGAAAACAGAAAAGGAGGCACGTTTAATGTAACAGGCCCGAATTATGAATTGACTATAGAAGAGCTATTAAACACCTGTAAAGCAGTGACAAACAGCAATATCGAATTTGTGTGGGCAGAAGAACAATTTATACTGGAGCACAAAGTACAGCCATGGACGGAAATGCCTTTATGGATTCCTGAACACTTCCCGTTAGAAGAAGAAACAGAACCGTGGAAAGGCACTTTTTTCATCAATATTGAAAAAGCTGTTAACACTGGTCTTTCCTTCCGACCTCTTGAAGATACTATTTATGATGTGTATCAATGGGAGAAAGCGAGACAGGATACAGAACGAAAAGCGGGGATATCACGAGAAAGAGAGCAGGAGCTGCTAGAGACTTGGTTCCAAAAAGAAAAATAGGAGACATTGTGATGGGGTTATTACCCCATGCCCATCAAACCAAGGAAAAATTATATCCTAAAAAATTGCTTCTTCTAAATTATGATCTTCAACAATCGGGTGCTTTTGTTGAATAACGAAATTCTTATTTTATCGAAGTAAACCTTAATGTTGTTGTAGTAAATGAGGTCATATGTAGTACAAAAAAGGATAGATAAAGCTGATAAAGTTCTGCTTTTATCTATCCTTCTATTTTACCTTATATAATGTGTGACATTATTTATTACTTCTTTGTTATCAAGTCATTTCATCATAACCTTGACCTTAAATAAATTGGACATATCCGGATTTATCTGACATGTCCTGATTTATCCCTCGGAAAAAGCATCCGAGGGATAAAGAATATGTCTGCTTCAGAGGGGAGCGTAAGTGAAGGTATCAATAAAAATAAAAAATCATATTATTCTAAAAGTTTTTTAAACTTGTTGATACGCTTATAATATAGAGATAGATAAATTTAAAGGAGAATTGTATGGACTTATAAAAAAACATATTAGAAGAATTAAAGAATAGTGAGAAGGAAGTCGAGATTATATTAATTAAAGGTTTTCATATAAAAGGAACTATTGATGGTTATGATAAATATTTAATTGTTGTTAACGTTAATGGAAAACAGCAGACTATTTATAAACATGCTATTTCTACAATAATTACGTAAGGTAAATTAATTCCCCAAAGGTGTAAAGGTCCATATTCTTAACATGGGACTAGTAGAGGATACACCTACTGGAAGGCTTATCTTTAACGTTATGAGTTCTTTCGCAGAGTTTGAAAGAGATAGATATGATTGTAAAACGTATCCAGGAAGGAAAGGCTATTGCAAAGCAGCATGAGGACTTTAGAGAGGGACGCCCTAACAAGTACAGTAAAAACAGATTGATCTCGCTTTAGGACTATTAAAAACTCATTCATATAAACAAGTAGAGGAAATGACCGGGATTTCTAAAAGTACGTTGATCAGGGCCAAAAGAAAGGTGGTAATGAAATGACATTAGCAGGATTCAATCAGAAATATGAAGAAATCATTCATTCAAATAGTAGCAGCAGTAACAAAGATCGAAAGCTTGCCGATCTTATGTCAGAACTTGAAGCAAAATTCAAGATCCCAGCTCTAAGGAAGGACGGTGAGTGTCATGGACGTGAAATCATTAACGGTTGAAAATTTAGTTCGCAAGTTTTCATTGAAAGTATTAGTTGGGGAAAATCAACTACAGCAAACAATTACGCAATCACGGGCGCATCGTCCGGGTTTGGAATTCGTTGGTCACTTTGATTTTTTCCCGACTGAACGTGTTCAAATTCTTGGAAAAAAGGAAATTAATTATTTGCATAAGTTAAGCAAAGATGAACGTCAACTGCGAATAGGTAATATCGTCAAATACCACCCTCCATGCTTTATCGTTACAGCTGGAGAGGAAGGGCTAACGTATTTGACTCAATATTGTGTAGAAGAGGGAATTCCGTTGTTATGTACAAACGAACCTGAAACTACTTCTGAATTTATTACGAAACTTGATGCTTATATGGTAAAAACACTAGCGCCAGAAATCGCGATACATGGAGTCTGTGTCAATGTGTCTGGAATGGGCATTTTACTGCGTGGAAAGTCAGGAGTCGGCAAAAGTGAAACAGCACACACATTGATCGGCCGGGGTCACCGGCTAGTGGCTGATGATATCGTCGTGTTGAAAAAGCTCAGTCCACGAACCCTTCTCGGTACTCACGATGAGAAGACAAAGGAATTTCTCGCCCTACGTAGTGTCGGGCTGTTGAATGTGGTGCGATTATATGGGAGAAAAGCTTTTCAGGATGAAACACGGATCGCGCTCGATATTGAACTGACAAAATGGCAGAAAAATTCCCTTAATAATGAACTGGAGCACGAACCGGAATTTACGGAATATATGGGCGTTCGGATTCCTCATATTGAGATTCAGCTCCAACCTGGTCGTGATGTGGCAGGGTTAATTGAAGCGGGGGCACATAACTGGTATCTAAAGCAGCAAGGATACAGCGCTGCAGAAGAGTTCATGAGACGGCTAGAATCTGATATTCCTGATTCTAACTGGTAATGATCCATTGTCTCATTGCCTTAAACCAGTAGAAGAATAGAAAAAACACGTAAAAAAAGAGCATCTGCTTTGATTAAAGGGAATTTGTATAATGAAAATAAGATAAGAAAATAAAGCAATTTGCATTGGATTTAATTGATAAAGAAGAAGATACAAAATATCAAAAGAAGTATGCAATTGTATGGGAAAATGCGTAAAGAATGATGAAAATGTATCTCTTTTATCCCACAATCGAGCGTAATTGTTTAGTGAAAAAATCCCAATTTCTCATGTATGACACTGAGAAATTGGGATTTTTTATACTTTAATATCCTTTAGGCTAGCTTCTTTCCTTTAGAAATAAGAACTAAATAATTCAAGAACATACTTCGGCGGCAGCACAACGGACTGATCAGAAAGCAAAGAATGCACTTTCGGTCATTCTGTACGTGTCGCTTCGGTATTAAAATGGACCGATAACCACGGTCTGTACGACTAGCTCCTACTTTCCGTAGGTTATGTTCTATTTGCGGTAATACACTCACTAGTTTTCTGAGTTTTTTTAAAAAAATAAGTTTGTTTTATCAGAAAATTAATTCATTAGTAACGTTTTAGCTTAGTGGATACATAAAAAATGATCGTTTTTATGTAGAGGTAAAATGGTTCCTTAGCACATCGAAATACAATTTTTTACATGGTAAAATCTAGGAGAAGGAAGGGAGAGCTGTTATTATGAAAAAATTATTAAATATTGGAATGGTATTTACTCTTGTCTTTGGTCTGTTTTTTGCGATTGCGCCAATAAATAAAGCGTCTGCACTTAGTTATGATCATACAAATCCTTACTCAACAGGCTGTGCGTATAAAAGTCCAATAACATACGAAACAAAATACATCTATAAAAACGGTGTGAAAATTGGATACGTACAGCTTAAAGGAAGTGCCTATTGTCATACAGCTTGGGGTTACGTAAAGCTTTATTCTTCTGCTCCATATAATACGTATGCAAATGTAGGAACTTACAGATATTATGGTACATCAAGTACTTCGAACGCAAGAACACTCTGTAATAGTTCTGGTGGTAATGGTGTCGTAAATAAAGGTCAAACATCATGTTACACCGGTCAATTATGGGATAAAGATCCGTATAATTCATTAGCCGTTGTGTACGTTTATAGTTCTGATGGGAGAGTTATAGCTCAAGCACAAACAGGTCGTCACTAAATGTATATTATCAAGCTTTCGTTATCCAAATTGTTTTGAAATAGGATAGATTAAAACCACTGATTAATTTTCAGTGGTTTTTTTGAAAATGAATAGCCAGCAGGGGTTACCCTTTAATTTCTAAGTTGTAGTTTCAAGAATAGACTTAAAGGTTAAGCTTGCTAAAAGCGGTTCCATTTCATCAGTTTAAACAACAATTATCCAAAACGTAACTATTATTTTCATTATTTAATATAGAATTATTTTTATTGACTAAAAGAGCTTGTAGTATTATCATCAGAATGTAACAAAAAGATACCCAAAATATAACCATGATGTTTTAAAGAGGGATTAACTTGAATAAATACCAAAATTCTTATTTGTTTAAGGGTATTTTTGTCTCGACATTCGGTGGTCTTCTCTTCGGTTTCGAGGACTGGTGTAAACTTATCACGTAGTATTGTTCTTTATTGCCACAATCGAGGTGCCTAGGACGGTTTATATAAATGGCTAAATGAAATAAGTTTTAAGGTCTTTCCGGGAAATACGAGGTCGATCATTTATGTAAGGGGATTCAGTGGAATTTAGTCATCAAAATGTTCTTAAATTAAAGAATTTGGATATTTCGTAACAATATACGGTTTCATGAAAGTGTCCCAGCAAGATGCTTAACAGAGGAGAATCTTAAAATCCTGAATTCGTTTACACTTTAGAGGATGGAAAATATTTCTTCCACAAATGGTTAACAAAAACTTAGCATGACAGCGGTGGAGTTCTACCTCTATTATGAGATACACATAATTGCAATTGCATAGCAGAAATACAGGCAATGCCGGTACCGTTTTTCGATTCGGTTTAAATGTACCATTTATAAATTAAAAACAAGAGGAGGGTGAACATTGAAGAAAAAGTCGATTCTTATTCTTGTTATCTTTGTTTTTACTGCTATTTTAATCGGGATTTTGTCGTTTCCAGAAGAAAAACCGAAAGTGGTTGTTGTTTTAAAAGATTTTAACTCGCAGTATTGGGAAATTGTCAAAGCTGGTGCTGAAAAGGGATTTCGAGATTTTGGATTAGACGGGAGTGTGATCGCTCCTAGTAGTGGTACTGTTGAAGAACAGGCTGAAATGTTAGAGAACGTTCTGAAAGAAGATCCAGATGTCTTATTAATTTCACCTACATATCCGACTCCGATCATTCCGATTTTAGACCGATTTGTTGAACAGAATATACCTGTCCTTCTTGTGGATACGGATTACTCTTGGGAAAATAAAACAACTTACATTGGTAGCGATAATGTTGATTTAGGTAAAAAAGCAGGGGCATTATTAGGATCGGAACTACATCCTGGTGATACAGTCGCAATGATCGGAGGAGAGAATCCGGTTATTTCAGGTAGACGGATGAAAGGTGCTAAAATCAGTTTAGAGGAAGTAGGAATCAAAATTGTAACAGAAAAAACAAATTTATCCGAATTATCCAATGATCCAAAACCTATAAAAGAAGCAACAGAAGAGATTTTACGGGACCACCCTGATGTGAAAGGGATCATGGCCGTGAATGATACCATTGCCCTCCATGTATTAAGGACAATAAAAGAACATGATCTAATCATACCGGTCACAGGAGCGGATGGAATTATCGAAATGGTTGAATTAATTGAAGAAGGAACGTTACCAGGTTCGGTAGCACAAAACCCTTACGATATGGGGTATTTAGGTGCAGAAACTGCGTTGAAAGTAACGAATGGAGAATCGGTCGAAAAGAACATCGACAGTGGCGTAGATATTATCATTAAGGGAAATGCCAAGCAAAGACTAGACTTTTTGAGGGACTTGTTGAGATAAATCTACGGATTAAGAGTATAAGGTGGTAGCTTTATATTGCATAATTGGAAACGAAATACAGTCTATGACCCAAAAATTCATGTATCTCCGCACAACCCCTCTTACAATAGCTATTGAACTATAAATATTCCAATCATGGAAAGTCAGATTTTCTGAAAACACTGTCATATTTCGACAGCGTTTTCTTTTATTGTCTCTTATACTTTTAATGGGATGGAGAAATGATCAAGAGAAATCAAAGTGGATTAAACAAGCGCCAGTTTATACTGTGCGCTCTTTACCTTTCAATATAACCCGTATTTGAAGCTAAATAATGAAGACATTATTTCTATATAGGTTTAGTTGACTTAAGGAAAAGACAATCTATCAGTTTATTAAACATCAGAATTCAGTGAGTTTGGCGGAGGGATATGAGTGAGTGTAAGCATCGGAGTACAGGTGAGTGAAAATTATGCTAAATTAAAAGATAAAGTTTTGGTAGAGATGGCTCATAGTGGAGATGGAGAGTCATTGACTTTTTTAATAAATAAATATCGGAATTTTGTCCGTGCAAAGGCAAGACCATACTTTTTAATTGGCGCAGATAAAGAAGATCTTGTTCAAGAGGGAATGATTGGTCTATATAAAGCTATTCGTGACTTTAGAGAGGACAAGATGGTCTCTTTTTTTGCTTTTGCTGAACTTTGTATCACTAGACAGATTATTACGGCGATCAAAACTGCTAATCGTCAAAAACATGGGCCTCTAAATTCGTATGTTTCTCTTGACAAGCCTCTTTATGATGAAGAATCAAACTATACGCTTATGGATATGATATCCGGAGAAAAAATAACGAATCCGGAAGCATTAATCATTAACCAAGAAAAAGCTGATGATATAGAACTAAAAATAGAAGAATTGCTTAGTGGTTTGGAAAGAAGAGTGTTGACCTTATATATGGATGGACAATCATATGTGGAAATTTCTGAAGAACTAAACACGCATGTAAAGTCGATTGATAATGCTCTTCAGCGAGTAAAAAGAAAACTGGAACGACATCTGGGAATAAGAATGGCTATCTGATAACTTCGTTTAAATTTTCCAAATTGATGTATAGTCCCGTTTGTTTTTGTGGAAATTAAAAACATCGTTAGTTTTAACCACGGAAGTTGCTTGGAGGGCCAAGGCAGTTTATGTGGTTTTTTCAAATTTAGCTAGATCCATAAATCTTGATAGTTGGACGTAAATTGTGAAAAACTGTTTGTTTTACGCATATCAGACCATTTTCCTCTCAAATAATCAGTATATCTCTTGAAGATATACTGATTATTGGTCATTAACAACCTTTAAAATTGATTTTTGTTAATTTTCCACATTGATCATTTTTAGCTATCTTTTAGTTGTAAAGAAACTGAGAGGAGCTAGAAAAATGCTAATAAACAGGCTAAAAGTTAAGAGTTGAAACACAATGTGGACTCTATAAAACTAAGATTAAAGGTCTATTGATCCGCATAGCTTGAGTGGATAACAGGAAAATATGTACTTATTGATGCCTTTCTTATTTTTCCTTCACTCTAAGAACTTTTCCAGGTTTTTAACTTGTTCCGAATAAATGCTATGAATAACAATAAAAGCGGGATGATAATTTGTAATGGTATATCCAAATACACATTAATAAATTCTCTACCTACTTCTAATATATGTTCAACGTAATTTGATGCATGCAAGAGCGATAACGGGGGGATAATGGTACCTAATGCAAGTAAAATTGAACGATAATCCTTTAAATTAAATAATTGAGCGATACCAACAGCAGCACCATAGGTCCAACCACCAACTTTAAAAAACACCCCTGAAACAATTAATAAAATTATTAATGCATCAAATCGTTCAAGAAAATCTGCAATAGAAACTTGCCTTGTAGCTGAAAGAAGAGGAAAGTTAACGTTCCCATAAATTTCAGGACCTAATACACTTAGATTCATAATTGTATTAAATGTTAATAAAATACCTCCTATGATAATTACGGCCATGCCAGTCTTTCGGGCATTCTGTTTTTTGTTCAGAACGGGAAAAAACATTAATATGATGATTGTTTCTCCAAATGGAATAGTGTTATGAGGAAAAGCCTCTTTTACTATTGGTTTTACACCATTACCTAATACAGGGGTAAGATTATTAATAGTGAAATTTTCAACACTTAATAAAAGAACCCAAACTACAATAAGTGCGAATAAATAAATAGGAAAGATAACTTCCCCCATACGGCCAAATGTTTCAACACCGCCCCTTAAACAATAAATCACCAATACCATAAAGCTCCCAATAACGACAACAATAGGTGTATCAACTAAGATCGTTGTAACAATCAATTCCCCAAAATTTCGGGAAGCAGTTGTGGCAAGAAAAACAAAATAAAGGATATACATTAAATTTATTGGAAATGCGAGATATTTTCCGATGATTTTTGGGGTCATCTGGACTAATGTGTCACCAGGATAATATGCGGATAACTTAGTATAAACAAACATTAAAACCAGACCAATTATCATACCTACAACAAGTGTCAACCAGGCGTCCTGCTTTGCACCTGCTCCTAGCGGAAAAATCAAAGTATTACCAACCTCAAAACCAACAATTACATAAAAAAGTTGGAGTGCACTTATTTTTTCTTGTTTCATTGTCAGCTCCCTTTTACTTCAACATTAGTGATTAAACCCAAATGCCCTAAAAATCTCCAATTTCATTAGTCTCTCCTACGATATTCTTTGTTATACTAAGAAATTTTGTGTTCTATTTGAATTTACCCTTTAACCAATAATTAAATTTTTATGAAAAGACTGAAAAGACCTGCTCAGTAATTTCAGTTCAATTTGATGGTGTATAGGTCAAACAGTATTGTATGGGAATAAGGGAAAAGAATGACTTCATTCCGTGTTAAAGCTAGATTAAATCGCATGAAATATTTTTATTGGACATTAACTGGAGAAAGCCGATTAGCTACCCTTTTTCCTTAAAATTAGACCTTAATAATTTAAGAACATACTTTGGACGGCAGCACTACGGACTGATCAGAAAGCAAAGAACGCTTTTAGTCATACCGTACGTGTCGCTTAGGCATTAAATGGACCGATAACCACGGTCTGTACGGCTAGCGCATACATTCTGTAGGTTCCTGTTCCATTTGCGGCAATCCGCCGTACCGAACGAGCCGAAGACATCCAGTATCATACGGACTTGTTACATAAACTTTTAGTAGCTGATTGTTATGTTATTTGCAAAGGAAAAGGGACTTCTATTTGGTTATTACCCAATATGGACTTTCCTTTAGTGAAAATTATTAAATTTGCTAAATCCCATTGCTTTTCCTTTTGTCATTGAGGGAAGGTAAGGAATAACGCTCGATGTTCAGTCTTTATTCGTCTAATAAGTAACTTCTCATTAAAATAGTGATTTGGAGAATCACTACCTAATGATATGCTAGTATGAAATTTATTGTTGGTTTGAAAAAATGATTGATCAAAAAATCTTTTAACGTTGATTTTCTAAATATAAAAGGGCCTGTATTTTCAAATAAGTAGTTCTGATAACGTGGAGAAACAGTAAAAATAGCATAGTAAATCGAGTATACAATCGCATAGATTTTAATCTCGATTTTTTATTGTTATATAAGGATTAATTAAGTTCTAACAAATGAAATAGAACATCAAATAGCATTACTTTTAACACGTTTACAATGGCGGTTGTCATACATTAATTTAAGGTGGTGATTTTGGTTGTTATTTGAAGTGTTAAAAAGATAATAGTCAGAAGGATTAGGAAATTTATGTTAAAATAAATATAGAGATTTTAAAGGTGTTTTTTCAAGATAAAGGCAAGATTATTGAAAAAATGATATCAATTTCTTCGCACTAGGGGGTGAGATGAATTTGAATAATACTTGGAATAAAGTGATATATAAAATTTGGTCTCCAATTTACGATAATTTTTTCAACTCAGGTTTATTTCTTAAAGCAAGAAAACAGCTATTTCAAGGGATATTATTTGACAAAAGACAAAAAATTTTATTCGTGGGTGTCGGAACGGGTGCTGATTTAGAATTGATAAATCATTCTGAATTAGATATTACAGCAATTGATTATTCACCAGATATGCTCAAGAAAGCAAAAAAAAAATTTAATGATTCTTCCATTAAGTTTTTAGAAATGGACGCACAAGATATGAGTTTTGATAACAGTTCGTTTGATATAGTAATTGGGAGTCTAATTCTCTCCGTAGTTCCTGAAGTAGATAAATGCTTTCAAGAAATGGCTAGAGTGTTAAAGCCTGAAGGAAACATAGTCATCTTTGACAAATTCATTTCTAAAAAAAACAAACTTTTGTTACCAAAAAGATTCCTTAGACCCTTTGTTAAAGTTTTAGGAACAGACATAGGTCTGAGTTTTGAGGATTTGTATATAAGACACAAAGAAGAATTAAGTGTAGTAAAAGATAGACCATTAATGTTGAATGGGATGTATAGAAAGATTGTAATTAAGAAGGTTAAATGATTGAGTTGTTTGAAAAATAGGGGCTTTAGTATTAAGTCCTACAATAAAAGTTAAAACGCTCAAAGAATAAACCCTGAGCGTTTTTTTTTCGTACTAATTACCCTGTGATTTCTACTGCAAATTACAACGTTTATGAGCACTACTGAAGCTTGATTTTATTAGGTTTATTGGTTACCAAAAGTAATTATCAAAAGTTTTACAAAAATAAGTCTCTTGTACAATATTGTGCAGGGGCTTCTTTATGATTATCGGTTATGCCAGAGTTTCTACAGTTGACCAAAATTTAGACAGACAAAATTAGATTACTTTCTTAGTATGGTTACGAAAAAATAGTTCAAGAGAAATTTACTGGGACTATAAAGGATAGGAATTCTTAACTCATTGCTAGATGTAATAAGGAAAGGTGTTACCGTTGTAGTAGAAAGTATTTCACGTTTGGAAGAAGAACACTTGATATTCTTTCTATTATTCAGCAATTCGAGGATACAGGTGTAAAGTTCGTTTCTATTAAAGAGAACATAGATACAAGAAGATCAACGTGGAAAGCCATGTTTCAAATGATGTGTGTCATACGGAGTTGGAATGAAATTTAATTGTGGAAAGAGTGAAAGAAGGATTAATAGCAAGTAAAAAAGAGGGAAAACGACAACAGGCAAAGATCAGGCCTGTTGTCTATGCCTGACTGGCGAGTTCACTTCTTCGTAACCCGAAAGCCGGAAGCAAAATCCTGAGGTGAAGAACAGAAATTGGATATAAGGCTGAATAGAGATGGATCAGTTTTCATTACAAAACGAAGTCCTATACTGCCCGAATCTCTTACAGGAAATCTTAGTGCCTACACCTATTCCTATTAAACTTTTAGTTGTAAATCACAATTAAAAACAGTTCGTCACTGAAAAAGGAATCTGAACCAACAGTTGCATTCGATGTAGTTTTGATATCGACAATGTTTAAATGGGAATTCTCAAACAACCAGCTATTAACGTGATCTTCTAGTGATTGGATATTTTTATAACCATTAGAAAAGATTTTTATTTTAGTTGTGTTTTGATTTTTTAATTCTTCATCAAGGTTTTTCATTACTACCTCCATATATTGTTTATACGTTTGTACAACATATGAGAGAAATAAATAAAATATGAGACTAATAGTAGAGTCACCTTATGTTGGCTCTTTTATTTTGAAATAGAGGTGGTGGGAATAGTGCAAGGGGTAACGGACACGTATCTCATTAGACACATATTGCGACATAAAGAAGGTGAAAAAATATAACTACATGGGATCGAATTCAAAGCAACAAACTTCACATAAAATCAGTAAATAAAATGATAGATATCATCCCTAAAAGAAAAATGAAAAATATAACAATCCATTAGATACTTTCTTTGTTACTCATGCGTATTAGTTCTCCTTGAAGATAGTTTTTGTGCATATATCATCAATATGAATTACCTTAATTATAGTTATTTGCGTAAACTATAAGGACTATTCAAAAGAGATAAGAAATAACTCTAGCTAAAAAAGCTAAAATTTAAAAAATATTATATGAAAAGGAGAAATTTTGAATTGTAGAAACAATGCGTAGTACGCCAATTATAAGCAATAGAAGTGAAGGTGCTTGTACAACGGGGGTGTTAATGTAAGAAAAAAGAGTAATACAGCAGATCTTTTTGGTTATTGAATTTTTGGGCAGAATTTTTAGTTAAATAAGTTAGAAAGAAATACATTTTTTATTTGATCCGTTTAGAAAATCACTACTTCAATACTAATATTTTAGATAGTATGTATTAAATGAAAATAAAATAACATACAATTTTCGAAAATCGCCCCATCAAGGGTAGTTTTTTATGTTGCACGGAGTCTAGTAGAAATAGATATTGCTGATTAATTTACTTGTGGGAGACTTCTGTTTTTATCCGTAGATTATTTGTTGTTGTTCTCTTAAATGTTTATTTTGCATTGAGTTATATGGAATTCACAATAAATACCATATTGGATTTGCATAAATACACCATCCAAAAAGAAACAATACAATTCGTAAGCTATTCAATTAAAGGAAGAAGGAAACTAAATCAAAGAATCTACAAGCAAACAAGCTTTACCAAGATGCTGCTAAACAAACCCAATCTGTTGTTAACAGCATTGAACCACGTGTTCAACAAATCGAACAAGAAGAACCTCAATACAAACAACAATAATTAGACGAGACAAAAGGTTGGTTGATTCAATCAACTCTTTTTTTATAATACTAAAGGTCCCGCTCCCTTAAAGAGAAGCCTTTAATCCTTTCAACAATGACTTGGAGTTGTAAACCTTTGGAACAGAAGCAAAGAATGCCAAACAAATGTATAGCAAAATAGTGAAAAATGACAAGAAGCCATTGATAATGTGACCCCTATTTTAAGAGGATAATGGTTGTTTCTTTTACACTGTGAATTCAGAATCAAAAAATAGGTATTACTTTTTCAGTATACATAAGTCGAATCTACAAAAAATAAAAACATTGGAAGAACAATAATGAACAACTTACATTGGTTAACTTCCTTCTTCAATTTTGGTCGTAATAATATATTGATGTTTGGAAATAGACGTAATAACAGAGACTATATTCAAATAAAGGTTCAAAAAAAGCATTCCTTACACCTTAGTCCGAAATCGGACTAAGGCCAAACTTTGTTAGTAACGAGGTGTTGAAGTGGTTGTTTTTTTAGTTAAATTAATTTTTATATTTATTGTGTTTATTTTAGCAGTAAAACTTTTAGGGAAATCAGCACTAGCACAACTTACCCCCCACGATTTTGGAGCAATTATTTTTTTATCTTATTTAGCTTTTGAAACTATTAAAGTAAATGGATTGATGGAGGGGATTATTGGAATCATTGTTATAACATGCGTTCATCTATTTATATCAAAATTAAGTTTATTGAATTGGTTAAACCCTTTTATTATTGGGAAACCGACTATTCTAATTAAACATAGCAAAATTATATATAAAAATTTAAGAAAAAGTAGATATTCTTTAGCTGAATTATTATCGAATCTAAGAACATCAGGATATCCAGATATTCAGGATATTGAGTATGCGATTTTGGAGGCAAATGGGGAAATTAGCATTTTACCTAAGAAAGAGTTAGTTCCTATTACTTCAAAGGATTTAAATATAAAAGTGAAATATAATGGATTACCTATTGCAGTTGTGATTGAAGGGAAAGTTCAAAAGCATAATTTAAAATTAATCAACAAGAACGAAGAGTGGCTAAAACAGGAACTAAAGGCAAAAGGATATCATCAAATTAAAGAAATATTTTATGCTTCTGTTAGAGATACCGATCATTCATTAACAGTTAATACAATAGATGTTAACGATCAATCCTAAGTAGTTTGCTTCCTTCCCCTTATGTTTTATACTCTTACGAAAAGACTAAGATCGAAATAGCGCTTTCCTGGAATCTCCGAGGGGTGTTAAATGCAAAATCTAGTCAAATTACTCACCAAATGCTTGTGGTTGCAGCTAAAGTGATTTCGACATACTCAGCTATGAATTGGTGCCTAATCCATTAGCTACAAAAGTCATAACATGGTCTCCGAGGAAGTGGCCAAAGTATCTTATTTGTCTGCTGGAAAAGATATTTTTAATTATCTTTTAAGATTGCAGACGTATTTTTTCATATTTTGGCAGATTGCTGTTTGGTCAGAAGAAATCGATATTAATTTAGAAATCCTAATCACAACCATTATTACTTCAACCGCTGCTTTGGTTGCTATTATTGGTGGTTTTCTTCTCAGTTGAGTAATAACACCCTTTCTAGTAACAAAATGGTCAATGAAATAAATGCTAGAAGAGAAATATTGTTAAAAACTGAACAGTCCCGATATGTGCAAACTCAATGTCGTCTTCGTATTCAAGGTTAAGTGCTTCTAAATCAGTAACAAATCGATTACCCTCAGTCTTTGTTAATAAGCTTTGAATATGATGAATCACAGCAAATATTAGTTGATTGTCTATAAGTTTGTTTTCTTCTTTAAACAAGCGTGGTTTAAATGTTAAGTGTTTATCATATATGCTAAATTTGCAGTTTTAATGGATTTCAAGGAATTGTACTATTTTCCCATGCTTTTTTTGTTAAGTGAAGAAAATCACAGTTTGTGTTGATTCAAGTAATTATGATGGATAGAAAGGAGGGAATATATATGGGTAAAGTAAAAATAAGTATATTTGTTATTCTTTTGATGCTAGGAGTGATACTTGCTGGATGCACTTCCGGCAATTCTACAGGAGAGGAAAACAACAACGAGAAGAAACCTGTTTCTGAAGTTGAAAATAATGAGCAGAAGGAAGAAGAAAATAAAGAAGAAACCGCAGAAGAGCAAACAGTCCAATATTATTTCACAGCAAATGAAGGAGGCAGCATCTCGAAAATAGATGCAGCTTTTAATTTGATTGTTTCTACGATTGAAGTGGACGGTTCCGTTCATAATGTCCAGGTTTCACCGGATGGAAAAATGATCGGAGTGACTGTTGTTCCAAGTAAGGGAGGCCATGGTGAAGGTCATTCAGAGGGTATGAAGGGAAAAGTACTGTTTTACGACATTGAAAGTGACGAACTTTTACAGGAAGTTGAAGTTGGCAATCACCCAGCACATATCGTTTTTACTGAAAATGGGAAATATGCTGTCGTGACAAACAATGAAGATAATAATATTTCGGTCATTGATATGGGAAGCTTTACCGTCGTTAATACGTTAGAAACCGGGAAGGGCCCGCATGGGTTTAGAATTTCAGCAGGCAGCCAAAAAGCATATATCGCAAACATGGGAGAAGACACAGTCAGTGTGGTGAATCTCGAGACGATGACAGAAGAAAAGCGAATCAAAGTAGGCACAGCCCCTGTAACAACAGGTATTACGTCTGATGGCAAAATACTTGTAGCAACACTCAATGGAGAAAACGCGCTCGCTTTAGTAGATTTGGCAACCGATCTAGTTGAGAAAATACCAGTTGGTAAGGGTCCTGCACAGGTTTATATTAACGAAATTGGTCAGTATGCATATGTTGCAAACCAGGGTACTGAAGATGTTCCTTCCAACTCTATCACAGTGATTGATTTTTCTACAAAGAAAGTAACAGCTACAATTGATACCGGAAAAGGATCACACGGAGTAGTATCCAGTCCGGATAATAAGCGTGTATATGTAACCAATATGTTTGAAGATACAGTCAGCATAATTGATGCAGAACAAAATAAGGTGATTGAAACGATAGAAGTCAAAGGTGTTCCAAATGGAATCAGCATAACAGATTAACACCATTATAGAAAAAACGCTATCTAAAAAGGGTCCGTTTTTGCACAATTTCTCGATAGTAACTCGATACACGATTTTTATCAATTTTGGTAGCATTTCTGCATTACTTCCTTCATTAGTAAAGCAGAAGGAGTAGGATTAGTCCCCATTGCTCTTTAATACTACAGCGAAGCATATGGTTCTGGTCAAGTTGCTTTGTAGTTGAAATTGTTTCCAAAGGTTATCAAGGTATTAAGCCCTGTAGCTATATCTTAATCGTTTTGATGACATGAAATCTATTTTGACGTAAAGAAGAACTTGATTCATACAAGCCCTTCTTTTATTTGGGCTCTTTTCTAAAAGTTTGTTGCTTTTAGACTTATAAAAATCGACTTTTGGATTTTTATCGTAGAAACTATAAGCAATTTCAAGAGAGTACCACTTAGTATTCACCGAAAAAAGAGGATGGTATTTTTAATGATTGATTACTCTATAGTTTGCTACGTTTTATTTGTTTAGTATACAATTCTGTTCTTTTAATATTTACTCCAACAAACGTTACCGAGAAATATTGCGGACCAAATACCCGTGCACCAGTAACAAGTAAAAAGGTAACCAAACATTGACTTTGGCACTTTTTTGATTTCATGAGATTGATTCTCCTTTTTTATTAGAAAGGGATTTCTCAAGGGTTCAGTGATTTTATCAAAAACAATTAAATGTGTTAAACGATAACTAGCTAATATAATCATTACAAAAGCCATCCACGATAATTCCACAATGTAATCCTCCTCGTATGATTTTTTACATTATCACCGGAATGCATTTATATTATATGCAGAATTAAAGTCCTTCACAAAACTTTCACACCTTAGGTTTTGGGAAGTTTCATTATGAAAAGGTGAAACTGAATTGTAAAGAATACCATTTTTCGAAGGCGATTTTGTTATTTGATAACAACAGTTTTGGAGACACTCGAGGTGAATTCAGTTCTTGGTCAATGGACAAACGTTGTGTTAAAGATACCTTTCAAGTAATCAACTCACAGAAGATGTGATATGAGTCACATTCTCTCTTCATGAAGGATGATAAAGTATAGACATATTACCGAAGGGAGATATGTCTAATTGAATAAACAAGAATTTGCAGTGAAAGTAGATGTAAGAGAGTATGAACCAAAGGACAAACAGAGTATCATCTTTGAAACCTTTGATTCATTAGAAAAAGGTTGTCAAATGGAATTGATAAATGACCATGATCCAAAACCCCTTAACTATCAATTTGCAATTAAAAAACCTGGAATCTATACCTGTAGATATTTGGAGAAAGGACCTGTGATTTGGCGTGTAGTGATAGGCAGAGTATAAGAGGAAATAGCTGAGATCCTTCTAGCTTTTGAACTATCAGACAATCATCTTATTTTCAAATAATACTCCAACAGACAACTGTAATTGATCTCGCTTTCTGCTAAAGACATGCTATTCATTTGCATATTCTCTTCAAAAGGATATAAGTTACACAAACATTACGTAATACTACAAACTCTGAAAATATAATGGGGATCATGGTAAGGCACTAATTTGTGTTTTTTACCTTCAAGATGTCTTTTAAAAAAGGGGTGGAAAAGATGGATAAAATGAAAAAAACTTTGAAAAACATCCCAATATTCAGTGAGTTGAATACCGAAGAGATTTTAAGGTTAGGCATACAAGATTGATGAAGATGGGAATGAACAGGTCATATCCCTGCTTCACAGTGGAGACATGTTCCCCCATGTTGGTTTTTTTGATCAATCTCCATATCCTGCTACAGTAGAAGTTGTTCAAGATGCTGAATTATTAGTTATTCATATTAACGACTTTGAAAAATTATTAATGCAGTGGCCGCAAATTGCAATTAAAGTAATGAAGATAATGGGACTGAAGATTCTTGATTTACAAGAACGTGTTCAAGACTTTATTTCAAAGGATGTCCAGCATCGACTCACTCATGCACTTTTAAGGGTAACGGTAGAACACGGTGAGGCACAAGATGCTGGAATATATATAAACTTGCCGATTACAAATCAAGATTTCGCGAATATGGTAGGTACATCAAGAGAGTCTATAAACCGTATCTTGAATCAATTAAAGAAGGAAAAGGTTTTGAAGGTCGATCGTCATGGGATATTAATTTATGATATCGATAAACTTCACGAGTATTGCTGAGATTTTTAAAAAGGAGGTTGTAGAATTCATACAATCCTTACTTTTCTTTAAGTATCTGTGCAACGCTCTCTTTTCGGCATAATTGTATTGGTGGGTTACTATTGGGTAAGTTCCAACTTCTTTTTCACGGTATATTCGACAACATATCCTCCCCTTACCTAAAGAGTAAAGCTCGTAACCTTTAGATTTGGGAAGATTCCCACAATGAAGAATTTGTGAAATGGTGAGCATAATTGAATAGTAAGAATAAATGTTCAAATGTGGGACTAATATTGTCCTGAAGGTAGTGGATATAGGGGTGGCTTAATGTTGCTAAACTAATTTGTCACTTTTACTTGTGTCAATTATCACTACTTGTCCTTCTGCCTTTTTAAAAAATTAGTCATGTTTAATATTTAATAATAGGGATAACGACAATATTTGGATCGATTAGATACATAACCCTTCTGTATTGGGCCTAAATGAAATAATAAACTAATTTGTTTATCGTGTTAGCAAATAATGAACCTGGGTGTGATTTAGTTCACTTTTTTTGGTAACATTTCCAGCTAAAATTTAGTGTGTGAAGAACAATATAGGAGGTTGATTTTCGATGGGACCTACAGACGTTAACCACGAAAAAAAGTTAGATGAAGAAAAAAAATCATCATTGAAAGGAACGTTTATTTCGGTAGGAGTGGTTGGAGCAGTAATTTTCATAACGTATTTGGTAGTTTACGGGCTATATATGGTTAGAGTATAGGAGGGAATAGATATGAAGATGCATCGTTCTGAAAAAATATGGCTTACTTTAAGTTTCGGTATGATCGTAATATTCATGCTTATAACGGGTTATCAAACATTTGCTTTGAACATGGGACCGCCAAGTCATAAAGAAACAATTGATCCCCAAAAAGTAGATCAAACAGCACCATTCAATAATCCAGGTGTAAGGGAAATCGGAGAAAATGAATATGAGGTTGTAATGACGTTACAAACTTTTGCTTTTAATCCGAGTAAAATTGAAATACCAGCTGGTTCAACAGTACATTTCACCTTGACTTCAAAGGATGTTATCCATGGATTCCAAGTTGCAGAGACTAATATAAATGCAATGGTTATGCCAGGATATATTCAAAAAATAACACAGAAATTTGATAAACCTGGCGAATATTTAGTGTTATGTAATGAATATTGTGGTGCTGGTCACCAAGTAATGAGCACAACAATTACGGTTAATTAAAGGGGGGAGCTAAAGTGGAAACAGGCATACCACAATCTTTTAAAGAAACAGGAAAATCACAAACATTTACACAGAAAGCAAATAAAGTGATGGGTATTAGTCTAGAGGATGCTAGAATAACAAAAACATATCTTTTTGTAGCATTTACAGCATTACTTCTTGGTGGAATATTAGGGTTGTTGCAAGGATTAAATCGTGCAGGTCTTCTACAATTTCCATCATGGCTTAATTATTATCAAGTTCTAACAGCACATGGTGTCCTATTAGTTCTTGTGTTAACAGCTTTCTTTACGATTGGTTATTTTTATGCGGGACTTTCACATACATTAGGAGGGCTTCTTCCAAAAGTAAGAAAGATGGTATGGATTGGTTTTGGAATGAAGATCATCGGATTTGTTTTTGCTGTAATACCAATCCTGATGAATGAAGCATCTGTTTTGTATACATTTTATCCACCAATGGCAGCTTCGCCATATTTTTATATTGGTTTAACATTAATTATATTGGGCGTATGGATGTGTGCATTTGGAGCATTCATAAATGTTGCTTATTGGAGAAAGCAAAATCCAGGAAAGCATGTTCCGATCCTTTCTTACTTTGCTACCGGTGTATTTGTCCTATTGTTTTTCGGTAGCGTTCCTGTAGCGATCGAAGTTTTAACAATTATTCCTTGGTCATTTGGTTGGACTAAGACAATTAATGTTATGCTTAGCCGTACACTATTTTGGGCCTTTGGACATACGTTGGTTAATATCTGGTATTTAACTGCAGTTTCTGCATGGTATGTAATTGTACCGAAAATTATCGGCGGTAGAAGATGGAGTGATGTGTTAACTCGTGTAGTTATTATTCTATTAGTAATTATGAACATTCCTGGTGGATTCCACCATCAAATCGTGGACCCTGGAATTTCAGAATCAGTAAAATATTTACATGTGTTTATGAGTTTAGCAATTGGATTCCCTTCTTTAATGACCGCATACGCAATGTTTGCAGTATTTGAACGTACCGCAAGAAAGAAAGGCGGAAAAGGATTACTTGGTTGGTATAAAAAACTTCCATGGGGTGATGTTCGCTTCCTAGCACCAATGATTGCGATGATTGCCTTTATTCCAGCTGGAGCAGGTGGTATTGTTCAAAGTACGAACCAATTAAACCAAGTAGTTCATAATACATTATGGATTGTCGGACATTTCCATTTAACGGTGGGAACTTCTGTCATTCTTACATTCTTTGGTATTAGTTATTGGTTAGTACCGTATATATCAAATCGCGTGTTAACACCAAAAATAAATAAAATAGGAGTTATCCAAACAATTATTTGGACAGTAGGTATGCTATTTATGTCAGGAGCCATGCATTGGGTTGGCTTGCTAGGTGCACCTCGAAGAACTTCCTATACAACATACTCTGACAATGCAACAGCATTAGGATGGGATCCATATCTTATGTTCTTAGCTATTGGAGGAACACTATTAATTATCGGGGTTATTATTCAAGTGTATACAGTATTCCATCTTATGTTTCGTGCACCAAAAGGGGAAACATCATTTCCTATTGCTGAACCAGAAGAAAATGAGCCTAAAACTCCATACTGGACAGAGCGTTGGGGGCGTTGGATTGTAATCATGCTGGTGGTTGTTGCAATGGGATATGTAATACCACTAGTAGATTTTACAGTAAATGCACCACCTGGATCACCACCATTCAAAACTTGGTAATTTATTTTTGAGATTAGGAGATAGCTCGTTTGATAGAGCTATCTCTTAATGCTGAATTTTGTAACAGTACAAATGTAAAATAAATTACAATTGGGAAGTGATCTACATGATCAAAAATAAGCATACTCCAATCACTATTATTCTAGTTTTACTATTTGGATTTGCATTATTTTATATTGGAACAGATGGATTCCGTGCATTTACTGCGGAAACCGCGAGAATAAATCAACTAATAAAGGATAAGCCTACATTCCCTAATGTAATATTGGAGGATAGCAAAGGGAAGATTTATCCAATTTCTAAGTTGGAAGGAAAGTATGTATTGATTACATTTATTTATACATCCTGTGGTACGGTTTGCCCCCAAATAGAAATGAACATGGCAAAAGTTTATGATTTGTTACCAAGCAAATATATTGGAGAAGAAATCAATTTTTTAAGTATTAGTTTTGATCCAAGCAGAGATAACCCAGCTACATTAGACAAATATAAAGACCTTTTTAATAGTGATGGTGAAACATGGAGGATGACAAGAATTCCGGATCAAACTGAATTAGATTTGTTGTTAAAAGAGTTTGGTGTAATTGTTATACCTGATGGAACTGGAAATTTCGCACACAATGCTGCATTTTATTTAGTTGATCAAAATGGTCGTCTAGTTGATGTTATGGATTATACCAAGATTGATGAGGCTGCAAATAAGATTGTAAGCATTCTTGAAAAGGGGGAGTAATCTATGAAACAATCTATAATAGGCTTATTGTTATTTATTGTCTTAGCTCTTCCCCCAGTTGTAACTTTATTGGAATCAATTATGATTATTCATATGCATATGCAGATACCTTTGTTGCTTTTCGCGGGGTTCTTAATGGCACGTTTTTTTCAAATTCGATTTCCACACTTTTTCGAAAAGTGGAATCGTAATGGTGTGCCGGGGATCATTTTATTTATAATCATAAATGTATACTGGATGATACCACGAACAATGGATGAGGCATTAACTGTAGAAGGTGTCGAATTATTTAAATTTATCAGTTTACCATTTTTAGCTGGAATTCCCCTTCGTGATAGCTGGAAAAAAATCGGCCGAATTGGAAAAAATGTTATTTTTATAGGTTTTACTGTCATGTTTATTGGAATGGGATGGTTATATATTTATGCACCAGTGCAATTATGTAACAACTACTTAGTAATTGAGCAAGTAACGCTTGGCTGGGGATTTTTGACGATGGCTATCTGTATGGTAATATTTTTGCTATACATCTTTTTTATTGACCATTCGGCATATGAATGACTAATAGATAAAGGCTGAATTTTGTACTTGTTGTAACGAGCTTTAAATTCTTGTAAAAATTGATTTGTAATCGATTCATATGAATGAATAACATATATTTATCATTATTTTTGTTAGTACGTCCATTTTCGAACGTTAAATTCAACGCTGTGGCTATGAAAAAAGAAGACGCATGCTTGATAAAACCCCCCTTTGATCCCACCTAGCATCGATTGAGTAAAGTCCCACTAGAAAAATCCTAAAGCCGATTTTTTCTAAGTATTGGAATAACAAACTTTTAGAAAAGAGCCTAAATGAAAGACACGAAGAGTGAATTTCTTCGTGTCTGTCTGTTTATAGAAGAATAAAATTTTAGGATCTAAGCTTCTTTTCTGAGACGCGGAAACATGATATTGTTCTCAAGATGGATATGTTGGAATAAATCAGACTCCAACTCATCTAATTTTAAGTACGTCAACGTGTATGTTGTGCAGGCACCTTCTGGTAGCTGAAAATCTTTGGTTACTTTTCTTAGTTCCTTTAATATATTTCCTGCTGCCTCGTGTTCTTTTTCTAGTGTATCGATTGTTTGTAATACATCGTTTCGATCAGCCTCAGAGCGGGTCTGCTCATATGTTTTTACCTTTGGAAAAACCCTTTCTTCCTCTTGTATTAAATGATGTTCCAATTCAAGTTTAAGGTTTTGAAACAAAGTATACACTTCTTTTAGTTCTGGGTGATGAGCACCGTGAACACGATATACTTTTGTTACAAAGCCGGCCAATTCGGGCAATACTTTATAGAGATAGGCATGATGGACATTCACGACATAGTCAATGAGGTCTGTATAACTCTTTTCCTCCCAATTGACTTCCTTTTTATTCAAAGCTTGCGTCTCATTATATAAACTGTTCAGTTTTGTTAAGACTTCATCTTTATTCAAATTTCTCTCTTCTATTGCCTCTTGAATAGGTCTGTTTCCACCGCAGCAAAAATCAATACGGTACTCTTTCAGCAACTGACTTGCTTTAGGAAATTTCGTCACAATATCACCGGTTTTTGTAGATCCGTTAAAGACAGCTTCCATTATAATACCTCCTAGTTTTTATTTGCAATTCAACTTTACCGTATTCTCAATAAAACAAACGTGATGTATATCACATAATAAATAATGTCTTTTGATCAATAATGTTCATTTTTGTGATTTCTATCACTTTTTAAGACAAAGAGTTTTGATAGTCTAAAATAAACTAAAATTAACTTATTGGAGGGTTATGATATGCAAAATGAACAAACGCATTGCGGAATGATGGGAAATAACATCACTGAACTTTGTGCGCCACTTCAGACGCTTAAAAAGGAACATAAGCCACTAAGGAGGGAAATGGAAGAACTTTATGAGATTGCCTTTTCAATCGAAAAAAGTGATCCGACAACCGAATGGAAATCTCAAATGTTAACGTTACGGCAAAAAGTAATTCAATTTGCCAATAATTTAGATCTTCACTCCGAAAAGGAAGAGGGTGTTTTGTTCCCTCTTATGGCTAACTATATCGGTCGTGAGGCCGGTCCGATTGCTGTAATGGAGTATGAACATGAACAGGCAAAAATCAATTTGAAAAAATTCTTAGACCTTACATCTAATTTAAAGAATACTGTTAATTATAATGAAGCAAAAGAAATGGCTGGAGTTGTGATTTTAGCCTACTTAATTTTAAGTGAGCATTTTATGAAAGAAGAAAATGTATTGTTTCCAATGGCTGAAAGCATTCTATCCATACAGGAAAAAGAAGAGTTGAGAGTGAAATTCGAAGAAAAATAATCTGGATTATGCATTTTTGTATGGATTTCCCTTAATTTATTATTGTTGTTGTCTCTTCACTATATATATGGTTTGTTCAAAAAAGGATGGAGACGGAGTCTTCCATCTCTGTCCTTTTTTGAAATAATAATTACCAGAATTTACTTCCCGTAAATTACAATACGTCATCATTCAGGAATTTCTTCAAGATATTCTCAATCAAATGGATTAGAACGTTCCATCATAAATTGATAGTGTAATGGACTTAGGTCATGATCATTGACAAAATCCATTTTTTTCCTAGTTCTAATCCACTAATGTCTTAAAAATATTGGCTATTAATTGTGATGTCAATCACAGCTTAATTATTTTCGATGTTTACAATAAAGGTATAAATCATTACTTGTGAAAGGGTGTTGAGAGATGTAAACGGAGATGTTTCAAGTCAAACTGAAAGACAAGTCAAGTTAATCTTAGAAGTACTCCAGGTTCTTTCCGTTTAAAACCGGTAAATTGCAAGACAAATTAACTAATGGAGGTCCTTATTATGAAAAAAGTCTGGGTGACATCGTTATTTTTAGCATTAATTCTTCTTTTAGCGGCATGTGGTGGTGAACAAAGTGGAAGTGGCGATAGTAGTGGTGGAACTGAAAGTACAGTAGAATTAAAAGCAGCAAATTGGGATTTTGATAAGGATACGTATACTGTCCCTGCTGGCGAAGTTACATTCAAACTTATAAGTGACGATGGATACCATGGAATTGAAATTGAAGGAACAGATGTGAAGATTGATGGTGATGGAACAGCAACTGCTAAACTAGAGCCAGGGGAATATACAGTCAAGTGTAGTATTCCATGTGGTGAAGGTCATGAAGAAATGAAGGCAACAATAGTAGTTGAATAGTAAAGAAAAGGTAGCCATTGTTTATAATGGCTGCCTTCTTAGGTTTTGTTGTAATTTTATTTTATTTATCCTAGACTGTGATATTCCTAATTGAAAGTTCAGGGAAGCAAGTTTTCTATTCTAGAGGACATAAGAAGTTCTTTTATTTATATTTGCTAACCCGAGAATCGATTTAGGTGTGATAAAAATTACATTTATATTTTAGGAATAACGATAGTATTGAACTTAAACTTACCAATAGGATAGACCTTTTCTATTTAGGTAAAATAAGTTTGGATAAGGAGCAGATTAATTGAATATTCCACAGTTAGAAATTGCACACATGAAACCAAGAGTACCAATTATGCAAGGGGGAATGGGGGTTAAAATTTCTTTAAGTGGGTTGGCTTCGGCCGTAGCTAATGAAGGAGGTATTGGTATTATTTCTGGAACAGGTATCTCTATAGCTGAACTGAAGTATCATATCCGTAAAGCGAGAGAACTTACCAATGGTCTAGGCTATATTGGTGTAAATGTTTTGTTTGCCATGAACGATTTTGCAGAAACCATTAAGGCAGCGATGGAAGAACAAGTAGATTTCGTTATTTCTGGAGCTGGTATATCACGAGATATGTACAGCTGGGGAAAACAATATAATGTTCCTGTAATATCAATCGTTTCATCTGCTAAATTAGCCAAGATTTCACAAAGGTTGGGAGCCTCCGCTGTAGTAGTAGAAGGATTTGAGGCAGGTGGCCATTTAGGAACAGATAGACCATTATTTGATATTCTACCTGAGGTCTTAGAAACAGTAGATATTCCTGTTATAGCAGCAGGTGGGATCATAACTGGAAAAGATGTAGCTAAAGCCTTAAAAATGGGCGCATCTGGTGTGCAAATGGGGACACGCTTTGTTGCGAGTGTTGAGTGTGATGCACCAAATGCGTTTAAACAAAAATATATAGAATGTAAAAAAGATGATACTGTTCTAGTAAAAACAACAGTAGGTCTTGAAGGTAGAGCGATAAGAAATAGCTTTACAGAGAGTATAAGTGGAGAAAACAAGTTAAAAATTGATAAGTGCTATGATTGTCTTAAACATTGCTCATATCGTTTTTGTACATTAGATTCATTGTTAAAATCCGTGAACGGAGATGTGGAGAATGGATTAGTTTTTGCGGGTTCTAGAGTTCATGAAATAAATGAAATCCTTCCGGTACAAACAATTATTAATAATATAATGAAAGAGTATGAAGATATAATGTGAATATGGAAGATTCATTCTTTACGGATAAAACCTACTGATGACGTCTAATAGTTTATAATATTTTCTCTTTCCTTTTGTGATGTATCTCACTCCTTTTTCAATAATGAAAGAGTAGAATTTGATCTAGAAAGGGAGGGTTTTTTATGAATCGTGATTATGATCAGAATCCATTTATCGTTATTTGGGAAGTAACAAGAGCTTGTGCTTTAAAGTGTCTTCACTGCAGGGCAGAGGCGCAATATCGTCGCGATCCAAGGGAACTAACCTTTGAGGAAGGTAAAGATTTGATTAATCAAATCTATGAGATGGATAATCCTTTACTTGTTTTTACAGGGGGAGATCCATTAATGAGAGACGATCTTTACGATTTAATCGACTATGCAGTCAAAAAAGGTGTACGTGTTTCAATGACTCCCAGTGCGACACCACGAGTAACAAAAAAAGCAATTGAAAAAGCAAAAGATGTCGGTCTTTCTCGCTGGGCATTTAGTGTTGATGGTCCTAACAGGCAAATTCACGACCATTTTAGAGGGGCAAATGGCTCTTTTGATTTGACAATGAATGCGATTCAATATTTGCACGAGCTCGAAATGCCGATACAAATTAACACAGTTGTCTCCCGCTATAATGTAAGCCAACTTAATGAAATGGCCCAACTTGTCACTAATTTAGGTACAGTGCTATGGAGTGTTTTTTTCCTTGTTCCCACAGGAAGAGGAAAAGATTTGGATCTCATTTCACCTCATCAGCATGAAGAGGTCATGAACTGGCTTTTCGAATTAAAAAAAACAGTACCATTTGATATAAAAACGACTGAAGCACCGCATTTTCGACGGGTTGTCATGCAAAGACAACGTCAGGATTCAGTTGACTTTGCTAGTTCTAAAATTGAAACGGGGATAAACAAAAAGAAAGACATTCTTGGCCGTGCTCCAAAAGGAGTCAATGATGGGAATGGATTTTTATTCATTTCACATATTGGCGAAGTTTTCCCCAGTGGATTTCTCCCTATTAATTGCGGAAATGTAAGAGTAGAAGCTCTTGCAACTATTTATCGGAATAATCCAGTATTTCAACAATTACGTAATCCTGATTTGTATAAAGGAAAGTGTGGAGTATGCGAATTTCGCCATGTTTGCGGCGGTTCCCGTGCAAGAGCCTATGCTGTCACCGGAGATTATCTTGAAAGTGAGCCTTACTGTACCTATATTCCCAAGAGGGGAATAGGAGGGGCTCACCATGAAAGATAAAAAGTATCAGGTTGTCATCGTTGGAGGAGGGATTACAGGTCTTTCAGCAGCTTATTATTTACAAAAATCAATAAAAAGGATGGCTCTCCCAGTCAGCTTTACTCTTATAGAAGCAAATCCTCGACTAGGGGGGAAGATTCAAACGTTTAAAAAAGACAAGTTTATTATTGAAAAAGGTCCTGATTCATTTCTAAAGCGAAAAACTAGTACGATTGATCTAATTAAGGAACTAGGCTTGGAAAATGAACTTATTAGTAATGAAACGAGTAAGGCTTATATTCTGAAAAAGGCTCAGCTTCATCCGATTCCTGAGGATGCATTAATGGGCGTTCCGACTCGGATTACGCCTTTTATGAAGTCAAGGTTACTAACTTTCAAAGGAAAAGCTAGAGCTGCTTGTGATTTAATATTGCCTAAATCTGTTAATGATTCCGATCAATCGGTCGGTCAATTTTTTAGACGTCGTCTCGGAAATGAACTTGTCGATTATTTAATAGAACCGTTGTTATCAGGAATATATGCTAGTGATATTGATCAGTTAAGTTTAAAATCGACATTTCCTCATTTTCAAAAGATAGAAGCTGAACATCGAAGCTTAATCCTTGGGATGAGAACCATGCGACCGCAAAAAAGGGAAAGCCAGTTTTTAACATTAAAAAGAGGATTGGGTTCTCTTGTACAGGCGATTGAAGAACAGCTTTCCTCCAAACATATAATATTGGAAGAAAGTGTACAGGAGATTGAAAAAATTGACAATAAATATGAACTATCACTGTCGATGAGAGAAAAGATAATAGCGGATGCAGTGATCTTAGCTATCCCACATCAAAATATTGGACAGTTACTTAATAAATATGACTTTATAAAGAAGGTAAATTCCATGCCATCCACTACTATAGCAAATGTTGCCCTTTGTTTTTCGGAATCACAGCTTCCGTTCATTCATGAGGGCACAGGTTTTGTTGTATCAAAAAAAGAAAATTACACGATTACAGCCTGTACTTGGACCAATAAAAAGTGGCCCCATACTACACCTTCTGGGAAGGTATTGCTTCGTTGTTATGTTGGTCGTCCGGGAAATGAAGGAATAGTCAATCAACCAGATCATGAAATTATCGAGGCTGTTCTGAAAGACCTCAAACGGATTATGGGAGTCAAAGGGGATCCAGAATTTTACCATATTACACGTTGGCGAAATGCAATGCCACAATATAGAGTCGGACAAAAGGAATGGCTTGAAAGTCTCAGAGAAAACTTACAATTTCATCTCCCGCATATTCATATAGCTGGTGCTTCCTATGAAGGCATAGGTATAGGTGATTGCATACTACAAGGCCGGGAGTCAGTTGAAACCGTGTTACAGGAGTTGGTTTTATAGAAATAGAAAATGTTAAAAACAGATCTAACAATAGTGTCTGTTATAGAACCCCTAAAGTAGACATGAAAAAGAAACTGATTTTTATCCTTCGTGGTAAAATTATTTTCAATTGGGCTAATCCGAGAGAATAGATTTTCTTTCTAGGTACCATAGGGAACGTCTGAATGATTTTCAGTGTCAGTATATTCTAGTTTTTAGGTGATTTAATTTCATTGATTTTTGGTTCCTAAGTAGAAAATGGTTCATTTCTTGAACTAAAAGAGTGCATTAGTATAATAAGACATTACATAAAAACCCACTTTTTCATGCATCTCCAGGTTCGTAAACGTGGAGTTATCAACGGTGTATAAAAGAAATTCTACATAACTATAAAAATGGTCCAGCTGAACCCAGTGACTAGAACCCATTAAATTAAACTATACTAACTCTAGGATTTATGTTTAACAAAAGTTTGCAATGCAATTTACATGAAGTTTACATATAGTTAATTTTGGATTAATAAACTATTGATATTATCTAAACATAGAATTATTACTTGAAATTAATTCGCATTATTATTAATGATAATTCCAATTTTGTCAAAATTACTTTAAAAATAAATATCCTAAGATGTAATTGGGCGGAGACTAGGAGAGATCCCAAATATATTGAAGGTTCGAATCGTATGTATTATTTGATTTGTCAATTTATTGACGAATTTAGATGTATATGTTTGAACTTCAATGTATTTGGGATTTTCTTATTTCTAGTAATTAAAACAATTGGTTCATCGACGTTATAACAGGAAAAATTAGGAGGAACTATGACCGTATAAAACAACTTTTTGAATTTAATCCAATTGTGGCCGCTGTGAGAGATGTAAAACAGATTGAAGAAGCATCGGAATCAAATGTTCAAGTTATTTTTTTAATGACTGGCGATATTTTCAATATTAAACATTGTGTAGATACCGCTAAACAACATAATAAGAACATTTTCCTTCATGTCGATTTAATGAAGGGGATTGAAAAAAGATAAAGAGGGAATCAAGTATTTAGCACGTGAGATTAAGCCTGATGGAATAATAACTACTAAAAGTAATTTAATCAAAGTAGCAAAAAAAGGAAGAGCTAATTGCAATTCAACATCTATTTTTGCTTGATACACAAGCTTTTACTTCTGGTGTTCGAAATATAATGGAAACCAAACCAGATGCGATCGAAATAATGCCAGTCATAATGCCAAGAGTTATTAAAGATCTAAGTGAAGCTTGCCCGTATCCGATTATTTCGGCCGGTCTAATTAAATCGCACCGAGGAGATTTTAGAAGGATGGAAGCAGGTTCTAAAGCGGTAGCTGTAGGGGAATCTGAACTATGGAAATTGAAACTTAATTAAGCATTTTTTAAAGCACTTATAAAGGTTGTGATTACTCCACATGGAATGGAATGTAAATAAAATATCAGTATTTATTTTTGATTTAGATGGATGTATCTATTCGGGAAATAAAGTTTACGAGGGTTCTAAAGAGTTACTTACTTATTTGATCGATACTGATAAGGAAATATTTTTTCTAAGTAATAACTCTACTGATCAAGCTGAAACAATTCGCCAAAAATTAATAAATATGGGGTTGCCAGTTGAAAAAACTACGATTTTAGTAGCGACAGAATTAATAGTTCAAATCTGCAATCCTTAATAATAGTGCATCAATTATTGTAAGTCACCAGCATCCATCACAGGATATTATGCCATCAAGAGAAGATATTGAGGTAACGAAAAGATAAGCTGAATGCGGTAAGATCTTAGGAATTAAGGTACTAGATCACATAATCGTAAATGCTAGTGCTGATTATTACAGCATGAAAGAAAAAGGATACGTCTAAGTTTCCGAAGGAGAGGGTTCGCCCTCTTCTTCGCTTTTTTTTGTGATAGTGGGCTTGTCTGAGGCATCAATAAACATCAAGCCTACTCTATTCAATACTTCGAGTAGACATCAGAGAATAACGGATGCAATTATTTAATTAATTAGGTTATATTTCTTTAAGATATTAAGGGTAATAGATTTGAAACCGGCAGCGTTATCAGGAAAAAACAGTGTGCCGATCAGTGGTGGTATAACAATTTTTATTTCACCTGTAGCAATATCCATCAGTTCATCCAGTAAAATCTTTAATTCAGAAAGAGATGAAAGTTGCTTTCTGACCTTGCTGATAAACAATTCTGCCTGCATCTGTAAGCCGGAGATGGCGCGTTGAACGGTCGAACAGCTCTACATGCAGTTCCTCTTTTAGTCTTTTAAGGGCTGTACTTTTTAAGCCTCCATTTATTCCATATATTCATAGTATATATTCCTTTTATGTATTTTACTTATAAACAATTAGGATATAAACTTTTAAATAAGGGAATATTCTAAAAGTTAAGATGGATGTTCTTAAATAAGAGAATATTCGAACTGGAGGGAGGAGAAATTTATGAAAAAAAGTAAAATAATGGCTTCATTTTCGGAAGCGATTTCAGATATTCAGGATGGCTCAACTTTAATTGTAGGTGGCTTCGGCTTGTGCGGTATCCCGGAAAAATCTATTCAAGCATTACGTGACCAGGGAACAAAGATTTAACGGTCGTCAGTAACAACTGTAAAGTGGATGACTGGGGTCTAGGTCTATTGCTTGCAAACAAGCAAATCAAAAAATGGTGTCTTCATATGTAGGGGAAAATAAAATTTTTGAGCAGCAGTACTTAAGCGGTGAACTGGAAGTCAAGTTAACGCCGAAGGTACACGGTTATTTTAGATGGAGCACGGACGCCTGTAGGCAAATTTTGGGGCGCGCTTTCTTCTTTAAAAGCAGCAGAACTAGGCGGAATTACGATGAGGGAAGCTTTGTAACGAGCAACGTAAACCCGGAAGAATCGACGAGGTCATTTTCGGCAATGTTTTGCAGGTAGGTCAGGGACAAATTCCTTCCCGTTAGGCTGCTCGTGAAGCAGGTATTCCATGGAATATTAAAACGGAAACAATCAATAAAGTATGCGCATTAGTCTTCGCAGTGTGACGCTTTCTGATCAGATTATTCGTTTGGAGTCATGAACGTGCAATTACTGCAATGGAAGAAGGTGAGTTTTCTGAGGAGATCGTTGCAGTAGAAGTGCCAAAATTAGTGATTTGAGTTGGAATTTAAGAATTTTAAAATATAGCTCCAATCTTATAAAAAAAAAGAAAATAGAAATATGTTGTTGAATGACAATAAAGTCGTTTAAATATTAACATTTTAACCAACTTTATTACCATTATTTTTGAAATTTATCTTCTTGTTACGATCGAAATTAAACAACGTATTTTTTGTTGATCTAAATTTAGAACGGTTTTATGCGAGTTTGTCACTTCAAAATTAAATGACTTAATTGTTTCTGTACAATACGATTTTTTAGATTTATGTTTTTTGCCTTGTATTACAAAAAACAGAGAACGGGGAGAGATTGCGATGTCAACTGCAGGATTAGAAGGGGTTGTGGCCACACAATCCGGAATTAGCTCCATTATTGATGGAGTACTAACGTATAGGGGAATCAACATCGATGAATTAGCCAAGTATGCTAGCTTTGAAGAGGTCTTATACTTGTTGTGGGAGGATGAACTGCCTACAGCTGACCAACTTACTAAGCTAAGGAAAGACCTTGCTTTTCAAGGTTTATTACCTGGAGAAATCATATCCCTGATTAAAACTTTTCCTAAAAATACTCATCCAATGGCGATACTTAGAACAGTTGTTTCGGCGCTTGAGATGTACGACTTAGATGCACATGATATGTCCCCTGAAGCGAATCGCCGCAAGGCATTAAATATACAAGCAAAGATTTCATCAGTGGTAGCTGCTATTCAACGTGTAAGAGAAGGAAAAGATATCCTATCTCCTAAATCTGATTTTACCTACGCTCAGAACTTCTTATATATGTTAAATGGTGAAGATCCTGAGGCGATCGCTATTAAATCATTGGATACGGCTCTGGTCCTTCATGCAGATCATGAATTAAATGCGTCAACATTTGCCTCGCGTGTAACGGTAGGGACGCTAGCTAACATTTATGCAGGGATTGTATCAGCTATTGGTACTTTAAGTGGCCCTTTGCATGGAGGAGCTAATGAATCTGTAATGGAAATGTTGGAGGAAATTGGGGAAGTTGAAAATGTTGAGCCCTATATTTATGAAGCTTTTCTTGATAAGAAAAAAATCATGGGTTTCGGTCACCGCGTCTATAAAACAGGGGATCCACGTGCCAAATTCTTAAAGAGCATGTCACAAAAATTGACTGCACTCAAAGGACATGAAAAATTATATGAAATTTCTGTAAAAATTGATGAAATCCTTAGGAAAGAAAAAGGGCTTCTTCCTAACGTGGATTTTTACTCAGCATCTACTTACCATAGTCTCGGGATAGCAAGAGATCTATTTACTCCAATTTTTGCAGTTAGTAGAGCTTCGGGTTGGTCAGCACATATTCTTGAACAGTATGCTAATAACCGTTTAATTCGTCCAAGAGCAGAGTATGTTGGATTAAAGTTTAGGAGCTATGTTCCAGTGGAAGACAGATAATTGAAATTGGGGTAGCACCAATAGTTTGATATGAAACTCACTAAGACACTTGTTGAAAGTTAGATACCTGAAGTTCCTAAATAGGGCATTTTTATAATAGTAGATATTTTAATCTATAAATAATTGTGCAGTTGTGGTCTTATCCTGTTAACAGCATGGAGAAGAAGGGTATCCAGGTAATCTTCATGTAAAAGTCACGTATACATTAAACAATCATAATGAATTTCAAATCTCTTATGAAGGAAACTCCGATCGGAAAACACTTTTAAATCTGACTAATCATACTTATTTTAATTTAAGTGGAAATGCTAAAAGAGATATTTTAGACCATACATTTGAGTCTACAAAGCAGCCAAGCGTTTTTTCAAAAAAGCCTTGGCTGTTCGTTATTCAAGGAGGCGCAGGTTGAGATAACACTTTGAAATAACTAGCTACTGCTTCATTTTTCAACTCAATACCTGTCTTCTTATTAGCATTCATCTTTTTAGAATGATCATTCTCGAATAGGTAAATGGAATTAAAAACCGCCAAAAACTGGATAAATGGGCTCTCTTAATTGGAATTCATAGTTCTCGTCTACAATTCCAACTACTTGACTGCTATCATAAAGATCCATCATAAAACCTGCCATTTGTTTAGCAGTATGGTACTTAGGCATATGTGCTTTGTAATCAAATTTATCCTTTTCGTTTCCTGGATTGATAAATTCTGTTTCTGTTATAGCTGGTGCTAGAACTTTCACTTTCATTGTTGCACCTTTTTGCTCCAGTTCTTTTGCGAGTCCTTCTGTGAATGCACTAACATAATACTTCGATGCAGAATACGTAATAGTACCAAGAGCAACGACATATCCAAGTAATGACGATACGTTTAATAATTGGGTTCCTTCAACATTAGAATAATCACGTGCAAATAATGTAGAAAGGATGGTTAACGATTCGATATTTACACGTAACATGGTTTCCACGTTTTCTAAATTCTGATCGGTTATAGGAGAGGATTCCCCAAGCCCGGCATTATTAATCCACGTCTCAATTTGGTACTCCTTTATGCTGTTATACAAAGTATATGCCTGTTCTGCAACCGATAGGTCAGCTGTACGTATAATTACATCTAAATCAGGGTTGATTGTTTGAATGGCTGATTTAAGACCTTCTAATCGTTCGAATCTTCTAGCTACAATAATTAGATTTTTTCCGCGGACAGCAAACGCTAAAGCTGTTTCATATCCTATACCTGAGCTAGCTCCTGTAATCACTGTATATTTCATATAAGTCTCTCCTTCATATTGATTGTTTAGAAATTATCCCCTTCTTTTTAGAAACACACCACGACCATTTGCTAACACATTTTGTATCAAAGACACCCAAACATTATGATCAGGGTTAGGAGATTGAGATTTACCGATCCTTGCTAATTGCTGCTCATACCAACCAAGTTCTAACATAGAAGCGGTCTTATCTATCGATTTGACCCCAGTGCGGATAGGCTTGGTTTGAACGGTTTCATATTTTCCTTGAAAGATTTTGTTTGGAAGGTCAGGTACCAAAGCAAAAGGTTTTGCTATCCCCACCATATCGATTGCTCCACTAGCAACGGCTTCATTCATTCCTTCTTCAGAACGAAAGCCGCCTGTAACAACTAATGGCGTAGAGACTAATTTTCTGGCCTTATGCGCATATTCAATAAAATAAGCTTCCCGTTTCTTTGTAGTTTCTTTCACATCAGCTACCAACATCTTGGGATTCTCATAGTTCCCTCCAGAAATTTCAATTAGGTTGATGCCGATTTCAGACATTTTCTGAAGAACTTCCATTGACTCCTCTTCAGTAAAACCACCACGTTGAAAATCAGCAGAATTTAGCTTGATACCGATAGGAAATGATTCTCCGACTTGTTTTCGAATTTCTTTATACGTTTCAATTAAAAATCGCATTCGATTCGCTAAACTTCCACCCCATTCATCTGTACGCTGATTGTGGTGAGGAGATAAAAATTGACTAATAAGATATCCATGTGCTGCATGGATTTGAACACCAGTAAATCCAGCTTTTTTAGCAATTTTTGCAGCATTTCCAAACCGAATAATTACATCTTCAATTTCCTTTGCAAGAAGAGCGCGTGGTTGATTAAAGAAACTCTTGAGGTCTCCTGAAAGCGGAATAGCACTTGGTGCTACAGGTTCTTTCGATATTGTCTTAGGTGACTGCTTCCCTGGATGATTTAATTGCATCCAGAGGTGCGTTTCATTTTCCGTACCAGCTTTCGCCCATTTCGTTAGCATGTCTAAATCACGTTCGTCTTCCACAACAACGTTACCTGGTTCCCCTAGAGCATTGCGATCAATCATAACGTTTCCTGTCATGACAAGACCTGCGCCTCCGTTAGCCCATGTTTTGTATAACGTAATCAATGACTTTGTAGGATTTTGATTATTTGTTCCTAATGCTTCACTCATTGCAGATTTAAAGAATCGATTTTTAATGATTATTCCATTTTGGAGTTGTAATGAATCTGCCAAAGTCATGTTGTTCTTTTTCATTCTTATTCACCTCCATACAGTCTTTTTTAATCTATCGCGCAAATGGCTGATTTAAGACTTTCAACTAATCTTCTAGCTACAACAAATAAGTTTTCTCTCGAGCAGCAAACGGTAAAGCTCGAGGTAGCTCCTCGAATCACTGTAAGCTTCATATGATTCAGTCTTTCATCTATCTTATTCTAATGCTGACAACGTTAAATCAATAATGGTTTCTAATTTTTGCTTGTCATCTGTTGTTTTTACTAATACTCGTATTCCCACAAGTGCATTATGAAGGTAATGAGAGAGCCCTTTGATATCGTGACGTTTAGAAATTTCTCCTTGTTCTTGACCATGTTTCAGCAGCTCATAAAAAAGGGTTTCTGTCTTTGTAAACATCTCTGTAATCTTTGTTGTTACTTCTTGATCAAGTAATGATAATTCAACTGCTGCGTTTACAGAAAAACATCCTATTGGCTGATTATTATTCGGGTAAATAACCATTTCAAATACTTCTCGTATCACTTGTTTAACCGGTAATTCTGATTCTATCTTCTTCTTCATTTTCATCATTATGACTTCTTCATAGTGAGTTAAAGCGCTCATAAACAAAGTGCGTTTGTCACCAAACGTATCATAGATGCTTCTACGGTGAACGCCCATATGGTTTACCAAATCATTCATGGATGTTTTTTCATACCCTTGTTGCCAGAAAAGCTCCATGGCTTTCCTTAATGCTTCTTTTTCATCAAATTCTTTATTTCTAGCCATAATATCCACCTTAGAACGTATTCATTTTTTATTCTGGGGAAAGATAAAGATTAGCTACCTCGCTTGGATAAATAAGTCAATCATCCCTCCCTCAATACATTTATAGAAACAATTAGAGAATGATCATTCTCATTTCGATAGAATAAAACAGTTAAATCTAACTTGCCTTAGTATATCATTTTAAGAACGTTCAGTAAAGAATTTTTCATCAGGTTGTCCGAATAAAGAAATTCTGTATATAGAAGTAAGAGGTTGATACATATTAGTCATGACTAATATGTATCAACCTCTATTTTTTATAACTTTTTACGATTTTGGTCTTGATAACATCGAACCCATCAACAAGCCGACTATATCAACGCATTACTTATGATGTAGTGCGTTTTTGGTATAAATTCATAGACCAAAGTGCATGTCTTTTACAATATTTATTTTGACGTATACAATCCGCGTTTTGACGTCGGGACCCCTATAAAAAGTATAGAATTGGCTGGTGTAACGACCAGAAAAGGATTAATCTCCCGTGAGTGGAATGGTTCCTTTTTTTGAAATGATCATAAGTCAACGTTTTTATATGATTCAGATGTTAGATATTCATTTGTTTTTTCCTTTGCAAATTGAAAGGCATCAATTTCAGTAATTCGTTCTTGATAAGGTAATTTTTTATCATATTCGAAATGATGTCTAAAATCAGGATTGAAGTCTTGCATAACATGACGAAATTCATGAAAAAGAGTCTCAATTAATGGGATATATTCACTGAAGCGAAAAATAAAGATAATCTCTAATTCCCTCCAATAAATACCTGATGCGAATCGTAAATATTCATTTTCTTCATCTCCTAAGTCACTAATGATTTTATTCGCTTCACATATCGAACAAAAAATAACAGGGATATTAAAATTTGAGTCTAAGTATTTAAAAATAGTATTGGATAATGTTTTAATGTCCCAATAAAATTCATCATCCAATACATACCAATTTTTATATTGGTGAAAAATCATGCGTTTTTGAAGAACTTGACTTAAAGACATGTTTAAAACCTCCTATACATTTATGTCAATCATTCTTAAAAAAATCTTTTTTCTGAGAGTAGACTAAAAACCACAATAGGATTAGTAATCTACTGTGGTTTTTAAGGTTTTTTCGTAAACTTTATCCTCATTATTCACAAAATTTATAAAATCCAAACGCAATGCTTAATGAAATAAAATCCCACCTAATTTCTTTTCCACGTTACGGATTTTTAACTTTATGGAAACATTATATACACTAATTTTTTATAGTATTCGTTGTACTCAAAGATAGGAGAAAAATGTTTTGAGCGGAAATAAAGTAACAGGAGGAAGAAACTATAAACCTTGATGTACATTGTGGTAGCGTTCTTCTTCCACACTACATATCAAGGAGCGCGGTAGGTATGATAGATAGGCTCGTCACCTGATGAAAAAAACTGCTTCAGCCTTTCAAGACCAATTGTATCCATAGAGGGCTCAAGTCAAGTCCTTATAGCCCCTTATCTATGACTACATGTAAACAATGATAAAAGTTACATTCTATCAACTTTTTGGGGCTTTTTATTCCGAAAGTAACCACTACGGATATTAGTATTGAAGATAAATTGAAATTGGAATATTACAAGCTGAAAGAAACATTCAAAGGTGATATCACATTAAATCCTAATACGGTGGACAGTGTATTGGTAAATCCTAAAAATGTTGAAACAGGTGTTAAACCAGTAGAAGAGGATGAGTTGTTTGAAACGATCATCAAAAAAATAAATGACAAATTCCAAGGAACTTTTTGGCTCTTAGTGAGACAATACGCTCGATTATCCTTCAAAATGATCGATCTATACGAAATCTCACTAATGTTAGATAAATACACAATATCAATTGGCATCTGTTCCTCTTTTGATGTATATAAGAACGTGTATTCTCTTTTGCTGGAAAATCGAACGTATTTTCTTATGATTGGGATATGATAATTAAAAAGGGATGATGACGATGCTTAAAGACAGAGGATCAATGAAGTGGACTGCTATGATGCTTCCAGAGCATATAAAGATGCTTCGTAATGAATTTATTAAGTTTGACAAAGTAGATAAACCAACATTAGATGAACATCAATTAGAGGAAATCAATAGCACGATTCTCGAAGCGATGGAATTTAACAATGAGCTAGTTTTCACTTGTTTTGATAATGGAGATATGAAACTTTATATTGGTCATGTGCATTATATTGATGGGTTGAAGAAGGAACTTCGATTAATGGATAGGCATGGTGATAAAATCTTTATGAAACTCCACGATATACTTAAGGTGGATGTAATGAGTAATAATATGACGGAGTACTAGAAGTAAATTGAATGTTTATTACGAAAGAGGTAAGACACCAAAAGCTGATGTGAAAATTGCAGGTGTTTCATATTGGAATTGGAATAGACATACTGTTGAGAAATTTTTTGAACAAGAGAAAATACGATTGAAATAGTAAAAGACGATCGTTGCAAGGTAAGATAAATTACACCTGTTAATACGGTGAAGAATTATGCGTTAATAATACGACAATTTATAATAGAAGAAACTTGTCAAAAAGGTAGCCTTTACTCAACGGGAGTAAAGACTGTTATAGAGAAAAGGGGAATACTTAATATTATTACCAGTTATATAAAGTGATATACATTTATTTGTTCGAAATTTATTTTTATTTAATCTCAATAAGGAAGGTACAGTGAGTCTTCCTTATATTATAAGCATTGAGTAGTATTTTATTAATATAGATTCAAAGACGTAAGTTGATTTGATTTATTTATTGACATTAAGATAAATCTGTTATATTATTAAATTCCTGTCGGATTGATAGGCAGATGCAATAAAAAACATTTTAAAATATGTTGACTTAATATTTAGAAGTGTGTTATATTAGTAGAGTCGCTTCTGAGAGAGATGACATAACAAATGATCTTTGAAAACTAAACAAAACCAAGCGTGCCAACGTTAATTTTAATTAACAAAACAACGTACTATATAGTACAAA
>JBNJJO010000039.1:0-46370 GCA_051750265.1 Bacillota bacterium | reverse complement strand
ATGTTTTTAAATTTTTAAATTTTTTCCTTATTCAACAAACGGGCGCGATTGTGAAATAAATCTTAGATTTATAAATGACTTTATTACTAAGCATCCTTTATAAAAAATTAAATAACTTTATTTTACCCCCATCAAAAACAAGACGGGGGTATGCGTGTTTGAAGTATTAAAATTAAATAACTTATTGTAATCTTGACATTTCCTTATTGCGGGTGGTGACAGCTTCGCTGGTACTACCCCTAAAAAGACACCTTTTTCATCAGTAGTCAATCGCCAAAATTTAATTCTAAATAATTAGCTTTTTTTTATAAGTGGTATACTCTCTTTTTCTTAATAATTCATCTATAAGAAAAAATATTAATGAACAGATAGTAGCGAAAATCATTCCTGGCCCAATAATAAAAAAAGTAAGCAATCCGAATCCAATATGTATTAAACAAGATAGGTAGAATCGGGAATTTTTTAGTTTTGCTGTTATTAAATCTGAAAATAACGATACAGGTATTCCATAAATAAAGTTTCCCAATGAACTATAGAATAGTATTAAAAAAATGAAAGTGAAAGATGTGAAATCGATATTAGGTTCTGTTACGAAATCTTTTATACCGATACAGAACAACAAAAATGTAAAAAACAATGAAGAATAGAGAGCTACTTTGCTTTTTCTTATTACGAGTGAAGTTTTATAAAGTTTTTTTCTTATCTGTGGTATTAAAAAAGTAAGCCCTATAATTCCTAGAGCGACTTTTATGTGTAGAGATTCTACACCCACCCAGATTATGAAAAAGGTTAATGTGAATACGGAGGTATATAGAAAAAAATTATACATTACTGTTCCTCGTTTTTTATTTTAATTATAACAAAAGTGATTTAAATAGAAATGGCTTTTATTTCATAGTTCGACAAGAAAATTCTGTAGCTTATACAAGAAACCAGTTAATAGTAGGTAACTGCTTATTCAAGAATCGGGCGCTTATCTTGAAGAAGGATCAAGCCCTTATTGTGTTAAAGGGCAGTAATGTCCAGTAAAACTACCAAAGTGAATCTTATCGATAAATATTTCCAGATACTTAGTGTTTTTACAGAAGGAACAGTCGCATATGATTACGAATATGTAATAGTCTGAAAATTTCATAAAAAGTGGAAGGAAGTGTTTACATTGACGAGTCCTATTCAAAACCGAATCGGTGGGACGTTCATGCCAGTTCGGGATATCGAAAAGGCACGAGATTGGTATTGCAAAATCCTAAGCATTGTGGAAACACCTGAAATCAAGGGTGGTCATCTGTGTCCGTTGCCTATGCAAGGAGCAGGACTAATTTTGGATACAATGCCAGGTTGGGGAGGTAAGGAACAAGGGGGACCACCTACCTATCAGACACCAGCCTTCATGTTCACCACGGATGACATTGAAGCATCATATCAATTCATGAAGGATAACGGAGTGGAATTGGTTACTGGGATTGAACATGGACACTGGTTTGCATTTCGTGACCTAGACGGCAATTTGTTGATGGTTTGCAAGTGAGAAAATGGGATTTTTTTGACCCTGATGGACATTACATAATTGTAAATCAACCAGAAGTTTGATTAAAACTACGCTGTTTTCGAAGTTTATTAACTATCTCCAAGTAACGGGTGCGTTAATTGAAGAACAAATTAAGTGATTTTAGGATGGAGACCATATTTTAGTTATTCCATTAAAGGGCGCGATTGTTGAATAAATCCCAATCTCTCAGTGATATAAATGAGAAATTGGGATTTTTAATACTGGAATATCCTTAACGTTGTAAATCCGTGTTTTGCTGGCGGTACTCCTTCTACAGACTTTCTGTTTCTAGCGCACTAAGTTTGCTTACCTTAAAGAACCTCAAACGTTCAAAAGATCATGAACCTTTGAGAACCTTAAAGGTTACTAACTATCAACTTAAACCTTGACTCTCAAATGAGTCCTAAAATTTAACGCAACAAGCAGTGGAATATATGACGTATAAACGAATAGTGCATTCATGCACTTTTAAAGCATCCATATACTTTGGAAAAAATAGGAGGATATTGGAATTATATGGCGAATAATATTTTTCAAGTCAAAACGGGAGAGGAGGAATGAGCATGAAAAAGTTTAAAATGATTGTCGTTGCATTGGTCGTGGCATTGTTGGTCCCTTCTTCTACATTTGCAAGCAGCGGCTGGGATTACTTAGGAGAAGAAACTCTTGAAGATAATGGTGATGAAAGTGATGTGTATGCTTCTACTGGTGGAGATTATAAGATTTGTCGGGATCCTTACGTGGGTCCAGCTGGTGCGTTAAAAGTTGAATTATGGGAGTACGATCCTGATAGTTATAATGATTATGTAGGAACAAGATATATAGAACGAGGCAAATGTGGGTATTTCTGGGGTATTGGTAAATTTGTTGATGGAGGAAATGAAGCGGAATTTTTTGCGAAATCAAGGACTGACAGTAATATGCATTTAATCTTTTATGATTAATTCACTAACTGAATGGAAAAAAGAACCTGGGATTGATTCGTAAAGGCTAAAATGAAGGATGTTAAAGATCGAACCGATAGGCTGCAGGGTAAAGCATCGTTTTAAAAGTACTTTTTGGTCTTATGGGTAAACGTTTTGCTATATACCCTATTAACTTTATATGAAGAGAAGAGGGAATACGATGCAGCCATTCGATCACTGGAATACTTGGAGAGATATTGCTTCTCAGTCATTTGGATTCTCATTTGCCACTGTAAACCCAGATGGAACTCCACATGTTACTCCAATTGGGTCATTAATACTCAGCGAAGATGAGCCAAAAGGCTTATTTTTTCAAATTTTCACTTCCCAAATGACACAAAACCTTGAACATAATAATCGAGTCTGTATTCTAGCTGTTAACAGTAGTAAATGGTTTTTGTTACGATCGGTTCTTTCTAGAAAATTCAAAACGCCTCCAGGAGTACGATTGTCAGGAACTGTTGGAGAAAAACGGATCGCAACCGAGGATGAGATTCAATCTTTAAAAGAGAATTTAGGATTGTTAGGGCGTTTTTTAAAAGTTGGACCCGGCGGGCTTAACATTAAGTATGTTCGGGATATTCATTTTGACTCCGTTAAACCAGTTTTAGTTGGAAAATTGACCAGAGGGCTCTTTTAATAAGTTTTTAACTGTATGTGGTCAGTAGCTTTACAATTCTAGAGCCTGTTGCATTAATCTTCACAATTAAATAGAAAAATCCGCCTCCGTGGTTATGATGAAAGTACGACCAAACACCAACCCACGGAGGCGGATACCATGAGTTTAGCACGACTTTCATCGAAGAACCATCCCCGTATGGGAGTAAGGCACATGCCCATGACAAGGGGATATTTCTATTTTTTTGAAACTTTCCAATATTCAACCTCGTAATACTATTTAAACGATCGTTTGTTTATTTCTTCTTCTACTTAAGAAAATAATAACAGCCTCCCTATAAGGATATAAGCGAGATATCAATGCCTATATCAAAATCAGAGCGTTTGATTTTTGAAGAAATAAACCAAAAGTGTGGCTGTACTTATAGTCCACAAGATAATTCCTTAAATAACGTTTCTATAACTAAGAAAAAGTATTATGTCTGGTTTTGATAAATGGTAATAAAGATAAGGAAGAATATGAATAAATGCAAGTGATTGTTGCAGGAAGAAAAAACAAAATCATAGGCGGTAAGAAGATCCGTGGCTTCATTTTGGCTACAAATTGACTTTAGTGTTAACTTGAAGTTTTTTTCTCTAAATTTCCCTTTCTGGGGAGTCATTAATCGAATAATAAATACAAAATAATTAAAATACAAACACCGCATATTGAATATCCTGACTTGAAAATTTTGATTTTCCATTTTAGATTTCTTACCTTTGCTTTCTCTTCTTTCGAGACTTCTTGCAACTCTCCGATAATATTAGCCATTTTCTTAAAACTCTCCCAAGCTAATGCTGTTAAAAAGCTACATCCAAGAATTGATATAACCCATTTAGCAATTATCATAAAGACATCTTCCTTTTAGTTTGATTACTTTTAAATTACTTCGGTATTATCAGGCTTTTCCCTTTAATCAATTCATGAGTTCTTTCAGCAATATTCAACAAAATTCTAAAAGGGAAAGAGAATTGACTACTTTCGATTTTTGTTTTTATTTATACAATTTCTGTTCAGTGTTATAAAGATAAAGTTATTTTAAAAATATATAAAGCTCTGACTTATTCAGCTAAAGCTACCACGATCCAAGTTCCCTTTTCCGTAAAGAAGGAGTTTCACCGCACAAAAAGGAGGTGAAACTTTTTTCGGGACTACCGGCGGATAAGGAAATTTACTTTGTATACGTAAATTGACTTATTTTCTGTTAGTTTCTCTCAAATTCTATCGAATAAAGTATATTATTGGTAAAATAAATATAGGAAATATATTCATAATATAGAAATATCAACCATGGTGGATTGGAGGAACAAAACCTATGAATGAGGTTCATTCGAACAAATATCATATGTGCTTCCTGCAATATCATTATGTTTTATACAAATAGAGACATATTACTAGGAAAAAGAACTTATCAAGGGCTATTTTCAAAATGTTTCGGTTCGTCATGAATTTAGAATAGTAGAATTTGATATTCAAGATTGCGGTGTTAAATTGATCATTAATTGCAAAACAACCCATTACATACCGAGTATTATGAAAGCTCTCAAAGGCGGATCAGCAAGGTTCTTGTATAAGGAGTTTCCTGATTCCAAATTAAAAAACGGAGATAGCCTGTGGGATCAGAAGTATTTTATCGCAACTGAAGATAAACAGCTAGATAAAGTGAATCAGCGTAATAGGGATGAAGGAAGACCTCTTAAAAAAGAATAAACCCACTACAAGTGGGTCTGTTTAGTTTCATTAATAATAAGAATAGGATGCACTTAAGACTAAATTTTATCTAGATACCCTTTTTTATGTAATGCGAACTTACATAGATCCTTGATCGCATCAGTACGTGTGCTGTAAAATGTCTCTTTTTTGTAGGAATCAATGATATTTAACAAACCCTCTTCAATCTTGAGATTAACAGGTATTTTTTTTGAAGATTCTTCTGTCATAAATAAAACCACCTTCTGAATGTAAATTAATTGTTAAAAACAATAATAACAGTTGTGATTGTAATAAATTGGAAATGTAATGTGTTACAATATATGTACAAATGACGCATAAAACATTTCTTTTTTATGATAAATCGTAATACATGTATTAATAATATTTCTTTTAATGCAAAATATCAACTTGTTTATAGGAAGGAGATGAATTTTTGAGGAATGATACTGTTGAAAGAACGATAAATGACTCCATTCTTACGATTGTTGAATACTTATTGCAAATGTTAGAACGAGCAAAGAGACAACAAGATTTAGATATGAAAATGCTTATGGATAAGGAAATAAGGAATCTACAACGAGATCATCCATCTTTAACAGATGATCAGAAAGCTGAAATTGAATATGAACTTTATCATCATGTAACCAAAGAACGCCAACCTGATTTGTTTGATTTGAAAGGGGAATGTTTAGATAGTTTCCAATTTGATAAGGGCAAAGGCGTATTTCAGGTTTACCAAGACGGTGATGAATATTTAGGCGTTTATAAACAAGAGGGAAAAGAAGCACATAAGATCACTCAAGATTTTAACTCCAAAGAGGAAGTGCTTCAAAGCACTTTTGGGACCAACAAGTTTGAGAAGTTTAGAGGGCAATCATTCTTTGTACAGGAAGACGGTAAGTCATTTTCCTTGCATGAAAATAAACAATTTCGACTCAATCTAATGAATGATGATAAAAAGCCAATCTTTAAAACTCACGAAAACATAGAGAGTTTACGATCTTCTATTATAAAAGATGAGCTTAAAAGTGATCTGAAACTTAGAAAAAGAGCGCTTCGTAAAACGGTAGAGGTGAATTATATTCCTTCTGATCTTTTAGGTAAAACCGTTACTCTTAAAAACATTGAGAAAGATAATGATGGTGTCAAATTAACCCTTGAAGAAAACCAGAAAGACAGAGAATTCATGTTACCTGATATTGCTGAGAAGTGGATTGAACAATTAAAAGAAAACCCAAAAATAAAAGCAGTATTTGATGAAATTGTTATGGATAGTCGTTCAATTGCCGAAGGTTTTCTTTCCTTTTACGGTATTGAGATAAATAAAGAAATTCAAACTAAGCAACACGATTTTGAGGTGATTTCAAATGAAAAAGGCTCTTATATCGGGAGATTAAATGGTAATGGAACGATGAATAAAATATCACCTTACTTCTCTGAAAAAGAGGCTGTGAAACAGTTAGTAGATTTAAATAAACATATTCAAATAGAAAAACAGAAAGAGAGACAGGAAGATAAAGATATAGGGCAATATATTGAAATGATAGAAATTAGCGAAAAGGACTAAGGAGGAAAAACCTATGAAAAACATAAAAAAACTAAAACCCTTACTTGTTTTAGCCGCAGTTATTTTAATCTCTAATCTAGTGCCGGAGCAAGCTTTAGCAGCAGATGTTGGTGCAAAGGTTAAGGAAGGGTTAAAGCAAATTCAATCATTGTTAACAGGGCTTGTTGTTATCGTTGGTGTCTGCGTTTCAATCTGGATAATCATTAAAAAGTTACCTGGTGTTGATGATCCACATACTAAAAACGAAATGTTTCGTGGAGTAGGAATGGTTTTGTCTGGAGTTGGATTAGCAGCAGCGGTTGTGTGGATCGTACCATGGGTATACGGGTTGTTTGCTTAAGAGAGGTGATTGAATGGCTACTTCAAAAGAAGATATCAGAGAAGCCCTAAAGGAATTGCTAGGAGAAGAAGATAGTCGTAAAGGGAAAACGTTCGTTTTTCCTGACAATATCGATAAGGCCTATAACATTGTTAAGGGTCTTTCATTACTTAACTTTTTTAAATTTATTTTACCATCAGTCGTTATTGCAGTAATTATCCTTTTAATTCCACCATACTCATTAGGATTTATGATGGTGAAAATGTTTTTTGCAACATTGTTAATGTTAGGTTCTTTCACATTTGCTGTACTAAGGCCAATCTCTTCTCGTCCTAATATTACGTACAGTAGATATCTAAAACAGGTATTTAGCTACAACAGCAGACAGAAAATGTTCTTTATAAAACCTAACAAAAAGGATGATTTCCATGTCTAGAAATAAAAAAAAGAAGATTGATAGAACAGAGTTTGATTATGAGGTAGACACACTTATAAAAAAAGGTGAAAGAACTATTCAAGACCTGAGCGTTATAGAAGGTATTTATAAAGACTATGTACTTTTGAAAAACGGGTACTTAACTTCAATATTAAAAGTAAGTGGAATAAATCTTGATTTATTAGCTGAATATGAACAGAATATTTAAGAACTTATACATTAGGATGGAAAAAACGATATTTGAATGAAGTAGAAAATAAAGAAAGTAGTGGAAATGAATATAAGCGAAAGTTAATCGCGTCATATATTGATCACTTCCAAGGTATAAGACTAAAAGATGAAATGTCTACTAAACATCACTTTGTGGTGGTTAGGGAGAAAATGAAAAAACGTACTTTGCAAGATTTAGAACGTACGGAAAGTATCCTTACAAAAAAGGTGGAAGAAATCTCAAACTCTTTAAGATCCACTTTCGAATCCTATGATCTAACAATAAGTAAATTATCTGAGAAAGATACATTGACGTTACTTTATAGATACTTTGACTTTGAAATGTCGAAACTATACGGTTAACAATTGGAAAGGAGAAAAAGACATGCCCTTCCCTTTAGCTAAACTATTTACATCCATTAAACGTGAAAATAAAAAAGAGGAACAGGTGATAGAAAGTCCTCAAGACCTTTTAAATTCAGTTTTGGAAACTGAAGAACTTAATTCCATTTATCCTTTTGTTTGGAAGGAAAACAAAAACTATATCGAAAGTGGGGGCAACTTCATAAAGGTACTAGCTGTTGTTTCTTATCCAAAGGAGCAAAAAGGAAACTGGCTTTCAGACCTTAAACGTTTAAAAGGAAACATATCTTTTGTTCAATATTTGGAACCTGCTAATGCTGAGGGAATGATAAATTACTACAATGACTCTATTAAAAATAAGGATGCAGAGTTATTGAAAACGAGAGATCCTGCGACTCGAATAAGGCTGCAATCAGAAATTAAGAGTGCAAGGTACCAATTAAATCAGGTTTTATCAAATCGATCTAACTTTATGTATCTTTACACATACATTTTTATACAGGCTTTATCGTTAGAAGGACTGAAAGCTTTGGAGGACAACGCACAGAGAATTTTAACCAAACTAAGGATGAAAGCTTTAAATCCTCATTACTGTACTCCAATGGCTTTTTGGTCATCCCTTCCCTTAGGAGACAATCAATTAAAAGATTACACTTACCAAATGTGCAATAGTGAAACAGCTTCTTCTTTTTTCCCATTTGATGATTCCGAAATATGTTATCTAACGCCTATGGCTCAGGTTGAAGGAACCAACAAAACAACCAATTCGTTAGTAGCTATTGACTACCTAGATACCCAACGTACTTTAAATCAAAATATGGTGGTAATCGGTACATCAGGCGTTGGTAAATCAACATTCATGGTTCAAAAAATTCTTCGTTGTTATGCAATGGGGATCAAGATTTATATTATTGATCCAGAGAATGAGTACTCACATATTGTAAAAATTCTCGGTGGTGAAGTCGTCCATCTTAGTAGTAACAGCTCAACAAAAATTAATCCTTTAGAGATCTTTACCACTGAAATTACGGACACTGAAGGTTTTAATGATGATGCAGAGTTTTTAAAAGACCTTGTTAAACAAAAGGTTCAACGCCTTAAGGCGTTTTTCAAGGTTTTAAAACCTGATTTATCTCAAGTTGAATCGAGTATTTTGGACAAGGTACTGACCAGTCTTTATAACAGATTTACAATCAATGAAGACCGAGACATGCAAAACTTAAAGCCAACAGATTTCCCGATTCTTGAAGACTTTTACAATGATTTAGGAGAATTGAAGAAAATTGATTTGGATCGATATGAAAAGATCCAAGATTTTTATTTTATCTTGGAGAGTTATGTACATGGTTCCAACTCATTATTTAATGGTCACACTAACGTGAACATCAACAATTCATTATTCTCTTTTGATTTAAAGTCTCTTCAAAACGAAGTAGATGTTCAAGCAGCTTGTTATTTCAATATCTTTGGATTCTTATGGGATGAAGTAACGAAAAACAGAGAAGAGTTAATTTATGTATTTATCGATGAGTTTCATTTCTTATCAAAGAACCCTGATTCAATGAGGTTCTTCTACCAAGCTTATAAACGATTTAGAAAGTATAATGCTGGAGCCATCGCTGGAACTCAACAGATTATTGATGTGCTTGATACCGTGGATAATTTAGGGGCAGCAATGGTTGAGAATAGTCATACAAAAATATTTTTCGGATTAGACAATAAAGGGGTAGATGATGTTATTCGAAAGATTAACATATCGTTCTCCGATGAAGAGATTTCATTATTGAGAGCAAAACGACAAGGGGAAGCCTTACTTGTATATGGTTCTCAACGAGCTTTTATAAAGGTTGAGCTAACACAAGAAGAACTTCGTTTATGGAATAAGAAACGGTATAGGGAAAAGTATGGTGCAGATCCTGATGTAATTCCAGACTACGAATCTAGAAATGAAATGACTCCTATTGAAAAAGAAGAAGTTCGAAATTTCGTTCTGTGAAAGGAGTGATCCTTGTGAAAATCCAGTTATTTGAATACGGTACATTATTTATTATTAAAGATAAACATTACCGTTTAGAAATTGCAGCAAGTAAGGTGTTAGCTGAACGAGTTGAGGATTTGAAAGACTTAAAAGAAGAGTCACCTTACTTTTTTAATTTAAAAGAGATTACAAAAGAAAGAGATCGATTTGTTCTAGATTATGAAATAGAAAGTGAATACCAACCACTACTCACATCAAAAAAGTATTCACAGGTATTTCGTCTGGCACTACTAAACGAATTACTCGAGTTAGACCCATTAAATACATTTAAAGAAAAAGCTTTAATTCATCCAAGAAACATATTCTTTAAAGATTTAAAGACCCTTAAGATTCTTTACAGAAGTAATCAATGGTTACCATATGAAGATCATTTAGAAGCATTAGACCAATACAAAATTTTGATTTTGTCTATGTTTTCTCGTTTTACATATGAAAAATATAGGAGAGAAAAAGAAAATTTATTAAAAAAAGAAAAAGACGATTTCTTTTTCTATGTAGAAAATGCTGAATCCGTTAACGATTTGAAAGAGTTAATAGCTCAAAAGCTGTATCAGGAAGAAACTCAACACTTTATTGATCTAGAAAATGAAAAGCAAAAGGTTAAGCGACAAAAGTGGATTTGGGCTGGTATTTGTATAGGGATTTGTGCTATTGCATTTGGTATAAGTCTAATTTTACAACAAGCTGTAACAAACAAAGTTCAAACTGCCTATGCAAAAGAACTTGAAAAAACTCAACAAGAATCAAAGTTTTATAAATTACTAAGTGAAGATAAATTTGATGAAGCAATTAAGCATTTAAAAGAAACAAATGGTTCGGATGAAGAAATGGCAAACCTGTACTTTGCTAAAGGTGAGTACCAAAAAGCAATAGATATAGATAAGAATTTGATAAAACCTACGATTGAAGAACTATATAAAGCAGATAAAAAAGATGTGATTTTAGAATTAAAAGCTGATATTAGTTATCTAGATATTGAAAAGAAAATTATTAGTTATGATTATAGCTTTTTACTTTCGGAACATGCATTTACAGAAGATGAAAGCCAATTGCTTCGGATAGGAAGAGCCTTTGTTGAAAATGGTGATTTAACCGATGCTAAAGATGTAAATAATAGACTGAAAAATAAAGAATTAGAGTTTACGATTAAGAAAAAAGAGCTAGAAAATAATATTGGGGGACTTGAACAACAAATTAAAGAGATTAATGGTGAAAAAGAGATCAAGCCAGATGACAAAAAGAAACAAATCGATTTTAAAAATAAGGAACTGACTGAGCTTAAAAAAGAGCTTGAAACTGTAAATAAAGAGTTGGGGTGAGATAAGTGGCAGCAACAGTAGCTGTTAAGGGAACTGTTTTTGTTGTCCGGAACTGGAAGGAAATTACGATAGGAGTTGTATTTGCCTTAATATTAATGGCGGGTCTATTGTTTGGCATTCAGTCATCACAGCAACAGCCTGTAGGGAATATTAACTCACCATTTGGTACAGCTAATGTTCCACCTCATATCGAACAATGGAGAGGGCTTTTAAGTGAATATACAACTAAATATGGAATTCCAGAATATACGGATTTTCTATTAGCGCTTATGTATCAAGAATTAGGGAGTTCTACGACTTTGGATATTATGCAAAGCTCTGAATCTATCGGATTACCACCTAATTCTATTCAAGATCCTGTCATGTCAGTCGATCTTGGCGTTAAACATTTTAAGTCTGTTTTATTACAGGGAGAAAAAGCTGGTGTTGATTTTGCTGCTATCATTCAATCATACAATTTCGGGTCAGGATACCTTAGCTTTGTAGCCTCAAATGGTGGAACTCATTCAGTCGAGTTGGCTAAACAGTTCTCTAGTAATCAAGCTAATAAACTGGATTGGAGTTGCTCTGATTGGAGGGCACCCCACTGTTATGGTGATTATACCTATGTAAATAAGGTTATGAAGAATCTAATTTCAACTGGTCTTGGCGTTGGTGCGGATATTTCACCACTTGGAGAACAAGCGTTTAATGCGATTATAACGGAAGCACAAAAATATACAGGTTGGCCTTATGTATGGGCTGGATCACTTCCTAGCACTGGTTTTGATTGTTCAGGCTTCACGCAATGGACATTTGCTCAAGCAGAAATCAATTTACCACGAACAGCTCAATTGCAATACAATGCTTCTACGAAAATATCACCTGCAGATGCTAAACCTGGGGACTTAATCTTTTTCACAGGAACTTATGAGACTATTTCATACATTACGCATGTAGGCATATATCTTGGAAATGGAAAAATGTTCGATTCTAACGGTTCTGGTATAGGGATACATGATACGAATTCATCTTACTGGAAATCCCACTTTGTTGGATTTGGCAGAATCGCACATTAATGCCCAATAGGGGGGAAATGAATTGAATAAACTAATAGCTATACTCTTAGGTATCTCATTACTAGCTAATGTGATTTTAGGATTTTTGTACTCAGGTCAAAAAATGATCGTTAGTGATTCTGAGAATAAATATAAAGAATCAGAAACACAGATTGCTAAGTTAGAGAATGAAGTTAAAGAAAAGGAAAAAGACCTTAATAATCTTCAACAACATGAAGCTTATTATCAAATTGAACATAGTGAAGAGATTAAAAGCTTTGTAGATGACACTTTTACAACACTCTTTAATTACGATAACAAAACCTATGTTTCTCGCTTTGACACACTAAAAGATCGATTGGCTGAATCAGTTATATCAAAATTGAAAGCTTCAGGAGAAATGGAAAGCCCACAAATTGAATTTAAAAATCAAGTGATCGCATCAGAGGTCTACCTTACTGCAATTGATCAAGACCAAGCGAAAGCACTAGTGAATTTGGAAACTGAATACTCTATTGGAGGAAGTAAATTCCCACGAAGAAATGAGATGTTTGAGGTAACAGTTGTTAAAGACGGAGATAAATGGTTAATCGACAAACTTGAATTAATGGGAGCTTTTCAACCTTTTGAAGAGAATTAATCAATTCATGATTGAACGGTAATCAAAAAGGAGAGGAAATAATGAAAATTCAATTTGGAATAAGACTATTCTTAGCCATTTTCCTATTCGTAATTTTTGAATTGATCGTGATCAACTTAGCTAGTTTCCTTCCATTTATCGCAGAGCACAAGACGAATATGTCTTCCGCTCTAATAATGGATTTTCTAACTCAGAACGTATTACATCCGATTGATGCATCTACTAGCATGATTGAAGATAAGAATCCTCTTTTTATTCTGGGTAGTGGTGCTGCTATTATTTTGGTTCTCTACGTTGCCTTCTTTATGAAAGGTAACAAGGGTAAATACGAATTAGCTGATAAATACGGTGTCCATGGATCAAGTAGATTTGCTCATAAGCATGAAATCTTCAAACAAGGTGAAACAATTGGTGTCGCCCCTCAACAGTTTATGAAGGATCTTGAAGCTAGTATGGTGGATTCGAAAGGAGAGAAGTGATATGAAGAATAATCCAATGGCTAGTAACGGTTTAGTATTAGGAATTGTTAATAATTCAGTACTAGTTCAACCAACAACTTCAAGTCTCCCAAACAGAAACCACTTTGTAACTGGAGGTCCAGGTTCATTTAAAACACAAAGTTATGTAGTAACGAATGTACTACATGAAAAAGAATGCTCTTTAGTCGTTACAGATCCAAAAGGGGAAGTGTACGAGATGACCTCTGAGATTAAGCGTAGACAAGGATACGAAGTACATGTAGTGAACTTTGCGGAAATGGGATACTCAGACCGTTATAATCCTTTTGACTACGTTAGAGAGGACATACAGGCTACTACAGTAGCAAATGCCATTGTGGCTTCTAAAAATGATCCTAAAAGAAAAGATTTTTGGTACAACGCTCAATTTAGCTTATTAAAAGCATTAATCTTATTCGCTGTACATGAATTGCCACCAGATCAACGTAATATGACAGGTGTTTTAGATTTCTTGCAAGAATTTGACCCTGAATCAAGCGAAGGCGACGCAAGTGAGTTAGATGAACAGTTTCTAAGACTTGATAAATCCCACCCAGCAAGGAGGGCTTATGAGTTAGGTTTTAAAAAGTCTCAAGAAAAGACCCGTGCGAACATCATTATCTCTTTATTAACAACAATAGGTGACTTTAATTCTAGTACAGTGTCACGATTCTCAAGCTTTTCAGACTTCCTCTTAGGTGATGTAGGAAAAAGAAAAATAGCTTTATACGTTATTATTCCGGTAATGGATTCCACGTGGGAAGGTCTAATTAATCTCTTTTTCAATCAAATGTTTCAAGAGCTATATAAAGTAGGTGCTCAACACGGTGCAAAATTGCCTCAACCTGTAGTCTTTATATTAGATGAATTCCCGAACCTAGGGAAATTTCCAGACTATGAAAAGTTTCTAGCAACTTGTCGTGGTTATGGAATTGGAGTTTGTACCATCGTTCAAAATATTACACAATTACAAGAGAAATATGGTCGTGAACAAGCTGAGTCTATTTTAGGTAACTGTGGCATTAAAATTTGTTTAGGTAACGTAAACCAAACAACTGCAAAATACTACTCTGACTTAATGGGGAAAACAACAGCAAAAATGGAAACAGGTTCCACTTCTAAATCAAAAGGGCAATCGTCAAGTTCATCTTCCTCCAATAGTTTCACTTATTCAGCTCGTAACCTAATGAATGTAGACGAAATTTTAACAATGAGTATTGATGAATCTATAGTAATCATTACTGGTAAGTACCCAATCAAAGCTAAAAAGGCAATACAGTTTGAACTATTCCCAAATGTAACGAATTCTTTTCGAGTTAGCCAATTAGCATATGAAAATAACACTACACAAGAAGTAGTAGAATGGTTTGAAGGACAAAAAGCTGATTATGAAGAATATGTTAGATCGGATGAAAGGAAAGTTTCACTAGAGAATGCGGAGACTGAAATGCTTGATAAACAATTACATAAGGCTGAGGAAGAAGCTAAAAAACAAGAAGAACAAGCTATGAGTTTCTTTGCTCAAATGAATTCAGCTCCTATTGCTGGTTCATCAAAAGAAGGGAGTTCTTAAATTGAAAAAGATCGCTTTGTTAATGTCAGTAATTATAATTGGTATAATGCTAGCTTCATGCAATGGTAATGGTGAACAGTTCGATCCTGAAGTTGAGAAAAAGGAAGCTACTGAAGTAATGAATGGTGTTTTAACTTCATTCGGTGATCTAGAAAAATTAGCCGAAGCAAAAACAAGTGATGAAGCAAATATATTAGCATGGGAGAAATTGAAAGAAAAAAATACTAAAGCAATTTCAAACGATTTAAGTGAAGAAGATCAAAAAAGATTATTATATCTTTTAACTATTAATAAGGCTGAAGACTTAGATAATGGTGAAACCAAAGCAAATCTCTTGTTTTCACATGATACAGAGGTTAAAAATGTATCTCTTAACGAAACAGAAAAGACATTTACTTATGACATAGAGCGTAGTGGATTTGATCACACACTGATCACATTAGAAAAGCAACAAGATGAATGGAAAGTTACAAAGGTTAAAAATGCTCAATAAGAGGTGAGTAATCTGTTTAATTTCAAAGATAAAATCGTTGAAGCGATTCAAGGAATGTTAGAGGATTTTATTGAGTGGGCTCTTCTGATGTGTAATGACCTGTTACTAAAGCAAAATGCTCAAATTGAATTCTTTTCCAAGGTTAATGATTTCTTAATCGCCATAACCTCTACTATTGCAGTAACTATTGTTTTATATAAAATTATCGAGGTTATGTCAAAGAATGCGGCAGGAGACGCCATTCCATACGGACCGGTTATTGTTAATACATTAAAAAGTGCTTTATTGATACCTCTAATGCCTCTTATACAGAAAATAATGTTAGAAAAGGTAGCTTACAACATGGGAAACTGGATGATTGAAGAAGGTAGTGAAGTTAGCAAAGAGAAAATTGAATCAATGTTAGATCCAAGAAACTTTGCTGCACTTCATTTTCAGGGGGCTGCTCTTCTCATATTACTAGCTGTGCTTGCTATAGCGTTTATTGCTTTCTTGTTTTCTGTTGCTATATTCCATGCAGACATCATGATCTTATACTTGCTTAGCCCTTTAGCATGCGTTTCTGTAATTGCTGACGATAATGAATATCTAGGTGTCTGGTGGAGAGAATTATTAAGTCAAATCGTTACCATGCTTGTTAAAATCTTCTTATTCGTTGCTGCACTTAGTATCTTAATAAATGAGAACATTACATTCTTTAATTTTTTGTTACTTATAGGGTGTTGTATCCTTCTAATCAAGAGTCCTTCACTTCTTCGGAATATGTGGTATTCATCCGGTTCTGGAAGAGGAATGATGGGGGCTGTTGGTGGAACAACAAAACTTGCTGCTAGAAGATTTCTAATGAAAGGATAAAAAGAAAGGGAGACCACTATGTCTCCTTTTTATTTATTTCCTTTACTTGTTTGAATTATGTTTATACAACTTGATTCACGCAAATAATTTCTTTAATCAGGATGAACTGCTTAAATTTAGAATAAACAACATATAAATCGAACATACTAAATGAAACAAAAATTAACTTTCGTTGCAGATGTATGATATTATATAAGAAAGGAGGGGTATGGATGTTAATTGAAAATGAGCTTCCTAAAAATCTTGGAACCATCGGGGTTTATCTTGCTGATAAAATAGGAGACATCTCAGATGACTACGTGAAGTTATTTTTAATGTATTCAACTGCGGTAACTACCAAACATCAACGATTTGTAGAAGGAATATTAATAAGTGATGATACCATTTTTAAAGATAGTCCAGAAATAGACCCTGAATTTCTAAAAAAATTAAATCTTACTTTGAGAATTACTGAAAGTCCGTTAAACAATTTTTCGAAATTAAAATATTTTTTAGATACATTCTTCTTTAAAATTACCGAAAAAGGTGTTTTAAATTACAATTACCAAAAGGATTATCTGCTTAAATCAAGTGAAATTCAAGAATCTTTAAATATCTCCCGCGCTACATTACATCGGTATACAAAACTTGGTTTGGAGTATGCGGCAGTCAAAAAACATAACGCTTACCCAGCTCATAACATTTTCTACTGGAAAAACGGAAGCTGGGCACTCAAAATACAAGCATTATATCAGGCATTTAAGATACGCAATCGCACTGGTGACTCGTTAATAATAGAATTAAAAGAAGAAATTAAAGAACTAGAAGAACAATACAAAGGTAAGTTTGAAGTAGTATTTGCCGATGTATTGAGTGGCAAAAAGGATGTATATGATTTAGAAGAACCGGATGATTTCACTAATTGGCGTGATTTAATAGAAGAGTTGAAGGAGTTAAAAGCTAAACAATGATTGATTCCAAAACTTTTCTATTGGAAAGAATACAATATATCCAAGAATTATTTGATGAAAATACAAAGCTTTTTGAGAATAATTACATTCCGGAAGTAGCACCAAAGGGTTCAAAAAGAATTATTGCTCAATTACCACTCAAAATAAATCCACACTACGGAGAAACTGTCCTTTATTTAACTGAAAAATTTGACGAGGACGGAAATCTAATTGAATATCACTATGGTTGGGAATTATCTCAAAGAAAGAAAAAGTTAGGCAAACAGCTGCGACACATTATGGCATTTGGAAACGAGGACCATCCGGACCCACCTGCATGGGTACCAACAAATCCGTTCCATCACCATCACGTTCCGCAGGAACCAAAGAAAAGAAAATCTACATCAGTTGAAGATTTAGAGACTGTCATTGGTATCCTTACTGATTATGTTCATGGACAATTACAATATAATAGTAATCATTCATTTTAGACCGGCTGCTGCTGGTCTTTTTCTAAAGTAAAGAAAGTATAAGTTTTTTGTACTCAGTTTTAGTGTCTAGCTCCAGGCGCCATCGGCTCGAGGTCATAAGCCAACCCGTCCAGAAGGTTAAAGAACAACCTTCCAGCCTGCTCGTCTTATGCTTGTCGGCTGATAGGCGTCTTGCGCTTTTCTTAAAAGGAGTTTGTTTGTTATGAGTAGGAGCAAAAGGGCAGGGAGAAATATTAAAATAAATATAACTGATGATTTGGGTGATTTGATGGAAAAAAAGGGGTAAGAAATAAGCCCCAATATGCTGATTATTTGTTGAGATATAAATCTTCAGTTAGACTTTCGATTGTAGAAGCAAAAAAAGAAGGTTTATCTCAAGCAAAAGGTTATGTTGTAACGGTCATGAAATTGAGTTTATTAACTTAAAAAATAATACTCAAGAAACAGTTGATAGATTTCATTCGCCCGAAGAATTATGGTCTATGTATAAAAATGGTCTACATAATAAACAAGAGGAACGTGGGGGCTATTAAACCAGCAGTACGAACTTTGTTTTCTAACTTTATCTGTACTGAAGTTTTGTTTTATGGATGGCTTTAACAGGGGCGTTATTTGATGAATTAAGGAGCTGTTAGGCAGCTCTTTTTTATTGTGTTTAATTTATCAATTTAGTTTAACTAGAAGGACACTTTTCAAAAAAAACGGATCGAATTAGTAAACTATTAAAGGAATTTTAATAACAAACTCATATATATGTCATTATATATGTTATTACGTATTTTATCATATAGTTCAACTTTAAATTTGTTGACCAAAAGATCATATCTATTAAACTATATGTGTATCTGTTAGCTTGAACTTTGTTTTCTTGTTTAATTACCTGTGCTTTATAGAATAATTTAGTGCCGAAAGGAATCGGTTGACAATAAAGAAGTTCCTCCTCTGTATTTTGATGGTCACCGGTTTCTATTTGAGGGAATTCTATGATTATGTTATTTAATTCTCGTGTTATATATACCTTGCAAAAAATATAATTCTTCAGCAGTAGAATTCCTATAAACTTTTACATCCCTTAACAGCAATTCATTCTTCTAAATGTGTATCAGAAAAGGCTTCATCCCACCCTTGATACATTAAATCTTTGTCGAGATCTCTTACAATAACCCACCCAATATCAGGGGAATCAAAAGTGTAAGACCAAACATCCAACTGACCGAATTTCTTAGTTATTTTAAGGTTTTTTGCAAAGCGGTGAAGAAGTTTACGGTTTATACCTACTGAGATTAAAAAAGCCAGTAAAACTGATATCATCGTAGCTATTAAAACTTCTTTAATATCAATGTTCGTCGTTTTGTCTATCAAAAATCAAGGAAATTTACTTTCCAAGCAGGGATTAATCCTTTCAATCTAACAATCCAATTATTTAATGGGGTTGCTAAACTTGCATATAAGGATTATTTTCCCATTGTATTCATTTGTCCTTTCCTCTCATTCGTTGATCGTTCAATTCGGACCAGTCGACCGGAATATATGGACAACCTCATTTATGTCTTGTAACCTTACTTCTGACAGATTTATCTTCCTTACATAAATTAACAAAAAGATTATAGGAGGTAATTAATGAAAGAAAATAATAATCTCTAGAACAAATTTTGTAGGCAAACGAGAGGTTTATTAACAACATGGGCAATGAAATGTATCAAACAATAAAAATATTAAACTATTAGGAGGCTGTACAATGAATCTTTCTAAAACTCTTATAACATCTGTTGTAACTGCAAGTATCCTTTTCTCATCGTTGGCCGGAATCACTTATGCGGATATGGAAGATAATTTTACTATTACTGCTGATGACGAAACCACACCTGTACAAACCAGTGATGATGCTGCTGATGATCCCGCTATCTGGGTTCACCCCACTGATACGAGCAAAAGCAAACTCATCACTACGAATAAAAAGTCCGGCCTAATTGTTTATGACCTGGATGGAAATCAAATTAAATCGTATCCGTTTGGTGAATTAAACAATGTTGATTTGCGATACAATTTCCCACTCAGCGGTAAAAGTATTGATATTGTTGGGGCTACTAACCGTTCGGAAGGAAAAAACTGTATCGAAATTTATTCCTTCGATGGCAACACTGGCGAGTTAATAAACATTGTTGACCCTGAACATCCAATCCAATCAGATGTGAGTGAAGTGTACGGCTTCAGCTTCTACCATAGTCAAAAGACCGGAAAGTTCTATGCAATACTGACAGGAAAAGATGGTGGATTTGAACAATATGAATTGATTGATAACGGAAAAGGAAAAGTGCAAGGTAAAAAAGTACGTCAGTTCAAACTATCCTCTCAAACAGAAGGCATGGTCGCAGATGATGAATACGGCAAACTGTACATCGGAGAGGAAGATGTAGCTATATGGAAATTCAATGCTGAACCTGATGGTGGTAGCCAAGGTACAATTGTAGATCGTGCAGACGGCAATCATTTGACTGCTGACATTGAAGGACTAACTATTTATTATGGGGAAGACGGCGAAGGATACTTGATGGCTTCGAGTCAAGGTAACAATTCGTATGCCATCTATGACCGCGAAGAAGATAATGAGTATGTTGGAAGCTTCGCGATTGGTGACAATAACACAATTGATGGAACAAGCGATACAGATGGAATCGACGTAATCGGTTTCGGTCTTGGTAAAAAGTATCCACATGGAATCTTTGTTGCTCAAGATGGTGAAAATGTTAATAATGGACAAGTAGTGAACCAAAACTTCAAAATTGTATCATGGAAGAAGATTGCCGAAAAGATTGATGCTGATATAGATTTTGACGATCAAGTGAATCCACGTATACTAGAAGATCGTACCGACGACTAGGGGACTGGGGGATTAGACGGTTGCATAATTGCGCCGTCTATTTCCGTTTTACTTTCCACCGAAAATCCGCAGCCATACCGAATAGGCGCTTTTTTCTATCGTAATTGTGATTGTTGTTGGTACTGTATGGATATTTAACAACATGCATTAAAGACTATGATTTATTTGCGAAAACAATAAACCCTTTCTTGGGGCTCTTGACAATCTAATAGGAATTTTAGAAACCTGTGTAGAATTTATTCTATACAGGTTTTTAATTGGGGGGATTTTATAGATGCAGGGGCTGATCCAACGTTAAAGGATTCAGACGATATGGCTGCAATTGATCATACAAGCAAGATGGGTGACACTGAATTTGTAGACCTCTTAAATTTATACAAATAAGATTTTTAATCTATGAATTACAAGATAAGGAGCTCTGAAAATAAGCTTCTTTTTTGTATGTAATAAGAATTCAAAAATTTCCTCACTCCTATTCTTTTAGATTAGATTTGAAGCAAAGACTTATTTTATATTAAACCTCTAAAGATGTTCAACAATTGGGCGTAATTCTTGTACAAGGAATTGTGTCTTTTTAGTTATCAGCTTGAACTTAATAAGATATCTGTGTTCTTGCTTATTAGAGATAAAATGTGCAGAAAGTATAAAAGATGAAGAGCTAGACATTAGGGTTTATTATGTCGCATAAAATAATTATTTCATCATGAATGTATTTTTAAATGTACATCGTTACATCTTTTGTATTCATTAATCAACCCGTCCTTACTCAGGACGGGGTTATGCATGTTTAAGGTTATAAATTTAAATAATTTTATTGTTTCTTTTCAAATTTTTCGATACTGTTTCCACTTTAGAAATTTCAAATATAGATAAATAAGAAGACTTTACTCCAGCAAGCAAAGGCTTTTAAATGGTGGGATATATTTATATCTTTGCTAGTTTGGCAGATTTATATACACAACTTTTATAAAACACTCTTAATTCTTGATCATAACTTTTCATGCTTTTGTAGATTGAACTGGGCGATAATCTTGTTTTTTACCCATTGGTTGTCATAGTGTTGCTCTAGGTCAGGGAGATTATTTTTAATTTTCGTTGCATCTGATTTACTTAACTTCTCCTTGAATTCTTTTTTCAATCGTTGCTGATATACTTTGATATACCGTTCTGTCATACGAATCGATGAATGTCCCAAAAATTCCTTTATAGCATAAATGTCAATTCCTGCATCAATCATTTCGGTTACAACTGTAGATCGGAATTGATCGGATGTGATTTTATATATACTGCTATCATTGTTCTTTAAGGGTATTTGGTTACATACCTTTGGAAGGACAATATTTTTATTAAATTTATCATATCTTAAAACTTCAACGATTGGATTATCATTTTCATCATATTTATAGATTTCTCTAAATAAATATTTATATTCTTCTTCACCATCTTTTACCGGTAGTAAGTCTTTAACTCTTTCCTTTTGTCTTAATATAGCTTGTTCAACACAATTATTACCATTCATATCTTTAAGATGGGCCAAAGGTATAACTAAATCTTTCTCGATTTTAGTAATACGATGGTCTATAAGCAATTGAGGATCACCATCCAAATCGTATCTTAAACAATCCTTTTCACTACTGTCTACAATCAAATGTACAATATCTTCAAATCCTCTACCAGTGTATCTCATGATGATAATAAAATCCCAATACTCTGGCTTTACGATCGGTGTATTTTCACCCTTTTTCAAAAGAGGGATAATGGTGTTTTCCAAGTATTCATCAAGCTGTACCACAATGTTTGGTGGGATTGGTGTTGGTAAAGTTTCATCTTTCCTTGGTGTGTCATAAGTAATTAACAAGGCATCTGTTTTTGGTCCATCATCCCATTTATTATCATACATATATTTGAACATAGCACGAACATTTGTAATCACCCTTATTGCTTGGGTTGTGGGTATAGAATGAATCTGTAAAAGTATCTTTTCGATATGGGTTTGCCTATCTATTTCTCTTAAGGACCTTATTTCTGGAAAATTGTCATGTAGTATGTTAAAAAATGCATTAATCCTACCAAAGTTGGAAACAATTGTCCTTGGCTGCCAATTAGCTAACATATTTATATAATATCTTTTAATTGGTACTTTAAGAATGGGATTTTTTACTTTTGTGAAATCGATAATAAAGTTAGAGGGATCACGGTGTCTTGGGAATTTATCAAATAATCTTCGAACATCCCACACATCGCCGTTAAGGTAATCTTCACGTTCTTTAGGACTTTTTATGTACTCGACTTCGTGGTGAAGAGGGAATTTATCGCTACGAATCCTTACTTGAACCCCCATACTTTCAAGTAAATTTGTAAACCTTTCATCTTTTATTGCATAATACCAACTTTGTCTTGTTTTATAGCCTGCTAATACAATCAACTCGTCAAATCTCTTGTCTCTATTCGCTGGGTTCTTTAAAACTTCAAAAAACGTCTTCTGAGGTTTTGTCATCCACGAAGTATCTATCTGATCAACAGAAAAAAGGGGGAATATTCCATCTGTTTTAGAATTCTCCAAATCACTTTTTGTACTTTCAACAATCGCTTTACTTTCCTCCATTTTCTTTCTCCCTTCGTTTTTCCTCTCTGTATTGCTACATTCTTTTTTTGGGTTCTGTTGCAAAAAGAATTAGGTAGAACAATCTAACATTAACTAATGAATGTGTCCGTTTTATTCGTAATTACATCCTTTACAGTGAACTTTTATGTTGAAAACTTTAGAACATTCTGAATTTTAACTAATTTTCGTGCATATTTTATAACATTCGAGTTGCACCAGAACCGGTTATCCCGCGTCTTTAGCTCACGATAGAAATATAGAGTCAGCTTAATTTAATTGTTGTCGTCCTCCGGATCTAAATTCCTTATGGAAATTTCCCAGAACACCGATATAACTGAAAGCCAAAGAAGTATGTGAAAAAGGAAACTAAAGATATACCGAACTTCCTTAGTACCGGATTAGTATATCTGTAGCTTCTTATACAAGCTAGATAAATGAGTCCGGCTGACAAACGCCATCTTCGATGTATTTTTGAAATACACAACATAAGTTTGACCAGAAGGCTCAATTCGGCTGATATGTTTGATATTAATAATGAAACTCTTGTGGGTACGTATAAAGAGAGAAGGATCAAGCTTTTCTTCCAGATTTTTCAAATATTCCAATGTCCTGATTTCTTTAGTCGGTTTTCCATCTATGATAATTTGTGTAGATTTATTTTCTGCACTAATAAATATGATTTCTTCCTGATCTATGACTTCTACGGTGTTCCGGTTTCGTATACTTAAGCGGGTAAGAGGCTGAGTTTCTGTGATTCCGAATGAAATTTCAATACGCTTAAAGCATTGGTATAAACGCTCGTGGTTAAAAGGTTTGACAACATAATCAATGGCCTCGATGTCATACGCCTTCGACGCAAATTCTGCCTTGCCGGTAATAAACACAATGCGCAGGTCCGGAATTTGTAAACGCAACTGCTTGGCTATCGTGTAACCATCTCCATCCGGCATTTCTATATCCACAAACAAAATTTGCGGTCGCAGATTTTGGACATGGATTTTTGTTTCTTTTCCCGATTTTGCTTCAGCCATGATGGTAAATCCATTCTCTTTTAGAAACGTAACCAGTTCTTTTCGTATTTTCTCATTATCTTCGGCAACTACTACGTTGTAGGACACTTTGAATCTACCTCCCGTCTCTTCGTAAAAGGAATAAACACAGAAAAAATGGTTCCCGAATGCAAGTCGCTTTCAACTTCAATATGCCCCTGATATTTGCACGAGATCCGTTTTGCCGTTATTAATCCAAGCCCTTCATGGTTTTCCTTGGTTGTATATCCTTCCTGAAAAATTTTTTCGATTCTGTTCGCTTCAATCCATGAATTAGAATTATGAACGCGAAAAACAACCAACGAGTTAAACATTTGATCTATCGTTACATTGATGAACCGTCTGTTAGGAGGAACTTTTAGTTCTTCCTCAATTGCGTTATCAAGTAGATTTCCCAGGATCTGAACCAGTTCATAGGATTTAATTTCCAAGGGGGGAATCAATGTATTCACCTCAACCTTCATCGCAATGTGATGTACTTGTGCAATCTCTTTTTTTGCCTGAATTAATGCGGCTAAAGGAGTATGGTTTAACTGCATTAAAGCCTGCTGAGACTGCAATTCAGCATTTAATTCTTTTAGATACTCAGCAACTTCTTCGTATTCCTTCCGGTGTATTAAACTAGAGATCACTTGCAGGTGGTTGTGGTAATCATGTCGTTGAGCGCGAACGGATAAAATCAATTCCTTGATATTCCGTAAATAAACTCTTTCTGTTTTTTCCATTGTTTGAAATTCAAGTTGTTTTCCAAATGAGTAGAGCAAAGATATGGTAACTCCCATAATTAAAATCGAAATTATCGAGATGATAAAAAAATAATCATCCGAATGCGGTATCCTTTTTGAATTTCGCATGCTGATCAAGTTGATAAGATCATCTTGCAAAAGAAACATAATCATTACTACTACCAAGTAATTGGTGTACTCTGTATGTTGAACGGTAAACCATTTAAAGAATGATAATTTTTTCGCATACACAATAAGTCCGATTAAAAACATCAAAAAGTAAAACCCGCACGTGATCAGCAGTTCCTGTACTGGGAAATCTATTAATTTCTCCATGTAATTAGAAGAAATGACCCCGAATTGAGTCATCAAGCTCACCATCAGTGTTTGCACAGCTGAACGGGACAGACTCATAAGTACAGCCACATTCCAAGAGAAGGGAAAAAAACTTTTGAATAAAAAAATGTTGAAAACGGTGTGAGCAATGAAGGTCATTTCAATTGGCAATTTTAAGAATAGCAGTAAAAACATAAATAAAGAATATAGAAAAATACACCAAATCATCTGTTTCTTAAATTGGGACCAATCAATACCAAACAAGGTATAAATCAAAAACAAATAGACAAAAGATTCGAGGATGAAAAGTAAAAAAACCGTCAATAGGGTTCCTCCTCCACACGCATAACCTTTAATTTGTTTACATTCTCCGGGTAGAGACTGGTCCATTCAATGGATCACTCAACCACCTTTTTAAGTAATTAACTCATTTTGCGATTTATTTTATTTTCCTTCTATTCAAAATATAAAGAATTTTTGTAAAGATACATTACATTAATTCCATGAATTTTGTAGATTTTTGTAAATTATTATTTTATTCGGGATATATTACCTAACTCGCCTTTTATTTCTAACCAAATTTGTATACAGTATCTTTTTTTTTATTACTATGGCCCCTTAAAAATGGACATGAATGCCAATGTACCCATGCAGAAAGGTGCAGAACAGGGATGAAAGTAATAAATGAAGCGTTACAGCATTCGCCATTTGTAAACTTTGTAAAACTATTGTTTAATTGCAAATAATCTAAATATATCGAAATTTGCGAAATATCAACTATTCATTCATCCGCATGTAGCGTTCTCTTAACCTATCAAAGGAACTTGTTGTCCGGGAATAATAGACCTTTCATTTCATTGTTGTTACTATTTGAATCGCAAGCAGGGGAGCCATCGCACAAAAGGAATTGCCTTTTGCCCTTGCATCTATTTTAAACAGACGTGAGGAGGGTTATTAAGTTTTAAAAGATAAGTTTAAAGAAAAATTTGTTATGGAGGAGTGGAAAATCTATGTCTCTCATTCAAGAAATTATGGAGTTTAATAGGGAGTTTGTCGAACAAAAGAGTTATGAAGCATTCAGGACGTCGAAGTTTCCGGATAAAAAAGTAGTCATCTTGGGATGTATGGATACTCGCTTATTAGAATTACTTCCAAAAGCGATGAATCTTAAAAACGGCGATGCGAAAATCATTAAAAATGCAGGTGCGATTATTACGAATCCTTTTGACAGCGTCGTACGCAGCATTCTAGTTGCGATTTATGAACTCAAGGCAGAAGAAGTTCTGATTGTTGGACACCACCAGTGCGGTATGGCCGGTCTTAATATGTCGTCCGTACTTGAAAAAGCGAAGCAACGTGGAGTGACTGAGGAACAAATTGATACACTCACGAACGCTGGTGTTGATTTATCCACGTGGCTGACAGGTTTTAACACTGTAGAAGAAAGCGTGGCAAACAGTGTCAATGTTCTGAAGAATCATCCATTGTTCCCTAAACATGTCCCGGTTCATGGAATGGTTATTGACCCGGAAACAAGTGAATTAGACCTCGTTGTGGTTGGATATTCTTTAGAATCAGGAAGTGCTGTGTGAAAAAAAATAATGATAAGGCTGGTGTAAAAAATGCTAGGTAGGTTAGATAGCAGATTCCAAGGGTATAACCTTGGCCAATTTCAAAAAGATCTTTTATCCGGTCTGATCGTTGGTGTCGTGGCAATTCCACTCGGTATGGCGTTTGCGATTGCTTCCGGTGTTAGACCTGAGTATGGTCTTTACACAACGATAATTGCCGGTATCCTTATTTCTCTTTTAGGAGGATCGAAATTTAACATCGGTGGTCCTACAGGCGCTTTTATTCCCATCCTCTTTGCGATTGTCGCTCAATATGGTTATGAAAACTTATTGATTGCCGGAATGATGGCTGGGGGTATCCTCGTTCTCATGGGACTGCTAAGACTCGGTTCCTTAGTAAAATATATCTCGCGGCCAATTACGGTTGGGTTTACCACCGGTATCGCCGTCATTATCTTTACTGGACAAATTGCTAATTTTTTAGGGCTCCGCGATATCAAAAAGCATGAAGAATTTATTTTGAATATGAAAGAACTTGCCATACATCTCGACACCTTTAATATCTACGCGATCATTACGGCGGTTATTTGTTTTGTGACAATTCAATTAGCGCGTAAATTTTTACCAAAAGTTCCCGGACCAATCTTGGGACTTGTCCTGTCGACTGTAGTTGCTGTCTTATTCTATCCTAACGAAGTAGCCACCATCGGATCTACCTTTGGTGCAATTCCGAACACGCTACCGAGCCTTCATTTTCCTGAAATTTCTTTTGACACCATTCAAAATCTCATTGGCCCTGCTCTTGCGATTGCCTTGCTTGGGGGAATCGAATCATTATTATGCGCAGTTGTGGCAGATGGAATGACTGGCTATCGGCATAACAGTAACAAGGAATTGGTTGGGCAAGGGATAGCGAACATCATCACCCCTTTATTTGGTGGAATTCCAGCTACAGGAGCGATTGCACGTACGGCTACCAATATTAAAAATGGTGCACAATCTCCATTTTCTGGAATTATCATGGGTCTTGTCGTGTTTTTGATCATGTTACTGTTTGCACCTTATGCATCCCTTATTCCGCTTGCAAGTATGGCTCCTATTCTGATGGTTGTTGCCTATAACATGAGTGAATATAAGGAATTTATCCATGTTCTTAAGACAAAAACGAGTGATTCTGCTGTATTGGTTATTACGTTCTTGCTCACGGTATTTATGGACTTAGTAGTAGCTGTAGAGGTTTCATTGGTTCTGAGTATCGCTCTATTTCTTAAAGGGATGACTGACAATCTTAAGGTGAGTAAAGTATTGCCGGATCCAAATGATGAAAAAGCAAAAGTTATACCTGAAAGGGTCCATAATGGTACAAACTGTCCGCAAATTTCCATGTATAGCGTAGAAGGTCCTCTTTACTTCGGAGCTGCTTCGGAATTTGAGGTTCAAGTTTTGGATTCATTATCTAGTGATCCTAATGTTCTCATCTTACGTATGGGCAAAGTATCGTTCATGGACACGACGGGTGAATATAACTTGGCGAAGATCGTTAAGCATTTACACAAACAAGGGACAAGTGTTCTGATTTCAGGGATCAAGGAGCAGCCGTTAAAAATCCTTAAGAAAACGGGTTTATATGAAGAGGTAGGTCCAGAGAACTTTTTTGCACGTACTGGTGAAGCACTTAATTTTGCATTAACCCAGCTAGATGAAAACAAGTGTCGTGGATGTGAACAGTTTGCGTTTAGAGAATGTATCAAGTTGTCATATCCTGCAAAAGCACCAACTCCGATAGTGGAGAAGAAAAAAGAAGCAGGGGAGAAGGAAAAAGAACTGGTTCTAGTCTAGTCACCAGCATCATGGAGGATAGAACCTGAAATTTTTCCCTTAGATTGAAGATAAACAATATTAGGGAGGTTTTATCGATGATGTTTTGGCTGAGATTTATTATAATTCCATTCTTTTCTCTCACAGCCGTTAGTTTATTTTTATATCAAGGGATAGAGATTATTCATGCATTATCCGATTCTATTCGTAACAAAAATTAAATCCAAATCCATCCAAAATCTGACAGTAGAGAAGAAGGAATGGGTTACCGTCTAATAATCAGCAGAATGAGAATAGTAAACGGATGTCTTATCTTGAGCTTGATAACGGGGGAGGGTTTTTCCAGCGCAGCGCTTAACCTCAGAAACGAGAAAGTCGTTCCCCCTCTTACTGCCAATTGATTTTGTCAGCACCCTGAAAGGATCCGGTTTTGGATCCTTTTGACATGATAATACCTGTACTTACTTAATGGTGATAATGGAGAGAAGGATATAAATACGCTCACTAACCTGGTACATTCATTAAAAAATATCCTGATTTCCATTATTGCAGTGATCTATGCGTCCCTATCTTTTGCTCTTTCAAATAGATGAGCAGAATAAGATATTCATTTTCCCATTTTTCCCTATTTTTCCATCTATTACATCTATTAGAAGATTTTTATAGATTTTGATAAAAAACAAAACCAGTATATGGTTTGCCCAAGTCGATGTGGAATCGATTCTATATACTGATCGTATTTTTATGGCCTTTTATATTATTAATTATTATCTGGAAGTATGAAATCAGCTAAAAAGAAATATGGATTTGTTATACTACCAGAATTTATATCTTAATGAAGATAGTATAAGAAAAACTAAGGCTTTCACCATTAGGACTTTACGACAAGCCAAGTTTTTCTATTATTAATGAGTTTCAAGTGCAATTAACAACTATCCTCTGATGAGTTAAAAATATTTTTGATAAATGGTTTAATTAATAGGAGGAACGAAAAATGGATTTTATGAGTTTTATCTTATTTGGAGCAACGGGGGATTTGGCAAAGAGAAAAATTTTCCCGGCTTTATACAATCTATTCGTAGATCAAAAAATGCCTGAATCGATTTCTATCATTGGTCTTGGTAGAGAGGAAATGTCAGATGAAGAGTTTCAAAATCAAGTGAAACAATCTGTAAACACTTTTTCCACACGTTTAACATATGATCGTTTCAAGATGGAAGAGTTTCTCAGTGCTATTCGCTACAGTGCATTCAATGCGACAAATACAGAAGACTACGGAAAGTTGCTTAATCTTGTTCATCTTCGAGAAGAAGAATTAAATATTCCTGAAAATAGAATGTTCTATCTATCCGTTGCCCCTAAGTTTTTTGATGTCATCGCCTTAAATATCAAAGAGAGTAGATTAGGTTCTACAAAAGGATGGAAACGTCTAATTATTGAAAAACCATTTGGGCATGATTTGCAATCTGCTCGCGCTTTAAACGCAAAACTAAGCAAAGTCTTTAAAGAAGATGAAATTTATCGAATCGACCATTATCTCGGTAAGCCCATGGTTCAAAACCTTGAAGCTTTAGAATTTGCAAATCCTGTTCTTCAGACCCTATTGAACAATCAATATATAGCTAATGTTCAAATTATAGCTAGTGAAACGGTTGGTGTAGAGGAGAGAGCCGGTTATTATGACCAAGCAGGGGCCATTCGTGATATGGTACAAAATCACATGTTGCAAATGTTGATGATGACAGCTATGCATATTCCGAAACAAATTAGCCCTAAAGAAATCCGTAACGAAAAGAGAAAAGTAATAGAATCTGTTCGTCAATTAAAGAAAGAAGATGTAGGGTTAAACGTCGTTCGCGGTCAATATAGTTCAGGGGAAATTTTTAGTCATCCAGTTGTTGGATATATAGATGAACCTGGAATTGAGGCATCTTCCCTGACCGATACCTTTGTAGCTGCTCGGCTGTGGATCGATAACCCTTTTTGGAGCGGGGTGCCTTTCTATATATGCACTGGAAAGAGAATGGCGGAAAAGTCCACTCGTATTGTAATTGAATTCAAAAATTCATCAAATGAGTTGTATGTAAATCAAACTGAGACAGTAGCTCCTAATCTATTAATCATCGAAATCTATCCAAGTGAAAATGTTTCCTTGCAATTAAATAGTAAAAATCCATTAAATGGAGAAATTGAGCCAGTAAAGGTAAGTTTTTCAGCTGAACAAATAGGTGTGCCTGAAGCATATGAACGATTAATTTTTGATGCTTTTCGTGGTGATGCAACTTTCTTTGCACATTGGGAAGAAGTTGAATTGTCTTGGAAGTGGGTACAGCCGATTCTAGAGGCCTTTGAAGAAAATCTCTTAACCCTTCATTTATATCAGTCAGGTTCCAATGGACCTGAGACATCTCAACGCTTACTTAATGAAGATGGATTTAAGTGGTGGATGGATGAAGGAGCTTTTAAAGACTCAAAATTAGCTCTACCAGTATAAAACAGCCAGTGCTAACGTTTGCAGTGCAAAGGCCTTTATAACAACCATTTAAGGGGAACAGAAAGAGGATGTTTATAAATTAAATGATGATACATGCTCCAATATGAAGATAATTTGAGGAGGAAATTGGTATGCAAGTAGGGTTAATTGGTTTGGGTAAAATGGGGTTAAACTTAGGTAAGAATCTACTTGAACACAAGTATAATGTTGTGGCATTCGATCTAAATGCAAAATCAGTGGAAGAAATGAAAAACTTTGGAGCAAAAGGTACTTCTAGTTTAGAAGAACTCATTCAATCATTAGAAAAGCCAAGAGTGCTTTGGATAATGGTGCCACATGCTGTTGTTGATTCAGTAATTAGTGAAATCACACCGTTATTGGATAGAGGAGATATTGTGATTGAAGCCGGTAATTCTCACTATAAAGAATCGATTCGACGTTACAACGAACTGAAGGAAATAGGCGTGAGCTTTATGGATGCAGGAACTTCAGGCGGGATCGAAGGTGCTCGTAATGGAGCTTGCTACATGATTGGGGGGGACCCTGAAGCTTGGGAATTTGTCGAACATATTTTCCGCGATACAGCTGTAGAAAACGGATATTTATACGCAGGAAAAGCAGGCAGTGGACACTTCCTTAAAATGGTTCACAACGGAATTGAATATGGAATGATGGCTGCAGTTGGTGAAGGATTCGAAGTATTGGAAAAAAGCGAATTTGACTATGACTATGAAAAAGTAGCAAGAGTTTGGAACAACGGTTCAGTCATTCGCTCATGGCTCATGGAATTAACAGAAAACGCATTTTCTAAAGATGCGAAACTGGATGCAATCAAAGGGATTATGCATTCTTCTGGTGAAGGAAAATGGACAGTTGAAACAGCTTTGGATCTTCAAGCAGCTACTCCTGTTATTGCCATGTCCTTGTTAATGCGCAATCGTTCATTAGAGAATGATACATTCACAGGGAAAGTTGTAGCAGCTCTTCGTAACGAGTTTGGTGGACATGCCGTTGTAAAGAACTAATAAAAGTAAAAAATCAAGCGATTTTTATAGATTACTAGAAAAACGAATAGCAAAATTATAGTTTGCCATGTTGGAAGATGAGAAATGGGCGTGATATGGTTCTAAACTTTCCAGTTAGGCTTCGTTCACACCCTATTCCAGTCACTCTGTCTCAAAATCTAAAAAAATTGGAGAGATTGTAATGACAATTGCTGGACTAGAAGGAATCAATGTAACTGAATCCGCCATAAGCTCAATTATTGCTGGAACGTTAACATATCAAGGAATCGATATTGATGAATTAGTAGATAACGCAAGCTTTGAAGAGGTTGTCTATTTATTATGGAACGGTGAGCTTCCAAAACCTCAAGATTTGGCACAGCTAAAAAAGGACCTCGTTTATTATGGAGTTTTACCTGGAGCGATTCTTACCTTATTGAAATCCTTGCCTTGCAATGTTCATCCAATGGAGACGCTTAGAACGGTTGTATCTGCTTTATCTTTGATAGACTCCAGGACTAAAGATTTATCTCGGGAAGCAAATCGAAAAAAGGCATTGAAAATTCTGGCACAGATTTCAACAATTGTAGCCGCTATTCAAAGAGTACGTGAAGGGCAAGAAATCTTCCTACCTAAATTAGAGTATAACTTTGCACAAAATTTTCTATATATGTTAAAAGGTGAGGAACCTGATCCAGTAGCTGTTGAAGCTTTAAATAAGGCACTTATTTTGCATGCCGATCATGAATTGAATGCATCTACCTTTTCAGCAAGGGTTACGGTAGCTACTCTTGCCGATATGTATGCAGGGATCGTTTCCGCTATCGGAACGTTAAGCGGTCCACTTCATGGAGGGGCAAACGAAGCGGTTATGGCGATGCTTGAAGAAATCGGTGATGTAGATAACATCAAACCATATATTTATCAAGCATTAGTAGAAAAGAAAAAAATTATGGGATTTGGGCATCGCGTTTATAAAACGGGAGATCCTCGTGCCAAGCATTTGAAGGAAATGTCTGAAAAATTAACTTATTTGACAGGGCAGAGAAAACTTTATGAGATGTCTATCCAAATAGATGAGATCATTACGAGAGAAAAAGGGTTGTTGCCTAACGTAGACTTCTACTCAGCTTCTGTTTATCAAAGTTTAGGAATCAAAAGTGATTTATTTACACCAATCTTTGCGGTTAGCCGAACCGCTGGATGGACGGCTCACATTTTAGAACAATATGAGAATAATCGCTTGATTCGTCCACGTGCTGAATATGTCGGCCCGCAAAAGAGAGGTTACATCCCTATAGAGGTAAGATAGAAGTTTGACTATCTAAATATATTTATAAATGTTATTGCACTATGTTTTGAATGTAAATCACATAAACAAGTTTACCTCAAGTGATCTGTATTTTAAGAGCCTTCGACACTATTAATCTCTCTTTACAAGTTATTAATAGAAATCCTTTGTGATTAATAACAAATGGGGAATTTTGAGATGTATTTTATTATGTATAATCAAGCGGAAGAAATTATTTGTGAAGATATTAACCAAGTTATATGCAATTTAATCAATGGTTGGAAATTATATGGTTTCTCTGATAGTGAAAAATTAGCTTTTTCATTATTGCATGAGTGCAAAAATTATTAATAGTGAGACTCTATAATTTTATGTAACTACCGCCTTTTTTGGTGTGAACTCCGGAAACTTCGCAATCACACGATTATCATTGTTTTTTCAACTAAAGTAGAGAGCGTAAAATAGCAGCGACTGCTCTCTTAACATTTGTTGCACTTGATAAACATAAACGTCCAACACCCGTTCCAGAAGTCATTCCAGAAACAGAAGAAGAGAGGAAATTATATGAAACTGCACCAGAGCGAGCAAGAATGCGTAAAGAGAGAAAATAAAAAAGTAAAGAGTTTGCTGCATTTTTAACGACGAATCATCCTGAAATCGTGTTTAGTTATTAAAATAACAAATAGAAATAATTAAGAAGAGTAAGGAAGTGAAAACAGTTCCAAATTTCAACATCGGTGCTCTTACCGGAGCTTTTATCCAATCTTATTCGGGATCATACATCAATATGGATACGAAAACCTATTAATTTGCGGGTTCATGGCCGGTGTTATGCTTGTGCTCTTATTACAACATAGGGCGTGTAAGGTTATTAATATATAAAAAACTTATTTTAAAGGGAGAGTTGTAAGATGAAAAAATTTATTGCCCCTGTAGTCAGTTTGGCATTGTTGTTCCCAACGATGACAAATGTTTTTGCAGATTCGGATGAACAGATTACGATTGAAACAGTCGAATTCATAGGAATGGATGCACCGCAAACTCTACAGGAAAAAAATGAAATCATGTATTCGAAGGCATCTGCTAAGGTCACGTATAGCAATGGGTCAAAGAAAGATTTCCCTCTAAGCTATGAAACACTGTTCAGACCAGGGGATGTAATAAATGGAAAGACTTCCGGCGTTACGATGGATGTAAATGGCAATATCATTACTAAGCCTGACGGCACTCCGTATACATCTACTGGGCCTGACGCGAACAGCTTAATGAAGGTTCCAGGGCTACCGGAAGATACCTATTATTTAGTTAGTCATTATGAATCTATGCCTAAGACAGATACTGGCGGTACATTGCCAAATTCAATGAGTCTAAGTACGGTTAAACAAGACAAGCAGACTGGAAAGCTTACTGTGACAGATATTAAGCCAATCGATTTTTCTGACGTCCATGGACTTATGAAGCCTTGTGCCGGTTCATTGTCTCCTTGGAACACCCATCTTGGATCGGAAGAGGCTGACGTCGATGCAAGAGCCCATGAAGCTGATCCGACGAAATCATCCGTAACAGCGTTTTCGAAAAGCTTCTATAATGATTCGAATGCTATTGGATACCCTTATTATTATGGACACATACCTGAGGTAGCCGTTAAAGCCGATGGTTCTACAAGTGTCGTGAAGCACTACAGCATGGGTCGTATGTCTTTTGAGCATGTAAAGGTACTTCCTGACCATCGTACGGTACTTTATGGGGTCGATACCAACCCTGGCGGTCTTTTCATGTATGTAGCGGACAATGAAGGAGATTTGTCTGCCGGAACTTTATACGCTGCGAAGTGGAATCAAACTAGCAGTGAAAATGGGGGATCCGCTAATCTTAAATGGATTAGTCTTGGACATGCAACCGATAAGGAAATCGAGCAATATGCAGATACGCTCAAATTCAGTGATATCTTCGATGCAACTAATGATGCGGCTATTGGACAAGCCCAAGGGTATACAAGGGTGAAAACATCTGCTAACGGCAAAAAAGATGAATGGCTCAAAGTGAAACCAGGGATGGAAAAAGCGGCAGCCTTCTTGGAAACCCATCGTTATGCGGCATACGCTGGTGCAACTGTCGAGTTTAATAAAATGGAAGGCGTAGGTTACAACGAAAAGGACAACAAAGGCTACTTAGCTATCTCCTACCTTGAGAATACTATGCTTGAGAATCCATCTGATCCGACGGATCATATTCACTTGCCACAAATAAGTGCCGGTGGAGTTTATAAACTTGCATTCTCTGAATATCAAAAGTCCAGCAACGGAAAAATGATCAATAGTGAATATGTTCCTACCACAATGTCTGGTCTGGTCATGGGTGAGGATCTTACAACTGCTGATGTAGACGGAAATACAGCTAATGTAGATAAAATTGCAAATCCGGATAATGTCGTATATTCAGAGAAGATGAGAACCTTATTTGTTGCGGAAGATTCTAAAATGCATAAGAACAACTACGCATGGGCTTATAACATTGACACTATGAAGATTTCCCGCTTAGTTTCCGTACCTGGCGGTGGTGAAGCGACGGGATTACAAGTGGTGGATGACTTAGACGGATTTAGCTATCTCACGGTAAGTGCACAAAATCCGGGTTATGTAGGTTATCTAGCAGGACTGCCTTCCATGATGCAGCAGTCCGATGGCAATGACGATGATGAAGGTGAGGACGATTAAATAAAAACCTGTTGGTTGATGAAAAAAACAATGGTTCTGGTGAAAAATAAATTTTTGGGATTATAGAAACTGATTGAATAACTTTCTTCTGTATCATAAAGCTATTCTCCGAATACGCTTATGTATAAAACTCTAATTGATTTTGGACAGACTTCACCTGTTGGTGAAGTTGTCCTTTTTTAAGCGTAGGCCGAATTAAGTTGCATTCCATAATATTATTAATATTCAACAATCGGGCGCCTAACTGTCATGAAGGTTCTATTAGAGTAAACAACTATTACCAATCTTGTGCTGGACTCATTCTTTTGTGTCAGGAGGCTTGCTTTGACCGACTAAAACATGCGGAACATGTATCGGAATAAGTTTTCCTTGGTAACAATTCCAAGTGGCCTTACTCGGAATTTAAAAATCCCCATCCATAAGGAAGGGGTTTTTAAAGATATGTATGAACTTTGACAAAAAACTCTTGATCCAAAGTTTGTAAAGTTCCAAAAAGGTTGTTCCAATTGCTAGCAGCCTATTGGTACATAATCAAATCACCTTTAAATAGGCTTAATAATGTAACTAAGATTGTGAGAAAGAAGGACAATTAATCATTTAATATGTACAATTATGGAAAGTGAATGTAGAAAAGAGGTGAATATGAGTATGGGGAATGAAGAAAAAATTGCAATAGCAGGATGGTTAATTGATTGTATTGTAGCTATGATTCTATACATATTAATTGGTTATCTCATCAGTTTAAAATATAAATCAAAAAGAAAAATAATTATTACCATTTCAGTACTACTAGCACTAGTTAGCCCTACACATAATTTGTATGCAAACCTACAAAATAATCAAGAAACTACGCAGTCAAAATCAACAAAAATAGTCCATAAAGAAGCAACTCAACAAGCTAAGCTTAGTACAAAAGAGCTTCAAAATCTATTTAACAAAGTTATAAGTGATTCTGAAGGTGGGATCTTAGACATTAGTTATACTTGCCAAGGAGACACTATCGAAGTAGATGTTAAAGTTCTTGAAGAAAGTTGGAAATTTTTAGACAGTAAAGATAAGAACACTATGGTAGCTGAACTAGGTAAAGGTTTTGAATTAGCTGTTAAAGAAAGTTCCCTCTACATCCCTGGTAATAATGTATATGTTTATTATTACGGTGATACAAGTAGTGATGAATTAGCCCATTATGATAATAATCAAGTTAATCAAGTTACTATAACAAAGGAAACGCCAAAATCAGCAGAAACAACAGAACAAAACCAATCTACTCAGCCTTCTGTAACACAACCAGCAATTGAAGATTCATCCAATATAGAACAGGCTACTAAAGAGACATTTTTTAGCATTTTTACATGTTCAGGAAAAAAGAAACCTTGCCATTAAATATTACCCCGATCTCTAATTATAAATCATTAATCCCCTTTATATTCATTCGTTATATGAACATTTGTTCCTTTTTGTTTAAGTGAATTGTTTGAGTTTATATTAACAAGTTAGCCTTTAGGCTAGCTTGTTTCTTTAGAAATAAGAACTTAGAAATTTAAGGACATAATTAGGGCGACAGCACTGGCAATTTTAAGAATAGCAGTAAAAACATAAATAAAGAATATAGAAAAATTCAATGGATCAATCAACCACCTTTTCAACAACTCATTTTGCAATTTATTTTATTTTCCTTCTATTCAAAATATAAAGAATTTTTGTAAAGATACATTACATTAATTCCATGAATTTTGTAGATTTTTGTAAATTATTATTTTATTCGGGATATATTACCTAACTCGCCTTTTATTTCTAACCAAATTTTGGATACAGTATCTATTTTTTAAAAACTATGGACCGCCCCTTAAAAAAGGACCTTAATGCCAATCTACCCCATGTAGAAAGGTACAGAACAGGGATGAAAGTAATGAATGAAGCGTGACAGCATTCGCCATTTGTAAACTTTGTAAAATTACTGTTAAATTTCCAACAATCTAAATATATCGAAATTTGCGAAATATCAACTATTCATTCATCCAGATGTAGCGTTCTCTTAACCTATCAAAGCAACTTGTTGTCCGGGAATAATAGATCTTTCATTTCATTGTTGTTACTATTTGAACCGTAAGCAGGGGAGCCATAGTACAAAAGGAATTGACTGATAATCTTAAGGTGAGCAAAGTATTGCCGGATCCAAATGATGAAAAGGCAAAAGTTAAACCTGAAAGGGTCCATAACGGTACAAACTGTCCGCAAATTTCCATGTATAGCGTAGAAGGTCCTCTTTTCTTCGGAGCTGCTCCGGAATTTGAGACTCAAGTTTTGGATTCATTATCTAGTGATCCTAAAGTTCTCTCTTACGTATGGGCAAAGTATCGTTCATGGACACGACGGGTGAATATAACTTGACGAAGGTTGTTAAGCATTTACACAAGCAAGGGACAAGCGTTTTGATTTCAGGGCTCAAGGAGCAGCCGTTAAAGATTCTTCAGAAAACGGGTTTATATGAAGAAATAGGATCACAGCACTTTTTTGCACGTACTGGCGAAGCGCTTAATTTCGCATTAACCCAACTAGATGAAAATAAGTGTCTTGGATGTGAACAGTTTGCTTTTAGAGAATGTATGGGATTGTCTCATCCGGCACCAGTACTGAATTCTACAGCGAAGAAGAAAAAAGAAACAATTGTGAAGGAAAAAGAACTGGTTACAGTCTAATCACCAGTATCATGAGGACAGAGCCTGAGACTCTCACCCTAAGATTGAAGACAAACAATATTAGGGAGGTTTTATTGATGACGTTATGGGTGAGAATTATGAAATTGATTCATATTAGAGAATTTTTCAAAATACCAAAAATCATCTCGAGCTCTTAAGGATTTAGGACATCTTACGGTAGATAGGTCTTTTTCTTTCATCACCAAATGTAAGCAATATTGTTTTCGTAAAGGAGAATTGGATATGTTAGGAACAATTACTGAAACAAAGCCAGGACAAGAATTGCCGAATTTATCTACTAACCTGCAACAACTTGATGTACTAGATCAGCTATTAAAACCAGAGGTTCAGGAATCCCTGATTGCCTTAGTGGAGCATCTGCCAAAATTAACTGAACTTGTAAGTATATTGACTAAGTGTTCTGACTTTGCCCAATCGGTCGCTACTGATGAAGTATTAAAGAGTGATACCGTTGGAGCGATTCAAGAAATTATGGAACCTGTAATACACTCTGTGAAAAACATCGCGGCCACTGCTATAGAAGCGAAAGATCGTGCCGAGGAAAGCAATGAGATTATCGGTCTGTTTGGTCTTTTACGAATGATAAAAGACCCGCAAGTACAGCAGCTTTTCCGTTTTATACATGCGTATCTTCAAATCAGCAGAGAGCACAATAGCTACTAATAGTTCTTTTTACACTCAAATCAGTACGGACGGAGGATAAACTATGTTAAAACATATTGTCATCTTAGGTGCCGGTTATGGCGGACTTCTAGCCGCTTTAAACGTTCGCAAATATTTAAGCAAGGCTGATGTACACGTTACGGTAGTCAACCAGTGCCCGACACACCAAATCATCACCGAGCTGCACCGGCTTGCGGCAGGAAGCATTGCTGAGCCAGCTGTATCGATTCCATTGAAGAAGCTGTTCAAAGGACTCGATATCGATCTTAAAATCGCACGGGTCGATTCCTTTTCAGTCGACAAAAAAGAAGTGAAACTTTCAGATGGTTCTACGTTAACATACGATGCTCTCGTTGTCGGTTTAGGAAGCAAAACCGCTTATTTCGGGATTCCAGGACTTGAAGAGCATAGCTTAGTGTTGAAATCGGTAGAGGATGCTAACAAAATCCATCAGCATATTGAAGAGCGTATTCGTGAATATGCAACGTTCAAAAATGAGGCTGATGCTACCATTTTAATTGGCGGCGGCGGATTGACCGGCGTTGAGCTGGTCGGCGAAATTGCCGATAAGATGCCTAAGCTCGCTAAAAGCTATGGAGTAAATCCTAAAGAAGTGAAACTATTGCTTGTAGAAGCAGGTCCAAAAATTCTTCCCGTTCTGCCGGATTCGTTAATTGAACGTGCAACGGCTAGTTTAGAAGCACGCGGCGTTCAATTCCTACTGGGCCTTCGTGTAACCAATGTTACGGGGAATGTCGTGGATTTAAAAGATGATCAGAAGATTGTAACCAATACTTTCGTTTGGACGGGCGGAGTTCAAGGCAACCCTCTAGTAGGTGAGTCTGGCCTTGGAGTGAATCGTGGACGTGCAACCGTTAATAAATACCTTCAATCGACTTCTCATCCAGATGTGTTTGTTGCAGGCGACTGTGCCGTTGTTTTCAGTCCAGATGACCGCCCATACCCGCCTACTGCACAGATTGCTTGGCAAATGGGAGAACTTATCGGCTACAACTTATTTGCATACTTAGAAAACAAATCATTTGAAGAATTTAACCCGATAAACTCAGGAACGCTTGCGAGCCTAGGCCGCAAAGATGCTGTTGCCACAATTGGAGCGAACTCCACTCAGTTCAAAGGGCTGCCAGCATCCCTAATGAAGGAAGCAAGCAACATTCGTTACTTGTCACATATTCACGCGTTGTTTAGCTTGGCTCATTAAACCAAATGAATATCAAACTGAAAACCATCCTGACATGTTTTTCGTTCACAGCCCATAGTTTATTTCTATATCAAGGGATAGAGATTGCTCATCTTTTTATAAAAAATCAATATTCTTATTAAAGTGCTTACGTAATCATTATCAGTAATGAAAAAGGTGTGTAAAATTTTGTCAAATATAAATAGAGATATCAATAACTTAGAACATTTTTTAGATTTATTTGTTGATGAATATGGTAACTATTACGAAATTGCTAGTACAACTGTAAGAAACGGAAACCTAACAGAAATAACACTATCACACGTTTATTATGAATTTTCTTCTTATAGAATGTTCAACGATGCTGAGTTATCAAAAAAAAATAACCATAACCACTTATCTATCTTCTTTTCAGACTTACTTACAAGTCGCTTAGAAAATATCAAAAAGAAAAACCGAACAATCTTCACTATTAATGATTTGATTGCTAATGGAACCAAAGTTTATTTTATGAAACTAACAGAAGTACATCCTAGAATAATAAAAAACCCTGCTGTAAATAGTTGAGCATGAAACAGTTGATTGCTTATAAGGATTCTGAACTTAAGACGTAAAAAACATACGCAAGAAAGGAAGTTTTGATATAAAAGGGTAGTTGAAACGAGTCTTTTTTTTTAGGGTATAAAAAGAATTAGGATCTTCAAAAAATCAACATTATTTTATAAAGTATAGATTAAAAATATTATTTTTCAATGTATATCCCATACATTTTCAGTTTATATAATCAATCTTACCGAAAGTTACCACAAACAACCGTTCTTAAATGTACATTTTAACGAACGGTTATATTCATGCCATGAAATTAACATTTTTAATGTCTGTAAAAGTTTAAAAATAATTTACGGACATTTTTAACTTCATAATTACATTAATCTGCTCCGTTACCTCAATAAATAAAAGTCCCTATAGGATAAACCTTGGTAAACCCTATTGGGATATTTTGTTTTTGAGAGATTACTATAATTAGAAGTATCCCGTATGACTTATTCCAAAATATAAATGATATTCGAGGTACTTTAGAACAAAAATTTAAAAGTACTTATTGATCCATATAATGTGTATTTACAATAAAGTTATTGGAAAAACGCCAGCAATGTTGTTCCATTAAAGGGCCAGATTGTGGAAGAATAAACACCGATAGAGGGAATAGGAATAACTGTTTAATTAGAAGGCGCGATTGTTGAACAGTTTTTAACAACTTTTATATATTACAAAATCTATGCAACCAAAACGGGCAAAGCGAGCGCAATCTTCAGGGTAAAGATTGTGCTATGGAGAGTTTGTGAAGGAGTGTGCTTAAACTAAAGGGGCAGGATTGTTTAGTATAGGCACTTTACCGATTAACGCAGGTAATTAACAATAGAAGGAATTGATTCTTATTTGGAGAATAAGCTGATAAAGGTTAACTATATTATTGAGAGGACAAAAACAATGGTCATAAAAAGAAATGAGATTTGGGAATGGATTAAGGCTCTCTTTATTGCTTTAGTGTTAGTATTTATTGTTCGTACCTTTTTACTAACACCGATAGTTGTTGAAGGTGCCTCAATGAGTTCAACATTACAAGACCAGGACCGAATGATTGTAACTAAAATAGGAGAACCAATAAGATTTGATATTATTGTTTTTCACGCATCAGAGGATCAGGATTACATAAAGAGAGTAATTGGTTTGCCTGGTGACCATATTGAATATAAGAACGATATTTTATATGTAAATGGTAAACCTTACAATGAACCCTATCTAAATGAGCATAAAGAGAACACAATAGATGCCCCATTAACTGAGTCGTTTACACTAAAGGATACTCCAGTAAGAAGTGATACTGTTCCAGAAGGGCATTTATTTGTGATGGGTGATAACAGGAGATTTAGCAAGGATAGTCGCCATATAGGAGCTATTCCAATCGAAAAGGTAGTAGGAACAACAAAAATTGTTTATTGGCCAATAAGTGAGATGAAAATAATTAGTAATTGAAGCTCTTTAGTGAGGGAGGAAGTAAAAATCCTCCTTTTTTGTGCCTTTAAAATAAAGTTTGGTCATTTATAAAAAAAGAATCATTATTTGTAAAAATGTTTGATCAAAAGTTATTGAGTTAACGAGGGGGGGAGGGTACATTTAGTAGAAAGGGAGCTTACGTCAAAAAGAGAGGTAGAGAAATAATTCCTGAAGAAAATGCACTGATACTATTCAAGTTTGGGGAATTTAAATGGATTAAGAAAATTAAAGATGGAAAAATAAGCTTTGCCTGTCCTGGTCGTTACATCGATATAGCAAAAAAAACGGAACCAATGAACAAGGTGATATCGATGAAGGAGTTTTCGCCCGTCTAAGGAAGGGTGATTCCAAAATTCGGGAAGTTGCTGATCAACTGAAAGATGACTTGGAAATAATAGATGACGGTGATTAAAAATTAAAGAAATTTAGCATATTAACAAAAAAGGGGACAATACAAGATGAGTAAAGCAATCAATTTACATAGAAGTGCGATAGACATGTTGATGGCGACAAGCCGGACCTTCTTTATTCCTATTAGTCATCTACCGTCAGGATTACAAGAAGCTGTTACATCCGCCTACTTATGCATGAGAGCTATTGACGAGATTGAAGACCACCCCCAACTCCAATTGGAATCCAAACATAATCTATTACGTTCAATCAGCCTGCTCTTGAAAAAGCCCTTCAATAATAAGGAGTTAATGGCTTTATTTCACCCATACAACTCCCTCCTACCGGAGGTTACCTTACGATTTGGCGATTGGATAAATCTTTGTCCACCGACAATTGTAGAGAACATTTCGAATGCCACATCTACTATGGCGAAGGGGATGGCGGACTGGGCTTTAAAAGAGTGGCGGATTCAGAATGAAGAAGGTTTGAATGAATACACATTCTACGTTGCAGGTTTGGTAGGAGTCATGCTCTCAGATATTTGGAGGTGGTACGATGCTGTTGAAACGGACAAGGATCTAGCTATAGCCTTTGGTCGTGGCTTGCAGTCTGTTAATATTCTTCGCAATCGTGCTGAAGATTTAGAACGAGGTGTGGATTTCTTTCCCGATGGATGGGAGTTAGAAGATATGTTTATGTACGCCCGACGTAACCTAGCATTTGCTGACGTCTATTTGGAGGATATTAAACCCGGTCCGATCCTTAATTTTTGTAAAATCCCGATAGCTCTTGCTCATGGTACACTTGATGCTTTAACAGAGGGGAAGGAAAAAATGAGTAGAGCTACCGTAACTGAAATAGTTAGTCGAGTAGTAGATAGAAAATAAGATTCCACAATTTAGAGATAAATTTTTATCTGTGTCCCTATTATTACAACTATCGGATGGATAGAAGAATTGCCTCAAATGGAAGAACGAAAGCAACTTTTTAAATGAAACTTTTGAGCAATATTCTGAGTTAATAATTTAACAATTATGTTTTTTAATTTAAAAACTTTTTCCTTATTCAACAAACGGGCGCCTTTCTTTAATAAGAGGGCGTCATTTCTTATTGAGCTAACGACAGGTTACTTGCATATGAAATATTAGGAATTTACAGGAAATAATTAAGTGTTTATGGAATATTTTAGTTTGTTGATAAAAATATTATTGGTGGTGTTTTTTGTCAAAAAAAGTGAAAATCATATTAATTTTGTCAATTAGTATTATTCTAATTGCTGCTTATTTTGTAAACATTGCATTAAAAGACGACGTTCTGGAAATCGAAAAAGTTGTTCATTCTATAAATCAACCAATAACTAAAATTGCACAATTAAAGTTTTAGACAATACTAAAGCTATCGCATTTTATGAAGGCTTTTCTGGAAAACATTGAATATTTTGGAAATGTGAGGTTAAAGAAAAACATATTTGGTTGGAAAACGGTTATTAGTGTAAGTGGACAAAGACCTGATAATTATAAACTAGATTGGGACTATTCAAATTTATCACATATTTTTTAGGATATATACAGATTTACTAAGTGGAAAAATTTCAGACTCTGAAATAAAAGAAGTGCTAATTGACTAAAAATAAAAAAGATTATCGTGCTGAAATCATCGAATATAACAATGGTGAAAGATTTTGGTATTTAATTATCGAGGGAGAAAAACTACTAGGCTCTACTGTTACAGCTCTTTCTTATGATGGGGAAATAATCGAGCAGAAAACAATGTAAATACAATTTTGTTGAATTAGCTTTAATCAGTTAATAGAATCTAATCTTTTATTCCATTGATATGAACGAAACTGTCAACCCACTACACACAAATGTTTTTAAATGGTGTTTCATTCAGTGAATAGAGTTATTCCTTGTTCAACTTACAAACCAAATATCCTTTCGGATTTAGCTTGTCAAGGGCGCACTTTCCCTTGATAAGCTAAATCCAAAATGGATACAATCCTAAAAGTTGAATAAGGATAACCTTAAAAACTTGGCACGAAGGCAAAAACGTTGACGGTGGTATACAAACTGATATGCGTGGGTTGGGTACCACATTTCACTCCATCCGTCACGGAGCTGCCTCGGACTAAAGGCGCACGTTCGGTTCTTCGAACCTAGTGCATAATGGAACATGAGGGTTCTCCTTCCCAGAGATTTGCCTCCGAGCCAAATTTTCAATCTCAATTAACCATAAAATTAAAGGACAAATAGTTACGACTTATATTGAATTACCTTCACTTTTCTTAAGCAACCTTCGATTCATTTCCCTGTTTATTCTCTATAGCACAACCGATAGCCCAAATAAAACCAAGCAATTCTCTAGCAACAGCAACAACAGCCACTTTTCCACCTTTTCCTTTAGCTAGAGATGCGATGATATTTCATATGAAGACGGTGTTGAGCCTTCCAAGCAATACGTTTTGCCTCTGGGTCTTGACCTTCTTGACGTTTAAGCAATGCCGCCGGTCTGGCTGGTTTACTTCTGTGGGTAATTATAGTGATTACTCTACTCCACTAAAGTTGACTGAGAGCACAAATTGTTCACTCGGATCTTCGATGACAGCGTAGCTGTAGGAACCTTGGCCTTTTGGACCAGAGAGGACTTTACCTCCAAGTTTTTTGCAAGTTTCTAGACTAGAAGATGGGACATATAATCAAAGAAGCCCATATCTAAAAGTATTAGATTGGGCTCCCTTACTTCTTATAACTTCGATAATATTAAGTTTATTTCTTTTAATCTCAAAATTATTCCGATAACATACAACAATTAAAAAACGTTCTTTAATTTCTCTGTTAATCGTAGGAATTCTCTTTTGTTTCTGTCTCGTAAGGATTGGTCGATTTTCTGTTGGATTTTCTCTTTTCGGAAATCAAGTAGTGCCTTGTCCAACACCATTTCAGCAAATAAAGAGTCTATGCCATTTACTTCTTCAGGTTGTGGTGAATTAAGCAAATTCTTTTCCATAAAAAATCAACTCCTTGACCTTTTTTCTATTATACTAACCATTTTTATACTATTCAAACATTTAGATTGGTAATTAATTACAGCAACAAAAATAGTTTCAATTTTCTTTATTCTTGATACATGGCAAATGTTCAGCAAAATACATTTCTGGAAATTATATGATATAGCTTATAGGTGTCATAACTT
>JBNJJO010000038.1:0-47297 GCA_051750265.1 Bacillota bacterium | reverse complement strand
GCCAGTGTATAATATTATTATAACAAAAAAATGTTAGCCGGGGATTCTGGCTGACATTTTTTGTTATATAGTTAGGTTTTTAAAGAAAATTCGGGTTTGAAATTAGAGGTGATTTCTACTTCAGTGGCAGATTTAAAACTTCAATTAGGAAAAGGTCCTGCGTTACAGAATGCTACCTTTATTGGCTTTACTGGAACGCCAATTGACAAAAAGACGCGTTCTACAACCGGAAAATTCGGTTCCTATATTGATAAATATACGATTGAACAATCCGTAGAAGATGGAGCCACTGTGCCAATTTATTATGAGTCTCGTTTGCCGAATGTTCATGTAAAAGGAGAGTCCCTAGATGAACTCTTTAACCGTGTATTTTTTAACTATGATGAAGATACACGAGAAAGAATTAAACAAAAGTATGTGAATGAAGCGCTCATTTTAACAGCACAGAAAGAATAGTATTTCCATCAAGTATGACATTTTTTCAGGGATATGTGCGATGAATAATTTAATGTTTGACCGACAAAACTATTCGGTTTCGCTTCATAATCTAGAAAATAGTAATTTAATTAAATTCTATGTTTCCAAAGATTTATTTTCGTATCAGAACCGGGCTTTTTGTCCTCATTATAAATTATTTCAAAACCAAGTGTATGCAAAGAAGGGATCTCTGCGAAAAAATTCTCAATGTGTAAGGCCAAAACCTTTAAGAGCTTCTTAAATTTTCCTGCCAAGTTCGTATTATTAGGTTAACTATTCTAACGACAATAATTGAGTTTTGGTAATCTGTATCATTAGCATACAACCTTTATCATGTTAATATCCTCACGAAAAGAATTATCATTTTATAGAGTAGTATAGTCATAGAAGTAATAATTAATAATTGATTCTTTAGGCGACATGTAAGTTGACGGAATTAGTGCCCCACAGGCAGCAATGTTCTACCTCTGCTACCAGGATAGGAATCCTACATAAAAAAGGTCAACAAGAAATGTTATTATTTGAAATTGGCAGTACAACATTGTTTGCATTAGGAATTGAGGCAAAACAAGATGCTTGGATTGTTGTTTTGATCGCTACATTTATCAGCTTAGGTTTAGTATGGATTTTTACAGAAATTCAAAAACAATATCCAGGTAAAAATTTGGTAGAAATTTTACAAAGCCTGAGGAAAATGGCTTTCAGTCCCATTAATTCTCCTTTATACTTTATATTTTTATTCGAATGCAAGTTATAATTTCTATGAATTTGGCGAAATTATTCGTACTACGTTTCTAATTAATACACCACTACTGGTAGTTTTAGGTGTTTTTATGTTTACTGTAATTTAAATGATTATTTTAGGAGTTTTATAGGACGAACAGTGCAAGGGAGGTATATTGATATGGAATTACATTTGCCTAAAAGTATCAATAAATTCTTTTGGATTTTGTTTCCGATAATATTTGTTTTATACAGCTATTATAATATCTTTAACAGTTGGGAACTTCAAAATTATAGATTTGATGAACTTGAAGATTTCGGAACACTCTTGTTTGTACTTGGCTTAAGTGCTTGTGAGAGTGCTTTAATAACAGTGTTTCTATGGTGGATAATGAAACTTTTGAAGAGAACTTCGATTAAACCGAATAGTTAGATAAGGAGATGGTTTTTGTTAAGCTAACGAGTGCTAGAGTTCAATAAGTGCGAGCCAGCTTCAATAGCCTTTGATCTCTAACAATCGGGCGCGTTTATGGAGTATCGAAAAAAGCCCAATTTCTCAATTTTAATGCTGAGGAATTGGGCTTTTTATATTGGAATTCCTTAACATTGTAAATCCGCATTTTCCTGAAGCTCCCCTGTAATAAGAACTTAAAGGGTAAATGGGGAAATTATGGTATAATTTGTAATTAAGGAGGGGTATAAAATGAACGCCATTATTCGTTGGATTGTTTTTATTTTTTTTGCTTTCATTACTTTTTTAATGGTAAACAAAGGATTCGAATTATGGTCTCTTGGAACAAATGTTGATGGTGATGGTATTGGAATACACTTTTTAGGATTAGAGATAAATGACCGAGTACCAGAAGCGAGTATTCCTACATATGCAATTGGTTTCTTTGTTGCAAGTTTGCTTACTTTATTTATTGCCTTTGCACTTGTTAGAAAAACTTTTTTAAAGATAAAAGGTAACTCATCAGTAAGTTAATTATTGATAGATATTCAACAGTTGCTATAAAAACAACTAAAAGTAAAATACAAAAATTAATTGAAGGAAATTCGTCAAAAATTTATAGAGTAAAATATATTGATAACACCAAGTCTTTAGTGATGGTTCCTTAGACTAGCCTCCACCCCATAAAAAGCACGGAAATCCTTGTTGAATCAGGGGTTTTTCTTTTTTCGACAAGAATACAGCCTTTTCACTTTAACATACTGAATCTAGATGTATAACTTAGCTTTATATATTAAACCCCATCTAAAAAATTCAGATAGGGGAAGGAGATTGTGAATGTCTTTTTTTTTCATTAAAAACCCCCGCAGCTTTAATTGTCTGCGGGGGAATACGTTGGATGCGGTTAGGCATTGAAAGTATATCATACTTAGTGTAAGTAAATTAAGAAAAATTATTCTTCACTTTCATAAATTAACTTAGTTTATATGTTTGTTAAAGTGTTAAAGGTATCAGATGGTCAATAATTATTATGTGCGGGCAAAACTAGATTTGCATACAGTATACGAAGTTAGTCTAGAGATTAATCGCATTCCAAGGCTTTAGTTTAATCCAATATTTTTTTAGGTGAGAGGATCAATAAGTCTGATTTGTTGCATTTAGCATTAGCCGACTTTCTAGAAAAGTATGAAAAGTAATCAAAGAAACAAAAAGGATTGGGTATCTCTTAGATACCCAATCCTTTTTGTTTGCCGATAATTAGCTTTATGTTAACTGGATTTGTATAGAGTATGCATAAGATACTTGAATATCTTGTTCAACTAGATGTGAAGATTTCATACGCTAAAGTTATAAATATACTTATTTTAATTTCCGTCTCCGACCATTCCAGACGGATTAACTCCAGAAAAATGCCCATATCGTGAAATTTCTCCTAGCATCGTATCTTTATCACTGAAATCCATTTCCATAACGGTATCAACATTTATACTCCATTCTTGATGAGACTCTGGTCGATTCATTCCCGGTTTAGTTGGTTGATAATATCTAATTTGGAATTCAGGCGGATAACTATCATAACCAGCCCTTTTTTCGGTTAATTGAACATTAAACAAAAATCTTAAACCATATCAACCATTTCAGTGAAAAAAGCATAGCCGGGATATCGAAAAGAAACATTGATTGTTATGAATTGTTACGTTAAATGTACAAAGTATAAAATTGCTAATTAATCGTCACGAAATGTCACAAAATCCATACCTGATTTCGACATTTAGTTATACCGGCCTTATCATATACTTATCTTGTTGCTTTTTACGTTACATAATATAACATTTATTAGGCTGAAGTATTGGGTAATTCTTTAATGAAAATGTTATTTATCAATACTATCAATGTCACTTTAATAAAACAAAAAAGGGGAAGATATCATGTCAAATTTAATTTTAAAACATTATTTTTTAGAAGAAATTGAGAGAATCAGGCTTGAGGAGGCATTAGTTAAGAATAATTCAGAAAATGAAGAAGACATTTTAAGTTTAGACGATCATTCACTCATAGATTTGTACAACCAAAATGTCAAAGAGCAATTTATTGTTTAGTTTTTTAGCAGGATTTATCCCCTTGCTATGAGAATAAATTAGTATATTATATTTTTACTAATTTCGTTAGAATCGTTTTTTAATCGCTCCAATGGAAAACGAAGCGACTAGTAAAGGCCCAAAAGCCAAGGAGGATAATGATGAATAAAATGATGGCATTACAAAAGCGCGAGATCACAACAAGTCGCCTTGCATTAGGTTGTATGGGGTTTGGTGGAGGCTGGGATCAAAATCCGATTTCGAAGGAAGATATTCTAAAAGGAGAAAAGGCAATTGATGCCGCGTTATCTAGCGGAATTACCATGTTTGATCATGCTGACATTTATACGATGGGTAAAGCAGAGACTATTTTTGGGGAAATAGTGAAGGGGCGACCCGATTTACGAGAAAACATTGTGATTCAATCCAAATGTGGGATCCGTTTTCCAAAGGGAGCAGCACCACACCGATTTGATTTTTCGAAAAGTCACATCTTACATTCTGTTGATGGGATCTTAAATAGGCTTAATGTAGACTATTTAGATATCTTATTATTACATCGTCCAGATCCTCTAGTTGAACCTGAAGAGGTTGCTTTGGCATTTGAAGTGTTAAAGAAATCAGGCAAGGTGAGAAACTTTGGTGTTTCGAACATGAGTGCAGCACAAATCAAATTATTGAATGCATATTGCTCAGGCCCAATTATCGTCAATCAGTTAGAGATGAGCCTTAAGCGAATTGACTGGCTTGAGCAAGGCGTATTGGTCAATCAAAAAGCGGGTACAGAAATCAACTTTGCAGATGGAATCATCGAGCATTGCCGATTAGAGGATATTCAGATTCAAGCTTGGGCTCCACTTGCGAATGGAATGTATTCAGGACGTAAATTGGATAATCTAACTGAAGCTGATTTGCAAACAAGAGAACTCGTTCAAGAAATGGCAACCGAAAAGGAAACTACTCCAGAAGCAATTGTGCTTGGTTGGTTGATGCGCCACCCAGCCCTCATTCAGCCGGTAATCGGAACAACTAATCCTGAGAGAATCAAAAACTGTCAAGATTCAGTTCGACAATCTGAATTGATGACCAGAGAAGAATGGTATTCATTATACACTGCGTCTAGAGGTAAAAAAATGCCGTAAACTGTTGAGATAAGGAAGGAGAAAGTAGGGAGTAAACATCAGAGACGATTGATCAGAGATTGCCTGTGTCTATCATTACATAGAAGGTATTAATCCAGCATTTGAAAGTCCAGATCTTTTTGGATCAAAGTGCAGGATATTTGTTAGCGGCTTTAAAAAAGACTAACATTCAGCAGCCTTTGGTTTTTCGTCCAAATGATGAAATTGAACATACACACCCGAATTGCGGAATAGATCAAGGACACTAAAAAAATAGAATTAAAAAAGATAATGTGTAAATTAATTACTCATTATCTTTTTTGCTTCAAAGAATGTTTTTCTTAACTAAAAATAAATTAGTTGAGGAGGTTTACACGATTTGAAGCATCTTTTATTCACTAAATATCTTCTTTATTATTCAATTCCTCTCTTACTCGTTCTTCTTCTTCTTTAACACAAATCTTAGTGATTTGTTCATTTAGGACATGATTTATATAATCCATACTTTCATTGCATGTTTGATCGTTATCTTTTTCCATTTTCGATGAAGCCCCTTATTTATTATACTTTTTTGTATATTTCTTACGTTATTTTGCGCATAATCGATAGTTGTATACTTTCTTTTTTGATTATTTATAGGATATAAAAAATTCTTTAAAACAGTACATATAACGTGTATATCGTGTTACTACTGGAAGTTCACAGCTTGAGGATCCGTTCATTCATTACCCATTAGACCCAGCAACGAACGATTATGTCCAAAAGGAATTAGTTCCACTATCACCATTTGGCAAACAAACACAGCTTCAAATTACAGATTCAATCATGAACATGAACGCAGTAAAGCCTTGTAGCTGAAATTTCTCCAGTGTCATTATTTATCGGTCATGGAAAAGATAACTTACTGCATCCGCTTGATGATCAACATCATTATACGAAGCTGCGAATGAACTTAAGCAATTTTATTAGTCTGCAAGAATTGGGTAATGAAGTATACATTTTCCATTTAGCTTTGAATATAATATACTACATAATTTACCACAATGCTTGGATTCTAATGGAATGATATAATGACTATTAGTTTTCGAAAATCATATAACCTTATTTTTGTTCTTCTTGACTATAATTTCCTTGTCTATATAACAACAGGAGGAATACAACAGTGTCGATAAAGAAAAAGCTACCCTTGTTTTTTATGTTACTCGTACTTGCTATTTTAATTGCAAATAATACATTACATTATATAAGATCCAAAAATGAATTGTTAAAATACAATGAAAGAGAGATCGCATTGGTCACTCAAGAGATTGCTTATCAAGTGGAGAATGCAAAAGAAGGATCTTTATATGTAGAAGATATGATTGGTCGGGAACTAAGGACTGCTTCTATAGCTATAAAAAAATCATTGCCTCCAAATTATGAAAATGTGAAAAATGAAGAGCTAAAGCGACTCGCTGACGAACTGATGATTTCTCACATCACTTTGTTGATACAGACAGATGATGACATTATCGGGATAAAATCCTCAGATCCTCATGAAATTAATATGTCAACAAAAGATTGGGGTTATTGGTATGATGCATTTCAACAGCTATTCTCATTAAACTCAGTAAATGTAGAAAAAGGCTTGACTTTACCTCATTATTGGACAGGTCCAATTGAAGTATCCTCTAGTAATCCGGAACATACTGACAAGTGGGGATATTATTATGACGGATCCACGAATTATATTATTGATCCTTATTTACGTGATAATGAAGTTTTAGAGTATGAGGCATTATTTGGACCTGGAAAGGTTATGGAGCGCTTTACAAATGAATTAGAAGGTGTTCTCGAATTGACAGTTTTTAATCCTAAAAACTTTGGTCAAGATAACGAGGTAGTCCATTTAAATGGAAACAGCTTTGTACGGATATCAGAGAAACCAATATGGTATGGAACATATCAATATACGAATGAACAAATCGATTCAGAATATGTACAAAAGGCGATAGAATCAGGGCAGGTACAAAAGTATAGGGCAGAATTAAATGATAAAGATGTTAAAAAGACATTTGTACCAATTAACTTAGATAAAGAAAAACCATATGTGATTGGTCTAACATATGATTATGGTTTAATTCAAAAGGAACTAAACCAGCAGTTAATTGAGCATCTTTTATTATTAGGAATATTTATGATAATTGTATTTGGAACAAGTTTTATTTTCTCCCGATCGATTACAAGACCAATTGGCTATATAGTCGAACAGGTAACTGAAATTGCACAAGGAAAATTTGGAAAAACGTTACAATTAAATCGGAAAGATGAATTAGGTCATCTTGCAACAAACGTGAATTCTTTATCAACTTATTTACGTACCTACCTTGATGATTTAAAACAAAGTCAGAGTGTAGTTGAATTCCAAGCATATCATGATCCACTTACGGGGCTACCTAACAGAAGATATTTTCAGGAAAAGCTAAACGAGATAACTATTTGTACGAACAAGGCAGGAAAAGATGTTGCTGTCTTATTTATTGACATCGACCGGTTTAAATATATTAATGATTCTCTAGGACATTCCAAAGGGGACGAATTAATCATTCTTATCTCGAAACGTATTAAGACATGCCTGTCAGCAGAAAGAAGTGTGATGACAAGACAGGGGGGGGACGAGTTTATCATCATGCTTAGGGACTACAATAATGAGGAAGTTATACAAATAGCCGAAAAAATCATTGAAACCTTTCAGAAGCCTTATTATATTCAAGAAAATGAGATTTACGTTGGTGCGAGTTGTGGAATTAGCTTATACCCTCGTCATACAAAAGATTTAGAAACTCTAATTATTTATGCGGACATGGCTATGTATTCAGCCAAAAAACAAGGTGGTAATAAAGTAGTCTTGTACAATGATGAAATAAGTAAATCAAACAATGAAAGATCACTTATTGAATCGAAATTAAGAAAAGCCATAGAAGACGATAAAATTGATATTTACTATCAGCCTAAAATAAATGTCAGAACAGGTAAGATAACTGGTGTGGAAGCGTTATTAAGATGGTTTGATGATGATCTTAATTTTGTATCACCAGGTAAATTTATTCCTATTGCTGAGGATAGCGGTCTAATCCAGCCGTTGTGGCAATCAACAATGAAAAAAGCTTGTCAACAAATAAGAAAGTGGAATGATGGTAGCACAAACCCTATAACTCTTGCGATAAACTTTTCTGCCAAGCAATTTCAAGATCCAGAATATATGGTGCAACAGGTGAAGGATATACTAACAAATAGTAGACTAAACCCGCGCTATTTTGAGATGGAAATTACCGAGAGTGTTTTACTCGATCATTCTCAAGAAACAATAAAAGCACTAGAAAGTTTAAAAGATTTTGGAATTTATATTTCCATCGATGATTTTGGAGTTGGATATTCTTCATTAACCTACTTAAAAACATTACCTATAAATTGCTTGAAAATTGACAAATCTTTTATTCAAGAAATTACAGAGGATCTTCGAAATAAGGAAATTGCTGAGGCTGTAATTAATTTAGCTCGAAGTCTCAAGCTAGAAGTCATTGCAGAAGGTGTCGAGCAAGAATATCAAAAAGATTATTTATTGAAAAATGATTGCTTTATGATGCAAGGTTATTTATTTAGTAAGCCACTATGTAAAGATGAATTTGAACAATTTCTAATTCAAAATGAATTGAATGAAGATAAAAACGCATAATGAAGAAAAGCTATCCTAGTATGCGAGGGTATTCTCCTTTTTATGTAGAATTTCCTAGTAGGAAAACAAATCGTCATAAAAGCTTAAATTCCAAGTTTAAAAGGAATTTAAGCTTTTTATACTATCAGAAATAATATTCTAAGATTTATATTCGCCATTAGGACTTGGCGAAAGTCTTAGTTTTACTATTGTTTGCCTTATACAGAACATAACTGCTCTGTGTCAATTTGTGAATACAGTATGTTTTCTAGTTCCTTCTCTGTTGCTTCATAAAATTGTCTTCCATCGGGCATCTTATACAGATTCTTATGTAAAAGGGCATCAATGATGTCTACTTTGTTAGGTTTATTTTGTTTTGAGTTTCCACACATAAAACCACTCCTATTATTGAAAGCGTTTACAAATTAATTTTAATAAACATTGTGGTAAATGTCAAATAATAAATTACTTGCCAATCAAGTGAACTCAAATGAAAATGACTCCAAAACTAAACCGGAGCCATTTTCTGTCAGTCTGTGTTTTTTTAAGACTTAGCTTTTTGTTCCTTTGAATAATAGAGTCGGAAAATGATATCTTGGTTATAATTTCCAAATCCAGATCCAAAAAGAGAAACACCACCAACATGTTCAGCGTCTTTTTCAACAGCAATTCGCAATGACCATTGCTTTTCACGAATGTTAACATCTTCAATCGTCACGTCAGATATTTTATTCCCATCCATGTAGGTACCATTTGAAGTAATGCGGAGATATTTTAAAAGACCATATTGATTAATAATGCTAGGCCACCAGGAAGGGGTATATTTGCCTTTATTATCACCAAAATCCCCAGGACTAGTCCATAAACCTACAAATACATTATTTAGATAGAAAGAAATATCTGATGGCCAATTATTGTTAGAATCGGGAGCTTCAGAAGACAATTCCATCGAGATTTCAAGTTCTTCTGGGCGGTTACTTGAAAGTAAAAAGTTAGGAATTTTGTATTCTACATAACCTTGACCAAACCACAGAATATTTGCATTTACTCTTTCATGATCAAGAAAATATCGAGGTTCATCAAATTCGCCAATGATTTTTTCTCTAGTTGCTAATCCACATGTTGGTTCTATTTGAAAATCTGTATAATGTCCGACTGAAACATCTATTTGATGAAATTCCTTTATCTGACTAAGAGTAGCTGGAAAGTTGATTTCAATTTTATCAACATCAAGTACACATAATTTTTGTAATCCCGCTTTACCTGGAACCATATCAGTAAGAATAATTCCAGCTTTTTCAAGCTTTTTTACATGCATTGTCATTATAGCACTACTTAACTCTGCCGCCTCTGCTAATTCCCTTATATTCATGGGCCGTTGTGCTAGTAACTGTATTATTTTAAGACGGACTGTGCTTGCAAGTGCTTCATAAACTGGTAAATGTTCATCTGTTGTATCTATCTTCATGATTTTCCTCCATCATTACAATACAATTTAAGTATAATATACACTTTTGTTAATTATTACACAAGTATGTTAATCTTATGAAATTGATTTTACTAGTAATTGCTATAGAATATAGAAAAGAGAGGATCCGATCAAATGGATTAATAGAATGAAACAATTTTTTAACGTATGTAATACGGATAATAAATGCTTAAGCAAAAGTACAATAACATATTTGTTAAGCAATGCATCCAATTAGTAATATCGCAACTACCAAGAACAACCCAGAATTATATTGTTACATAGTAGAAAGGGTCTTGTATGTTCCTTAATTTATTAGTTGAAATACGTTTAAACGACATCTTTATTTAATTTTTCTAAAAACAATTGACAACGTTATGGTTAATAAATATACTAATAACTAATAAGATAAACGTTAATTAAATTGTTTTGCATTAATGTTTATGTTAACCATTAGAGAAACGATTGTCTTCGTTCAGTTCGTTGAAAAGACAAAGACATTACATGGAAAGAGGCGATGTGGTAATAATGACTGTATCGAATTTAATTAGACTAATTATAACTTAACATTGTACTCAAAATGAAGGGGAAAAATTTTTAGTTTTGATTGAAAGCGCTTAATTACTAAGGAATCTAGGGGGATTAATATGTTTATTAAGAAAATGTTTTTACTATCTATTGCACTCTTACTTATTACTAGTTTAATAGGATGCTCAGCATTTTCAGGTTCTGGGGGAGGTACTGGAAATTCTACAGAGTCAGGTAAAAATGAAGATGGAACAACGACTATCGGAATTTCGACATGGGGTGCTCCTGATGAGTTAAAGGTTTTTAAAGAGTTAATCAGTAATTTTGAGAAAGATAATCCCGATATTAAAGTTAAAATCACACATATTCCAGATGACTATGCAGGTAAGATGAATACGATGTTAGCAGGTGGGACTGCACCAGACGTTATTTTTACTACTGACGGTGATTTTGGTAGATGGGTATCTGCAGATCTTTTCTTAAATATGCAAGAGCTTGTAGACAATAGTGTTATCAAAACTGAAGATATGTGGGACTCTTCTTTAGTAAGGTATTCATATGATGGTAAAGTTCTGGGGCAAGGTGATTTGTACGCATTACCAAAAGATATTGGACCATCTGTCATGTATTACAATAAAGAATTATTTGATAAAGCGGGCGTTCCTTACCCAACACCAGACAAGCCTATGACATGGGATGAGTATTTAGAGACAGCTAAAAAGTTAACGATTGATGAAAATGGTGACGGTAAACCTGAACAATTTGGAATGGGACCTATTTGGTGGGAAGCATTTGTATGGTCAAATGGCGGTAACGTTTTAAGTGATGATCGTACAGAATTTGCTTTGAATAGTCCTGAAGCAGTTGAAGCGATGCAATTCGTTGCAGATATGTCACTTAAACATAAAGTTGCCCCTGACTCAAGAGCACTTGAAGCAATGACAGCTGATCAAATGTTTGAATCAGGAAAAGTAGCGATGGTATTCAATGGTCGCTGGATGGTGCCGACATATAGGAAATTAAATTTTGATTGGAATGTTGCACCGTTCCCAGCAGGTCAAACTGGTGAATCATCAGGTTGGTCGGGATCAGTTGGCTATGCGATTAATAAGAAAACAAAATTCGTTGATGAATCGTTTAAATTAATTGAATATTTAGCAGGTGAAGAAGGACAGACAATTCAAACAGAATTAGGGTTTGCTATCCCAACTTATAAATCATTATCGAATACAGATGTATTCTTACAGCCAGGTCAAAAACCTGAAAATCCTGAAGTGTTTATCGATGCAGCAGAAAATCAACGTCCAGGTCCTTGGTCACTTACTACAAACAATAAATGGTTAGATACTATGAATCAAAAGTTAGGAGATTTATGGAGTGGTAAGAAATCAGCTGAAGAGTTATTAAATGAAATCAAACCTGAAGTTGAAAAGCATTTAAAAGAAGGTAACCCTGCAATTTTTGAGTGAGAAATAAGGTTGAAAGAAAGGGACTTAGTAATGATGTCCCTTTCTTTCATAAATGATCACTGCTAAAGAGTATCAGCTTACAAATGGAGGGTGAACGTATGATTACTCAGACTGATTCAGCTAGGATGCATAAAGCTACTGCAAAGCTCAAGAAGAAAAGAAAATTTAAGTCAGAGTATATGTGGGGGTATTTATTTATTGCTCCGCCTATAGTAGGTTTTCTTTTATTTGCGCTAATTCCAATGTTATTTTCTGTATATATAAGTTTTACACAATTTGATTTGTATACTCCAGCTCAATTCAATGGCTTAGATAATTATAAAAGACTTTTTGAAGATGAATTATTTTGGAAAACTGTATTTAATACGTTTTATGCTGCCTTAGGTATTCCATTTGGTATGGCATTAGCACTTTTAATCGCAATCGCATTAAATCAAAAAGTAAAAGGACTTTCTGTCTTTAGAACCGCTTTCTTTTTACCAACAGTTTGTTCGATTGTTGCTATTTCATTACTTTGGAGATGGATTTTCAACTCAGATTTTGGATTATTAAACGTGTTACTTAGTTATGTGGGGATTACTGGTCCTTCTTGGCTAAGTGATGAAAATTGGGCGATGCCAGCCATGATTATACAAGGTGTATGGGGTGGCTTAGGTATTAATATGATTTTATACCTCGCAGCATTGCAATCTGTTTCAAAAAGTTTATATGAAGCGGCAGATATTGATGGTGCCAATGGATGGCAAAAATTAAGATTTGTTACAATTCCATCAATTTCTCCAACTACATTCTTTATTCTTATAACATCCATTATTGGTGCTCTGCAAGACTTTCAGCGTTTTATGATCATGACTGAAGGTGGACCAAATTATTCAACAACAACTGTTGTTTACTATCTATTCTTGAATGCATTCCGTTATATGGAAATGGGGTATGCTTCAGCAATGGCATGGGTCTTAGGTATCGTAATATTACTCATCACACTTATTAACTTCAAACTAAGTAAACGTTGGGTTCATTACTAATAAGGAGTGAAACATATGTCTTCAACAAGCGTTTCATGGAATGAAAACATGAAAAATATGCAGTTGCTAAAGAAAATAAGTGCTTATCTATTTCTAATTATAGGCGGGTTAATTATGGCAGTTCCTTTTTTCTGGATGCTGTCAACATCTCTTAAACCTGAAGGTGCAGTTTTTACGATGCCACCTCAATGGATTCCCGAAAAATTTGTTTGGGAAAATTATTGGATTGTCTTAACAGAGGCTAATCTTTTAAGAGGTTTTGTCAATACCTTTTTAGTTATTATACCTCCTACTGTTGTAGGTATATTTACTAGCTCACTAGCTGCGTTTGCTTTTGCTAAATTGAAATTTCCTGGTAGAGACAAGCTATTCTTTTTATTACTCGCTACGATCATGCTTCCTGGAGTTGTAACAATGGTTCCAACCTTTATTATTTTTAGAGACTTAGGTTGGCTAGATACATGGAAGCCTTTAATTATTCCGGGTATGTTTGGTGCTGCGATGGCTATCTTTTTCTTAAGGCAATTTTTTATGACGATTCCAGATGAATTAATTGATGCGGCCAAAATTGATGGCTTAGGTTTTTTTGGTATATTCATAAAAGTAATGTTCCCATTGGCAAAACCTGCCATAATTACTCAAGGAATTCTATGGTTTTTAGCTGGTTACAATGACTTTTTGGGACCGTTAATTTATATTAACACGCCTGAAAAGTTCACCTTGCAATTAGTGTTAGCTTCATTTAATGGGTATTACACGTCTGAATGGACGTTAATTATGGCAGGATCCGTACTGGCATTAATACCTACCATTCTATTGTTCTTCTTTGCACAAAAACAATTTATTGAAGGTATTACGATGACTGGAATTAAAGGATAACAACAACACCTTTATAATGAAGTGTATAAAAAAGGAGAGATACTATGAAATATCAACAATTATACAAAAATCCAATTATTGAACAACGTGCTGATCCTTGGGTATACAAACATGTCGATGGCTACTACTACTTCACAGCATCTGTTCCTGAGTATGACCGAATAGAACTACGTAGAGCAACAACCATTCAAGGATTAAATGACGCAAAGCCTGTGATTGTTTGGCGAAAATATGATATGGGACCAATGAGTGCGAATATTTGGGCTCCTGAGATTCATTATATTGATGGTGCTTGGTACATCTATTTTGCTGCTGCAAGGACTGCTGAAACCAATGAAGGATTATTCGATCATCGTATGTTTGTTCTTGAAAACACATCAAAAAACCCATTAGAAGGTACATGGGAAGAAAAAGGTCAAATCAAAACAAAATGGGAGTCGTTTGCGCTTGATGCAACAACATTTGAACATAATGGAGAAAGATATTTGGTTTGGCCGCAAAAGGATCCAAATATAGAAGGTAATTCAAACTTATATATCTCAAAGATGAGCAATCCTTGGACATTAAGTGGAGATCAAATAATGATTGCTACACCTGAATATGATTGGGAAAAAATTGGATTTTTAGTTAATGAAGGGCCAGCGGTATTGATAAGAAATGGAAAAATCATCATTTCTTTTTCTGCAAGTGCTACTGATCACAATTATTGTATGGGGTTACTAATTGCATCTGACACAGCTGATTTACTTAATCCTGATACATGGACTAAACATCCAGAGCCAGTGTTTAAGACAAATAATACTACCAGACAATATGGACCAGGTCATAATAGTTTTACCTTATCAGAAGATGGATCTAAAGATGTCATTGTTTATCATTCTAGGAATTATAAGGAGATTGAAGGAGATCCCCTTTATGATCCAAATCGTCATACACGTGCACAAGTTTTTACTTGGGGCGAAGATGGTCTACCTGACTTTGGTGAACCTATTCCTGACACGGAAACGATTGTGAATAAATTATTTTTGTAATTTATAGGATTAACCAAATAATAAATGAAAAGTTTAGTTTATATATTACTAGTTTAGAAGAGGTGGATATGTAGTGAAAAATTCAATAATAGTAAATACAGATATAGAAAAAGGAACGATTAACAAAAATATATATGGACATTTTGCAGAACATCTAGGACGATGCATCTATGAAGGAATATGGGTTGGGGAAGACTCTTCAATACCTAATACAAAAGGAATCCGTAATGATGTACTTGAGGCATTAAAACAAATAAATATACCAGTTCTTCGTTGGCCTGGAGGATGTTTTGCTGATGAATATCATTGGAAAGACGGAATTGGTCCAAAAGAGCAGAGAAAACGAATGGTTAATACCCATTGGGGTGGTGTGGTTGAAAATAATCATTTTGGAACACATGAATTCATGCTTTTATGTGAACTTCTTGAGTGTGAACCATATATTTGCGGAAATGTTGGAAGCGGCACGGTACAAGAAATGTCCGAGTGGGTTGAATACATGACATTCAATGGAGAATCTCCCATGGCGAATTGGCGCCAAGAAAATGGTAGAGACAAACCATGGGACTTAACGTATTTTGGTATCGGAAATGAAAATTGGGGCTGTGGTGGTAATATGCGTCCCGAATACTATGCAGACCTTTATCGTCAATTTCAAACCTATGTAAGAAATTATGGGGATAACAAGATCTATAAAATTGCAGGTGGAGCAAATGTTGACGATTTTAACTGGACTGAAGTACTTATGCGTGATGCCGGGCGTTTTATGGATGGATTAAGTCTTCATTACTATACGATCCCTGGAGACTTTTGGTTAGGTAAAGGATCAGCTACAGATTTCTCAGAGGATGAGTGGTTTGTGACGATGAAAAAGGCTCTCCATATGGAGGAGTTAGTTAAAAAGCATGGAACGATAATGGATAAATATGATCCTGAAAAACGAGTTGGTATGATTGTTGATGAATGGGGAACATGGTTTGATGTTGAACCAGGAACAAATCCAGGATTTTTATATCAACAAAATACGATTCGTGATGCACTTGTTGCCGGTATTACACTAAACATCTTCAATAATTATTGTGATCGAGTACAAATGGCAAATATTGCTCAAACGGTAAATGTACTACAAGCTATGGTACTTACAGAAGGTGAAAAGATGATCCTTACACCTACATATCATGTGTTCGATATGTATAAGGTTCACCAGGATGCAATATGTCTTTCTGTTGATTCACCTTCAGGAGGTTATGAAAGTAATGGTGTAACATTACCTTCAATAAATGTATCTGCTTCAAAGAATAAAGTAGGTGATGTAAATATTAGTCTGTGTAACCTTAATAATCATGACAGTACTAATGTAACAATTGAAGTAAGGGGCTTAACTAGTAATAAGGTTTCAAATGTAAAAGGACAAATCCTTTCATCAAGCCATATGAATGAACATAATACGTTTGAGAATTCTACAGCTTTACAACCAACAAGTTTTGAGGATGTTACTATAGAAGATAATAAGTTAACAATTGAAGTTCCTCCGATGTCTGTTCTTTTATTAACTGTTCAGTAAAAGGAATGCTTGAAAATGAGTGATAATACTAGTACGAATTGCAAAGGTTGTTTTCGATCAAAACAACTTACAAAGGGACAAATACAAAAACTAGTAAAAGAGCAGCTAGAGTATGAAATAGATATAATAAGTGAGGAAACATACAAAAAGCGGTTAGAAATATGTGAGAATTGTACTTTTCTTTCAAATGAAACAACGTGTTTACACTGTGGTTGTTTTGTGGAGTTTAGAGCTAGGCTAGCCTACAAAAAGTGCCCTCATCCAAGTGGATCTAAGTGGTAATTTTATACAGAAGGAATTGCTAATAATAAGTATTTTAATTTTTATTATTAGTAGTTACTTCTGTTTTTCTTTTACTAGGTCTACTTTTCTGGGTTTCTAGGAGTATGAAAAGGTAATGATTATTTAGTAGAGAGGAGAAAATGACAGTATGAAAAAAAGTTTGTTTCGAAGATTCATTGTTGTTTTCTTAATGGTTTTATTAATTATTCCAATTTTAGTGATTGCAAAGGAAAAAACCGATACTATGAATATAAAAATCAATGAAATGACAAAACAAAAAAGTAACAAAGGTAACATTATAAATCAAGGTAAGCTGGGAGATAGACAGCTAGACATAACACCTGTATTTAAAGATGCATCTGTACATGACCCATCAGTTATCAAAGTAGGTAAGGAATATTATGTATTCGGCTCTCACTTGGCAGCAGCTAAAACCAAGGACTTCATGCAGTGGAATCTTGTCGCATCAGGTGCAAATAGCGAGAATCCATTGTTCGATAATGTAGTAGAGGAGCTAAAAGAAACATTTGATTGGGCTCAATCTGATACCCTTTGGGCAGCGGATGTCATTCAACTAGAAGATGGCAAATTTTATATGTATTATAATGCATGTAAAGGAGATTCCCCTAGGTCTGCGCTTGGTGTTGCCGTAGCAGATAACATCGAAGGTCCTTATAAGGATTTAGGAATTATTTTGAAATCAGGAATGTGGGATCAACCTAGTAAAGACGGAACCATTTATGATGCAAGAATACACCCAAATGTAGTAGATCCAGATACTTTTTTTGATGATGATGGTAAACTATGGATGGTGTATGGATCTTATTCCGGTGGGATTTTCATTTTGGCAATGGATCCTGAAACAGGGATGCCTTTCCCTGACCAAGGCTACGGAAAAAAGCTCTTAGGAGGGAACCATAGTCGAATTGAAGGTGCTTATATTCAGTACAGTCCAGAAACAGAATACTATTATATGTACCTTTCTTTCGGTGGTCTTGATACAGTAGGCGGTTATAACATTCGAGTTGTGCGCTCTAAAAACCCTGATGGGCCTTACTATGATTCGGAAGACACTGAAATGATAAATGTGAAAGCGGACCCAAGTCTCCCGATCTTTGACGACCGTTCCATTGAGCCTTACGGTGTTAAGTTGATGGGTAACTTTCTCTTCAATAGAAAGATTGGTGATCCAGGAAAAGGTATCGGTACTGGCTATGTTTCACCCGGTCATAATTCAACCTATTATGACCCTAAAACAGGAAAGCAATTTTTAATATTCCACACACGCTTTCCTGAAAGAGGAGAAATGCATGAGATACGCGTACACCAAATGTTTATGAATAAAAATGGTTGGCCGGTCGTTGCTCCTTACCGGTATGCAGGAGAAACCCTTGAAAAGGTTGACCGACAAGATGTAATGGGAGATTACAAATATATTAACCATGCAAAGGATATCTCTTCAGACATAAAAGAGTCTGATTCTATTCGTTTAAATAAAGATAATACGGTTTCTGGCGTTGTAAGTGGCAAATGGAAAAAGTCTGGTCATAACAGGGCGGAATTAATAGTGAATGGAGTCACTTATGATGGAGTATTTTTACGTCAATGGGAACCAACCTCAGAAAGCTATGTAATGACATTTAGCGCTATATCAAAAGAAGGAATAGCGATCTGGGGAAGTAAAATGTTGGATAAGTCAGATGAAGAAATCGTGGAGGATGTTCAACAGGATTTGAGCCTTGGTGATACTAGCAAAGTGATTAACAATTTAACACTTCCTACAGAGGGGACTCGACAGACTGAAATTTCTTGGCATTCCTCTAATACAGACATTGTGTCTGAGGAAGGAATCGTCAATCGACCTAAGGCCGGTTCTGAGAATGCAACAGCTTTATTGACAGCTACAATTACAAAGGGTGAACTAACAGCGACAAAAAGCTTTACTATTATTGTTTTACCAGAAAAAACTGACGGGTTAATTGCTCATTTTGCATTTGATGAAAACCTGATGGATAGCTCGGGTTTCTTCGGTCAAGGAACGGTTACTGGTAACAGAATTGATAATACTGGTGGCACGATTACCTACACTAATAGTGATTTTGGCAAATCAGCAGTGTTCGATGGATTTTCCGGTATTCGTTTACCTAATGGCCTTATTGCAAGCAACACCTATTCTGTTTCACTTTGGTTAAATCCTGAACAACTAACTGACTTTACAACAACCTTCTTTGGTGCTAGAGATTCAAATAATTGGATAAGCCTCGTGCCTAGAGGACATGGTGGGGTCAGTAACAATACAATGGTTTGGTCAGGTACTGAATGGTATGATGCTAATACTGGTATGAAAAGCAATATTGGTGAATGGACTCACCTGGCTTTCACAGTAAACAATGGAACAATCACTTTATATATTAACGGAATTCAAAAATTTTCTGGAACGGGATTCCCAAATGTGTTTACGACTACTGATGGTACTTTCAGTCTAGGTGTTAATTGGTGGGACACTCCTTACAAGGGCTTAATGGATGAGTTACGGATTTATGAAGGAGTCCTCACACAAGAGGAAATCGCAATTTTAATGGAAAAGTCCTAGTAGTAACAATAGTATAGAGGATAAGTGGTGGCAGAATAGGTTGCATGAAGCGACTTATTTTTGTCGCCATTATTGCGCTATTTAATGCTACAGATAAACAATGACCGTTAGTGTAACACTTGATCAATTAGGTCTAACATCATCAAAAAATTCCCTCGATCTTTTCTTTAGAATCCTAAAGGGTCAGAATTTGATTGAAAAAGTGATGATTGAAGCAACAATTCCTGCTCATGGTGCGAAGTGATTGAAGCTTTTTAAGAGATACAAAATTAGATAAATAATAGGTTTGTGGGAAGAGTGCACGCATTTCGTGCACCCTTTAGAAATACATAATCAGCAAAATCAATTCAAAAAAGAATTTTCCTGAAAAAAGGATTATATATAAATGAAAAAGAAAATTACATTGTACAACTGAAATATCAAAAAATGAGAACGTTTACAAAGGAGTTAGGGAAATGAATTCGTTACATAAAAATTTAAAGCCATTGTTAAGAAACTTTGTAGAAAATGGTCCAGCAGGCTGTGCATGTTCAGTCACTCATCAAGGTGAAACGGTATTTGAAGACTTCGTTGGAGTGGAAGACCTCGAAACACAAAAGCCAATATCACCAGATACCATCTATCGTATCTATTCAATGACAAAGATCGTTACTTGTACTGCAGCCCTAATGTTATATGAGAGAGGACTATACTTGCTTAACGATCCCCTAGAAGATTATTTACCTGAATTTAAAGATCCACAAGTTTTTCGTACGGATGATAAGGGTGAAATATACATTTCTTCTGCTACAAGGTCAATTACGGTCAAAGATCTATTTACAATGACATCTGGGTTAACATATCCCGGTGATTCAAATGAAACAGAACGCCAAGTTACAAAAGCAATGCAAGCTTTACAACAAAAAGAGGATCACGGTGAAAAAATGAATATACGGACAATGTCCAAAACATTAGCATCGATTCCTTTAGCGTTTGATCCTGGTTCCAGATGGCATTATAGCTTAAGTCATGATGTCCTTGGCGCTTTCATAGAGGTAGTATCCGGAAAATCGTTCGGTCAATTTTTGAAAGATGAGATCTTTGAGCCACTTTCTATGAACGATACGTTCTTTAGAATTCCAAAGGAGAAAAAAGACCGACTATGTAGCCTGTACAACCGTGACGAAAATGGCAATTTAACTAAAAATACTAAAATGGATGCACAAATCCAACCAGATGCCACATTTGAAAGTGGTGGAGGTGGTCTGCTTTCAACATTAAGTGATTACAGTCGTTTCGCACATATGCTGGCAAACGGTGGTGAGTTAGCTGGAGCACGTATCTTAGGAAGTAATACAATTAATCTAATGGCCACTAATCAACTAACAGCAGAAAATTCACCATTTTATAACTGGAAATATCTAAAAGGCTATGGTTACGGATTGGGTGTTAGAGTCATGATTGATCCAGCGTCAGGAGGAAGCAATAGTTCGATTGGAGAATTTGGCTGGTCTGGATTATTAGGGACATGGGTGTTAATTGATCCAATTGAAAAGTTGTCTGCAGTATATATGCAGCAAATGATGCCTAACTTTGAGGCTTATCATCAGCCGAGATTGCGCTCGGTGATCTATGGGGGAATTTGAGTGATTTCTTCTGTACGAGCTGTAATTAGAGTGTGGAAGTACAATAAAATTCACACTACTAACTTACAATGGAAACCTTTGGAAAGTTAACGGAATTCTTGTTAATCGTTATGATTCAAGTTTTACGTAATTTATTAGGCTTGTAATATTTCCGTTCCTGTTAACCCCTCATTATGAAATAACGAGGGGTAATTTGATTTTTAACTTTTGTGCGTTATTGACCTCTACTCCTCCTTCTATAAATACAATTTTCAAAAAATATCCATTGAAGTTAATTATCGATATGATTATACAACAACTTTAACAAAATTTTTTCTACTGCCATACCTAAACTCAATCTAGTACATAGTGAAAGTTTATAAAAAAATAGGAGTGTTTGTCGATTGGATGCAATCAAAAGGCTTTCAAATTATTGCACTGACTGCTCACGCAGAAGGAAAGTTTCTACAGGACTACTTCACTGTAATATACAGCTGTCGATTAAGAACGTTATCTTCTTCAAATAAAAAGGTTATGACAAAGGAAAAATGGCTGAACCATGCTTATTTCCACGACCATGAACCTAAAACAATTGAACGACGTGGTGAGGTGGGGCAGATGATGCTGTTTGAGTGATTTGACAGTTAAAAACGCAAGTGCCTTGGTTAGCCCGAACGTGCATGAGACGCTCATGAATACAAGGTGTTCTTTACCTTCTATTCATAAGTGGCTAGACCATAGAGGGACTAGGCAATCAACATTTCACAAAGTAGGACAATCCGATTTTACGAAAAGTCGGACTGCTAGAGCAGAGACAAACAGTAAGTACAAAAAAACTGTAATTTCTATCTTAAAAATAAGAACCGTAATCACAAAACTTGATTCCGGTTCTTATTTTATAGGTTCTGTTATCATTTCCAAACCTGATACATTTTTTACTTATAAAAGTATAAGATTAATGGTTACTTGATTTTTGAGTAGTTCGTTTAGTTTTTGAGAATTAATACATAATAAAGATACGCAATTTAGTTTGTGAGGAGGTAGGATAAAGTGAATAAAGAAACTGTTCGGAAAATAGAAAATAATATTATTGGAGTAATTATTGCCGTTGTAATTGCATACGTCATTTGTGTATTCATGTTTGATTTAGAGGTACCAGGTGGGATATTATCTCCAATATTTAATTGAAGTAAAGATAGGCGAAGGTTAACGAGGGGTTTTGACGAATTTTGTATAAAATAGGTTATTGGAACAATAATTTGATCGAAATATTGTTTGAAAGCCATACGTTACTTTAATTTAAAGTGATATACTATAAACAAACCGATACAGACTAGAGTTTTTATCTTTGCAAAAACCTACAAATTAATAATATTTATGACAAAATTCGACATGATTTTCAAGAAATTTATAGTAAAATCGTATTATTAAATATTTACTAATTCCATAACTCTGTTGACAAAAGGCAAACTTATTGAAAAATAAGGACGCAAAGCTACGAGTCTAAAGTCCTTAAAGGACAATGATAGTCGGGATGCCAATTAGATTAAACATAATTAATCTGTTTATTTAAGGCTGCCTCTTAGGTAGTCTTTTTATTTTCATTATGCAACTAGCATGTAATACCACAGCATGATACGAAGGAGTGAGGATATTATTATGAGTGTAGATGACAAAATAAATATTTTATTAGTTGATGATAGATCACAATTTAATAAAAGCTTATTCTGGTGAAGAAGCTCTAAAATTCTTGTTGAAATATGATTTTGCCGCAATATTATTAGATGTACAAATGCCTGGAATAGATGGCTTTGCAACTGCAAAAATAATAAAGACACGCGAAAAAACAAAAAACATCCCAATTCTTTTTATTACAGCAAATAATATGGATTCAGAGCATATTTTTACAGGCTATTCAATAGGGGCGATTGATTATATTCTTAAGCCCTTTGACCCGATTATTTTAAAGGCAAAAGTTGAAGGTTTTGTAGAAATGTATAAAATGAATCAAACACTTATTCAACAGTCCGAAGTTTTATCTGAAAAGAAAAAAGAATTAGAAAGTGCTTATATGGAATTATCAAAAACGACTTCCGAATTACGTGTATCTGAAGCATTAGCAAATGTAATTAGTGAAACATCAATTGATTCTATGATTATTATTGATAAAGAGGGCATCATTCTAAAAGTAAATCCAGCTGTTGAGAACATGTCTAATTATGATGAATTAACGATTCTGGGTAAAAACATATCCATGTTATTTTCTGGTGGAAACTCTAAGAATTATATCAAAAATGTTTTAGAGGCAATAAATAACTTAGATAATATCATAGGTTACGAGAATTTAAATGAGGTAAATGTTACACGCAGAGATGGAAGCTCATTTCCAGCTGAAATCCAAATAGGTAAAAGATTTGTCCAGGATAAATGTATCGTTGCTTGTACAATACGAGATATTACGAAAAACAAGCAATATCAGGAAATGATTTCTCATATGGCCTATCACGATGGTTTAACCGATTTACCGAATCGAAGACATTTTAATCTAAAGCTAAATCATGCAAAACAATTGCCATTTGCTACGCTAATCATAATACTAGAAACTTTATTTAGCCGCGTGGCAATCGTCCAAAAACTTCGAAACATAAAAATAATTATAAGTATGATACCAATTAAGGAAATAATGCTGCCTATGACAATAAGTCGGTAAAAATCTTGTGAAGCATTATTTAATGAAGAATTCATGTTTTTTTGAAAATAATTAGTAATTTCTGAAATAACTTGGAAAAACTCTTCGTGAATAGCGTAACTGTTCTCGTTTATTAATTGAATAGCTTATCGTTAAGCCAGTTGATCCGGATCAACTTATTTCTTTGATAAAAGTATGGCTATATTCGCTAGAAGAGAAATTGTAATGAACATCATGAGGTGCAATACGATGGATAACTATCAAAATAGTACAAATGAGGATTTAGAGAAAATTGAAATTGAATTACTTTTACAAGGATTATATTCTTGGTGTGGATATGATTATAGAAATTATGCATATAACTCGTTAAAAAGACGAATATGGCATCGAATTCATGCAGAAAAATTATCTAGTGTATCTGGACTTTTAGAAAAAATTTTACATGATCCTGCATGTTTAAAAAGGCTAATAGCCGACTTCTCAATTAATGTTACAGAAATGTTTCGAGATCCGTTGTTTTTCTTAAGCTTTAGGGAGAAGGTTATTCCAATTTTACGTACGTATCCATCAATTCGGATATGGCATGCAGGATGTTCAACAGGTGAAGAAGTGTATTCGATGGCTATGTTGCTTCATGAAGAAGGGATTTTAGATAAGGCAAAGATATATGCAACAGACATTAATGCAGATGTGTTAAAAGTAGCTAAATCTGGGCTGTATCCACTAGAACATATGAGAAAATACACGAATAATTATATTCAATCCGGAGGTAAAAAGGCATTTTCAGACTATTACAGTGTGAAAAATAACGGTGTTAAGTTTCACTCATATCTTACGAAAAATATTGTCTTTGCACAGCACAACTTAGTTACAGATCGGTCATTTAATGAATTTCATGTTATTTTATGTAGAAACGTCTTAATTTATTTTAATAAACCATTACAAACAAAGGTACATGGACTCTTCTATGAGAGTTTGGGCATGTTTGGAATACTCGGTCTAGGAGATAAGGAAACAATCGTCTATACAGATAAAGCCGATTGTTATGAAGATATTAAAGCGGGTCAGAAGTTATATCGTAAAGTAAAATGATAATCCCGAATTTGGACAATAAAAGTCCAAATTCGGGATTTTTCTTTTTTGTAAAAAAAAAGTAAAAAGCACTAAAAATAAGTAAACGCTAAATAGTAAAACCTTCCTAATAATATGTTCGGTAAATAGGAGAAAATCCTGTCTAATTATCCTCATTAGAAGGAAAAATAAGAACGATTGGTGATATACGGATACCTCTTTATATAAGAAAATAAAGGTACAACTTCCTGACAAAAAGGTTATTGATAAAAGTAATAGATAAAATGATATAAGTAAGGTGGTAATAATTATGGGGGAATTTACGAAGAAAAGTTTAAAAGAAGAGATTGAATATACTAGACAATATATGATCTTTGCCGGATTAGAATATGGTTTAACAGACCCGATTACTATTTCCTTAAGCACAAAACTAGATGGTTTATTAAATGATTTATGGTTGTATGAAAGTAATCCAATTCATACTAGAGATATACAAAAGTGCTCCATTCATGCTTGAGTTAACAATCTTCATTACAGTACACATTTGGGGAGATGTGTATTTTAATTTTGACTATTATCAATATAGTTAAATCTTCGCTTTTGTTAAAGATAAAAATAAAACGATTTTCTGGTAGAGGCTTAAAAAAAACGCTTGGGCATCTATTTCCCAAGCGTTTTTTCAATGTTCTAAGAAATTGTCAAAAAATTTTCATAACGTGAGAAACACTGTCTTCAAATTTTGTATTTCTTAGTTATTCAACTGAACCAAAGAGACTATATATCCAATAATAGCGCCAATAATTGACGGGATTAACCAACCGATACCAATACTAAAAAGAGGGATATAGCTAAGCCATTCATTTATTATCAATAGGTTTACATTTGCTGCTTTTAGTCCATCAAGAATGCTGAAGATTGCTGTAGCATATAAACTATACATATAAACGATTGATTTAATTTTAAAAGCAATATCAAAGAAAGATAAAATAATTAAAACAATCGCCAATGGATAAATTGTGATTAATAATGGAATAGAAAATGAAATAAGCTGTGATAATCCGAAATTTGCAATACATGTGCTGAAAATTGTAATCGTTAATATAACTTGTTTATACGTAACTTTAGGAAACACCATTGATAAGTAGTTTCCACACGCAGATACTAAACCTACACTTGTTGTTAAGCAAGCAAATGTAATTGCTAGTCCTAGTACAACATTTCCTAACGACCCAAATAAAGTCTTAGCAGTACCTGATAAAATGTCTCCACCGTTTTCTAAATAACCAAGAGTAGAAACACTTGTTGCACCAATATATGAAAGTGATACATAGACAAGGATTAACCCGATTGCTGCAATAATTCCGGCTTTTAAAGATACTTTTGTCATTTCTTTACGTGTTACTATGCCTCGTTCTTTTACTGCTGAAATGATAACAATCCCAAATACTAATGCACTTAACGTATCCATTGTTAAGTAACCTTCCAAAAATCCTTTGAAAAATGCTCCTTCAATATAGTCACCAGAAGGAGATTCTAGACCCCCCATTGGTGTAAGAAGTGCTTTTCCTGTCAATAAGACTAGAATAAGAAGTAAAGCGGGAGTGAGAATTTTACCAATTCGATCGATAAGCTTGCTTGGATTTAAAGCTAACCAAAATGTGATTCCAAAAAAGATGATCGTATAAACAAGTAGAGAAACCCAATTATTATTAAGTGAATTTGGTAGAAAAGGGGTAATTCCAATTTCATATGCAACTGTTCCAGTTCGAGGAATCCCAAATAACGGTCCAATTGTTAAATATAAAACAATGGAAAAGATGAGACCGAATTTCGGATGAACTTTTTCACCCAATGTTTGGACATCACTGCCAGATAAAGCTATTGCTAGAATACCAAGAAAAGGAAGGCCTACACCTGTAATTAAAAATCCTACTATTGCTCCCCAAACATGTTCACCTGCTTGTTGACCCAATGCAGGTGGGAAAATCATATTACCTGCTCCGAAAAATAGAGCAAATAGCATTAAGCCGATAACGATTGTCTCCTTACCGGATATTTTTTTATTCATAATATCCTCCTAAAAAGTGAAACTTCCATACCGATACCTAGGATGTCTTTCAGCAGATTCTTCAGAATAAAAGGTAACGGATGGTCAGATAATTATCCTACCATAGAAATTAAAATATTGTCCAAAGTTAGAATTATTTTAAATTTTCGAATAATGACTAATTAAGTTGAGTGCTATTTTTCATCTGTGAAACTTGTTCCCTAAAAACCAAAAGATAATCAAAAGATAACTATACATAATAGTACAAAGTCTAACTATAATTTTGGTGAACAAAGAAAATAGTGAGATTCCTGTCATAAGCGAGTGAACATACCTACGACAGTTTGGTCGAGGGATTATACGAAGTGGGACAAGTGGTAAATCTAATCGATGTATGCCAAATGGTTGACGGAATTGAGCTATCGTCATCTTATTAATATAGTAAACGAAAAACCATGTCATTCCTTCAACGACATGGTTTTTCATTATCAACGAAGATAATATATTCTTAGTAGGAAATGGCATTTACCATAAAGTCGGCTTAACAACCATAAACCAAAGCATCGACAATAATAGGATAATATAAGTCCAAATCGTGCGGTTTAGCTTAGCAGTAAGTTCTTCTCTATTATGGTTATCTTCTTGAAACCTCCGAATTGTTGGCGAAAATGCACGGGCAAGAAAGAATAATGAACAAAACATGATAAAAAGTGTCATGATAATCCAAGGTGTTCTCCAAGTCCATGGACCAGACACTACAAGCAATATTCCTGATCCAACCAGCACATGACCTGAATGCTTCGAGAGTCGGACAACAAACCGAAATATATCCAAGTAGGCGCCTAATTCCGTTTCTCTTGCCACTCGTAGTTTTTTAACGAGTGGCAAAAGAATAAAGAATGGGCCAATTGATATGATGACGCTAAGTACATGAATAAAGATTAGGATACGATATAATAAATAATCCATTTCTGTTGCCTTTTATTCATTTATGCTGAATTCATGAACCCATACTCTCATATGTGGAAGCCATGGCATACCAGGATGATAGGATAAAATAGATTGCTTATATTCTTCTACCGTATCATATCCCTCTTGTTTGGCATGTTCATCAGTTAATTCCCCAAGAGATTGAGAATATACTCGTTCCACTCTGAATTTTTTATCCTTTAATTCCATGATCTCTCCTACATCAGCATACCTTCCATTTCGGCGCGTTGCTGTTTTCTTACCTTCAAGTACTTTGTTCACATCTTCCTCCATTGTTACAAGACGATCAATCGAGCACGTTTTTGGCGGTAATTCATTATGTACTTCATTAGTAGTCATTAAAAAAACTCCCTTCATTTCTTGTTTCCTTCTTACTATATCATATGTTGATCAAGACTAGTAATCATGTCAGGTAAGGAAATGGTTTCTTCTTAAAAAACACTCCAAAAACATGGTATGATAGGAAAAGTAGATGTTTTGTTTATACATACTTTTGTGTTTTTAAGTTCAAGAATGCACATAAATATGTGGACATTAATTATTATGAAAGAATGTGAAAATCATCATAAATATAAAAAAAATAATTTATATATTCTTTGGTTTTATTTTCATGGGTCTTGGGATTTTAGGAATTATTTTGCCGTTACTGCCCACTACCCCATTATTGCTATTGGCTTCGGTATGTTTTGTCAGAGGATCTAAGAAGTTTGAAGTTTGGTTTAAAGGCACTAACATATATAAGAAGCATTTAGAGGGATTTATCAAAAACAGAGCGATGACATTAAGACAGAAAATGACGATTCTATTATCTGCGGACTGCATGATCGCTATTCCATTTATCCTATTAGAAAATGTATTTATTAAAATAGTGTTACTATTTATAGTAGGATATAAATATTATTATTTCATTTGTAAAATAAAAACGGTTAAGACCTAGATCTAAGGGCAAATTATAGGTTCATTAGATTAATCTTTTTTAACAAACAAAAACGCTGACAAGTTTTGTATTTCAGCGTTTTTATTTATTCTTTTTTATTTTGAAAAATTAAAATGTCATCATGTTAACGGTTACTCTGGAAGTAAAATTCCAAGTGGACTTTTGTCCTCAATGATATCTTGCAGGTGATAACTCATAATAGGGAACATAGGGAAACCAACATAACCTGGAGTAATGTCATACATATCAAAATAAATAATGAGGGCTTTATCAGCAATATAGTATTTTTGATTAGGGTGAATTCCTTTAAATAAGTGTAAAAGTGGGATGTTACGTTCCTTAATTTGAACCTCGATTAGTTTGTTAATTCGCTCTCTATAATTACTATTTGATTTAAATAAATCTTTTAATTGATAAATTCCCCCGTTACGCACGTCAGTTGTGATCGAGTCCAAATAAGTGACAGGGTGAGCGAGTGTGGGCATATTCGTAAAGTTGCTTATCGTGATACTGACAATGCCACGTTGATTATTTTTCACTTCATAATCACCAGTCATTTCTGTTTTTCCAGGTTGAAAGTATCCTTGTTTGTTTACCTTAAAGAATAGGGCGTACACCTTGCGATAAATTACTTCATTTATTGTTTGTTGACTGGTTTTGTTTAAGAGCAAAAGTTGAGGATAATAAATAGTAAGGTTTAGAGAAGTGATTGTATTTGTTTGAATAGTTATAGGTAAAGGATATCGTTCCATGGGCATCAAATCCTTTTTCAGTATTGATGGTTTATCTTATTCAAAACTAGGTATTTGTTGCAAAGAAAGATAAATACCATATTCATTTCAATGTCCGTCGATACACAAGTTAAAATATAATTTTTAGGATTAATATAGAGGCAGTATGATAATTATGAACAGGACCTATTCAAACTTCCTTTAGAATATATAATAAAAACCATAGTTAATGATGTAAATCCCTTCATTACAGAGAAGCTTACAAATCATCAATATCATTTGCGTTTTGAATCTTCTTTTTCCAATAAAAAACAAAAGTTAACTGTCATTTAACAAAAATTAAGAGGATGATACTCTTGAGGATTTTCGAAATTAATAGTATTATTAATTCATTGACATATTTATTAACTTAATAACAAATATGTTAATAAATTTGTAAGCGGTTAATTAACTGTAAGAAAATCTATTAATAGGGGGGATTCGATGCAAGAAATAAGTAGTTTTGAAAAAACACTTTTCAACTCCGAACGATAAAAACTCATCAACACTAGAAACAAAACATTAATAGCATTGTACATCAATGGTAAATGTTATTTACTTCCATCCATGATCTAACCTACATACTCCGAGAAAGAGTAGAACTATCTTAAAATGTTCTAACAACAAGTTATTTATTAACTAAATTTATATTAGGGGAAATTTCTAGGTTCTTTTAACACTGAAAATTAAATTTAGACAACACGGTTTTAAAGATATGAAATTCGTAAGCAGATAGTTTATCTAGCGAAAAAATGGTTGCGTTTTCATTTGTGTTTACAAAGAGAAAGGAGAATATCTAAATGAATAAAAGTTTGGTTCGAATATTTACACTTGTTTTCTTAATGCTTGTATTAATTATACCAATTAATGTACTGGGTGAGGGTACAGTCAAATCATCTAGTCAGCCTAGCGGAAATAGTAACAAGCCTCACATCGATTACCAAGGCGAAGCGCCTGTATTTCAAAATGTATCTGTTCACGACCCTTCTATCGTAAAAGATGGTGATACATATTACGTGTTCGGCTCTCATATTGAGGCTGCCAAGTCAACAGATTTAATAAATTGGACTAGATTCACTAATGGCTACACTACGCCTGAAAATGTGATATTCGGAGATTTATCAAAAAATCTATCTAGTTCTTTTGCTTGGGCCGGTGAAAACGATTCTGATAGTAAGGGAGGTTATGCTGTATGGGCTCCTGATGTTTTCTGGAATGAAAACTATATCAATGAGGATGGAACAACCGGTGCTTATATGATGTATTATTCTGCATCTTCTACTTATATACGTTCTGCTATTGGTTATGCAGTATCTAAAAATATTGAAGGACCATATAAATATGTGGATACCATTGTATATTCTGGTTTTACCAGAGATGACGCGTATGATGCTAATAGTGTAATTAATAAGAAATGGACTAATACAAATGTTCAAACGCTTATTGATAACGGTACATTAACAGGTACAAGACCTAGTTGGTTTAATAGTAATGGATCTTATGCTAATAGTAATTTTCCAAATGCTATAGATTCTAATTTGTTTTATGACAAGCATGGGAAACTGTGGATGACATATGGTTCTTGGTCCGGTGGGATTTTTATGCTTGAAATCAATAAAACCACAGGTAAAGCAATATATCCAGGAAAAGATGGAACTACAGATGATGGTAGACTTGTAGATAGATATTTTGGAACAAAAATTGCAGGTGGATTTGGAAAATCAGGTGAAGGTCCTTATGTTGTATATGATAAGAATACTGGGTATTATTACTTATATGTAACTTATGGGTGGTTAGGTGTAGACGGTGGTTATAATATGAGACAGTTCAGGTCAACAAGACCAGATGGTCCTTATGTTGATGCAAAAGGACTAGATGCTGTTTTACCAGGCAATACAGATAATTCTCCCTATGGGAATAAACTTATGGGTAACTTTTTATTTGAAAGAAAAGTTGGGGACCCTGGAACAGGAATTGGCATCGGCTATGTTTCTCCAGGACATAATTCAGTTTACTATGACCCTGAAACAGGTCAGCAATTTTTAATATTCCATTCACGTTTCCCACAAACAGGTGAGATGCATGAGGTTCGCGTTCACCAAATGTTTCTAAACAAAGAAGGCTGGCCAGTGGTGGCTCCATACCGCTATACAGGTGAAACGATTGAGAAGGTTAACAGACAAGATATAATTGGAGAATATAAATTTATTAACCATGGAAAAGATTATTCTGCAAAGATCAATAAATCTGTATTCATTCGTTTAAATAATAAGGACAATACAATTTCTGGCGATGTTAATGGCACATGGAACAAGACGAGTCATAACCAAGCAGAAATAACAGTGGACGGAGTTGCCTATGACGGAGTATTTGTACGTCAATGGGATCCAACATCAGAACGTTATGTTATGACATTTTCAGCTGTGTCAAAAGAAGGTGTATCAGTCTGGGGAAGTAAACTGCTTGATAAAACAGATGAAGAAATTGTAGCGGATGTTCTAAATGATTTGAGTCTTGGAGACACAGATAATATCATTTCCAATTTGCCGCTTCCTACTGAGGGGACTCGACACACAGAAATTTTATGGGAGACTTTAGATTCTAGCGTTGTATCTAAGACTGGGGAAATTAATCGACCAGAGGCTGGTTCTGAGAATGTGACTGCTACACTTATTGCCACAATCACAAAAGGTGATGTAATAGCGACAAAAAGCTTTAATATTACTGTGTTACCATACAAAGAGGCTGGATTAGTTGCAAATTATGCTTTTGATAATAACCTAAGCGATAGCAATGGAAAATTCGGTGAAGGTACAGCTACTGGTAATAGAATCAATAATACAGGTGGCACAATTACTTATGTTGACGGCAAGAATGGTAAAGCTGCAATGTTTAATGGAGCATCTGGGATACGCTTACCTAACGGGCTTATCTCAAGCAACACATATTCTGTATCTCTTTGGTTAAAACCGGAACAATTATCTCCTTTTACAACGACTTTCTTTGGAGGTAGAGATAGCAATAATTGGGTAAGTCTTCTTCCGAATGGTCCAGTAGGGGGAAATACCATGGTCTGGTCGGGCAGTACTGGATGGTATGATGCTTTCACAGGTATGACAATCAATACTGGCGAGTGGACACATTTGGCTTTCACCGTTGATGACGGTACTATTATTGTTTATGTTAACGGTGTTCAAAAGTTTTCAGGAGCGAACTTTCCAAATATATTTACTACTACCAATGCTAGCTTCAGTTTAGGAGTCAACTGGTGGGATACACCATTCAAAGGTTTAATGGATGAATTACGCATTTATGAAGGTGCACTATCACCTACACAAGTTGCTAACTTAGCTCAAGAAAACCAGTAAAAGCAAAAAAAGAAAATATCGTACAGTTTATCCTTAACTGTAACCCGAATATTCGACACTTTTAAAAAAAGAATCCAATATTCGGGTTTTTCTGATTCCATAAACAAATTTGTGTTATTTATCAATTAAACAAACATTAGAGGTAGTAATAAAGATTCTTTTTATTATGTTAGGCAGTTTTTTATCGATCAATAAGGTTCTTGTAAGACTAATAGAGGTTCAACGCCCAAGGGATCACTAAGGTAGGTGTTATATTATTCCTATATGCAATAATATGAAAATAAAGTAAAATATGAATGATTACTATTAGAAAGGTAGAATAAACAACATGAATCAATACAAAGCAGCAGGATTTTGGATTCGATTAGGATCAATCATTATTGATGGATTATTACTTATACCACTTTATCTTATTTGTATGTTACTAGGTGTATCTGACATTGCTACAGAAATATTTGTAAATAGCATTGATTTTTTATATTATCTTATTATCCCTGTGATATGGTCAGGTTTTACAGTTGGTAAAAGAGTGGTAGGTATTCAAATCGTACGTACAGATGGCAAAAAAGTAGGGATTGGTACAACATTGAAACGATACATTTTAGCTTCACTTGTTTATGTTGTAACGCTTGGAATTGCATTCATTATAAGTGTATTTATGATAGGATTACGAAAAGATAAACGATCTATACATGATCTAATTGCAGGAACTCAAGTAATCTATACGTCTAAAGAAATTACAAAAGAGCTATCTTACTAAGGTAGCTCTTTTGTAATTTTATTATGGTTGTGGTAAAAAAATTTAAATCGTTACAAATATGATATGGTCATTTTTAAATTCGGAATTTTTAAAGGTGAATGTCCCAAACAGAAAATAAACAACCTAACAAGAAAGTCGAATAGAGATGAATGAAGATTTAGAAATGAATATTTTTTAATACGTGGATGTGCATTGAATTTCCAGTAATAGAAAGAGATGTTCCCTTTTTTTGGGATATTTAGGTTTCCTTTAGTTAATCTTTTTCGAGCTGTTTTTTTGTTTTTTTCAACGGCATGATATCAATCGAATAGTTGGAGAGTTGTCCCGCTACTTCCGTAAAAGACATTTTGAATGGAATTTAAAAAAAATTTTAGAATTATATGTCATCCGGTTGTCACATGGAACCGGATGACATATAATCAAATATGTAAGGGCTTTCATTAATTGGTTGTAAATCTCAAAAAGGAGAAGAAAGGAGGAAGGCAGCATTGAATTATAAAGTTAATGTTTAAAGTGAGAGGTGGTCAATTTCTGACGATCTTTTCTGCTTTTTTAACTAAAGGTGCTTTACTTCAATTAGAAGTAAAGCCTTTTTGCTGTACTAACGAAGCAGTTTGGTTTAACAGAAAATATGTAATAATTTTTTGAATATTTTCAATGGTGGTGAAGGAATAAACAGTCATTTATCTTTAAAAGAGCATTTGTATCACTTAGAGGAAAGTTTGTTAAATCCTGAAGTTCGTTTAGCTCCAACCGAACTTGAGAAGTTATTGGCAGAAGGTTTTTTTTAATTTGGTAGTTCAGGGAACGTTTGGTATTGAGAAGACTGTGTAGGAGAAGGTGGAGTTGGTGTTAGGGATTGTCCCTTATGATTTTGAAATACATCCAATATCGGATGGTGCGGTACTAGCTACATATTGTGTAAAAGATGAAACTAGAAACCAGCATACTTTGCGTAGTTCAATTTGGAAGTTGATAGATGGCAGGTGGCAAATGTTTTTCCATCAGGGAACAATAACAAAGGCTTAGTAGAGTGTTATTCTAACGGGTGATTTTACTTCAAGAAGGGGTAAGGCTTTTCTTATTCGACAAACGTGGCATTAGTGTTTAAGAAGGAAATAAAAGTCATAGTATTTCAAAGGAGATAATTATGATGATAGAGGAATTCTTAAGAGAGATACCTACTTTTGAAACAGACCGTCTATTATTGAGAAAGATAGAATTCAACGACCAAGATGATATATTCGAGTTTTCATCTGACCCAGAAGTGGCTCATCATATGACTTGGGAAGTTAATAAATCAAAAGAGGAAACCCTCAATAATTTTATCAATGTAGTTGTTCCTCAACTTCATCAGTTACTTCTTCTTTAAATCCTAAAACATTCATAATTTCAGAGATATTTATACCCATTCACTTTCAAAATTTCTTTATTAGCATCCCTTAACACATAAAAATAAAATGGATAATAACCAAATTACATTAAATGTTATGTAATATTACGCTGTTCTATTTATGTCACGAATTTGTCACAAATCCAGGACTTATTTCGACATACAGGTATACTACGCTTGTCTTATACTTATCCATGTTGATTGATATGTTATAAAAGGTAACATTTTAAAACTCTTAACAAGATTACTTAGTATTAAATGTATCGTACTAGCTTTTTATAGCAGGGCACTGATATTTTCAGAATACACACATCTTCCGGTTTTTGATGAAATGTTTAATCCCAAAAGGAGAAGTAAGGCCTCATTATGAACATGTCTATCATTAATTATCCAAAATGAGCAGGGATGAATGGCATAAACTGAAGGATAAAACAGGGAGTTACCTTACTTTGTACAATGAGACAGACGGGATTCACTGGAAAAAACCATTCTAGTAGTTGATGTTATTAGCAAGGTATCAAGAAAAGAGGATTACGGCGCTGAATCAATTCATACGGGATGTCTATTTGGAGGGATTTTGAAATGTATTTTGTTATGTATAATCAAGCAGAAGAAGTTATTTGTGAAGATATTAATGAAGTTTCAATTAAACTAATCAATGGTTGGAATTTGTATGGTTTTACCGATAGTGAAAAATTAGCTCTTTCATTATTGCACGAGTGTAAACATTATTAATAATAAGCCTATATGTTATTATAGATCCTGGAGCAAAAAATCTATTAAACGTGAAATCTCCAACTATGAATATTATTGATAGTTGTAATGCAAAGAAACCTGATCCTAATTGGATGCAGGCTTTCTACTTGTTCGTTAAGATGTACTCTTGAGAATAATATGAGACCCTCAGTTTATCGTTAGTTAGGACTGGATTTATACTAAAGCAGGTTGTTTTTCTTCTGCCAACGCTAATAAGCGCTCTTTCAATTTTTCCGCATTAATAAGCTTTTGCGAAACACCTGTTTCCATTGCGGCGTTAGCAACGGATTCTGCTACATGAGCCGCCACTCTACGGTCAAATGGATCTGGAATTACATATTCAGCGTGAAGATCTTCATCTGCAATTAATCCGGCAATCGCATAAACGGCTGCCAGTTTCATTTCTTCGTTGATTTCTTTCGCGTGAACGTCCAAAGCACCGCGGAAAATACCAGGGAATGCTAGTACGTTATTGACCTGATTTGGAAAATCAGAACGGCCTGTCCCGATTACAAGTGCTCCCGCTTCCTTTGCCACTTCCGGCATGATTTCAGGCACCGGATTTGCCATGGCAAAAATGATCGAATGATGATTCATGGAACGAACCATTTCTTTCGTGACGACACCTGGGGCTGATACTCCGACAAACACATCCGCTCCCACAAGAGCATCTGCCAATGTACCTTGTTTTTGTTCTTTATTAGTGATGTGAGCCATTTCCTCTTTAAATGGATTCATTCCGAACGGGCGTCCTTCATAAATGATTCCTTTGGTATCACATAAAATGACGTCTTTTACACCCATATGCAGCAGCAGCTTGACAATCGCCACGCCGGCAGCACCGGCACCGTTTGCTACAACGCGAATCTCTTCTATTTTTTTGTCAGCTAGTTTCAAAGCATTGAGTAACCCAGCAGCGGTTACAATCGCTGTACCGTGCTGATCATCATGGAAAATCGGAATATTACAAACCTTACGTAGCCGTTCTTCAATTTCAAAGCACTTCGGTGCTGCGATGTCTTCTAAGTTCACTCCGCCAAAAGTCGGTTCCAATAATTTAACGACCTCAACAATCTTGTCCGGATCTGTTGTATCTAAGCAAATCGGGAATGCATCTACATCTGCAAACGATTTGAATAACAATGCTTTCCCTTCCATGACCGGCATGGCTGCTTTCGGGCCGATATTCCCAAGACCGAGTACGGCTGTTCCATCTGAAACAACGGCAACAAGATTCCCTTTCATGGTGTAATCATACACTTTGCTTTCATCTTCATGAATATCCAAGCATGGTTCCGCAACACCTGGAGAATAAGCGAGACTTAAATCTTTCGCATTGCGTACTGGAACTTTTGAATGAACACCAAGTTTTCCTCGATTTTCCTTGTGCATCTTTAATGCTTCTTCACGTAAAGTTGACATACAATGTCTCTCCTTTTGATTAATTTAATAGATATTTGTTTTAGTGAAAAAAGAGTTGGAAAATTCTCAGACCTCCTGGGAAAGGTCTTAAACAGTAGCTAAAGCAACATAATGATCATTAAAGTAAACAACCTCGGAAAGAATCTTGCAGCCTTGAATGTTCTCGAAAGCCTCTCTTGCTTCGTTTTCTGTGTTAAATTCAAACATGGTAGTGTTTTCCTTTGAATAGACGGTGATTACCCACATGAAAAGCTTCCTCCATTAATAGATAATTTTTCCCCTTTTTCATAACATGTCCAAGGGTCAACAAATGATATTATGAGCAATAGGAAACGAAATGAAAACACTTTCTACAAAAGATGTCAAAACGTTACAAAATATAACAAAGTTTAATAGAATCATTTTATGCAAGAATGTGGATAATTTCCAAAACCTAAAACCGGTAAAACCCTTGGGAATGCTAGAGTGGATAAAATCCTGCATAAACAATAAAAAACACAAAAGGCGAATCCCTTGGTATAGAAGGGATTCGCTTTTTTCTTAATTACTAAAATTATAGTAATGTGAACTAAAAATGTATAAAGTATTCATCTAATACTTTAGAATCTTGTAGCAGAAATGTTAAATAAATTTTCTGTATTATGGTTACGATAAATTTATAATTGAACTTTATTGTTTTGGAGGGGATAAATTGACAACCAAAGACTTAACTCCATCAGAAATTTCTAATCTTTGGAATACGTATTTAATTAATACGATGACTGTTTGGGTTACTCGTTATTTTCTTGCCAATAGTCAAGATGAAGATATATATAATATGCTTAAAAATGCCGAAATGTTTTCAGTTAAAGAAGTGGAAAAATCGAAAAAGTTTTTAGAAGATGCCGGTCATCCTCTTCCAGATGGATTTGATGAACAGGATGTGGATGTTAGAAGTCAACCTCTTTATTCTGATAACTTCATTCTTTACACAAAGTTTGTTCTGGCACAAGAGGGATGTATATTTTATTCCATGTTTTTAGCTACTTCCATTAATTCTTATATACGCCAGTTTTATGAATACTGCTGGACGAACGCCAAAAACCTTTATAATCAATGTGCTGACATCATGGTGAAAAAAGGATTGCATCATCCGAAACTACACGTTCCAAAACCAGAACGAGTGGACAAAGTAGATAAACAAAGCTTTTTAGCAGGGTGGTTTACAGATAGACGACCATTAAATGTACAAGAAATTAGCCAACTAGAGTTTTGTTTCAAAGTAACAGAACACCACAAAGAATTTTTGAAAAGTTTCGCGCAGACATCACAATCTAAAGAGTTAAGAAATCATTTTCAACGTGGAGCAGAAATTTTACAAAAACATTTGGAGATTTTTCAGGATATCCTTTCTGAAAATGATTTATCGCATCTCCCAACATGGGAAAGTGAAATAACGGATTCGACTGTTGCACCATTTTCTAATCGATTAATGTTATTCAAAATGATGTTATTAACAGAAATTATTTCAGTCAATTATGGAACGGCATTATCTACCATGATGAGAAGAGATTTAGGACTTCATTTTATACGTTTAAGAACCGAGCTTCTGAAATATGGAGAAGATGGTCTAAATCTCATGATTAAAAATGAATATTTAGATCAAATGCCCATGGCAAAAGAAAATGACCAATGAGTCTAATCCATAAAGTTTGTTGGTGCTTCTATTTAACAAAAGGGTGGATTTAGTTACATAAGCAGTATAAAAAGATCTTCCAATCGGGGCTGTTGACAAAAGGGGGAATAGGATCATTTTCTATTTCCCCTTTTGTCAACAGCCCCCAATCGAAGATCCTTTTTTCATTGTCTATAAGAAGCTTTATGTTAACTGGGAATGCATACAATATACACCAATAAGTTAAATAGAGTGAGTGGTATGCATTTCTCTCCTAATCAACTGTTTCATCATTTAAGTAATTCCACTTTTTTATTATCTGCATAATTTATTAATCAATGCTTTATATTTTTGCAAGAGCAAGAGCTGTCTGGATGGATGGTATATCTTTAGTCAAATTTAATCATAAATATTAGTAAATCAAAACATGTTGAAACCCCTTGAGCACCAAGGGGTTTGTTTTAAAGATTCTTCTATAACTGAAAGGGTAAAAAAGTTATGAGTGAGGATAAAGTAAGCGACCTTGTTATTCTGATTAGAATTCACAAGGTCGCTTATTGTGTTATAAACCTTTTTTAATTTGATTAGTCGACATAGCACTTGTTATCTGTTGATTGAAAATAAAGTTGTTTAATTTCTCTTGTTCAATTAACTTCCATTTAGCTAAATAAGAATTTGTACATAAAATAATGGAAATGCTGATCAATATAACAAATAGAATTCATAATGCAGAGTGTAGGGAACTAATATACACACTCTTTTTTAGTTCTAGTGTTAATTAGTTAAAGTTTAATAATGGAAATTGTTCCAAAAGAACATACTACTAGAAATGGGTTCTTAATTTGGAATAACTTACCTATAAACAATCTTGATTCGGAAATGTTAAAAGTGATATTCTTTCAGGCTTAGTTGTTGCCCTTGCACTTATCCAAAAATATAAATGAAACTGGAGGTACTGTAGAGCAAAAATTTAAAAGTACTTATTGATCCTCTATATAAGGTGTGTTTATTGATAATAAAGACGTTTAAAAACAAATAAAATTGTTATAATTATAATAAAGTTATTAAAAAAACGTCAGCCATGTTATTCCATTAAAGGGCCAGATTGTTAAGGAGACAGGAAGAGTAAGAATACTCATAAAAGATTGTTTGTGAAGTGTTACACTTAAACGAGGCAGGTTGAATGAGTAACAAGGGCTTAAATTTTGTGTTGGAACATTATTATTAAATATTTTATATAGTGGGATAATACAATTTAAAATTAAAGAAATTTAGCATGTTGACAAAAAAGGGGACAATACAAGATGAGTGAAGCAATCAATTTACATAGAAGTGCGATAGACATGTTGATGGAGACAAGCCGGACCTTCTTTATTCCTATTAGTCATCTACCGTCAGGATTACAAGAAGCTGTTACATCCGCTTACTTATGCATGAGAGCTATTGACGAGATTGAAGACCACCCCCAACTCCGATTGGAATCCAAACATAATCTATTACGTTCAATCAGCCTGCTCTTGAAAAAGCCCTTCAATAATAAGGAGTTAATGGCTTTATTTCACCCATACAACTCCCTCCTGCCGGAGGTTACCTTACGATTTGGCGATTGGATAAAGCTTTGTCCACCAACAATTGTAGAGAACATTTCGAATGCAACATCTACTATGGCGGAGGGGATGGCGGACTGGGCTTTAAAAGAGTGGCGGATTCAGAATGAAGAAGGTTTGAATGAATACACATTCTACGTTGCAGGTTTGGTAGGAGTCATGCTCTCAGATATTTGGAAGTGGTACGATGCTGTTGAAACGGACAAGGATCTAGCTATAGCTTTCGGTCGTGGCTTGCAGTCAGTCAATATTCTTCGCAATCGTGTTGAAGATTTAGAACGAGGTGTGGATTTCTTTCCCGATGGATGGGAGTTAGAAGATATGTTTATGTACGCCCGACGTAACCTAGCATTGGCTGACGTTTATTTGGAGGATATTAAACCCGGTCCGATCCTTAATTTTTGTAAAATTCCGATAGCTCTTGCTCATGGTACACTTGATGCTTTAACAGAGGGGAAGGAAAAAATGAGTAGAGCTACCGTAACTGAAATAGTTAGTCGAGTAGTAGATAGAAAATAAGATTCCACAATTTAAAGATAAATATTTATCTGTGTCCTTATTATTATGTCTAACGGATGGATGGAAGAATCGCCTCAAATGGAAGAACGAAAGCAACTTTTAAAATGAAACTTTTTTAGCAATATTCTGAGTTAATAATTTAACAATTATGTTTTTTAATTTAATAATTTTTTCCTTGTTGCTAACGGGTGCTTTAATTTAATAGGCTCTTTTCTAAAAGTTTGTTGCTTTTAGACTTATAAAAATCGGCTTTTGGATTTTTATCGTAGAAATTATAAGCAATTTCAAAAGAATACTACTTTGTAAATAAGCGAAAAGAGCACGAAGATAGGCTATATCCGTAAAGTATAGTTATTTACGAAAAACAACAATCTTTGCGAAAACAGCCATTTAGTAAAAGGAGAGTACATATTATAGATGACTAATATGTGCCCTCCTTTATTTTTTATGTTTTTTATAAATTTGGTCTTGATAATTTGCAGAACTTTTATATTTTCGCGAGAATGCTATAATCATACTCCTATATGATCTTCATCGAGGAAATGTAAGTATGGCTACCATTTTAATTTATTTATCCTTATGTCACAGTTGCCTACAATTATCGGTTTAGGATAGTTCTGAGTAATTGTTAGATACCTTGAGGGGAAAGAGGTAGTTTTTTCGCTTTTTTGTCTTACCAATTTATATCCCATTCGCACCTAGTTTACATAAAGCTACGTACGTCTTGATGCAATATTGGTTGATTCATCAACGTTTACGGTCTCCGAAAAAGCTAGGCCACTACATAAAAAAGTAGGGTGTTATACAATACATATTGAACTATAAATGTTCCTATCATGGAAAGTCGGATTTTTTTTTAACACCTGTTATATTTCGACAACGTTTTCATTTATTGTCCATTATACTTGTAATTGGATGGAGAATTGATCAGGAGATATCAAAGTGGATTAAACAAGCGCCAGTTTACTCTGTGCGCTTTTTACCTTTCAATATAACCCGTATTTGAAGCTGAATAATGAAGACATTATTTCTATTTTGGTTTAGTTGTATTAAGGAAAAGACAATCTATCAGTTTATTAAACATCAAAACTCAGGTTGAGTTTAGCGGAGGGATATGAGTGAGTGTAAACATCGGAGTACAGCTGATTGAAAATTATGCTAAATTAGAAGATAAAGTTTTGGTAGAGATGGCTCATAGTGGAGATGGCGAGTCATTGGCTTTTTTAATTAATAAATATCGGAATTTTGTCCGTGCAAAGGCAAGACCATACTTTTTAATTGGCGCAGATAAAGAAGATATTGTTCAAGAGGGAATGATTGGTCTATATAAAGCTATTCGTGACTTTAGAGAGGACAAGATGGCCTCTTTTTACGCTTTTGCTGAACTTTGTATCACTAGACAGATTTTAACGGCGATCAAAACGGCTACTCGTCAAAAGCATGGCCCTCTAAATTCGTATGTTTCCCTGGACAAGCCTCTTTGTAGTGAGGAATCAAACTATACGCTTATGGATATCATATCCGGAGAAAAAATAACGAATCCGGAAGCATTAATTATTAACAAAGAAAAAGCTGATGATATAGAACTGAAAATAGCAGAATTGCTTAGTGATTTGGAAAGAAGAGTGTTGACCTTATATATGGATGGACAATCATATATAGAAATTTCTGAAGAACTAAACACGCATGTAAAGTCGATTGATAATGCTCTTCAGCGAGTAAAAAGAAAACTGGAACGACATCTGGAGATAAGAAAGGCTATCTGATCACTTCATATAAATGAAGAAATTGGGGAGAATCTTTATGCGGAAATCCCTGTTACGGATGAAAACATAAAGGTAATGAAACATTTAAAATTTCAAGGCATTAAAACAGTGGCAATTAAACTCCTATGCAAGCACTCTTGGTTGCTAAAGTAGGCATGAATATGTAGCACCTTATGTTAACCGTATTGATAATCTTGCAGGAAATGGATGGAGTTCAAGTTGTAACTGACATTGTAAATGTTTGAACGTCACCACCTTCCTTGTAAAGTATTGGCTACAAGTTTCAAGAATACTCAATCTGTGCATCATGTGTGTCTAGCAGGGGCTTACGGTGTAACAGCAGTTCCAGATATTATTAAAGCGCTTATTGGGCATCCTTCAACTGAATTAAATGTAAAACAATTTGCGAATGAGTGGAAGCACTTTTATGGAGAGGCATGCAATAGTATCATTAAAAAGAGATGAGGAAATGAACATGACTATTATAACAAACCTAACATTACGTCATAAAGGTTATACGATTGATTTTAGCCGTCCCAAAGACACTAACGAAGCGTTACTGGACTTCTTTATGGACGTTCAAAAGATAAAAGGCAATGAAACAGATTTCTTCAAAAAAATAATTAAAAAAATTGAAAGTAGAAAAACGAAACTTGTGGACTATGAAACTGTACAACTTGCAAAGTCTTTAGAGCAAGAAATAAGTCGTTCAGCTTTAGAAAAAATTGGGGTCTGACAAAGTCTGCGCAAGGAAAAATGTTATTCACTTTATTTTTGCTGGAATTGCTCAGTTTGAACGAGATCTAATTGTTGAGAGAACAAGAGAGGGTATTGTAGCAGCCAAAAGACGTGGAAAAACATTAGGAAGACCCAAAGCGGATCAAGTGAAGGTTGATTATACTCTATACCTAATTAATCACTGAAAAAGCCGGAACTTCCCGAATGACCTTTTATTGAAAAGTGAACCAAAGCAGCTAACAAAAAACCTCCTTGAAATCCAACGAGGTTTTTTTGTTTATATTTTTTGCAAGTTACTTTGCGGTATATCGTAGCGATCAAACTTTTTTATAACAAAAATTATTAAAATTAGAATGTTTGTGCAACTGTTACAGCTTTTTTAATTCCTGCTTCAATTATCTCTTCTGCTCTATCTGGGAATTGATTGTGTCCTTCTATAATTACTGTTGTAGTATCCTGTACACCCCAGTTTCTAGTCATGTGTGATTATCACAAAGATTTAAGTAGTCTATGCCAGAGAGGTTATCAATCTTTGGGGCCTATCATCGAAAGTAAAATTATAGAGGAGTTACAGAACCTGATATTTCATCTTTTACTTAAAGGAAATAAAAATACATCTTTTTTAGATGAAAAGGAATTATTAAAAACAATTTCAACAATGCTGAGTTGGAGTATATATGGAGCTGCATACACTTGGAATAATGATGGACGGAAAATTTCAGCAGAAGATCTTATTTCAAAGACAGTGCCTATAGTCATGAATGGAATAGGATGGTTAATTAAAAAATAACCTTATAATTAATACTGTTTCTTTATCTAAAGAGCGCGATACTTAAATAAGGGACATTGCCTTTGTTATTTAACAAATGGAAAGATTGGTAGAAGAATGAAATAATAGGGTATTAATTAAACAATGGGAAAATCATTACAGGGGTGTATAAGGTGATCAAAATACACAACAAATCTGATAAATTAATCATTGTAGTACACAAATTTATGGAATAAATCATCAAATGACAGATCTATGTGAATTATTATCAGAACAAAAATTTGATGTCATTTGTCCAAATTTTTTAGAACAAGAGATCCCTTAGGGTCAACACGGATTTAGTGATCAATACTAACCTAAGTACAATATAGAATCAGCACAAAATACATTTAAAGAAACATTAAACTTCTTTAAAACTAACTGAGTTTTTATTCCACAAACGGGCGTATATCTCAAATAAAGAGGTACGTTCTTAGTTATAATAAATTAAAGGCTTCTTTCTAAAAAATTGTTACTAAATGGAAAAAATAAATGTATAATATTAACAATAAAAAAAGTCTATATTAAAATGCTTATTAGGGAGAGTTTCATTACAACTGGATCGTTTGTTCCTTTGATTATTGGTTTAATTGTCAGTTTTTTTGCAGAAAAAATTTATGTTCATAAATACCAACAAAAACATTGTTGATAACACCGACACCAAGTTTTTTTATTCTACATCGGGCGCTTTAGTTGCATATGGTAGTAATTATAACTAAGCTTAATTTACAATCATATTCATACTTTTATAGGGCTTAAAACTTTCATCACAACCAAATTCACTTAGTGAATATAATTGTAAATCTAAAGACGGATCAATGGTACTTACCCTTGCGTACCCAATTATCATAAAATTTTCTCCTTTAAGTAATTTTCTTACCTTTATATCAAAAATAACCCTTTTTGAAATTTAGATTTTGATATAAGTTTTGATATAGAAATGATAAAAAATAGGACTTCTTGTAACTTTCTTTTTTATTTGGCGTATTATTTTAAAATTAAATGTCATTTTGCACTAAAAAAGGAACTACCGTGACAACTCCTCCTGTTTCACTAAAGCACCCTTAGCAACAAGACATCCAATTATTAATAATCGTATAAGAATGACAGGATTCATCCCATTTAGGGCAGAATATTAGAGAATAAAAGATTTAAGTCAACGTTGAAAACGCCTCGGATTTAACTAACAGAAATCCAAGGTCTTTTTTGATAAATGCATGTGATGTTAACTAAATGTGATAGGGATTTCTTAAAATTTGGAAGCGTAGACAAAAAAGTGTAGGCTAACTAGCCTACCATAAAGTATTGTAAAAATGGACATTTTAAACAAAATTACTGGCTTTCTTGATTATCTTTCCAAACGATAGGTGGGATAGTATATGGTTCAAGAGGACAATATACTAACGGTTATAAAATTACATGATTAATGGAGGTAAATGTATGAACAATTTTTTAGGACTCTTTGAAAATGAAGATGAGAAAACACAAAATAATAGTGAACAGGAAAAGCTTCGTCTTCATAGAGAGGAACTAGACATCACTAAAAATAAGGTAGACGCAGGGGAGGTAATCCTGAAAAAAGAGGTTATAGAAGAACAAAAGACGGTTAACGTCCCTGTTTACCATGAGGAAGTTGTTATTGAGAGAAGAGCCATCGACAACGAACCCAGCAATTCACCTATTAGTGATGAAGAAACCATTCACGTTCCCGTAAGCGAGGAACAGGTTCAGGTAAGTAAACACACTGTAACAACAGGGGAAGTTTCAGCTTACAAGCGCGATGTAGAAGAAACGCAACAGATAGAAGAAACCTTAAAAAGGGAAGAGGCTCATGTGGATACAACTGGTCACGTTGGTATAGTTTCCGATAAGACAGCTTCCCCTATCGATTAAAAAAGATATAAATTAAACTGAAAAAACACCTCCCGAATCGTAAGACGATTTGTGAGGTGTTTTTTCGGAAGTATTTAAAACGATGACTATACACTCCCGTTTTATATTATCTCAAATAGAAAAAGGACTAACTTATATTTATTAAAGTAACTATGGAGGATGAAATATGTCAAAGTATAAAGTTGCCAAATATGACTCCAATGCGAATGATGGCAAAGCTTCAGAACAAGTGATTTATGATACTGATCATCGTGCAAAGCTCCAGCTTCATGAAGAAGAGTTGGATATCTCTAAGAAATGGATACGAACAGGAGAGGTGACCATACACAAAGAGGTTTTCACAGAGAAAAAAAACATTACCGTACCTGTGATCCATGAGGAGCTAGTAATTGAGAAAAAAGTTTTAGATGCAGAAAATCCAGACCAAACGGGTGGACATACGGAAATCATTCGGATACCTATTAGCGAAGAGCGAATCGAAGTCATCAAACATCCAACAGTTCTAGAAGACGTTGCAATTTATAAACGTCAATTCCAAGAAACTAAGTCTGTTGAAGAGACCTTAAAAAAAGAAAAAGTGCATATAGAAACGATCGGAAATGCTGAAGTAATAGATAGGGATGCCGAAAAGTACTCATCATTCACTTAAAGGTAAATATCTCAAATTGCTAATAATGTTCGTTCTGGTGCAAAAACAATCTTCTCCAGACACCATATCGTTATACACAACAACGTCATTCTTTTTAAAATGGCGTTTTTTTATTTTAATTTTTAATAATGAATACATCACTTATAAAAGATAGTACCGTAATTACTCCGCATAAGAATATAGTAAAAACTGAAGGATGTTCTATAAGAGACGATAAAATCGCCTTCAATAAAGGAAAGCGTATGCAAGGAGTTTTGAAGCAAGGTGCAAAAGTTGCTGGAACAATTGCAATTATTAAAAACCCTCTTACTTGGATTATTGCAGGTATCCTTCTCTTCTCAACACTAAAGCTACACACTATTTACCAACATGTTAGTTTTTTGTCATAATATTGTGTGGGTAGTGCCGGACTCTGGTGTTGGTTCACCAATTGATTTTATCTCTTCAACGATAGGGCGCCTTTCTTTAATAAA
>JBNJJO010000037.1:0-47974 GCA_051750265.1 Bacillota bacterium | reverse complement strand
TAGAATGCCTGCCTGTCACGCAGGAGGTCGCGGGTTCGAGTCCCGTCCGGACCGCCATTTTTAAGGATTAATCACTTTGTGATTTTCTTAAGTAAAAGGGTTTCGATATGCGAAAAGGTCGAGGAATCGAATAAGCGATTTGAAGCATAGCGGAAGCCGAAAACTATATGGCTCAGTAGCTCAGTTGGTAGAGCAATGGACTGAAAATCCATGTGTCGGCGGTTCGATTCCGTCCTGAGCCACCATTTAGAGTAAAACAGGCCTAAAGTCAAAAGCATGCCGGTGTAGCTCAATTGGTAGAGCAACTGACTTGTAATCAGTAGGTTGGGGGTTCAAGTCCTCTTGCCGGCACTGTTTCACAAATATGGAGGGGTAGCGAAGTGGCTAAACGCGGCGGACTGTAAATCCGCTCCTTAGGGTTCGGCAGTTCGAATCTGCCCCCCTCCACCATTTTTAATAGGGGCATAGTTTAACGGTAGAATAGAGGTCTCCAAAACCTTTGGTGTGGGTTCGATTCCTACTGCCCCTGCCAATATAAAATATAGTGGCGATTGTGGCGAAGTGGTTAACGCACCTGATTGTGGTTCAGGCATTCGTGGGTTCGATTCCCATCAGTCGCCCCATTTATATTTTATAAAATGAGATATCACTGGATTTACTGATATTACTCTCAAGAATAATTCTAATTAACAAGTGTAATACATTGTTGATAGTTTTTATTCAGTTTCTAAGTGTACTTAGTAGTCAACGATATTTCGCGTTATTTCCTTCAGAAATAACATAAAATATCCTCTTGTGAGGATTACTCATGAAGCATATTCAATGGGCTATAGCCAAGCGGTAAGGCAACGGACTTTGACTCCGTCATGCGTTGGTTCAAATCCAGCTAGCCCAGCCATTTTAATTACACATTTTCGTTTCTCTTGCATAGGCTAGAGTATAAGATTTAAATAAGTTAGATCGCGGAAGTAGTTCAGTGGTAGAACACCACCTTGCCAAGGTGGGGGTCGCGGGTTCGAATCCCGTCTTCCGCTCCAGTTTTATGAATGGCGGCATAGCCAAGTGGTAAGGCAGAGGTCTGCAAAACCTTTATCACCGGTTCAAATCCGGTTGCCGCCTCCATTTAAACTACACCCTTGCCGGGGTGGCGGAACTGGCAGACGCACAGGACTTAAAATCCTGCGGTAGGTGACTACCGTACCGGTTCGATTCCGGTCCTCGGCACCATTTGTTTCTTAATTTTGCCAGTGTGGCGGAATTGGCAGACGCGCACGGCTCAAAAGAGTGGGTTCGTGTTTTTTCTTCTATACTTTAAACATTATATTTGCCTGAGTGGTGGAATGGCAGACACGGTGGACTCAAAATCCACTGCCTTTGCGGGCGTGCCGGTTCAAGTCCGGCCTCAGGTATCAGCAAATAAAGACTTCGTACTTAATTGTACGGAGTCTTTTTCTGTTTTATCACGCACTATAAAATTACTTCAAATTATGCGTGGAGGTAGTGTGCAGTGTCAAAAAGACGAATGCTTTTATCGGAAGAGGAATTAAAAATAGCAAAAAAATCAACTTATGTTGAAAATGATGAAGAAGCATTTAAATTATTTTTTTTGAAGATTGTAAACTACGAAATTTAAGACCCCATACATTAAAGTACATTAGAGAGCAATTCCAAGCATCAAAAGAATATTAGTGACCATGACCGAACGTGATATTAAATCACTAATATTAAACATGCAAGAAAATGGTCTAAAAGTGTCCAGTATTTCGAGATTGCGTGCTATACGTACTTTCAACAATTTCCTACACAAGAACAAACTGCGACAAATCGTCCAAGTTGAGAAAACAACTGTGACATTTTGTCGCAGTTAAAAAATGAATGTCAAACGGAAGCAACAAACGGTGGACAATCGGATCCTGTCAATACTGATAACGAATGTAATAAGGTAGCTGAAAGCACTTCTACTCATTCTTCTACTCATTCTATAAGTTTGAATATAAATCATAATAAAGATTAAAGATTTAATACACAGTGTTAACAAGGAAAAAGTTAATCAAGAAAATATAGACCATCTAATATATATCGAATTTAAACAAAAAGGCATTGATAAGGCATTATACCTAAAAGATTTAAACGAAGTGAAAAATAAAAAGGGAATAAGGAACTACAAGGCGTATTTAATAGATGTACTTAATAAAGTTGCTTGTCATACCGCAGTTAAGAAAACAGGTGTGAAAAACTTTCGTATCAAGTTAAATAATACACATAACATTTTTAAACAACCTTTTATTTCATTATAACTGGATTGATGACTAATTTATCACTGGGGGATTTTCACAAATGAAGAAGAAGTTAATCATAGTTGGCTCTGTTGTTCTTGCAGGAGCTATCTCATTATACGCAATTAACACAATGAATAAAGTTTCCGTTTCAATCAAGGAAACAACAGTAGATAACGTTGAAGATGGTGGCACGATTATTGAAATAGAAGAAAAAGAAGCAATACCAGTTGAGCAAGAGTTTCCTATGGATACACCAGAACACCAAATTATGGGAGCCATTCATGGTATGGCACATCAAAAAGTCGAGGCAGAGAAAAAGTGGGGATTTGTTCCGTTAACTGCTGAACGAGTGGAGCGTTTAATAAAAGTGGTTAAAGTAAATAAAGAAGGATACAGACATGATAATACATATTTAAACATTCTCAAACGGTGGAAAAATAACGATTTTTCACAAGTTGATAGTGACCATAACGCAATTTGGGAACTTCAAAATGGAAATGTAGGTAGAGCAACAGGTATTTTATCTGCCGAAGAAGAAAAGGAATTTATTGAAATGTATTATGAAGTGGAGTAAGTATAGTTGTTAAATACTTTGTATATTTAAGCGAAAAAAGTAGTATGTAGAATCTATATATTATTTTGAGGGCACTGCCAAAGTAGTAGTTTTCGAAAAATGAATAATCTTAGGGGCTACCAAAATGACTCCCTTATGCAAAAAGAGCTATAGAATGATTCTAGAGGCTCTTTTTACTTTGACAATTTTTCATTTTTTTTTAAATATACTTTTGCAGTAGCCTCTTTTTAAGGTTAGTTTTCTGTACAAAAAACGATTATTTAGTTAGTTGATTTCGATCCTCAACCTGTGGAGGTTCTTCCATCCAGCCATTTTTGATCATAATCTTTCCACCCTCTTGAGCGAAAGTGAAAATATCTTTTGCAAGAAAGGCCATTTTTGTCGGCAAGTCACTTCGTAAACTAAATGCACCGCCTAATGCATTACTTCCGAGCCCAAATGAAGCTAACAAACTGGTGTTGTACATCATCAATTTTTCAGAAAATGGCGCGGTTTTTGACGTAGTTGCTTTACCGGCATGAGTAGCTGGGGGTTCAATATAACTTTGGCGTAAAAATTCACCTAATTCAATTTCAATTTTTTTTGACAATTTCATTCCTTTGGCAAGATAGTTTTGCACCTCTTTATCAGTAGCAACTTGAGCAAAACCAATCATTAATTGCATCCCTACAAGGTTTGTTTCAATGGCATGATGGATAAGAGAAACTTCAACAGTATTAAGAGATCTCGTTTCACTAAACCAATTCAATCCACCCATATAATTTTTTTCCTGTACAAAATTAACCTCTTTTGGCATTGTTACAAAAGGTGGACGTACCAGGACCCCTTTTTCTAAAAGGAATTGAGTTGATTGGCTATTTATCGCTTGGGATTCTGCTGTTAAACCTATAAAAAAATCTTCAATATCTTTTCGATAGGTCATACCTGTAAAAAGTGCATATAGGCTCATTTCCACTTTAGTCATCATATGCAAATACATGATATCGTACATGTAATCATATAACTTTGGAACGCCTTTATGTACATCGCTTTCTGTAAACCCAATGGGAATTACTGCCCCTTCTTGTTGGAAAATACTTGTAATTATCTTTACGCTGTTGGCAGCACCATTATAATGCGACTGTAACAGCTGTTTTTCTTCATCATCGGCGTGCTCTATAAAATGCTCCAAAATTCTAAGGATCATGGTTTTTTCTTGATAAGCCATCCACAAATTAGCTAATTCTGATGATGTAATAGGTGCTTGACTCGAAGTCATCATGTGAAAACCTCCTAGTTTTATTTTCTTAATGTAACCATAAGGAAATTATTTTATGAATGAAAATTTTCCTACAACGTCTCTATATGAATCCCATGAAAATTAATAAAAACTAAAAAAGAGCTACCAGGTGCTATGGTGAAACAAAGGAGTTATAACAATGACTCCCTTATGTACAGTTCGTATAACACGATTTTAAGAAATGTTTGAAAAATAGTATAATCCAATATAACAAGGACTCAGACGTTCCAGTATAACTCAAAAACTGGTTTCGTAAGGAGTGTCGGTTCAACCCCGACCACTGGTATCTAAGAATGAAAACTAATTGATTATAACTATTACGCCTCTACAATTTTTTGTAGAGGCGTTTTTGTTTTTTTGATAACATTTAGTTGCCTGAAATAAATGTAGGTGATCATTAAGAACGTTTCATCATTAATTAGTACTCAAACGCTTAATATTAGAGTTGATCTGTAATCTGGTTTGTTTAAAGAAAAGTCTAAGGTCAAAATTGTGCACCTTTTTAGTCAATTCAGTTGATCGAAACAATTTAACAAGGGATTTATAATAGAGGAAGAAAGAAAGCGTTTGCAAAAATACGAAGTTAGGTGGTGTAAATAAGGTGAGTGCAAAGTTAAATTCTAATGCGTTAGAAACAATGGAAAACTATGTGAATGTAGAATTAAAAGCAAAAAGAAAAGCAAAGCTAAATAAGACCTTATCTTATGCAGCATTTGTAGGTCCAGCACTTTTATTTTTTATTTTGGTTCAAATCATACCATTTTTTATGGGGGTGTATTATTCCTTTACATCATGGAATGGTGTTAGTTCAGCGGTTGAATGGGTTGGTTTAGAAAATTATGTGAAGATATTTACGGATGATCAGAAGTTTTTTAATTCGTTTATGTTTACAACGAAGTTTATGTTAGCATCTGTCTTAATAAGTAATATACTTGGATTTGGATTCGCGTTACTGTTAAACGCAGCGTTAAAAACTAAGAATATTTTACGAACTGTATTTTTTATTCCAAATGTAATCGGTGGTTTATTACTAGGATTTATCTGGCAGTTTATCTTTGTTAAAGGATTTGCATCGATTGGCAACATGACGGATATTGGTTTCTTTAAACTACCATGGTTAGGTGATGAGACAACTGCATTTTGGGGGATTGTTATCGTATTTGCTTGGCAGACTAGTGGATATATGATGGTCATTTATATTGCTGCACTTCAAGGTGTGGACACATCATTGTTAGAGGCTGCAAAAATGGATGGTGCATCAAGCTTATCTGTCTTAAAAAATATTATTATCCCGTTAATATTACCTGCATTTACAATTTGCTTCTTCTTAACAATATCTCATGCGTTTAAAATATTTGACATAAACCTTTCATTAACAGGTGGAGGTCCATTTAATTCAACAGAATCAGTAGCAATTAACATTTATCAAGAAGCATTCATGAACAATAGATATGGTTTAGGAACAGCGAAATCAATATTATTCTTTATTATCGTAGCTTTATTTACAACATTCCAAGTTATGTTTACGAAGAAAAGGGAGGTAGAAGCATAATGAATAAGAATTATACAAAGCGTACATTTCTGCTTGAGATCTTCGCTATTATGCTTGGCTTACTTTTCCTTGTACCGTTTTACTTTGTGACAATAAATTCAGTAAAAGGTTTTTCAGAAATATTAATTGACTCAGCAGCGCTACCGAAGGAAATTTTGTTTAGTAACTATGCAAAAGTTTGGGAGATTATTAATTTCCAAGACGCTTTTCTAAATTCTTTGATCATCACTGTATTTAGTGTTACTGGAATTGTTTTGCTTAGTTCAATGGCAGCTTGGAAGATGGTTAGGACACCTGGAAAGATGAGCAAATTTTTATTTATCTTATTTGTATCAGCAATGGTTATTCCATTCCAAACAGTTATGATTCCACTAATGAAGCTTGGTGGAATGCTTGGGGTTATGAATAGTATACCTGCTATTGTCATCATGTATTTTGGATTTGGGGTTTCTTTATCACTCTTCCTTTACCACGGTTTTGTGAAAACAATCCCAGAGGAAATTGAAGAATCTGCAAGAATAGATGGGTGTAGTCAGTTTGGGGTATTTTGGAGAATTGTCTTCCCATTATTAAAACCTATTACTGTAACCGTTATCATACTAAATACATTATGGATATGGAATGATTACTTATTACCACTTCTTGTGTTGCAGGATGCAGAATTAAGAACGATTCCGTTAGCTACTAGTTCATTCTTCGCCCAATATACAAAACAGTGGGATATGGGTCTAGCAGCATTAGTGATGGGGATAGCACCAGTTATTGTATTCTTCCTATTCTTACAAAAACATATTATTAAAGGAATTGCTGCAGGATCTATTAAGTAGGTTAACCTACAAACAATTTGATATATAATTATTATAGCTAGATAACTAGTTACAATAATTAATATAAATAGATAAAAAGAAAACATAGAATCTGAGGAGGTCAATTGTTAATGAAGAAAATCTTACTTTTATGTATCTCAATGCTATTAGTTTTAGGAATTATGGCTGGATGTACCTCGAATAATAAGACAGAAAATACTGGTGGGAATGCAGATTCAGGTTCTGGTGAAAATGAAGAAGTCGTGACGTTAAACTTCTTCCAATTTAAAGTTGAAATTGCTGATCAGCTTCAAGCAATGATTACTGAATTTGAAAAAGAGCATCCAAACATTAAAGTTAAGCTTGAAAGTGTTGGCGGTGGAGCAGATTATGGAGCAGCTTTAAAGGCTAAATTTGCTTCAGGTGAAGAACCAGATATTTTTAACAATGGTGGATTTAAAGAACTTGAACTATGGAAAGAGCATTTAGCTGATCTTTCAGGTGAACCTTGGGCAGAGCATGTGCTACCTATTGGTAAAGTTCCGATGACAGATGAAGATGGTAAGCTTTATGGAATGCCAGTTAATCTTGAAGGATATGGATTTGTTTACAATAAGGATCTATTTGAAAAAGCAGGTATTACAGAAGCTCCAAATACTCTTTCTGAGTTAAAAGAAGCTGCACAAAAGCTTGAAGATGCTGGAATTAAAGCATTCTCAGCAGGTTATGGTGAATGGTGGGTAATTGGACAGCATTTATTAAATATTCCTTTTGCACAACAAGAAGACCCAACAGCATTTATTGAGGGTTTATATGATGGATCAACTTCAATTGTCGGAAATGAACAATTTAAACAATTCAAAGATGTTATTGATACTGAGATTAAATTTGCTAATGGTAACCCATTAACAACAGATTACAATACTCAAGTAACGTTGTTTGCTTCAGGAGAAACGGCGATGTTGCAACAAGGTAACTGGACAGAAAATATGATTTATGAAATTAATCCAGATATAAATATGGGATTCTTACCGATTTCACTTAATGATGAAGCTTCTGCTGATGTTTTACCAGTAGGTGTGCCGAATAACTGGGTACTTAACAAAAATTCTGAGCATTTAGAAGAAGCTAAAACATTTTTAAACTGGATGGTATCATCTGAAACTGGTAAACGTTATATTACTGAGGAATTTGCTTTTATTCCAGCGTTCGATAATATCGAAGCATCTGGTTTAGGTGATTTAGGTCAATCCATCTTGGAATATTCAAAAGCAGAAAAAACAATACCTTGGACTTGGTTCAGATGGCCTGATGGATCAAACAAGGAGTTTGCAGGAATAATCCAGGAATATGCAGCTGGTAAAATTGATTATGATACTGCATTAGAAAAATTCCAAGCAACATGGGATAATATGAAGTAAAATAAAATTTAATGATGGAAAGCATGTCTATTTTAGGCATGCTTTTTAGCTATACTAAGGATATTCTTATAATAAGCACGTAGTGTTAAAAGAGTGTTAACTAACTAGTATATATCTAACTGATAGGAGGTTCCTCATATTGTTTAAAACGAGCATAAGAAATAAACTCATTATTCTACTACTACTTATTACAATCGTTCCATTTGGAACCTCTATTGTTATTACTTACTTATATACGAAAGAGTCATTAAAGGATCAGTTCGTACAGGAAAATGTGAACCTTTTATACCAGGGAAAGGTAAATTTGGAAGGATATGTTGGTGAATTAAAGAACTTAACTTTATCGTTTTATAATAACGATGACTTTATGAACTATCTACGAAACCCTGGTCAAGAGGATGATTATATCGCACAAAGAAGCGTCGAAAATGTCATCTTAACCATCCTTTATGCAGAAAAAAATATAAATAGAGTTAATATTGCCTTGGAGGAAAACAATCAAAATGTCTCTGTTTCTAAAAGATCAGGCGTGGTGTTCTCTACATTATTTAATAACCTTGATAAAGAGAATTATGAGAAGTCTAGGAATAACCCTTCTCATATATATATTGAACCTATGCATGTCCTGCAAGAAAAAAGTACGGCTGAAGATAAAAAGAAACGAAGAGGTGTCTTTACGTTACATCGAGCGTTGATCGATATTCCTTCAAATGTACTGCTTGGTTATATTTCATTAGATATCGCTCCTGATCAAATCATCAATATAAGTCAAAAGTTATATGTAAAAGACAAAGAAGAATTCTATATTCTAAGTCCAGAGGGAGAACTTATTTTTCGTTCTAATAAGGAAGTATCAGAAGATGAAGAATGGATAACACGTTTAATAAAAAACACAGAATCGAATGGAATTATGGAATGGGAAAAGGATTCATTTAGTGGAATGATGATATTTGACAAGATCTCTGAATCATCAGGTGGTTGGATATTAGTGAAACGTATTCCATATACGTCTGCTTTTGAAAGTGCATTGAGTGTAGCTAAAATCAACATCATTTTTGGTATTATTGGTTTATGTCTTGTGATTATGGCAACATTTTTTGTTTCCTTTAAAATTACTTCACCAATTCGAGTGCTGCTTCAAAATATAAAGAAGGTTGAAGAGGGTAATATGGATGTACATTTCAAGTCATTGGGAAATGATGAAATAGGTATTTTAGGGGATCGCTTCAAACAAATGATTGGAAAGATTAATCATCTCATTAATCGGGAATATAAACTTGAGCTTGAAAATAAGACAAACCAATTAAAGGTCCTACAATCACAGCTCAACCCTCATTTTTTGTATAATTCTTTACAATCAATCGGTACATTGGCCTTGAAGAACAATGTCCCTAAAGTGTACACACTTGTTACACATCTTTCAAAAATAATGAGATACGGAATGAATATGGATGAAGATTTAGTTCTTTTAACGAAGGAAATTGATTATACAAAGGCCTTTTTATTACTACAGAAAGAAAGATTTGGAGACCAATTTGAGTATTCATTACATTTTGATGAGGAAGTTATAACAAATATGGTTCCGAAAATGATCCTTCAGCCGATCGTAGAAAACTATTTTAAGCATGGTTTTGATAGTAGCGATGATTCTATAGGGCAATTAATTATTATTGGGAAGAGAGAAGCTGATCACCTCGTCATCACTGTTCGTGATAATGGAAAAGGAATTAGTGAAAATCGTCTAAATGAAATTTATCAGTCCTTTATTCAAGAGAAACAGAGAATTGATACTGATGGGACCAATATAGGATTAAGAAATGTTTATTTTCGTTTAAAACTTTATTATGGTGAGAGAGCCGCCTTTCATATTGAAAATCATGATGGTGGAGGAATTTTAGTCACAATTAAGCTTCCAATAGAAACGGGAGGTGGAACAGATGAAAGCGATTATTATTGATGATGAGAAACATGTAAGAGAGGGCTTAATGTTATTAGCGGAGTGGGACCGCTTTGGCATACATGATATTTTCGAGGCGAAGGATGGAGAGGAAGCTAAAACAATTATCATGGAGCACCAACCAGAAATTATTTTTACGGATATGAATATGCCAAAAATAGATGGGATCCACCTTCTCAAATGGCTGCATGACGCTGAAATAAATAGCAAAACAATTGTGGTAAGCGGCTATGATGATTTTCATTATATGAGAAATGCAATTGCTTATGGAAGCTTTGATTATATTTTAAAACCGATAGAACCAGATATATTAAATGAAACATTAGAAAGAGCTACAAAGGAATGGAAAAAGCAAGCATTAAAGAGAGAGTCTACATTAGAAAATACAAAGGTAATGAATGAAGTTAAACCGTTATATTGGGATCATTTATTCTCAGGTCTTATTAACAAATCAACGGTTCCTTCGGATGTTAAAGGGAAAATCCAGAAAGAATTTGGGATAAATATTACTGAGGTAGAGAGCACAATTTCTTTACTTTCAATTAACTCGATTATTTCAAAGAATTTCGATGGCGATCATGATCTAGCGTTTTTTACTATCCTAAATATTTGTAATGAAATAGCTTGGTCAAATCGAAATGGAGTTTGTTTTAGAAATGTTAATAAGGACTATGAAATTGTTATTCTTTTGTGGAATCAAAAGAATGTAATGGTTTTAATTGAACAAATCCAGGAATGCATTTTTAAATACTGTAATATGAAATTAACGATAGCGGTTGGTAAACCTTCACAGCAGTTACAAAAGACATATCAATCTGCTTTGCGAACAATGTTAAAACATAATATTGTAGAAGCTAATAAAAAGAAGATTATTTCATATCAAGACATTTCTTCTAGTCCACTACTTCATATATTGGATTACAGCCAAGAAATTATGTGGGCATTGCAAAGTGGGAGAATTGAGCAAATGGATGAGGTACTATACCGAATCTTTATTACACTTCAAACAACCCATATTCTATCTTTAGAGCAAATACAAGTATGGGAAAATCAATTTGAGCTGTTAAGGAAGAATTGGTTGAAGGAATACAATATTAACGAGCAGATATCCTTATATAATGGAAATGATTATTGGGAAGAGGATGGCTCTTTTTCATTTAAGAAATTCCAAGAACAGAAGAGTAAGGAATTTCATGAATTAATTCATACTTTAAATCAAGTGAAATATCAAAAGGAAAAAAACAGTATACAAGAAATCGAATCATTTATAAGAAAAAACTACGAGAAAGATATAACCTTACAAGATATTGCTGACCGTTTTTATTTAAGTCGAGAGTATATATCTAGAAAGTTTAAACAAGATTATAATGAAACCATTACGAATTACTTAACAACTATTCGAGTTGAAAAAGCAAAGGAACTTTTAGAAAACCCCCATTTGAAAATATATGAAATTTCATTTAAGGTGGGGTATCAAAATGAGAAGTATTTCAGCAAAGTGTTTAAAAAGATGGTTGGGCTTACACCGAATGAATATCGACTTTCAGTTATGTCGAGATAGGCGCTTTTTCCCTATCATTTTGTTAAGTAAAAAAGGATGACTCCAATGAGCCATCCTTTTAATGTATTATTGATTTGCGGTTTCTACCAATTGTTCTTCTTGTTCATTTTTCTCTTCCTCTTCATCTTTATTAGTTGTTCTCAATGGGATTTCTTTTAAGAACATTGTTGTAATAAAGGCAAGGGCAATAATTCCTGCACAAAATAAGAAAACTGTGGTTAAAGAAGTGTTTAATGCTTCCTTTAGTAATTGAATCAATTGATCAAAGAACGAAGTCATATCAGATGGTAGCTCTGAACGAATGCTTTCAAGTTTTTCAGTATCCATTAATACTTGTGGATTTTGGAGTTTTTCCATAGTAGCTGCCATATCAGGTGGCGGGGTAGATATATCACCACTTTGTGAATTGGCTAGTTCATCTGTCATTTTATTCCCCATAACTGATCCTAATAAAGCAACACCAATTGTCCCACCTATTTGTCTAAATGTTTGCATTGCTGAAGTCGCTACTCCAAGATATTTATGACTTACAGCATTTTGAACTGTTATATTGAAAACTGGCATATTAATTCCAAGGCCGATCCCAATAACTACTAACTGCAGGATTAACTTTGTTAACGAAGATTCTACTTCTAATGTTGAATTTAGTAAAAGTCCTATTCCCATAATGACTAAACCTAGTAAAGCGAATAGTTTGTACTTTCCTGTTTTAGTAATTAAATTACCTACAATGATACTTGAAATAACCATTGTTACTGTCATAACCATTTCTACTAATCCAGATACAGTAGCTGATTCTCCTTGAACTCCTTGAACGTAAAATGGTACATACATAATCGTCCCGAACATTCCCATACCAAGAAGCATTCCTGAAACATTTGAAACGGTAAAGACGGAGTTTTTAAATAAGAAAAGTGGTAGCACTGGACTTTTCGCTTTCAGTTCAATAAAGATAAAGGCAATTAGTGAGAGGACTGTTAATGAAAATAGACCAATAATTTCAAGTGAAGCCCAGTCAAATTTGTCTCCTGCCCATGTAAATCCTAATAATAAAGAAACAATTGTAATGGTTAATGTGATTGAACCAAGAAAGTCGATTGATTCTTTTTCCTTTGCTTTTTGAGATGGATAAAGGCGTAAAATTAATGCAAATGCAAAGAAGCCTATTGGTAAGAAGACCCAAAAAATCCAGTGCCAATCAAAGTTATCAACAATATAACCACCAAGTGTAGGACCAAATAAACTAGATAACCCGAATACTGCGCCTAGTAACCCTTGCCATTTACCACGCTCGCGAGGTGTAAATAAATCTCCAACTGTTGTAAAGGCACAAGACATAATCATCCCTCCGCCAAATCCTTGTAAGCCACGATACATAATAAGTTGATAGATGTCATTAGATGTACCACTTAAGAAGGCACCAACCATAAAGATTCCAATTCCAATAAGGATAAAGATTTTTCTTCCGTAAATATCAGATAATTTACCAACTAGCATCGCTGTTATAGTCGATGTAAGCATATAGATGGTAAATACCCAATCAAAGTATTCCATGCCTCCAATTTGTGAAACAATTTTTGGTAGGGCAGTACCAACGATCGTCATATTTACAGCTGCAAAAAACATCGCTGACATGACTGCAACCATTATTAAAACCTTTTGTCTATTTTCTAAATGCTCCATATTTATCCCCCTCGTAAGTTTAGATTAAAAGTGACCGAAGTTTATTTGCAGGAAGTGATAACTGCTTTTCTTTTTCAAAGTAATGTAAAAGAGCATCAAGTAAAAACAATCTTGGTTGTGAAGATTTGAGTTCATCTTTTATCATTGCTAAAGATGATGAAAGGTTTTCACGGAGCTTTTCATCTATAAGGCTATTGATATTTTCTTCTAATAGCTTAAGATGTATCCTAATATCTTCTGTTTTAGAAGGTGGTGAATCTTTAAAGTTTAAGTATCGGCTCATCATCTCATCAGTTAATAAGGGTGTAGGATTATTCTTCATTAAATCATTAATAATTGAATCCAAACGATCGACTACAAAGATAGCGATTGCTTCAATGTCTTCTTGACTTTTTTCATTGAATAGAATCGAAATATATTCTTTTATTACACCTTGTATCTGAATGGTCAAATCCCATAAATATGGCTCTATGTCCTTTCCATAAGCCTGAATAAGACAATTCTTTTGCCAATTCATGAGTCGTGCTCTCATTCTTTTCATTAGAATCTTAAGTTTATCATTTCCATTAATTGGCATCTCTTTTAGTTGCATAAGAATAAATTCTTTTTTATCAATAAAATCTTCAATTTGAAGGCGAATTTGTTTAATGAGGAGTTCTTTTGGAGACAAGGATGTATCAAAAGAATAACTGGATGCTTTTTCAAACATGATGTTTTGATAATACTCAAATACTTCTATAAATAAGTCTTCCTTGGATGAAAACAGCTTATATAAAGAACCTTTTGACATCGCGCATTGCTCAGCTATTTCTTGTACAGATGTTGAATAATAGCCTTTTTCAGAAAAGAATTTTGTTGCAGTTTTAATAATTAAACGTTTCTTAGAGTCCAAGTAGGTTTTCACATCCTTCCACAAGAGAACTTATTAGTCATTATAGGAACTATTGAGTCAAGTTGTATTTTAGAGTATTGTCAGATTCAAGTCAACAAAAAAGGCAGCTTGTATTAGCTGCTCTTGCAAGGAAGTTCGGTGATGAATTTAGTGCCTTTATAATTACTACTTGCATTCATTGTGCCGCCATGGTTTTCAATAATCTTTCTAGATACAGATAAGCCTAACCTTGTTCCATCGTCTTTCGTAGAAAAAAACGGATCAAACATATGAGCCAACATGGAAGGATGGATTCCCTTTCCGTTATCAGAAAAAATTCACCAGTTGTCTCTGAAGGGATACTATAATGAAAGGATGTTAATTGCGTTCCTCCTCATATTCTATCTTTAAAAATTGGATTAAAAAAAGTGGTTCTCTACTCAAAACTCAAATCCCTCCTTAATCAATTTATCTATTCTATTTTAAGCTAAAAATTAAAAAGCATAATCTTATGAAATAAACACATATCATATGACTAAGGATTTTTCTTTACCTTGGTAAAGAAAAAAAGATAATTTTTAAAAAAACCTTGATTAATTGCAGAACAGATTATATACTGTGAAAGTAACTTTTCCGACCTTCATCGACAAAGTTCGACAGTTATTTAAAAATAATGTTGATTGTTGGAGATAATGTTGTTATAATTCAATACATGCTCTATGCGGGTGTAGTTTAGTGGTAAAACCTCAGCCTTCCAAGCTGATGATGAGGGTTCGATTCCCTTCACCCGCTCCATACATAATAATTGTGTACAACGCAGTGTTTCGTTTCTTAGATAAACGAAGTATTGCGTTTTTTATTATGTAGAAATTTGAAATGAAAGTAGAATGCTCTGTCAGCATCTACTTAAATAATAATATATTCAGCATCGCCACCTTGTATTTGTGTGAACATATTTGATAATGCTTGTAATAATTGAATTGACTCGTCATTACTGAGTGATGGTTGGAAATAAATGAGATGAAGTGCTTCTGTTGTATTTATTGTAACAGCTGTTTTTTTCGAATCAACAAAAGGGCTACCAAATGGACCAAGTTGATCGGCTGATAGTATCTTATTTGTTAATGAAACCTCGCGCTCATTAATAGCAACATAAGAGTCTTGTTCAGTACCTAATTTAATCATCACATCACCATCGAGCTTACTCACATCATAGATCCCTAAAGGAATTTGATATTGAAGGGATAAAAAATTATTCAGATCGACTGCAGAGTTAACCGTGTGTAAAAATTGTTGTTTTTGCACACGACGATATAATGCTTCATTAGATGGGCGATAACGGTTTGGGTCTGTGCCGACTGTTTTAAATAGTTTCCTCCATTCGTTGATAGCAGGAATGTCAGTGACTTTTTTATCTGTATAGTCGAAGTAAAGGGATTCTTGAAATAATCGTAATCGACCCTTTAACATTTGAGGAGAGTCGGAAATATGAATATCTTGATAACGGACAACTCCGATATGAAATTTAGGTATTAATTGTTTTAATTCATCACTTATTTGAATTTCCATTATTTTAAACCTCCACAATGGTAGTGCTGTTATTTTACCATAATGAGAGGAATGAATCGTGATTATCAGCTTGCTAGAAAATTGAAGGGAGGGAAAAGCAATGAATATAGAGCAATTAAAGAAAGAGGTTATTGAATATAGTAAAGAAATTGGCATAGATAAAATTGGATTTACTAGTGCCAATATGTTTGAGGAGCTTAAACAACGTCTCATTACTCAACAGGAGTTAGGATATCAATCTGGTTTTGAGGAAACAGATATTGAGAAACGAGTCACACCAATAAAGCTTCTACCTAAAGCAAGTTCAATTATTTCAATAGCTCTTGCTTACCCTTCCAAAATGAAAGATTCTCCTAAAAGTACGAGAGAAGATAGAAGAGGCATTTTTTGCCGTGCCTCATGGGGACAGGATTATCATACTGTTTTGCGTGATCGATTAAGTAAATTGGAGAGTTTTTTAAAAGAAAAAGTGCCTGACATACAGATTAAATCCATGGTTGATACAGGTGAGCTATCAGATAGAGCTGTAGCAGAGCGTGCAGGAATAGGTTGGAGTGGCAAAAACTGCTCCATAATAACTCCTGAATTCGGATCCTATGTGTATCTAGGGGAAATGATTACTAATCTTCCTTTCCCACCTGATCGTCCAATGGAGGACCAATGTGGAAGTTGTACAAAATGCTTAGATGTTTGTCCAACAGGTGCACTGGTTCAAGGTGGACAGCTCGATTCGTCCAAATGTATTGCCTTTTTAACGCAAACAAAAGGTTCTTTACCTGATGAATATCGAACTAAAATTGGCAACCGCATTTATGGGTGTGATACATGCCAAACGGTCTGCCCGGTTAATAAGGGGAAGGACTTGCATTTTCATGAAGAAATGGAACCGGACCCAGAGATTGCAAAGCCGAAGTTAAAACCACTTCTTACAATAAGCAACCGTGAATTTAAAGAGAAATATGGTCATATATCTGGTTCTTGGAGAGGGAAAAAACCATTGCAACGTAATGCCATTTTAGCTCTTGCTCATTTTAAGGACACAACTGCATTGCCAGAATTAGTTGAGTTAATGCACCATGATCCAAGACCAGTTATTCGTGGTACAGCTGCATGGGCAATTGGGAAAATTGGTGATAAAGATGTTGCTAAAGAATTGCATAAGGCTTACGGTAAAGAGAAAGATGAAGAAGTGAAGGAAGAGATTACAAAAGGTTTAGCCTTTTTAGATTCAAAATGATTATGACAAACTATATATGAATAATCTCTTACTTTAGATGACAATCTCTCAACTATAGTCAATAATCTCTCAACTTTTTCCATTTTAAAGAAATGTCTAAAGTTTTGATTCTTTTAACAAATCTCTGATTTCTGTTAAGAGCACTTCTTTCTTGTCGACCACCGGAGCAACTGCAGCCTCTTTTTTCTTAAATCGATTAAAAAATCGTATAACCATAAAGATCGAAATGGCAATAATGAGAAAATCAATAATCGATTGAATAAATTCTCCATATTTTACAACTGCACTACCTACTTTGAAAGAAAGTTTACTAAAATCTAATCCTCCCATAAGAAGACCAATAATCGGCATGATGATATCTTCTACTAGAGAAGTAACAATTTTACCGAATGCTGCTCCAATGATAACAGCGACAGCTAAATCTAAAACATTGCCTTTTAATGCAAACTTTTTGAATTCTTGTAACATGTATGTTCACCTCAAAAAAAAATTGTCGAATGTTAGTTATTCACTACATTTCCTATCATAATTATAGGTTTGAAAATAAATAAGGACAATCAGACTGATGTTCTAATTATCCTTTCCAAAAGTGGTGTAAGTTAGCAAAGTGCAAAAAATTAGAGTTACTCCTACACTTCATAATTTTGATTAGAGAAGTTAATCCAAAAATATTTACACGACATTTCTACTAACTACCTACATACCTTGTAGTAAATACTCGATGGTGGTGAGGATGTTGAAACAAATTCTTTCAGAGGTAAATGAATTAAAGCTTCAAATGCTCATTAATAAGAAGGTAATAAAAAATCAAAGAAATGATCATGAATTACAAGCAATTGAAAGAAAGCTCCTTTCAGGTGAAAATAGAAAAACAGAGGTCGTTAAAGGTAGTGCCCAAGTAAGAATTACGAAATTGGAAGAACAATCTCAGGATTTAAAAGAAGCAATGTATACATGTCACTACAAATGGTTAAATAAACAACATGATACTTTTTACCTCGAGGAACGAATTGAGCAACGTAAGGCACGTTTTTATCGTGATGAGTTAGTGGAAGACTGCGTTGTAGATCAGCATAATAACGAATCAGAGCCAGCTATTCATGTTGATGAACCAAGAAGCAAAGAGTCTTTTACCTATGATCGGCTTGCGGCTGTTCAATATGCTGAGCGGTGGTGGAATAGTACCAATTCTGCATACAAAAATTTTGAAGTGAATTGTACGAACTTCATCTCTCAATGTCTCCATGCAGGTGGAGCCTCGATGCGAGGATATCCAAATCGATCCTCTGGCTGGTGGATGCAGCAAAACAACTGGAGTTATAGCTGGTCGGTAGCGAATGCAATGAGAAGCTTTTTAACGTATTCAAAGGTTGGATTACGGGCTGAAGTTTTAGATTCTGCCGATCAATTAATGCCCGGAGATGTGATTTGCTATGATTTTCAAGGTGATGGACGTTACGATCATACAACCTTCGTTGTGGCGAAGGACTTGGAGAATATGCCTTTAGTCAATGCGCAAACTTATAATAGTCGGATGCGTTATTGGTCATATGAAGATTCTACGGCATACACACCGAAAATTAAATACACATTTTTGCGAATTATTGATGATACGAGCTCTAAATAACAATGGTATAATGTAGTAATAAAATGTAATGTGAGAAGAAGCTTTTACACATACCCATTATGTTGCTTATGGCTAAGGATAAGTAGAAAATATAAGTATTGTACTTAGTTTTAGTGTCTAGCTTCGAAGCACAGGACGTGCAAGTGCAGGCGTTACGACAGGATGTCGCGTTTTTAGACTGCCAGCGCCCAGCGACTAGTGAACTTCACACTCCTTATATGCTAAGTCAACATCGAATCGCTAACGCTCTTCGTGTTTCCTTTGCCCCACATTAACGGGCAGTAATAATTACTAAGGAGCAAAGTGTAAGATAACTGCCCGTAAAAGTCCGATAAGTCTCGCTATTCATCAAAGGAGGATGAAGAAAACCTCCTCTGATGGAAGTCTCGCTGTATCTCATACGGAGTGCTCCAGTTCATACGTCGCTGAACGGGCGCTTGCGCTTTTCTAGTAAATAGATGAGGTGAATAAATTGGCTTTACACGTAGTATTATATCAACCAGAGATTCCTGCAAATACAGGGAATATTGCTCGTTCTTGTGCAGCAACAAATACAACTCTCCATTTGATCCGACCATTAGGTTTTTCTACGGATGATAAAATGTTAAAACGAGCTGGCTTAGACTATTGGGAATATGTTAATGTGGTATATCATGACACATTAGACGAATTATTTGAAACATATTCTGAAGCAGAATATTTCTACTTAACGAAATTTGGTAAGCAGCCGCATACAACGTTTGATTATAGTGATGTAGAAAAAGATTATTTCTTTGTGTTCGGTCGTGAAACAACAGGACTACCAAAGGATTTGATAGAGGAGAATTTGGAAAAATGTTTACGTCTTCCAATGACAGAAAATGTTCGCTCGTTGAATCTTTCGAACACAGCAGCTATTTTAATTTATGAAGCATTAAGACAACAAAATTATCCTGGATTATCATAAGATTTTCTTTTCTCAATAAAAAATAGCCCGTGTACATTTAGTACAGGGGCTATTTTTTATTTTTTCACGCCTGGCTTGCTGTCGTATCCTGCAGTGAAGATAGCTACTAAGAACGTTAAGCTAACTCCAATAACTAATAAAAAGTTCATCGTTGTACCTCCTCAAATAGTTCACTAATTCAAGTACGGAAGAATGAAGGGTATATGTATAGCTTTCCCTTACATAGCTAGTTTCATTATAACTCAATGATTATGTGATGTGAATGTGTAACAACTTTTTTCTATTAAATTTTCCTTTCTTACGAGGTTGTTGAAAGCTTTTTAAAATCTTACGAGAATGTTAAAGGACATCCTCGCATAAAGTGTATTAAACTGCAGGAGATTTTCACAAGTACGACAATGATGAAGGAGGTCCTTATGGATATCTTAAAAAAGATTGAAAAGTATAGGGAAGATGAGCAGCGTTTAAAGTGGGAAGGAACCTTCGTAGAGTATTTGGATATAGTTAAGGAAAAACCTTGGGTTGCACAATCAGCTCATTCCAGGGTTTACAATATGATCAAAGATGCTGGTATTGAAGAGGTTGATGGAAAACGAACGTATAAGTTTTTTGATCATCAGCTTTATGGATTAGAAACCGCGCTTGAGCGATTAGTCGAAGAGTATTTCCATCCCGCTGCAAAACGATTAGATGTTAGAAAGCGTATATTACTATTAATGGGACCAGTAAGTGGAGGTAAGTCAACACTTGTTACAATGCTTAAAAGAGGATTAGAAACTTATTCCTTAACTGACAGAGGAGCAGTTTATGCGATTAAAGGCTGCCCAATGCATGAAGATCCTCTGCACCTAATTCCACATCATCTTAGAGGAGACTTTTATGATGAATATGGTATTCGTATCGAAGGAAACCTTTCCCCGTTAAATGTGATGAGATTAGAGGAAGAATACGGTGGTCGTATAGAAGATGTGAGAGTTGAACGTGTATTCCTTTCCGAGGATAAACGTGCAGGAATTGGAACATTCAGTCCTTCAGATCCTAAGTCACAGGATATTGCAGACCTAACTGGAAGCATTGACTTTTCTACGATTGCAGAATACGGTTCAGAGTCAGATCCCCGTGCATATCGTTTTGACGGTGAATTAAACAAGGCGAACCGTGGTATGATGGAGTTCCAAGAGATGCTAAAATGTGATGAGAAATTTTTATGGCATTTGCTTTCCTTAACTCAAGAAGGAAATTTCAAGGCTGGTCGTTTTGCGTTAATCTCCGCGGATGAATTAATCGTCGCACATACAAACGAAACGGAATATCGTTCGTTCATTTCAAATAAAAAGAACGAGGCTCTTCATTCTAGAATCATTGTGATGCCTGTTCCGTATAATTTAAAAGTAACAGAGGAAGAGCGCATTTATGAAAAAATGATTAATGAAAGTGATGTTTCAAATGTTCACATAGCCCCCCATACTTTAAAGGTAGCGGCGATGTTCACGATTTTAACTCGCTTGAAAGAACCGAAGCGAGGAGATATTGATCTAGTAAAGAAAATGAGATTGTATGATGGAGAAAGCGTTGAAGGCTTTAACTCTGTTGATGTTACTGAACTCCAAAAAGAATACAATGATGAAGGTATGGCTGGTATCGACCCACGTTATGTGATTAACCGTATTTCATCAACGATCATTCGTAAGGAAGTACCTTCTATAAATGCGCTAGATGTGTTACGTGCTCTTAAAGAAGGACTTGATCAGCATGCATCTATCTCAAATGAAGATCGTGAAAAATACTTAAACTTCATTTCAGTTGCTCGTAAACAATATGACGATATGGCGAAAAAAGAAGTTCAAAAAGCCTTTGTATACTCTTATGAGGAATCTGCAAAAACGCTTATGGACAATTATTTAGATAATGTTGAAGCTTATTGCAATAAAAACAAGCTTCGTGATCCATTAACTGGTGAAGAAATGAATCCAGATGAAAAATTAATGCGTTCAATTGAAGAGCAAATTGGCATTTCTGAAAATGCGAAAAAAGCGTTTCGTGAAGAAATCCTTATTCGAATCTCTGCGTATGCACGTAAAGGAAAGCGATTTGATTATAATTCACATGAACGTTTACGCGAAGCAATCCAGAAGAAGTTATTTGCAGATTTAAAAGATGTTGTTAAAATTACAACTTCTTCCAAAACACCAGATGAACTACAGCTTAAGAAAATCAATGAAGTTGTAGCACGTTTAGTCGATGAACATGGGTATAACTCTACGTCTGCTAATGAATTACTGCGTTATGTAGGAAGCTTATTAAATAGATAAAAATAGTGATTAAAGGCTGGCAATTCAATATTGTCAGCTTTTTGCCTTAAACCGTATTAAGTAGGATCCAGGAGAAAAGCGGGATTATTGGTGGGACAATTTTAGTAAGAATTATGAGTTATTTAGAATGATGGTTGAAAGGAGATCAATGGTGGAAAAAGTTGACTCCAAATGGAGGAAATATTCGAGTGAATGGTTGAAATCCAGATCATTGGCATCTAAGTTTATAAAAAAGCTTGTTCAGATATAAGCAAATTAGGTGATTGCATAGATAGTAAGAAAAACTCCTGATGCACTATACGGACAACCTTCTTATCAGGTTGTTCTTTTAACTTACTCAGGCGAAAAGAAGTCTCTTTCTATAATCTACAGATTAAGTAGGAGATGAATCGCTATTTTTATATTTTTCGATGGAAATATATGACAATAGTATTACAATACGGCATTATATTGACAGGAACGTATGTTTGTGTCTAGCGGTGATGTTGTTAAATTATAAGTACGGAATTTTTTTTGAGAAGCTCCATCTATAATCTTTGATTTAGGTTGAGAGGTTCACTGAAAGATCCAAAAGGTTTATGAATTTAGTTTTTGTATCCATCTCCTAAGTCTTAAAATGGCTAGTCCAAACTAAAGCATTTTATTTGCCTGAAGCTAATCAAGGCCCTTGCGTTTTTAAGATTGGGGACTTGTCTCATTTTTCAAGATTCCACATTAATTTTCTAAATTATTTGTCAATAAATCAAATCTGTCGCATAGGATAGAGTAATCCACAGAATTACAAGTCTGTTTAGGTACTTAAATTATTCATCCACGTTAATGTATGCTAAGAATTCATATTTTGTGACACTTTTATAAAAAATTATTGGAGGGGGAATTGTAAATATGTCAGGTCAAGAACAAAACTATGTTATCTCACAAGAAGATTGGACCCTCCATCGCAAAGGCCAAGATGATCAAACACGCCATCAAGAAAAAGTACAAGAAGCAATTCGTAACAACCTTCCAGATCTCATTACAGAAGAAAGCATTGTTATGTCTAATGGGAAGGATGTTGTGAAAATCCCAATTCGTTCACTAGACGAATACAAAATCCGTTATAACTATGATAAAAATAAGCATGTTGGCCAAGGGGATGGAGAAAGTAAAGTCGGTGATGTAGTAGCGAGAGATGGATCACAAGCAGATGCGAAGGGTCCTGGGAAAGGTCAGGGAGCAGGAGATCAAGCTGGAGAAGATTATTATGAAGCTGAAGTCTCTATTTTAGAGCTTGAGGCAGTACTCTTTAAAGAACTAGAGCTTCCAAATTTAAAGCAAAAGGAACGAGACAATATTGTCATTGAAGATATTGAATTTAATGATATCAGACGTACAGGATTAATGGGGAATATTGATAAAAAGCGAACCATGCTAGCTGCATACAAACGAAATGCAATGTCAGGAAAATCTATGTTCCATCCGATATTTCCTGAGGATTTAAAATATAAAACTTGGAATGAGGTCGTCAAACCAGAATCAAAGGCTGTTGTTATCGCTATGATGGATACTAGTGGATCAATGGGTCTTTGGGAAAAATATATGGCACGTAGCTTCTTCTTCTGGATGACAAGATTCCTTAGAACAAAGTACGAGAAAGTGGAAATCGAGTTTATCGCACACCACACTGAAGCAAAAATTGTCACAGAAGAGGATTTCTTCTCAAAAGGTGAAAGTGGTGGAACGATCTGTTCGTCAGCATATCGAAAAGCTCTTGAAATCATTGAAGAAAAATATAACCCATCACGTTATAATATCTACCCATTCCATTTCTCAGACGGCGATAATTTAACTTCAGACAATGCAAGATGTGTAAAGCTTGTCGGTGAACTTATGAAGGTTTCCAATATTTTCGGATATGGTGAAGTTAATCAATATAACCGCCATTCAACATTAATGTCCGCATATAAAAATATCAATGATGAGAATTTCCGCTATTATATCCTCAAGCAAAAAGCAGATGTTTTCCAAGCGATGAAAAGTTTCTTTAGTAAAGATGAAGAGAATAAGTTGTTTGCTTAAAAAAAGGCCCTAACTCTATGGTTGAGTAGGGCTATTTTTATACTATATTTTCTAAAGATGATAGTATAAGAAAAACAAAGGCATTCGCTATTAAGGCTTGGCAACAAGCCAATTTTTCTAATGTTTAAGAAATATCTTCCTCGAAAAGATAATAACTTTAGGGCATGCTAAATAAATATAATGGGTGTGTGTATATAAAAAAATTGATAAATTTATCACTTTCTTAACTCCGGAGGTTGGTGTTATTGGCAACAGAAATATTAATACTTGGAGTACTAATCATATTAAATGCCTTTTTTGCTGCATCAGAAATAGCGTTAATTTCGCTTAATGATAACAAAGTTAAACTAATGGCAGATAGCGGAGATAAAAAGGCAGTCATGCTATATAGTCTCTTATCAGAACCTAGTCGTTTCTTGGCTACGATTCAAATTGGTATAACGCTAGCAGGATTTTTAGCCAGTGCATTTGCGGCAGAAAGCTTTGCAGGACGTTTAGCAAACACCTTGTATGGAATGGGTATACCTATTTCTGAGGAATTACTTGGAACAATATCAGTTGTCGTTATTACGCTTGTTTTATCTTACTTTACCTTAGTTTTAGGAGAACTTGTTCCGAAGAGACTTGCCTTACAAAAAGCGGAAGCGATATCGATGTTTGCAGTTGTTCCTCTTACATTCTTATCTAAAATATCATCGCCTTTTGTTAAATTATTGACATTATCAACTAATTTACTTGTTCGTCTATTTGGTGTAGATCCAAATGCTGAAGATGAAAATGTAACTGAGGAAGAAATACGGATGATGGTTGATGTTGGGAAAGAAAGAGGCACAATCCAAGAAACAGAAAAAATGATGATAAATAATATTTTTGAATTAGATAATAAAACAGTATCTGATATCATGACACATCGAACAAATATTGTGGGAATTCCATATAACTACGGCTTAAAAGAGACTGTACGGTTGGTGAACATTGAAAGATACACAAGGTTTCCTGTATATAAGGATAAAATAGATCATATCGTAGGTATTTTACATGTAAAGGATTTAATTCAATTTGTCGAGGATTGTGACGAAAGAACCTTTAACTTAAAAGAGTTGCTCAGAGATCCATATTTTGTTCTGGAGTCAAAGAGGATAGATGAATTGTTTAAAGAAATGCAATTGAATAATATTCATATGGCTATAGCAATTGATGAATATGGCGGAACAGATGGAGTAGTTACAATAGAGGATGTCATAGAGGAGATTGTTGGGAATATTTTTGACGAATATGATGATCGCGGTATAGATGAAGAAGAGATTATAGTACTTGATAACAATACGTATTTAATTCCTGGTATGACAAACCTTTATGTAGTTGAGGATCTTTTAATAATCGATCTACCAACAGAAGAGTTTGATACATTGAGTGGTTTTGTTATTGGACAGCTAGGCTATATCCCTAATGGGGAAGAAAAACCTGTGGTTGAATTTGAAAACATGTTATTTGCAGTAGAAGAAATGGATGATAAACGAATTATGCAATTAAGAGTGACTGTATTAGAAAAGGAAGAGGCAGAAGTTATAGAGTAAATAGTTTTTCCTTGATTATAAAATAGAAAGGCAACCAACTTCTATTATATTGGAGTTGGTTTTTCATTTTTACATCATAATAAGTAATAAAGTAGGAAAGATTACAAGAAATAATGTAGAATAACTTAAGATGTCCAAAAAGAAAGGGGATACATATGACGTATACTGCTAGTAAAGATCGATACAATGATATGAAGTATAACCGAGTTGGAAATTCTGGTTTGTTTTTGCCGGCTATTTCATTAGGGTTGTGGCATAACTTTGGTGGGGTTGATACATATGAAAATGGTAGATCGATGCTGCATAGAGCATTTGATTTAGGAATTACTCATTTTGATTTAGCGAATAACTATGGTCCACCCCCTGGAAGCGCAGAAGAAATGTTTGGCAAGATGTTAAAAACTGATTTCGCCCCTTACAGAGATGAAATGGTCATATCTACGAAGGCTGGTTACCACATGTGGGATGGTCCATATGGAGAATGGGGTTCAAAAAAATATCTTGTTTCAAGTCTTGATCAAAGTTTAAAACGTATGGGACTAGACTATGTTGATGTGTTTTATTCACATCGACCTGATCCGAACACACCTTTAGAAGAAACAATGGGAGCTCTTGATCAAATTGTTCGACAAGGTAAGGCGTTGTATGTTGGGATTTCTAGTTATGATGCTGTTCAAACAGCTGAAGCGGTAAAAATCTTAAAAAACCTTGGGACACCTTTACTTATACATCAACCGAGCTACTCTATGTTCAATCGTTGGATTGAGGATGGCCTGCAGGATGTATTATCTGAAAATGGAGTTGGATCTATCGCGTTTTGCCCTCTAGATCAAGGTCTATTAACAAATAAATACATCTCAGGCATTCCTTCTGATTCAAGGGCAGCAAAAGCTAATACATATTTAGATGAAAAGAGAGTAACAGAAGACGTATTAAACCGTGTTAGACAGTTAAATGAACTTGCGGTAGAACGTGGGCAAAACCTAGCACAAATGGCATTAGCTTGGGTGCTACGAGAAGGACGTGTCACTTCTGCATTAATAGGAGCTAGCAAGGTTAGCCAAATTGAAGAAAATGTTGCAACTCTCAAAAATCTTTTATTTACCGCAGAAGAATTAGCTAGAATAGAAGAGATTCTTAAAGGCTAAAAATGGTTTACCTTCACTGATTAAGTGAAATTAAATTGCTACAACTAAAAAGTAAACGTTCGATATATTTATCAACCCTCTAAGAGGAAAAAAGGCTGACTTAAAAAAATTAGACTTCACAAGCTATTAAGCTATTGAAGATCTACTAGTTTTAGTCAGCCTTTTTGATATTTTTACTTTTTACATCTATTTAGCAGTGACAGGGAAACGATGGTAAAAGAGGTAGAAGCAGGGTAGAAATAATCGCTATTACAAATAATAATTATATCATCTTTTTATTTGTAAAGGGGAAACACATGCTTAAATACAATAAACAAACTAAAACCATTGAAAGAGTTGAAAATTCCTATGACCTTCATTGCAGGCTTGTACGGCATGAACTTTGAAAATATGCCTGAATTGAAATGGAAGTATGGGTATGTTTATGTGCTTATCTTAATCTTTGGATTAGGTAGTGGGATTGTAGTTTATTTTAGAAAAAAAGGCTTGTGGGGGAAGAAGAAATCTGAGCAAACAAAATAATGCACTTAGTTAACGAACATTGGATAATTTATTTAAAGAGACTAAGAACTCTTTCGCAAAAAGAGATTTGAAATTGAATAAAATGATTTAAACAAACGTTTGATTAAGTATGAGTTGTGTGCTCCTATCAAGAAAAACACCCTAAAGGATATTAGAGTGTTTCATCATATATGTAATCGATCTGTTTAGCTATATCAAAATCTAATTGTGTTAAACCTCTAGCAGCCCACGATGTATAACTAATAAAGACAGCCTTATACTGTATTTCAATAAATGGATGATGATTTTTTTCTTCTGCTAAATGACCTATCTTTGTCACAAACTCAATACCTGCTAAATATTCCTTAAAAACATACTTTCTTACAATAGAATTTTCATCTTTAAGCTTCCATTTGGGTATCGAAAGAAGTTGTTTTGCAATTTGGTTGTCATCTAAGCGGCTCATCTTTTACCTCCTAAATTTTCGTGGGTATGCTTTTAAATACTTCTTTAAGGATTGGAGCTTTTCCTTCTAGCAATAAACAAATTATCTTAATCTATCTCAATTTGAAAACAGCGCCTTATATTTTGTCCAATAAAAAGAGTCTTTCTGTTCGACTCACATTTGTCCAAAGTGCGGAACCAATTTAAACAACAAAGCAATTAACATTAATACAGGAATAAAACAAATAGGTTTTGAGCCGGTTGCTTAAATCTTTTTTAAATAAAACTGTAGGTCGAGGTTCCGCCCAAACAGTATAATCTAAGCCTGTGGAGACTATATGTAAGTCCTAGTTATAAGCACTTGGCAACAGTCGTTAGTCGTTGAATAAGGAATCTTTTTTTTAAAAGCTCTATTTATTATCTTTGATTTAGGTGGAGAGGTTCACTTGGTCCGTCATGCTTTGACTTTCAGTAAGGAGAAAATAAGTGAGAAAATGAACTTAAATAAACGTTTGTTTAAATGAATATAAGCAATGAAAAGATCCATACTAGAAGAAAAATGACTTTTGGAGGATCGTATGAATACGCTAATAATCCTAGCACATCCTTGTGAAGATAGTTTTAATGCTGCCATATGTAATGAAATCAAAGATCAATTAACAAATAAAAACTATGAGGTAAAAATCCGTGATTTGTATAAACTTAAGTTTGATCCTGTTTTGATAGAGGACAATCATACGAGCTTTTATCAAAATAATCTTCCAAAAGAAATTCAATTGGAACAAAATGAAATATTGTGGGCAGAAAACCTTGTTTTTATTTTTCCTTCTTGGTGGTGTGGCATGCCAGCAATCTTAAAAGGGTACTTTGATCGTGTGTTTACAAATGGTTTTGCTTTTAGGTTTACGAATAGTGAAGTGGATGGTCTGCTTAAAGGAAAGAAAGCTATTATATTCCAGACAACTAGCCAAACAGAGGAGTTTATGAAGCCTAGTCAGCTTGTTTCATCAATGGAAACTACAATGGATGTAGGGATTTTTGATTATTGTGGAATAGATGTTATTACACATAAGTTCTTTTTCTCTGTTCCACATGTAGATAAAGAAACACGTGAAAAGATGTTACAAGAGGTAAAGGGTGTTGTTGAAATTCTATAAAATTTTATTATTGACGAATTGAAAATATCGTCATGTAATAAATCTCGAAGTCGAGATAAATTTCATGTCTCGATTATATTTTTAAGGTTTTATCTCGAATTCGAGATAAATGCCAGAAGGAGAGATAAATATGTTAACAGCATTAGGATTATTACTTATCCGTGTAGTTGTCGGACTCACGTTTGTTGGCCATGGCGCTCAAAAGCTTTTTGGATCTTTTGGAGGTTATGGAATAAAGGGTACAGCAGGATTTTTTGAATCAATCGGTTTAAAGCCCGGTCGTACGATGGTTGTTGCTGCAGGTTTGGCTGAACTTGTTGGGGGATTATTTTTTGCTTTAGGTTTTTTAACACCTTTAGCAGCATTAGCTATTATTGGGACAATGCTTATTGCAATTGTAAAAGTTCATGGACCAAATGGATACTGGGCAACTCAAAATGGCTATGAGTTGAACCTAATTATTCTTGTCATTGCACTCGGTGTTGCTTTAACAGGTGCAGGTTCATATTCACTAGATGCAATTTTATTTTAGGAAGCAGAACGGGGAGGCCTCTATTTTTTAGAGGTCTTTTTTCATATGTAAAAGTATAAGGTCCTTTGACATCCTCGTGACATAATTCGAGCTAAGATAACTTTAGTATAAAAATGTTAATCAGGAGGTTATTGAAGAATTTCGAAAAACTGCTGATTACTATAAGCGGAAAAGGCAACAAAAAGTATGTAATGGAGAGGGTTAGTTAGGGTCTGACCCCTTTACAAAAATTTAACAATTAATGGCTCTATTCTATGTACTCTGTTAATATTGGTAATCACCTCTGTGATATAATCAAACTATTAATTGAGGAAAGAGTGAAAGTTAGATGAAGAAGCTATCACATTTATTGATTGTTGTTGGTCTTTGTATTGTAGGTTATGCTGTTTTGGAAATTGTTTATACGAAGATGCAAACTTCTAAGTCTTTAGATGAAGCCAAAGCGATTGTTGAATCTCCGCCTAGTAAAGAAGTGTATAAAGAAGAGGATGGAACCTTTAAGCCACCACTGGGTGAAGCGGTTGGCATTTTACAGATACCAAGGCTTAAAGCTGATTTACCTATTGTTGAAGGCACAAATCCTGACGATCTTGAAAAAGGTGTTGGTCACTACAAAGGTAGCTATTACCCAGATGAAAATGGTCAAATTGTTTTGTCAGGGCATCGAGATACTGTGTTTCGTAAAGCTGGAGAGCTTGAAATTGGCGACTCTCTTGAAATTGTCCTTCCATACGGCAACTATGAATATGAAATTACTGAAACGAAAATTGTGGAATCAGATGATTTAAGTATCATAACTTTACAAAATGAAACAGAAGAGCTTTTCCTTACAACATGTTATCCGTTCAGCTATGTCGGAAATGCTCCAAAACGTTATATTATTTATGCAAAAAAGAAGACAGTATAATAGCTTTAAAAATGTAACCAGCCTGAGTCAGATCGTTTGAGGACTCAGGCTGGTTACATTTTTAGGATGAAAATGATCCCTTAGTTAGAATCTAACGAAGCTTGCTCAAAGGAAATTTTCTTTCGATAAACAATTTTTGATAGTGTAATGCTAAATTCGTATAGCAATAATAAAGGCACAATAACTAAAATATCAGATATAAAATCAGGAGGAGTAATAAAAATGGATACGATAATTAATATAAAATAGGAAATCTTTCTTGTTTTAGCAAGTTTTTGTGGATTAATAATACCTAGTCTTGTTAAAAACATGATGACTGCAGGCATTTCAAATAAAAATCCGAAAGGTAATGTAAGGTTAATCATAAAACGAAAGTATTTATCAGCAGTAAAAAATGTTTCAAATTGATTTCCCGCTAGATTTTGTAAAAAGGATAGAACGATTGGAAATAACAAAAAATAACCAAAGGCAATCCCTGAAATAAATAAAATAAAAATACCTGGGATAAAAGCTAACGTTACCCGTTGTTCCTCTTTTTTTAACCCAGGTTTGACAAACAACCATACTTGAAAAGCTGCAATCGGAATTGTAAGTGTAATAGCACTTACTCCAGAAATTGCCATATACACCCAAAGGATATCCCCAGGACCTAATATCGCCAATTTATCATGTAGATCCCTTACTAAGAAGTTATGAATATCCTTCGCGAAAATAAAGGAAACAAGGAGAGAAACAAGAAAGGAAATCAGCGTAATAATGATTCTTTTTCGCAATTCTCCTAAATGTTCAATTACGTTTTTTTCTGTTAAATCCATATGTAAAGCTCCTTTCTGAAAAGAAAACAAAAACGGGGTATTAGAATACCTATATTTAGTAAGAAGGTAAAACATCTATTGAAGCTAAGGCGGAGCTTAAGTCTTCTTATTCTTTAGAGAAAAAAAGATGCAAGCAGGCAACTGACGTGACCCACCTACATCATCCCTCTGTCTAGCTACCTGTTTTGCTTTTAGGTCTATCAATCGTTTGAATCTGTTTTACATCATCAGAGCTAGCATTTTCCTTATTATCACCATTTACTAGATCATTTGTTGCTTTTTTAAACTCTTTTAAGGTTGATCCAAAAGCCCGTCCTATTTCAGGTAGCTTTGAAGGACCAAAAATAATCAATGCGATTACTAGGATCAAAATTAGTCCGGGAATACCTATGTTTTGTAACATATGAAACCTCCAATTAGTGAAAAATAGTATCCTTAAAGGATCGGCATACCATGTCGCTGGAATGCAGCTGCTTCAAGCACAGACATGCCTTGATCTTCAGCAAATGCAACAAGCTTGTCTGAAACAATTGGTGCATAATTGCTTGGGGGTGCAGCCTGTCCCATAAGACGTTGTCTTGCAGAGTTACGACGTGCAAAAGGACCCCAAATAGCAAATGTTATACCAGGGCTTTGACAGTTAACAAAAAAGGTGTTCCCATCTGCAGAGAAGGTAGGGCCTGCTAATTCACTGCCATTTAATCGATTTACTGCAAATACATACACTTCACCCTCAGGTGTTAATCCGATCATTCTGTCTGTATCTTTACCATCTTCAGCAATCCATAAATCTCCCCAAGGTGTAATACAAATATTATCAGGTGCTTCTAAATCGTTGGCATTTGATGATTCATAGAAAAGCTCCAACGTGTTAGTAGCTGGAATATAGCGGTATACTCGGCCTTTTCTCGCATCACCTGCAGAGGTATCATCAAACCAGAATACACCTCCAGCAAAATAAGCACCCTCTAGACGACTAAAGATAATACATCCTTTTTGCTCAGCATCAAGAGTTGGTTTCTCAGGATCAACATCCTTCCAAACAATCCCGAACTTTTGACCTTGATTGAAAGAGCTTGCCAATGTTTTGCCGATTTCTTCGATAGCAGCAGCTTGAAGTTTTCCACCCTTTTGTAGTGCCCCTGGTTTTCTGCTTGTATCATTCGGTATAAAGCGGTATAAAAAGCTTTTAGACGCATCTTCAGTAAGATAAATATATCCTGTAGTTGGATCAACAGCTGTTGCCTCATGAGAAAAGGCACCCATATCTCTAATCGGTGTTTTGGATAAGTTGTTTTCAGGATCATTTGGGTCGACTTCAAACACATAGCCGTGTCCCTCATTCATTGTTTCTTCACAGGTTAACCAAGTGCCCCACGGAGTAGCGCCTCCAGCGCAATTACGAATTGTACCTGCTGATGTAATATACTCTTTTACAACCTCGCGATTAGGTGCAACAACAAGTGCTGATGTACCACCTGTTTTGCTCTTGTCATAAGGGTTTTTACCTTCAACTGGATACTTAGTATTACCGCTTAGCTCATGATTCCGAACGAGAATCGTAGAATTATGAGGTCCTGTAAATGCAGCCATTCCATCAAATGCTGATGGAATTGGGCGTCCATCAGAAAGTTTTCCGCCCTCTTCAGAGATAATTTTGTAATGGAAGCCTTGTGGTAGATCTAGTATTCCATTAGGATCCTTCACTAAAGGACCATAACCACCAAATCCGCTAGTAGCTTGCCCTGATGCAGCAAAACTTTTTTTAGCACTTGCAAGTGAGAACACACCGGTAGCTCCTAAAGACAATGCAACAGTACTCATTCCTCCAACTCTTAAAAAGTCCCTACGGTTCATGTTTTTAAACTCTTTCCGGTTATCCAATGAAGATCCCTCCTTACTATTTTGGGATGAGTTTCATCGCTGTTAGTCTATCTACAAGCTACCAACTGAATATTAATGAAATGTTTGTATATTGTTAATGTTTTATTAATTCAGAAAAATGAGTAAAAAGCACCGGATTCTAAATAGGATAGATGTAATGGTTACCTTAGAATTTGATACTTCTCTTAATTTGTATATAGGAAATGGGGATAGAACTACGCTAATTTATTATGATAACCATCCTCTAATTGAAAATAGATGAATTTAGCTACAATAATCGGTTCGCGCCACCATATTGAAGTGGAGCTTGTAGGAATACTCTATTTTTCCTTCATTTTTAATGGTGACGTGAATACATTTCGATTTGTTAGATAAATAAAAGTGCTATACTTTTGCAACAAATGGTAACATGTCCTTTGGAAATTCAGCCTCAACTTCTATTTTTTTCCCTGTTAATGGATGAAGAAGAGAAACCTTTGCTGCATGAAGTGCTTGTCTACTAATTATCTCTTTTTTTCCACCGTATAACACATCTCCAATAATGGGATGGCCAATTGAGCTTAAATGTACCCGAATCTGGTGGGTTCTACCTGTTTCAAGTTGAAGAGCCACAACAGATAGATTTTTTGCTGATATGTACTTTTCTACCTGATAGTGTGTAATTGCTTTTTGCCCTTTAGGAGAAACTCTTCTACGTGTAGCATGATGTCGATCTCTTCCGATGGGCTGATCAATTTTTCCTTTTGGATGTGATAATTCCCCTTCGACAATAGCTATATATGTGCGTTTAATCTTTCTTAATTGAAGATCTTGATCCAACAGAGTGTGGGCTAATTCTTGCTTAGCAAAAATAATTGCACCTGACGTTTCCTTATCAAGGCGGTGTATATGTCTGACTCTAATTTGTAATCCATTCATTTGATAATAGAAGGCAATTCCATTTGCTAATGTACCTTTCTGATTTGGTTCATTAGGATGTGTGTCTATGCCAGCTTTTTTATTGACGATTAACAAATGATCGTCCTCATATAGGACATCAATCGTTTGGTATTCAGGGAGTACCCCATAGTCTTCGTCACCAAATATATGCAAAAATAAACGATCACCAAGTTGAAGTTTATGATTTACATCTGCTTTGCTATCATTTTTTTTAATAGCAGAAGCAGTATTCCATTTATGGATAAGGGCTTTAGAAGCACCGAGTTCATTTGAAAGGACATGAAACACTGTTTTATTAGCCCATTCCTTTGGGATTTTGATTTCTAGCCATGCGCCTATTCGGTTCAAGTTGAACACCAATCCTTTTATTTACATTTTATTGTTTGTGATTCCTTTCAAAAAGTATACAGAACAAAGAATGGATGTACAATCTAGTTCCGGTAACACTTACCTCTGCACTGTCGAATTATACTGTGGTATGCTTACAATAGTTACAGATAAAGAAGAATGATAGATTAAAGGGTGATTTAAATGAAGGTTGTTGTTGCCTCAACAGAAGAACAAGAACGCCATATAGAGGAACTTGTTGAACAAATATATACGGAAATCTTTCCGAGGTTTTTTCCAGATCAAGAGATTATGATCTTAAAGGGTCAAAAGGTATTACAGCCACAAGCTACAGATCAAATGTATAATGGTACATTAAAGGATGCTTTTCATATTATTTCTAGCCTTCAAGCTCTAATTGCAGTGCTAGACCATATTGATGAGTGCAAACATGATCAAGAGTATCAAGAAATGTTTACACGAAATAGTAGTAATTTAAATGAATATGGATACTTTTTCCCGCTGGCATTTTCTCAGTTTAAAGAAGCTAAGAGCCAGGAAGGGGAATTTAGTCAGTTTATTAGACCAGCAAATAGTTGGATGGTTTAAAATGAAAAACGTTGACCTTTACAATACCGCGTTTTTTATACTATCAGAAATTATATTCTAATGATGATAGTATAAGAAAAAGCATTTATCTAGTACAAGAGCCTAGCCCCTGGAGGGACTAGGCTCTTGAGCTTTTCTTATTCCGATTTCCATTTCGTTAATAAACTACGGAAAGCTTCTTCTGTGTTTGATCCTTCACTACGAGAAAATTCTTTTCCATCTTTATAATGGACAAGAGTTGGAGTAGCGGTAATTCCGTATTGATTCCAACCGTCTTCATACTCTAACAAGTTAAATTGATTAATTTCAACACCTACATCATCAGCAACAGGCATTAATACCGGTGTTGTTACCATACAGTGTTCACATAAAGGACTAAAGAAATAAACAATCGTATCCTCTTTGTTTTCTAATTTTGATTCCAACTCATCAGGAAGAATGATGTTTTGATAATTTGGATCATCTAGTTGATCAACTGTAGCAGTATGAAGGTCATCTTTTCCATATACATTCCCTTCGGCCTTTTCACTCTTTTGATAAGTTGTTACGAATGCTAATGCTCCGAATAGAACAATAATGATTGCACCAAAAATAACGATTTTTTTCATCTTAACGACCTGCCTTTTTGAAAATTAATAAGCTTGTAATGAAAATGATAGTAAATGCTACAAGTGCTAAGAAAGGGATAGTAATAAACCCAAGCCAGTTTATGTATTCACCAGTACATGGAACAATGCCACAAGAAACAGAAATCTCACCCAAAAAGTCTATTTTTTGGATGCTGTAATGGTAGATGGAAATGCATCCGCCGATCGCTGATAGAATAAGGGAATAGAGAGCGATTGAGGCATCTTTTTTAAATACTCCTATTCCTAATATGATAACTAAAGGATACATAAATATTCGTTGATACCAACACAGTTCACATGGTGTATATTGTACTATTTCTGAGAAGTAGAGACTTCCTAATGTAGCAATAAAAGAAGCGATCCATCCAATAGATAATAAATTTTCAACTCGCTTTTCATTAGAGCCAGACATGATATCCCCTCGCAATTACTATGTTTTCTTAAATTATAGTCGTAATAGATAGAACTGTAAAATGGAGAGATTATGAATTTGTAGGTTATAAATACTGAATTTACCTTTTTTTATAAATTGGGAAACGTTAGAACGTGCTTGATATAATTACTTATTAATTTTCACTTACTATTTACATGCTATTCATGATAAAAACTTCTACTAATAAAGAGCAAATAACTGCCCATACTATGTTACGAAAGGGGATGATCATCTTGAATACAATTCAAGACTGTATGACAACAAATGTAGAAACTGTATCTTCTAATCAAACCATTAAGGAAGCTGCAGCATTAATGAGTCAAAATAATGTAGGCTCAATTCCAGTAGTTGATAATGGTCAGCTTAAAGGAATCATTACAGACCGTGATATCACTACTCGATCAACTGCTCAAGGTGGCGATAATAACACACCTATTTCACAGGTAATGTCGACAAACCTTGTATCAGGACATACATCAATGTCCACGGAAGAGGCTGCGAAGATCATGGCACAACATCAAATTCGACGCCTACCAATTATTGAAAACAATCAGTTAGTAGGAATTGTTGCATTAGGTGATTTAGCAACAAACGAAATGTCAGACCAAGCTGCAGGAGCAGCATTAACAAACATCTCAGAGCCAAATAAAACATCATAAGTACAGCAAGGGGTTTGACTTGTGTCAGGCCCTTTTTTTGCGCGGAAAAATGAAAAAACAATCCAATTTTTGTATAATATGGGTGAGGAGATGATAAAGCATGATTAAAGCAATTATTTTTGATTTTGATGGATTAATTTTAGATACAGAAACACATGAATATGAAGTGCTAAGTGAAATTTTTGCAGAACATCAATGTGAATTACCTTTAACTATTTGGGGGAAATTGATTGGTACAAAATCTGATTTTAATCCTTTTACATATCTTGAAGAACAAGCTAAGAAAACGTTTGATCATAATGATTTGTCAAAGCTGCAAAAAGAGCGATTTTCCGGGAGAATAGAGAAGGAAAAAGCAAGACCAGGTGTTGTTGACTATTTGGATGCTGCTAAAGCACTTGACCTCAAAATTGGACTGGCATCAAGCTCAAACTATGAGTGGGTGTCATCTCATTTAAAAAGGCTTAATTTGTTAGACCATTTTGAATGTATTCGCACTTCGGATCATGTTGAATACGTGAAGCCTGATCCAGCTTTATATATAGAGGCTGCAAAATGTCTTGGTGTAAAACCGAAGGAGTGCATTGCTTTTGAAGACTCAGCAAATGGTGCGTTAGCAGCGAAGCGTGCAGGGATGAAATGTGTTACTGTACCAAACACAGTAACAAGGGATTTAGATTTTTGCGAAGTTGACCACAGCTTAGAATCTATGGCACATATGGAATTAAAAGAATTAGTCAAGTTTTTGGATAAACAATAAAGGGAAGGATAATATTGAAATATAAAATTTCAAAGGAGACACCATTATGTCCGAAAAGCTAGATTTATCTAAATTTGAAAAGAAAATGATCATACGTAATATTGAAGAGAGAGACATTGATGAACTATTAAAGCTTCAAGGAAAATGTTTTCCGGGTATGAGACCTTGGAGGAGAGAACATCTAGAAAGTCACCTTGAACATTTTCAAGAGGGTCAGTTTTGTGCTGAGTTAGATGGGAAAATCATTGGTTCATGCTCAAGTCTATTACTTAACTTTGACGAATACGATGATCGTCATACATGGGATGACATAACGGATAATGGCTATATAACAAACCACGATCCTGATGGATATAATATGTACGGAATTGAAGTGATGGTACACCCAAGCTACCGTCGTATGAAAATCGGTCATCGTTTATATGAAGCAAGAAAAGATTTAGCTAGAAGGTTAAATTTAAAAAGCATCATTATTGGTGGTAGAATTCCAAACTATTATAAATATGCAGATGAATTAACAGCAAGGGAATATGTACAGCAAGTGACATTACATAAAATTTATGACCCAGTTCTTTCATTTCAACTATTAAATGAATTTACTTTGATGAGAATAAATCCAAATTATTTATCAGACGATTTAGCTTCTTATCAATATGCAACCCTTATGGAATGGAATAATGTTGATTATCAGCCTAATACAAAGCGATTTTACAAAACATCTAATCCCGTTCGTATCTGTGCTATTCAATATATGATGAAACAAATTAACTCTTTTGAAGAATTTGCAAAACAAGTTGAGTATTACACGGATGTTGCATCAGATGCTGGATCAGATTTTGCGGTGTTTCCAGAAATTTTCACAACACAGCTAATGTCTTTTCTTGATGAAAAGTCTCCAAGTAAAGCGATCCAACGTCTAACAGAATTTACCGAGGAATATATTGAGTTATTCACTGAGTTAGCAGTACGCTATAACGTAAACATCATTGGAGGTTCACATGTTGTAGAAGAAGAGGGACAGATCTACAATATTGCTTACTTATTCCGACGTGACGGAACAATTGAAAAGCAATACAAATTGCATATTACTCCAAACGAAAGAAAATGGTGGGGAATTAGTCGTGGAGATCAAGTAAAGGTGTTTAATACAGATTGCGGTATAATTGCGATTCAAATTTGCTATGACATTGAGTTTCCAGAACTTGCAAGGATTGCGACTGATAAAGGAGCTAAGATCATCTTCACCCCTTTCTGTACTGAGGACCGCCAAGGCTACTTAAGAGTTCGTTATTGTGCTCAAGCGCGTGCAGTCGAAAATCAAATTTACACAGTTATTGCTGGAACAGTTGGTAACCTTCCACAAACAGAAAATATGGATATCCAATATGCCCAATCAGCTATCTTTGCACCTTCTGATTTTGAATTTGCCCGAGATGGCATCGTAAATGAGTGTAATCCAAACATTGAAATGGTTGCTATTGGAGATGTGGATTTGGAGATCTTAAGACGCCAACGACAATCAGGAACCGTTAGCCATTTAAAGGATCGTAGAAAAGATATTTATTCAATCAATTATAAAAAGAAAGATTGATAATAATAGAGCTGTAATAAAGGGAAGAAGGATTGATGGAGAAAACATATATGCTCGCACTTGACCAAGGAATAACGAGTTCACGAGCGATTTTATTCAACAAATCCGGAACAATCGAACACATTGCTCAAAAGGAGTTTACACAACATTTTCCTAAATCAGGCCGGGTTGGGCACAGCGTCAATGAAATCTGGGGATCAATTTTAACGGTCATTGCCTCCTGTCTGTCAGAAGCTGGGGTAAAACCAGCGCAAATTGCTGTACAAATCAAAGAGAAACAACAGTTGTTTGGGATAAAAAAACCGGGAACCTATTTATCATGCTGTTGTGTGGCAATCACGTCAGACTGCAAGTATTTGTGATGCATTAAAGCAACAAGATCTAGAGAAGACCTTTAAAAAGAAAACAGGTCTTTTAATTGATCCTTATTTTTCAGGATCGAAGATAAAATGGATTTTGGATCATGTTGAAGGTGAACGTGAATGAGCAGAAAAAGGTGAATTGTTGTTTGGAACAATTGATACGTGGTTAGTCTGGAAGCTTTCAGGTGGTAAGAGACATGTGACTGATTATTCTAATGCGTCACGTACATTGTTGTTTAACATCTATGACTTAGCATGGGATGTTGACCTTTTAGACATTTTAACGATTCCTAAATCAATGCTGCCGGAAGTTCGTCCATCTTCTAAAATTTATGCCACTACTGCTGATTAACACTTTTTTGGACAAGAAATTCCAATCGCAGGCATGGCTGATGACCAACAAGCAGCATTGTTTGGTTAAGCATGCTTTGAAGAGGGGACGGCCAAAAATACATATGGAACAGGCTGTTTTATACTCATGAATACTGGTGAAAAGGCAATTTCATCTGAAAATGGCTTCCTTACAACAATTGCATGGGGATTGAATGATAAGATTGAATATGCTCTAGAGGGGAGTATTTATGTAGCTGACTCTGCTATTCAATGGTTACGGGATGGCCTTAGAATGATAAATAGTGCAAAGGATAGTGAAGGGTATGCTTTAAAAGTAGATTCTACAATGGTGTATATGTTGTACCAGCATTTGTTGGATTGGGAACACCTTACTGGGATAGTGAAGTGCGAGGGGATGTTTTTGGTTTTTTCTTTATTTGTACTGAATACTACTATTATTATTATTATTCAGAAACAAAGACTTTAGGACATTAAGGTAGGGGAAAACATGAATGAAAGTTAAAACATAGGTTTACAAACTTTGATGTAAACCTATGCGACTTGCTGTCTGTTCATAAAAGTACACTTTTATAGACTCATAAAAAACTATAACATTTCAGTCTGTAATCATATAAAATTCACTTTATAGACGTTTATAAAAAGTAATATTATTTTTTGGACGTTTTTGTTGAATGACAATAAGATGTTTAAAAAAGCCAGTCAAGTTATTCCATTAAAGGGCCATTTAATTGAGTAAGAGTACCATAAAATTCAACTTTTTTATACAGCCACCTAATACTTGGTCGTACGTACAACGATGTATAAAAACCTGTATTAACGATAAAAAATAAACAAAAGCCTATCCCTTGAACTGTATGGGATTGGCTTTTTTGCTAACTTCATATAAAAATTTTCATGTTAACTAAAAATGCATATTAGATAATTTCAATCAAATTCCCGTCTCTCTGACACAGTCTGCAAATGCAGCGAACGTTTTGCTATAAAACTGTTCTTTTCGGGAAACCAGTCGCGTTGTTGCGAATCGGTACTGTTCCGGAACCGGATGAGCCTGTACGCGATCATCGCTCACAGCAACGGCCGATTTGGTTAGAAGCGTGTACCCGATTCCTGCTCGTACGCAGTTCAGCATCGTCTCCAACGTACTGATCTCAACGATGTTCGTGGGGGTTGCACCGACGCAGTGAAGCCAATCTTCGATGGTTGCACGTAAAGGGCAGCCCTTCGAAAACACAACCCATGCTGCATTCTCAACGTCCGCAAAAATTGAAGGTTCATTTCCATCAGCGGCAGTCAGAAGGACGACTTCTTCTCGAATCTCATAGGCGACTTGCAACTGGGATAAGTCGAATTCGCCCGTAAAGAAAGCGCCATCCAACTGGCGGTTCAACACTTTCTCGTAATTAAGCGGAGACGTCCCAGTGATCAGTGATAACGAAACTTCGGGGTATTTGCTTTGAAACTTGGATAACGCACGAATAAATGGCCCAGAGGAAGCGACTGTCTCCACAACACCGATCACAAGAGGTCCGCATGGGTAATCTGGTTCTTTTATAGCCCTGATGGACTCCTCCATCCTAAGCAAAATATCCGAGGCATAATTGCTGAAGACGAGCCCCTTCTCAGTTGGTATTACGCCTTTCGGATTTCTCTGAAAAAGCTGGACGCCAAGCTCCGACTCCATCTTGCGAACCCGCATTGTAATGTTCGACTGAACGTAACCCAGTTTCCCTGCCGCACGGGTTATGCTGCCCTCCTCTATGATCGCCATAAACACTTTTAAATCGGTTAACTCCATATAAAAACCTCCAATTAGACATCAATAATTTTGATGGGGATATCAATATTAATCATTTTAATATATGGAGTTAATGGAATACAATCATATTAATAAAACAAATCGCGTCGGTGACAAAAAATTGCGCTGCCACGGTAAACTATAGGAGGAATTCAATATGAGTAAATATTCTAATCTTTTTTCTACATTCCAATTAGAGTCCCTGAAATTGCCGAATCGGGCGGTACTATCGCCGATGACCCGAACAAGTGCAGAACCGTCCGGGCTCGCAAATGAACGTATGGTCCGTTATTATACCCGTTTTGCGAAAGGTGGGTTCGGTCTCATTATCACGGAAGGCATCTATCCCGATACAGTGAACAGCCAAAGTTATGAGAACCAACCCGGCATAGCCAATAATGCACAAGCTGAGTCGTGGAGACCTGTCGTTCAGGCGGTTCAACGCGAAGGAGGAAAAATTGTTGCACAGTTAATGCATGCGGGTGCACTTGTTCAGCATGACAGATTTACGCCAATCGCTCCGTCAGCAGTAAAACCTGTGGGTAAGATGCTCGAAGATCATGGAGGGAGCGGAGAGTTCGCCGTTCCGAAAGAGATGACCCGAAAGGAAATCCGCAAAGCAATCGACAGCTTCGCACAAGCTGCTCTCCGTGCTAAGCAGATCGGCTTCGATGGGGTGGAAGTCCATGCAGCGAATGGCTACCTGCTCGATCAATTCATCACCGATTATACGAACCATCGAACAGATGAATATGGCGGTTCAACGGAGCGACGAATCCACATCGTCGTGGAAGTGCTGGAAGCCATTCGTGCTGTCGTCGGCCCAGATTACATGGTAGGTGTTCGTATCTCACAAGGGAAAGTAACCGATTTTCATCACAAATGGGCAAACGGAGAGAAGGATGCCAAGATTATTTTTGAACAATTAGCGGCTGCATCCCCAAGTTACATCCATACGACCGAATATAAGGCGTTTGTCCCGGCTTTCGTGGAGGACGGACCGACGCTTGCCAAGCTAGCTAAGCGATACAGTGGCCTTCCCGTCATCGCCAATGGCAAATTGGGAGAACCGGAGGTAGCAAAGTTCCTCATTGAGTCGGGAGATGCTGACCTAATCGCAATCGGAACGAGTGCATTGGTCAATCCGGACTGGGTGAACAAAGTACAAGTAGGTAAAAAGTTAATCCCTTTCGACCATCATTTCTTGCATCCTATAGCGACACTGAAAGAAGAAGAAGTTATAGTCTGATTCTCTTGTTGATGTTGTAAAACTCCAGTCATGTTACTTCATTAAAGGGCGTGATTCTACAGTAAAGAATTGCGCTTTATCTTTATTTAAAGGGCCATTTTCTTGAATAAAAGAGAAGGGATTATTTGTAAGTAAGTCGAAGTTAATGTCAGAAGATGTTATTTAGTTTAGCATTGGGACGTACTACTCAACAATAAGGAGAAAGATAATTATAAAGAAAGTGGGAGATCTATTGGATACAAAAGAGATATTGAAGCGATTCGAACAGGTGACTACATACTATATTGAAGAGTTAAGTAAATATTCGCTAGATGAGTTTACGAGGAAGCCTTCTGAGGATGAATGGTCATTAGGACAAATGTACAATCATTTAATAAAGGGCACCCTTTATCTTCATTTGAAAGCCATTGAGCAATGTGCTAATGGCACTACTTCCGATGGCGGTAAAAAAACAGAAATAGGCGAATCGATTTTCAAAGATGGAACGTTTCCTCCAATCAGAGTAAAAGGTCCGGATACACCGGATTTCACACCGCCAAATCCTACAGGAAAAGAAGAAGTAAAGGAAGGACTGCTTCAAATCATTGAGAAAATGCAAGAGATAGAGAGAAAGCTCTCTGACATTCCGGCAAGCCAGAAAGTTCAGCACCGTAGAATGGGATATTTAAATGCAGAGGAATATTTTCAGCTAATCGAAATGCATTTCCGGCACCACTTACGGCAAAAAGAACGTATCGATCAGTTTCTTTTAAAAGTAAGTAAGTAATTTATCTTTATTGTTGAAGCAGCTTATTGACCGTCGGAATATCAGCAGGAGCCCAGTTGAGGGAGTTTAAAGAGCTGAGAGGGTGCCATTCAAGTTAAACCAATAAGCAGTTTACAACGAAGGTTGATTATGAAACTGTTGAATGACGAATAGAGTTATTCCGTTAAAGGGCGCTTTAATGGAACAAGCAGCAAAAAGGATCTTCGTTTGAAGATCCTTTTTCAATGCCGATTATCAATGATTATGTTAAGTTCATTTCAAAATCATCTCGATATATAATACAACATTTTAAGAAATATTTTTCAATTCCTCTGTTAGTCGTAGGAATTTTTCTTTGTTTCGATCCTGTAATGACTGGTCAATCTCTTTTCGGATTTGCTCTTTTCGTAAATTACGAAGGGCTTTATTTAACAACGTTTCAGCAAATTCAGAATCCATGACGTTTACTTCAGGTTGTGGTGGTGTATTAAGCAAATTCTTTTCCATAGGAAACCAACTCCTTGACCTTTTTTCTATTATACTAACGGTTTTCAGACTATTCAAATATTTCGCTCGGTAGTTCCATGGTATTTATAGCTAATGAGTTACATCTGAAAGTGTAAACTCATTGAAACCTTCAGTTATGGTCTTTAAACAAGGATATTTTTAATTCATCTCAAAAACTATTAGTTCTTTCAGTTTACTTAATCATTAATCTATACCTTCTATCTTTAGACTGATCCGGATCATTATCATAAAATTGTTGGATCAAATAGGTAAGGTAAGAGTTTAGTTCAAATCGATCTTTATTAACAAAATCAGACAACGTTAATTTGCTTTCTCTTGACACTATTTCCCCCCCTTTATTTAACTTCTTTATCTTTATGATTCCCAAGCTATTATTCTTTTATACATATAAATTATTAAAATATTTATTTGTATAAATTTTCTCACATATATTAAAAAGTTCTTGGAATTTTATGAGTTTCAGGGCCTTTTAATTAATAAAGTATTTATAATCAATTAACATTAGCAAAATATAATTATGTTAACTTTAAATTGTAACGATGAAGACAACAATATTCTATTGAGGATAGGGTGTGTTAGATAAAATGGTTACTAAAGTGGGCATAAGTTTTTTACTTTTAATGGTTCATTTCTACTTGGTTTGAGTAGCATCTAAAAATTTTTTATTTTTATATTGTATTACAATTAAACATAGAATCAGATGCTGGCTTTTTTATTGTGCAGAACTGGACGGAACTACTCAATAACGTAACGAGAACGTTCTATACAGGATGATCTTCTACTAAAGGGCCAGATTGTTGAGGAAACATGAAGAGTAAAAATAGTGATTAAATATTGTTTCTGAAGTGTTACACTTAACTAACTAGCAGTAATCTTTATAAGGATAATGGATTTTTATGGTAAGGGGGAGAATATGAGTGAATACAAAAATTATGAGTAGATTATTTTTAATTATATCAATTGTATTAACGTTTAATATCTTATACCTTATTCCTGTTACAATAATCAAAACTAATACCGATTATGTAGTATCAGCTTTTCCTTTTAATAACAATGTATCTCTGCATGATTTAAATACACTTCTTGTAACTTTAAGTGCAATTGGAACTATAACTTGGTTGGTTTGGGGTGTAATAAGTATGTTGGATTTAAAGAGATAAACTATTTACACGAACCCATCAATCCTTCCGATATCGAAATAAGTTGTATTAAAAAAGAGTGACTCCTTATAACCGCTCATTGCGGAATAAAGTCACTCTTTTTTTGAAAAATTCGACAGTGCCACTAATATCTATTCATTTTAATACACATCACGTTGGTAACGTCTTTGCTTCCGCATCTCATTTAGATACGCTTCAGCTTCTTCATGGGTCATCTTGCCTTCTTTTTCAATAACACTAATAACCGCGTTGTGGACGTCTTTTGCCATATATTGCTTATCTCCACAAACGTAGAAGTAGGCTCCATTTTCTAGCCATTCGAACAATTCTTTGCTGTTCTCAAGCATTCTATGCTGTACATATACTTTCTGCTCCGTATCACGGGAGAACGCAGTCTCTAATCTTGTCAGTACCCCATCTTTTTGATATTGCTCTAACTCCTCTTGATAAAGGAAATCCGACGCTGCATGCAGCTCTGTAACCACTCTTTTAACAATCCGCACGTTTATAACGCTATTTTTAATGCTAATTTGGGAAGCAAACCAGAAGAACTACTAAAACATTATTTCGAAGTTTTTCAAAACGATTTAACAGGACTATCTGAAGAAGTAAAACCTTTAATTTTTGAACATAATATTTCGAAAAGAAGTAAAGCAGTTTTGCAAAAAGCAGTGGAAGAAGGTTATCTAGATAGTGAAGAGAGTGAAGAAATTAATAATATGACTATTTTAATATGGCGTGGAATGCTAACAACAGTCTTAAATAATCGCCGAGATTATAAGCCTGAAGAAGCTGCAGCAGAAACGATGAGATATGTCCGGAAGATAACAATGGATGCTTTAAAAAAACCTTTAGAGTAAGAAATAAAGTGAATATAATGAATGAATCAAAAGAGCGCTAAATATTATTAGCGCTCTCTTTATGCAATCCAATTTTCGAAAGAAGGGATTCTTAAAAACCCCATTTTAGTAAGGTTACGATATTTTACAAGCCCTTTTAATGTAGGTTCTAAATAAATATAATCGTTTGTCTCTTTAGAAATATACTTTTTATATTCTGTATAAAATATTTTTCGGTCAGCTGGTTTCATAAACTCTAAAAGCCCAGCAGGAGAGCCATCGTTAAAAGATAACAGCAATCCAAATTCCTTTTTTCTAAAACCTGTAATATATACATTTTCATACTTGTAATTAATAACCTTCAGCCAATCATTTGAACGAGTGCCAGGGAGATATTTTGAATTTACTTCTTTTAAAACGATCCCTTCGAGGTCTCTTTCCTTAACGAGATCAAAGTATTCGATTCCATGATCCTCTAAATGTTGAACATAAACAATGTTGTTATGTGCTGGTAACCCCTTTTCTAGTATCTTCTTTCTTTCAATTAGAGGCTTATTCATGAGGTTTTGATGATCATAATATAAGAGATCAAAAACACAGTATTGAATCTCATGAGAGGATTTAAAAGGTTAGCCTGCTATATTGCCAAAACTGTAATTTTTGTAATCATTTTTTCCGTTCCAGTGATTGCTGGTTCTATTGAGTTTGTTCTATACCAAAAAACGTGTCCAAAAAGATTACCAAATACTTTTACAAAAATCCTGTGACCCATTTTTACACGTATCTCGGTCGTACCCCTAAAGGAAAATCACTATGAAATGTTACAATTTATTTTAAGAGAGGAGAGTGCATGAATGAGTGAATTTAATGAATATATATATGATGGATTTACATATAAACTGTATGTGCCGGATGGAAAAAACAATGGAAAAGGCTTGCCGCTGGTAGTCATGCTTCATGGCTGCAAACAGGATATGGATCAGTTTGCCGAAGAAACCAAAATGAATCAAATGGCCGAAAAGGAAAAGTTTCTTGTTCTTTATCCCCAGGTAGATCGTGTGTTTAATCCTCTTTTCGATGATCCAGATGAAGTGAATATTGACGGATGCTGGAACTGGTTTTTAGATGACAATCAACATCGCGGAACAGGGCTTCCTAACATGTTAGTCGGGATGATTGATGATGCAGAAAAAAAGTTAAAAATTTATTATGATATCAACCTGAACCGGAATAGAGTGTATGCAGTTGGTCTATCTGCAGGCGGAGCAATGGCTTGCATTCTTGGAGTTACTTATCCTGACATATTTAGAGGAATCGCAGTATGTTCCGGCTTGCCTTACGATGCAGTCAATACAACCATCTGGAGTGAAAGTTGGGCTAAAAAAGCCGAATATGTCATGAAAAATGGGGTGGAGGACCCTTTTAAATGCGGGGATAAAGCCTTTGAAGAGATGAATAAAGCCTTTCAGAAGACTGAAAAAAAAAGGAAAGTAGCTGTCATTGCTTTTCATGGTATTCTCGATACTCGGGTGCATCCGATTAACGGACAGCAGGTGATCATTCAATGGGCACAAACCTATTATCGCATGAAGCACGATCAAGGGAAAGCTAATGTGACCCCTTTTTCCGTCGAAGCAGGGATCGTAAAAAACGGAAAAAGTTATACACGGCTTGTCTATAACAATCAAAATGACACTCCAATAGAAATGTGGTTGGTCCATAATATGGCACACACATGGTCCGGAGGAAGTGAGAATGGAAAATATACAGACCCTCTTGGTCCGGATGCCACAGCGATTATATGGAATTTCTTTAAAAAAGACGCAATATGATGAAATTTTATCTACGGTTACAACACGGAAATGAACATCTGTGGATTGAAAGAGTAACTTATTTAAAGAAAAGGCTCTGTTAAATAATATTGTTGAAAATTCACCAAAAGAAAAAGGACCTCAAAAAATGTGTGGGAGTATGTAGCAGGGTTAACCCTGATTTTTTTTTCATTAATGAAAGGTTATGTGTTTTGTATTCTTTATTATAAATGTTATTTTACCCGTTCGTAAAAGTACACTTTTACGAACGTATTTGATAAAGGAAAAGGAAGGAAAAGAGAGATGGTTTTTTAGAAATTGACGTTTATTTTTGGGATATTGAATGGGAAACTTGGCTACAAAAGTCCACTGGCTTTTCACTTACTGATAACATAAACAGTGCATTGGCAATTGCTAAAGAAAAACTGCAAGTTTATTCAGGCGAGATAATTGAATAGATTAGGAAATTGTGAACCAATTCACTTAA
>JBNJJO010000036.1:0-48597 GCA_051750265.1 Bacillota bacterium | reverse complement strand
CAAGAAAGGCCTTACTCCTTATTGAAGTAAAGCACCCGTTACAAGAAAATGATTATTTAGGTTTTTTGCATTATTTTTATCTAACTCTCCATAACTTTCGTTTTCATTATTGCTAATAATTGTTGCTGTACCTGCATTTTCATTAAACCAAATTTCATATTCATAAAGTCTTTCAGGCATATTTTCATCAAAAGTGTAAAACAAAGTAGCTTTTACATCTGGTTTTCTAGCCATATAAACTACTTTATCATCCCATTTGATTTGTTCAAATGCCTGCCTTAACAACTCTATTGATTCGCTATCTGTTATCATTACGACATCTTCGTAATTTCCTTCTGTATCATTTTTTTGAACATCTACTCTTGTTAATTGTCCTTTTTCTTCTCCCATACAACCGACCAATAACACCATAAAGACAAAAAGAAAAGTAAAATTTATTATCTTTTTCATAATACACCTCCATAAATTCAGACGTTTACATTACATAATAGTTCCAGCTTATCTTTAACTATCCTGCACCGTTTGTTCAATAAAAAAAGCCTTACTCCTTCTTGAAGTAAAGCACCCGTTTGTTGAACAAAAAATCTTAACACATAATAATGATTATTCTATAACAAAAGATAAGACTTTCAATATAACATCTTGTCATACTGTAAGGTGAGAAATTAGTGGGTTATATTTTACGGTTTAATATAGGTGGAACAATTTTGGTATCAAACCGCTCTGGTAACCACTGGAGCGGTGCTACTAATTAAATCTGGACGTATTCAGCAATTACAATATTTCGATATACCCTTCTGTCCCATGCACTCGAATTCGTTGCCCATCTTTTATCAGTCTGGTAGCATATTCTACTCCAACAACTGCTGGTAACCCATATTCACGTGCGATAACTGCTCCATGGGTCATCAGTCCACCAACTTCGGTGACTAGGCCTTTTATAGATACAAACAATGGTGTCCAGCTAGGGTCAGTATAGGAGGTGACTAATATATCTCCATTTTCTAAATCAGCATCTTCCATGTTTAAGATGACACGTGCTCGTCCCTCTATAATTCCGGCAGAAACTGGTAAACCTACAATAGCTTCAGCTGGGAGATTTTCTCGTTTGTACTCACCTACAATGATTTCACCATCAGACGTGATAACACGTGGGGGAGTTAATTTTTCATATAATTTGTACTCGTCTTTTCGTTTGCTGATGATCTGGTAATCCAATTTATTTGTGCGTACGACTTCGCCAAGTTCTTCAAAAGTGAGATAGTATATATCTTCTTTTTCATGAATAACGTTGGCTTGTAAGAGTTTTTCGGCTTCTTTCAGTAATGCCTGCTTATAAACAAAGTAGCGATTTATCATGCCGTATTTTGGATATTCACGATAACCAATGAAATTCCGGATGATGCTAATCATTCGTTTTGTCTCTTTGGCTTTTTGTTTACCATCCGGCAATTGCTTTAATCGATCTAATAACTCTTGTTCTTTTTTCAAGGCTTCCTGTCGCCCTTGCTCAAATTTCCGATTGCTAGCATTCGGCTCAAAGTTTTTGATATTATTGAGAATCAAGGGGACAAGTGTAGTTGGTTTTTCGCTCCAACGACTTCTGGTAATATCGATTTCTCCGGCACATCTCATTCCGTATTTGTTGAGATAAGCATAGATAGCGTCTCGGGTTTTTTGTCCACCTTCAAACTTAACCAGTTCATCCAAAAAGTTATCATCTTTTACATGTTGTAAATAATCAATTACTTCTGGATAAGGACGAATCACATCTGCGACATCCAATAATGCTAGACCCATTTCCGAAGTAATATTGTTTGGTACAGATTGTGAAAGCGTGTCTGCTACGTTTTTTTCACCTAACCACTTCTCCATTTTTTTATTGATCCATGATGAAGCATCTATAGCTGCCATAATTACACCCAAACTCTGTGGGTTAAATAATATCTTCTTTAATTGCTGGATATCTTCTAGAATAAAATTAAATAAATCCGATCCTGATTTCGTTTGGATGTTTTGTTTTAACTCTTCTATCGATGTTTGACTACTCTTGATCAAATCAGTAACGATTGTCGGATCGTTTTCGATTTGTGTTAGAAAATCCACAGATTTACCATTATTGCTTTGACTGGAACTTTGTATTTTTTCATCATCTGGTAACGATTTTATAAAATTTTCTCGCTCGACTACGGTCATAAGTGCGTCTTTGATGAGCGGATCGGATTGTCCCATGGTATTTAATAAAATTTCTCTGCGGACAGGTGAAGCCAGAGAATGTGTGCAATCAACAAACAACCTTCCACCAGCTTTATACATGGGTGCATTAGTTGTTAACAGGAATAAAGACAATCCCAATGGTTTCATGGGGTCGGTCATCATTTGTTGATGACCAACAGATACATAGACGTAATTTTCTTGATCATTCGCTTCAGGGATGGGGTATAAAGTCGTGATTGGACGACTCTGGACAATATAAAAAGTATCATCAACCAAACACCATTCGATATCTTGTGGGCAACCAAAATAAGCTTCGATCTGTCTTCCGATGCGTGCCAGTTGTAAAATTTGTTGTTCAGTAAGTGTTTGAGTCTTTTGCTGATCAGGATCGATCTGCTGTGTCTCTGTTCCGCCTTCTTTTAGTGCATAGATAGCCAATTTTTTGGTTGCTATCATCTTATCGACGATTTTATCTTCCTGTACTTTATAACAATCGGGAGATACCAAGCCAGAGACCAGTGCTTCTCCAAGCCCAAAACTGGCATCGATTGATAGTAACTTTCGGTTAGAGGTAATCGGATCAGCGGTAAATAAAATCCCTGAAGCCTGTGGGAAAACCATCCTTTGAACGATAACGGATAAATAAACTTGACTGTGGTCAAATCCATTTTGCATACGGTAGATTACCGCGCGATCCGTAAATAGGGAAGCCCAACATTTGCTGATATGCTGCAAGATGGCTTCTTTGCCGATGATATTTAAATAGGTGTCTTGTTGACCAGCAAAAGAGGCATGTGGTAAATCTTCAGCAGTCGCACTAGAACGCACTGCATAAGCATGTTCCTCGCCAAACTGGGAGAGATAGTGAGTAACTGCTTTCACAACATCCGAAGGAATTTCTACTTCCATAATGATTTGTCGAATCTTCCTGCTGATTTCACCAATTTGATCTCGATCTTCTACTTTTAGCATTGTTAGTCGATCCAACAAAGCATGATACGTTTCGTTTTGTTCGATGGCTTTTTGATATCCCACTGTTGTAACACAAAATCCTTCTGGTACTTGTATTCCTTGAATTTTTGATAATTCCCCTAAATTCAACCCTTTTCCGCCAACGAGCAAAAGCTGTGTTTTTTCCATTTCCTGAAAACCGAGAACCAATGAACCCATTCTATATCCCTCCAACAAATCTTATTAAAGTTCTATTGCATTTTAGCAGTAGTAAATGAGAATAAAAAGGCTATATTGACCATTTTTTATATGCTATAATTATAATAGGAAGAGTTCCAAAAAATAGTTAGACCTTACCATACAGTAAACTGATGCCCCGGTTCATCCCCTCGAAAGCAGTTCATATACCTTTTAGCCCACAATGAATATGATTAATATTAACTTTTTTCCATTTAATCTGTTTATTTTCCCAAAAACACCTTATATTAATATGAGATTTCAAGCTCTTATTAAACTAACCTGATCCTTTAGTTGAACAAGAAAGGCCTTACTCCTTATTGAAGTAAAGCACCCGTTACAAGAAAATGATTATTTAGGTTTTTTGCATTATTTTTATCTAACTCTCCATAACTTTCGTTTTCATTATTGCTAATAATTGTTGCTGTACCTGCATTTTCATTAAACTAAATTTCATATTCATAAAGTCTTTCAGGCATATTTTCATCAAAAGTGTAAAACAAAGTAGCTTTTACATCTGGTTTTCTAGCCATATAAACTACTTTATCATCCCATTTGATTTGTTCAAATGCCTGCCTTAACAACTCTATTGATTCGCTATCTGTTATCATTACGACATCTTCGTAATTTCCTTCTGTATCATTTTTTTGAACATCTACTCTTGTTAATTGTCCTTTTTCTTCTCCCATACAACCGACCAATAACACCATAAAGACAAAAAGAAAAGTAAAATTTATTATCTTTTTCTTAATACACCTCCATAAATTCAGACGTTTACATTACATAATAGTTCCAGCTTATCTTTAACTATCCTGCACCGTTTGTTCAATAAAAAAAGCCTTACTCCTTCTTGAAGTAAAGCACCCGTTAGCTGAAGAAGAAGATATGTTTTTCCCCTTGAAGATTAGATATTAAATGATTGAATAAGACCTTCTAACTCATCAATCTCCTTATTTGTAAAACTTCCTAACTTTCTTACAAAATCATCTATTTGATTAAGGACAGTAATAATAAAAAAGGTTGCACGCACACTATCAGGACTTGATTTTTTGTTATCAGCAGTTACTTCAATTCCAACATATCCTCGTTTATCATATAAAAAAAATCGTAGAGATAAAAAATGAGTTACATTTTCTACATCTTCCCCAGTAATCCATATAAATTCCTCTTGGTTAAAGTTCGAAAACTCAACTATCCCATTTCTTAATTCATTTAATTCTTCATTGTCTGTATATATATCAATATTTACGCTACATTTACCAGTAGAAAAATTAAGATTCAATTCAAAGAAATCATCATCATCATCAAGCCATATCTTATTTATTCTAATACTTGGTTCAGGCATCTAAATATCCCCTTAGTCGCATTAGTTGTAAGAAAAAAGCTGCCGAAAGCAGCCTTCCTTCTATTGAACTCTTGAACCCGTTAGTTACGTTAAAAAATTAATTGGAAACGGGTAATTTCATTTCAAGTTTTGTTAAAACTTGATCGTTTGCCCCGTCTCCTTTAATTATAGGAATTAAAGTTAAGTTTGTAATTGTTTTATCGAATGGTTCAAAATAAAGTTCACTGATTAAACGAGTTTCTTCTTGAGTGTGCTCATACTTTAAGAGACCTGTTCTAATTAATTCTAATTTATTTCCATTTTCACTATATAGATTAAATGTCAAAGCATTTTCGTTAAAGTCAGTTAAATTTGCAGGAATTTCAAACTCATATTCTATTTTGGTTGCACTTGGAGTAAGTTCCATTTCATTCACAGTAAATGTATATTCTTCTGATTCTACACTTTTATTAATATTTACAATAGTTTTCTTTTGTGCTTTTTTACTATCAAATTCAAATAACCACTGCCCTTGTTTATTTAATACTTCAGTTAACTCTAGCTTTATTTTTGGATTTTCCGATAACTGAGATAAATCAGTGAGGACATCAATTGTTCCCACAATATAATCTTCCTTGTATTCCGCCCCTGTATGATAGCCTGCAGCTTCACCATCTAAATAAATATTCATTTTAGATATACCAAGTATTTTAATTTCTCTTAAATCTCCTAATTCAACATTCTCTAGGGGTATTACATAACCGATTTCCAATCGTGAATTATCATAGTATACGTCAGTAATGGTTATTGGGATGCCTTGGTCTACAGCTGTTTCTCCAATGGACTTAATTAGTCCTTTTTCATTTGCGACTTTTAATCCTTTATCTGTATAAGGTAAAACTGAGTTTAAATAAGGAATATTACTTAACATTTTTGCCATAGCAGGTGAAACAAAGCCACTACCAAGCAAAAGAGCAAACAATATTACAGCAACACTTGAAACATATATTATTTTCTTAAACCTTAATTTCTTAATAGTTCCTCTGTTAATTCCCGTTTTAATAGTATTTTCAAGTTCTTTTGCGGGGATTTCAATGTTTTCAATGTCTTCTTTAAATTTTCTTATTGAACTACTCATTTACACAGTCCTCCTTTACAGTAGTTTTTAACGCTTGAATTGCACGATGAAGATTAGATTTAACTGTACCTTCGGGCAGTTCTAATAAATCAGCAATTTGCTTAATTGATTGGTCTTGATAATATTTTAAAATGATAATGGTCTTATGACGTTCATTTAACTTATCAATGGCGTGATAGAGATCGATTCTATCATCAATTTCATCCTCCTTATAGGGTTCTGCTAACTCAAAATCAATCATCACTACTTTCTTTTTCTTTTTTAGAAAATCTAATGAAGTGTTAATAAGGATTTTGGTTATCCAAGTTGAAAAAAACTTTGGTTCTCTCAGCTTTTCAATTGAAATAAGTGCTTTAAAAATAGTTTCCTGAACAATATCCAGTGCGTCATCCTTGTTTTTTGTATAAAGGTAAGCAGTTCTGTACAGTTTTGTTTGCTCTAATTCAACGAGTTTGCTAAATGCTTTTTTATCACCTTTTTTTGCCCTTTTTATAAGTTTATCATTTTTCATTTTTTACCTCCTTTCCTTTGTTAGATCTCAATTGTTATTATTTCGTTCCCAAATTATCACGAAAAATCACAAAAAATACTTTACCTTTATAAATTTTCACAAACGTAAAAAAACTTTCTTCAACTCCCGATTAGTACAATAAAAAAAGCTTTACTCCTTATTGAATAAAGCACCCGTTTGTTCAACAACTCATAAATCTGCTGGTTGAAATTCAATTGATTTTGCTTGATACATTTTGTCTCGATATTCATAAATAATAACTATTTCACCAATATAGGCAGCTGGAGTAATTTGACCTGGGATTTTAGCAATTAGTTGATTGTCTTTTACTTCATAATCAATAATACTGCCAAAACCTATATCATCACCAAATTTAGGTTTGATTGTTATGGGTGTTATATCTACTGTATATACTTTGTCATCAATTCGGACTTCGGCTTTTTCAGTCGTTAACTTAGTTTTTACGTTTTTATTGATAATTGCCAAAGGATTATCAACAAGTACGTCAATCAATCCGTTCGTATGTCTATATACATATACTTCTTCTAATAAAGCACCAGTACCATAACCTTTCGTCAAGATTATGATTAACTCTTTCTCTTCATCTTTATTGATGTCTTAGTAATATATTTGTGGGGCGTAAGATGGATTATTAGCAACGTTTAACCAAAAAGGTCTAGAGTAAATCGAACCCTTAAAATCAATTTTAAAGTTATGATATAACCCGTCCATTTTCTTGGCATACAAGGTTATATTCTCTTTACCTAACTTTGCAACAATATCATATCCTTTAATTGTTGCCCCTGCTTTATTAGGGGCAATAACAAGAAGAAATGCCATTATAAAAATAATGTATCTTTTCATTAGTTCAACACCTCATTTTAGTGTTCCCTAAGATATTTTCATATTCAACTAACCTCCCTCAATAAAGAAAGCGAAACAGCCCATTTTCTCCAGTTTTCTTAGTATTTAAGAATAAGTATTTATTAGTTTGATTTGTCTCTTAATGGTTGGATTTATCTCATAAGGATAAATTTGGATTACTAAAGCGAAAAGACCTATACCTCATTAGCCTCCAACTTAAAAAAATTGGTGGATGAGTAAAATTATGATCGCACTGGTGGATGTCCACATTTCTCATGGAGGTCAACCCTCCCATGCCTCACAGAGTCTTCGCTCTCAAATTCCTTCGTCCAACCTTTCCATGAGGTGGATGTCAGTCATGCTGCCACACAGGATCTATGCCCGAAGTTTAGTTGCCTTGCCGACTAATCCGTGCTTCAAATGTACGAGACTTATAAACTAGATTTACGTACTGCTAAACTATTCCTTCGGAATTAAGCTGCTATTTCTACATCCATATTAGTTTTCATATGAGGGATGTCCTTTAACATTCTCTCTTCACTAAACTCAAATTGTTTCTTTCCTATGGCAAAAAATATCCGAATTAATTTATTACACAAAGCAATAAGTGACTGCATTTTCTTCAATGGATTATCAGAACGCTGCGTATAATATGTGTGTAATGCTTTAAATGCAGAATTTTTTGCGACAAGTATCATACAAACCCTAAACAAAAGTGCTCGGAGTTTTTTTCTACCTCTCTTAGTAATGGTTGTTTTACCTTTGTGTTTACCAGAAGTATTCTCTTTTAGACTTAGCCCAGCTAGTTTAATAATTTGTCGAGGATGAGAATATTCATTGAGATCTCCCACTTCAGCGAAAAATCCTGCTACTGTGTCTCTCCCTACACCCTTTATAGCCAACATTTGATGAACACCAGGTATTTGGTCAATCAAACCATCAGTTTTCGAATCTAATTCTTCGAATTTTAATTGTATTAATTCATATTTATCAATTAATGTTTTTAACTCTAACTTAGCCATATCAGCACCTTGTCGAAGTCCGATGGACTTACTAGCTGCTTGTTTTAATTCTTGAATTTTACTAAGCCCAACACTACGTGTCACAGCTTTTCTTAGATGAATTAGTAATTCCTGATCAGAAAATTTAACTAGTTCATGTGGTAACACATATAGCTTTAAAAATTGTAACGCAGCTTTTCCTTCCCACTTTTTAAAGACTGTAAGAAACTCTGGAAAATACCTATCTATCCAATTGTGAATTTGACCTTGAACAGTTTGAAGATCATCGGTTAAGAGATCACGAATTTTTTTAGCCACTCGGAGTTCTGCATAAACCCCTTGTGGAATTGTAGGTTCGGCGTATCTCCCATCCTTAACTAACTGTGCAATAACTTTAGCATCCTTCACATCATTTTTGGTAGGCGAGTTATCATCTAATTCCTTAGATTTCTTTACATGAAGTGGATTTACAGCCACGAACTTTATATCATTTTCTTTAAGAATATGTGCTAAATTAAGCCAGTAATGACCAGTTGGTTCCATACCAACAATTACTTTTTCCATTTCTTGTTCTTGCATATTTTGAAAAATCCAATTCAAGAAAGTTGAGAAACCATCTTTTGTATTTTCGAAGTAACAAGGTTTTCCAAACTCAATACCTCTAAAATCTTGAGCTCTCGCAACGTGCTTGAACTTCGCAATATCAACACCTATAATTAGAGTTTGAGAAGTAATTTGAGCAATTTTATTGTTTTGGTTATAATTCATTTTAGAAGCCTCCTGGTTAATAAGTTTGTCCTTTTATGCCTGCAAGCGTTGGACTCTCTTATTCTATCAGGAGGTTATTTTTGTACACAAACCTCATTTTCATCCATTACAGGAATGCTGCCACGTTAGTCGAATAAGAAAAGGATTGCCGCAGCAACCCCCTTTCATAACTCAAGCATCCATAGTTCGAATTTTAATTTATTTCTTTTAGCAAAAGTTTAAAATCATATTCCAAGTTACTTCTTGTTTCTTCATCAAATTCTCCGATAACCTCTTTTATAGGATATTTCTGTTTATTAATTATATAATGTTTCAGCTTTAGGAAGGCACTTAATGGGAAATCAAAATCATACCATTGTTCTCTGTAACCAATTATTCCGTGTCTCTTAATCAAGGCATCTAATTCTATTAAAACGATTCTTAAAAAATTATCATATGGGTACTCAGTTTTTATTAATGTTTGTGAGCCGTCTTTATTATATAAATCTTCGTAATAGACAGCCTCTATAAAAAGAATATGATTCTCTTTTAATTCAAAAGACCAAACAATACCATCTGGCTCACCCTCCCATTCACACTCAGTTTTTTTCATAACCTCATCTTTAAAAACACAAAAAGAGTTTAAATACATTAGTGACTTTAGAAAGTCATCTAAACAATTAGTTAGATAACTTGCTGTGAAGTCTATTTTTTGCGAATTAACTTCAACAATGCAAGTTGCCCACCCAATCCCATCAAGATAATATTTGAACTCCATTTCATTCACACCTTTTTCAAAGTTTATAAATATACTTCAGAAATTTTACTTCTTCTTTAGCACAAGAAGCAATTTGCCCTTATTAAGCATACGCACCCGTTAGTAAAACAAGTAGTTAAAATAATTCACTTACCCGTTAACCATATATAAAATGTCACACTAAAGATAATTGCCGGAATAATAATAATCCACCCTTTACCTTTTAAAGCTGGATTTGACCTTCCAATAAATTGCATAATCAATAATATCCCCAAAGGACCAATTAAAAATTTTATATAATTTAATGTATCTGTACGCCAATCTATATCGATAAAGCTATATGTAGACATAAGTAAAACATTTAATAGGTTTAACGATTGGTGGTAAGGTTTCACAAATAGTTTCATAAGTAGAGAAGTTTGTGTTATTAGAAAGTACAACAATGTAATCCCCATCATATCCTATCCAGAAGACACTCATTTCTTTATCAATTTTCACTACCACTGCTTCACCTTCCCAATTACCTTTCCATTGGCGTTCTTCTACCCGAAAAATATCTTTATTTGTTGACCAAGTAACTAAGTCATTACAACTGCCAATAGAAATAAAAAGTGGAAAAATCTCTCGAAATTGATTTGCATTTTTGATTTCAGTAACGGATACAGACAAATTAGGATTATTAGATAAATATTTGTAATCAATATTCCATTTCTGACATAATTCCTCGTAATCTTCTTTCCAGTATGAAGGAATTTCTGCACAAAAATATATTGGAAAGGCTTTAATACGGTCCATCCATGAAAGTACAAAATTCGTATTAGATTCAGGAAGATAAAAACCACCTATTGAAAGTACATATAAAGGTTTTTCCTCAATGTCAAACGGAAAAAAACCACCAGCATCAGGTTGTGAACTATAAAAATATTCAGGATAATATCCTATTTCTACTTTCATCTGGATTTACCTCCGATTATTATATTTCAAATTATATACCGTTTCCTTCTTCAACAAAACTGCCCCGTTACTTGAATAAGAAAAAGGCTTTACTCTTTATTAAAGTAAAGCACCCTATAGTTTAAGTACATTTCTTCACAAACTAATCACTAAAAGGACATTCACCTTGTTTAGATGAATGTCTATTATTAATGTGTTCAGAGATAAATTCCCTTTGAATCCTTAGCTATCTATGGTATATCTAATCTTCCTCTTCATCGTTACGGAACAATTCATGAAGAAACCTTTCCCTTCTAGTCAAAAAGCTTAAAGTTAATCCATAATGTTCTGTGTCCTCATACGCAATCTCCTGAATTGGAGAATTATCGAAATTATAAATCTGTGCTTCGGGATAACCAAGAAGAATCGGTGAATGTGTTGCTATAATAAATTGAGCATCACCTTTGTTTACTAAATCATGGATGATTCTTAAAAAGGCTAATTGACGGGCAGGGGATAAAGCTGCTTCAGGTTCATCCAGAAGGTATATGCTCCTCTCTCCGAAACGGTTAGTAAATAAAGATAAAAAAGCCTCACCATGAGACTGCTTATGTAAAGATCTTCCTCCATATCCCTCATACCTAAAAGTAGGATCTTCCTTAGCTAACTCATCCAAATATGTAGCAAAATGATAAAAACTTTCAGCCCTTAAAAAGAAACCCTTATTGATTTTGGGAAGCCAAGAAAGACGGATATAATCACCTAAGTCAGAAGTTGATGAATCCACCGAATAATTATTATTCTTTCCACCACCTGCGTTATTGAAGCCACATTGATAAGAAATGGCTTCGAGTAAGGTCGATTTTCCAGAACCATTTTCTCCTACAAAAAAGGTAACTGCATTTCTGAACTCTATAGAATCAGTACCTCTTAGACTTGGTATACAGAAGGGATATTTATTATGATTTTGAACCTTTTCATTCATTAGCTTTAAGCCCCTTAGATACAAACTAACATCCCACCTTTTTAAGATTATATGAGGAGCAACTTCAATACTTTTTAGAAACATGTCTATATTCAAAAATCCTTTTGAACTAACCTGACCTTTAGTTTAATAAGAAAAAGGAAGCCTCAGCAACCCTTATATAACTCAAGCACCCGTTAGTTGAAGTGATTTTTGGTTTAATACTTAATTGTAATAGCCAATGTCCCCCATTTTTTTTCTTGTTCTGGTGAATAGATTTCATAAGTTCCTTCCACCATTTCTTGCAGTGTCCAGCCTTCACAATCAAAATCTTTAAACGGAATATCCTTATACATTTTTTCAAAAGTATCATATTTCCTTAATTCTGTAACTTGAACTTTTAATGTTTCATTTTGTTCAGGAACTTTTATAAATTCGACGGTATCGCCAACTTTGATTTTTCGTCTCTTTTCATCGTTTAAGCGTACCTCTACCGTCTTTTTCCCTTCTTTAATTGCATTAAAATATTCTCCATATAATCCCATTTGATGTATCACTTTTACTTCACCTCTATATGTATTTCCACACTTTTAATTATATTTCCTTGTTGTGCTAACCTGCCCCTTTAGTTTAATAACGAACTGGAAAAAGGACTGTCAAAAACAGTCCAATCGTTGTTAAACTCTTGCACCCGTTAGTTTAAGATCAAAAATATTAAATAACTAACGCTAAATGCAATTCATTCTATTAATCACTCACAAATGTTTCTGTGAATTCATTAACGTATTCATTCATTTCCTTATATCGAGACCAATGTAGATAATGGTGTCCTTCTAAAGTAACGAGTTTATTCGAAGTTACATTACTTAATTGAGTTTGATAAAAAGTTATATTGGATTTGCCATCTTCATTTACTTTCTCTTCTTCCTTTGTAAAGATCAAAACAGGCATATCTGGTGGGAATGACATATCAATCGTTTTATCGATATTATGATTTATTTCATTTGCTTCAGCAACTATATTTTTGTTACTAACCTTCCAAGCAGAAAGGATCTTGGTCATCTTTAAATTCTCATCAGAATAAGTTCCTTCATCAGCTAAAGGAAGGAACTCATCTGGGATCATATATAATGCCGATCTTGCTATTCCAGTTGGTGCAACAAAGCTCATAAATTTGGGCATTGTTGGAGCAGATTCATGAAAATACGCCAAAGCCTTCGGTAACGTAGGATCGATTCCTATAATTGCTTTAACTTCATCTGGATATTTATTGGCATAATACATACTATAAATACCAGAAGTGGAATGTGGCATTAATATGTATGGACCTTCTATATTTGCTTTTTGTAGAGCTAATCTTATTTCTTCCATTATGTTTTCCACTGTTCGTTCCTTGTTGGTTATATCACTCCAACCATATCCAAAAAGCTCTACAACGACAATTTTATTATTCTTTGCCATCTCGTTAATCAAAGGTTCGAAATCCAACACAGGTGCTGCCGTACCCAAACCACTTAATAAGACAATTGTATTTTCACCATTACCCTTCGTAAAGACGTGCATATTCTTACCATCCACTTCAACTAATTGCCCTAATGCTGGATATTTTTTTTGTTCATACGCAGTCATAACCTGATTGATGGCGAACCAAATTAAACATATGCCTGCTATAACCAACACAATATTTCTTAGAACTCTCCAGAATTTAAATTTCTTTTTGGTTTTCATTAATTTCACTTCTCCCTATAAGAATACGATTCCCCATTCCCTTTTACCACAAAAAACCAAATCCTTGTTCAACTATACTGCCCCGTTACTTTAAGTACAATCCTTCACAATCTCCATCTATTTTAACATAAATATCCAATTATCTTTGGAGAAGATCCTCCACAATATGGCCCTAAAATGGAAAATGAGCGCTTATCCTTGTTCCAGGAAAGCGCCCTATAATAGAATAAGCTCAAATATGAAATTCACACAAAAATCGTTCAACACCCGGGTATTTTTCCCCAAGACTAGTTATTTCAAATCCGTAGCTTCGATAAAACTCTACTGCATCTTTGTCCGTCTCAGCGATAACAAAAGTTAACGAATGTTTTTCACAAACATACTTAATCATTTTACTAGCTATTCCATTTCCTCTTTCTGTTGGTGATACTGAGATATGTTTTATTTCACATTTATTTGGACTGATTAGTTCTATACCTATGCAACCCACTATTTCTCCTTCAAAATCCACTGCATACAACTTTCGATTTTGTGATTGAATGTACTTCCTATATTCCTGTTCAATTTTATCTTCAGAAGTGGCAAAGGATAAGAGTTCTTTTATTGATTTACTAATGGTTTTAGTAACAATCTCTTTCAACCTACAGCCTCCTATTTATAAAATTATTGGTCAGAGGATACAAAAAAAGCATAGATCTTTCCTCCATTAAACTGTCTTATAACTGATTGAAGACCAAGAAAAATGGACTGCTGACGCAGTCCATCGTTGTTCAATTCTTGCGCCAGATTGTGGAATATTGAAAACTGCGAAAGCACTTTAAAAATGACTTTTCCTAAATTATCCAGTCTGTTTAATACATTTCCTCACAATAACTTTATTTAGCCTCGTTCGTTTGCAATATGATTAAGCATAAAACCCGATTTTACGCTTAATTTCTTTTAAGAATGGAACACTAATTGATCTTGCTTTCTCTGCTCCTTCTTTTAAAATTTTATCTATTGTTTCTGGAGATGACATTAATTCATTATATTTTTCCCGTGGTTGTTCTATAAATCTATCCATAACATTGAACAACTCCTTTTTAGCTTCACCCCAGCCAATACCCCTTAAATATTGTTCTTTCATTTTTTCTACTTCATTTGGAGAAGCAAATTCTTTATATAACATAAATAGAACTGACGTATCAGGGTCTTTCGGTGCCTCTGGTGGCAATGAATCCGTTTTGATCTTATTTATTAGTTTTTGTAATTTATTTGGTTCTTCAAAAAGTGGAATTGTATTATTATAACTTTTACTCATTTTCCGACCATCTAATCCAGGCAGTACAGCTGTGTCTTCTTGTATTTTGTACTCTGGTAACAGGAATGTCTCCCCGTAATTATTATTAAAAATTTCAGCAATATCCCTTGCAATTTCTACATGTTGTACTTGGTCTTTTCCCACAGGAACAACTCCTGTTTTGAACATCAAAATATCTGCAGTCATTAGAATAGGGTAGTTAAATAACCCCATATTAACACCAAAATCTATATCCTTCTCCAATTTTTTATTGCTATCAACAATAGCCTTATATGCATGAGCCCTATTCATTAACCCCTTGGATGCAAAACAGCTTAATATCCAGTTCAATTCAAATATCTCAGGAACATCAGATTGTCTATAAAAGATTACCTTCTCAGGATCTAGCCCTAATGCTAACCATGTTGCTGCTATTCCATATGATAAATGACGAAGCTCTTCAGCATTATGAATTTTTGTTAGACCATGATAATCTGCAACAAAGTATGCCTGTTTATAATCTGGTATCTTAGCTAATTCCAAGGCAGGCTTTATCGCTCCAATATAATTACCCAAATGAATTTGGCCTGTAGGTTTTATTCCCGTTAAAATTGTTTTTTTCATAATAAACCTCCTCGTATAGATTAAATTTAAATACAAAAAGGGCTACCCATCCCTAAAAACAAGGACGAGTAACCCGTGGTGCCACCTTTATTCGTTTACAAATGTAAACGCACTTATCCGTACTGAAACAGTAATTTGTTTCGATACTTAGTCTCTTTTAACGGTAAGACAGTCCGCTAAACCTACTACTTGTTTCAGTCTAGTAGCTCAGAAGCCCATTCAACAATAATCCCGCACTGATTCTCACCAACCATCAGCTCTCTGAAACGTTCATAAAGCTTACTACTCTTCTTCATCGCTCTCATTATATATTAGATTTATTCTAAAATATGGATAACAAAAGGTCAAGGAAGTATAGTTAAGTATTTTGCCTGTCTCCCCTAAAAAAAGGATGGAATTCCTACTCCAGAAATGCGGCCGATTGTTGAAGATAAAAGGTTGTTGAAGCTGGCTCACACTTATTGAACTCAAGCACCCGTTAGCTGAATAAACAAAGGTGTATTTCACTGCTCGTTGATGAATAGCATTATTCCTCATCTACAAAGTCAATCATCACTCCAACAACCTTTTTTGAAATGTTATATTTTACTTTCACTTCGTACATTCCGTCACCATAACCAGACATTGAAACCGCACCATCTGAGACAACTCCCCCCTGTGCATCTGAAGCAACTACCTCATCAAATTGGATGGCTTCGTCTCTACCAAATGTTTTAAAATCAAAAATTCCTGCTTGTGCAGAGTCAACTCCAATATGCACTAGGTTCAAGAACCGAACGTGCGCCTTTAGTCCGAGGCAGCTCCGTAACGGATGGAGTGAAATGTGGTACCCAACCCACGCATATCAGTTTGTATACCACCGTCAACGTTTTTGCCTTCGTGCCAAGTTTTTAAGGTTATCCTTATTCAACTTTTAAGATTGTATCCATTTTGGATTTAGCTTATCAAGGGAAAGTGCGCCCTTGACAAGCTAAATCCGAAAGGATATTTGGTTTGTAAGTTGAACAAGGAATAACTCTATTCATTGCTGAATGAAACACCATTTAAAAACATTTGTGTGTAGTGGGTTGACAGTTTCGTTCATATCAATGGAATAAACAAGATCAAAGCTAAATCACTCTTAGGAGGAAGCTCTGCCATGAAGTTTAATATTCAGGATAAACACAATCAACTAATCGATAGAATTTTCGATAAACACAATCAAAGGGTCAGACCCTTTTTAGTCATCTTCATCCCACAAACAATATAATAAAGAGGAAAGCGGTCAATTTCGTTTAGCGGCGAGAGCCAGGCCCGGATTCCACTTCATAATACCGTTTCGCACCATCATGAAGCGGAATCGGCAATACAGGTGTTAAAGGTGTCGAGGATACTTGTTTCATCGCACCATGTGCTTTTTGGAGTTGAGATAGATTGTCGTAGAGGGTAGATGTCAGTTTATATACGACATTTTCTGCTAGGTCCTTTCTGACAATCAATAGATTTTGAATGCCGATGGTTGGGATTGGTTCTTCGTTACCATAGGTATTGGCTGGTATCTTTGCTGCTTTAAAATATGAGAACAACTGCTCCTTTTCTGCCATTTCATTCAAATGAATGGGAACGACGGATATTTCTTTTACTTTGGAGAGTTCAGCCACTGGGGCATTAGGCAAACCAGATGTAACGAAGGCTGCATCAATTTCACCTATTTTCAACTGTTCCATCGCTTCATTATATGAAAGAAAATAGGGATCATAATCATTCACGCCTAACCCATGTCCTTTCAGTATGATCTTCGCATTTACTTCAACACCGCTATTTGGAGCACCGACTCCTACTCTTTTTCCTGCGAGATCCTTTACAGAGTGTATCTCACTATTTTTTAATGTTACGATCTGGACGTAATTTAAATACAAGCCTGATATAGCACGTAAATCACGGTGTTTTTCTTGAAATACTTCCTTTCCATCGTAGGCAAAGAGGGCTACATCAGACATGACAAATGCCAAATCGACTTTTCCTTGTTCTAATAAACGAAGGTTTTCAACCGAGCCTCCTGTTGTTTGAACGGTAGCATTTAGATTTAAATGGCTAGAATATACCTTAGCAAGAGCACTTCCTATTGTAAAATATGGACCATACCTTCCTCCTGTGGCAATGGTAACATAATCATCAGAGGTTGGGTCCTTGGAATACGTTGGATGGTCATCTTGATGACTGCATCCGATCGTCCAGAATACCAAACATAAAAATAAAAAGTACGTTCTTATCATACTTTTACTTTTGGCAGAGTAGGTGTCACTCTATATAGTTTCAATTTGTCTCTTAGCGTTCGTTCACTTATTCCTAACATTTCAGCTGTGTGTTTGCGATGATCGTCATTTTGCTTTAATGTATGAAGAATAATTTGCTGCTCAGCTTCTGCTAAGGAAAGACCTGCCTTGATGACTATGTGATCATTCTCTTCACTGTGTTTAGAGATTAATCCCTCATGATTTCCTTTTATCCGGTTCATCGGAAGGTCTTCTAATTGAATCTCATCACCTACTGATAATGCTACCGCATATTCAACAATATTGGACAATTCTCTAACGTTTCCTGGATACTCATAAGAATAAAGCCACTCTTTTACCTCATGACTTAATTTAATAGGAGGCCGTTTTAGTTTTTCACTATATAAAAGGAGAAAGTGTTCAATTAATAATGGCACATCGCTCATTCTAGTTCTTATGGGGGCAAGCTCGACAGGAATAACATTCAATCTGTAATATAAATCTTCTCGAAATCTGCCCTTTTTAACCTCTTCCATCAAGTCTCTATTTGTTGCAGCAATAATACGCACATCAATCTTTCTTGTTTTCCCTGATCCTACCGGGGTAATTTCCCCTTCTTGAACGACGCGTAAAAGCTTTGCCTGCAAGTGTATGGGCATTTCCCCTATTTCATCAAGAAATAACGTTCCCTTGTCGGTTCTTTCAAACACACCTTCCTTAGTTGTAGTAGCACCAGTAAATGCTCCTTTTTCATGCCCAAATAATTCACTTTCTAATAATGTTTCTGGAATCGCAGCGCAATTTAATACCGAATATGGATGATGTTTGCGCGGTCCCTTTTGATGTAATGCTTTTGCTACAAGCTCTTTTCCTGTTCCACTTTCCCCTACAATTAACACATTTGATGAGATACTTTTTATTCGTTCTAGTAACGAAAAGAGCTGTTTCATGGCTGGTGACTTACCTACCATCCCAGCATAACTTTCTTTTGGTTGAACGATTTCTTGTAATCGATGAACCTCATGGTGTAAGGAGTGATAGTCTAATCCTTTTTCTATTAACATTTTAAGTTCATCAATATTGAGAGGTTTTGATACGTAATGAAACGCACCCATCTTCATTGCCTTTACAGATGTTTCGATGGTGCCATAAGCCGTCATGACGATTATGACAGCATGTGGATGTTTCGCAAGGATCGGCTGAATGAGTGTTAAACCATCTACCTCTTTAATCCTCATATCTACTAACACGACGTCCGGAAGAAGTGATGCTAATTTTTCCAATCCGCTTTTAGCATCAGTAACGGTCGTCACATCATACTCATCTTCAAGCGCAAACATCACTGACATACATATCGCCTGCTCATCATCAATGACCAATACTTTTCTCATCGAACATCCTCCTTTTGAAACTTTAACGTAAACGTGCTGCCAATCCCTTTAACGGATTTCACTTCAATATCACCATGATGATCTAGTAAAATATTATAACTGGTATACAATCCTAAGCCGACACCACTTCCTTTTGTTGTAAAAAAAGGTTGAAATAAATTAGATTGATCTGATTTTAAAATTCCATATCCTGTATCGTGAATCGATATACAAAAAAACTGTTCATCTTTTTCCGTAGCGATAGTAATGACTTTTTCCGTAGAATCTTGTACCGCTTCAATGGCATTCATCAACAAATTTATAAAGACTTGCTTCATACGGTGTATATCTCCATATAACTCTATACCTTCCTCAACATGCATCATAAAATGTATATCTTGTGATTGAACCTTTATTTTAAACGAATGAAGAAGGGATTCTAAAAAATCTGTAAGAGAAATCCATTCCTTGACCGGTTCTTTCCGTCTTGTGTAATCTAATAAATCCTCTACTAAATCATTGAGTCGTTTAATCTCTGCTGGAACGTGCTTAACCACTTCCTCACGATACCTAGGATCGTGGATTTTCACAGGAAGCAACTCAATAAAAAGTTTCATAGATGTCAGTGGATTTCGAAGTTCATGAGCGATCCCCGCAACAAGTTGTCCAAGTGCTTTTAACTTTTCTTGAACAATTAACTTTTTTTGCAATGAAATTTGTTCTGTCATATCGTCTAATGTCACAATCCAGCCAACAGACTGAGATTTTTCATTTTTTAAGGGAACAACCTCATAGTGTATGATTCGTTCCTCTTCATTTAGAGTATAGAGGTTCATTTCTCCAACGTGTTTTTTTCGTAACGGATCAGTCTGTATCACATTCCAAATTTCAATTAATGGCTGAACATCCTCAATGTGCTGTTCTGTAAATTCAACTTTAAGTAATAAACGTGCTCTTTCATTCATGAGACGGATTTTCCCTGTTTTATGAAAAGAAATAATTCCAGTATCTACAGAACCTAGGACTTGTTCCTGAAAAAGCAGACTTCGAGTTAAAGCCGTTGTTTTCTTGGTTACTTCCTTTTTTAATCGTTGGTTCCATAGAAAACCAATAAGAATGATCGTTATAGCAACTAGTACGACTGCGGCTAAAAGAAACGCAAGCTTCTGAAACCATGACGCATCACTTTGAAAGTTGTAAAACCACTTTTCGTGGATCGTTTGAAAGGTATTGTCTTTTTTTAACTTGGATAATTCTTTATTTAGAAATGAGGTTAAAGCATAATTCCCATTTCGAACAGCAAAGGCATATTCATAAGGTTGAATACCGGTTACTCTCTCATCAAAGTCTTTTCTATTTTTTATTTCATTTAAAAGAAATTCAGTCGTCCACGGGTTTCCTATAAAAGCATCACTTCTGCCAACTAAAAGCATCTGAAGTGCATCTGGTTGATTTCCAGCTACATTTACTTTTACTTGTCTAATCGTATCAAGCGCTTCCATAGAAGAGCTGGAGCTACTTAACGATACAACTGAATCACGCAAATCGGTTAAACTAAAAACAGTGTTATTATCTGAAGAGACATACAAAGAGTCCGACATCGTAATAATCGGATCTGTAAAATCGGCATGTTGGTCATTAGTAGAGCTATATTTCATTCCTAAAATGACATCAATTTCCCCCGCTTCAAGCTGTTGCATTAATTGTCTTTCTGAAACAGGTCTATATGTCACTTGTATACCCGTGTTTGATTCGATTGCTTTCATTAAATCAATTGCAAAACCAGCTGGTTGATTCTCGTGATCTTGATAAGCAAAAGGTGGTAAATCCCTGTTATAGCCAACGACTAGTTTAGTTGGTACATCATCATTTGCATATACAGAAATAGACAGGAAACAGCATAATAGAATGATGATCAATACTATCGTTCTCATGCTAAGCCTCCTGTCGGTTTTCTACTATTTAAATATCGTAACATGACTTCTCAATTACATGGTAACGATTTTTTTATTCTGTCTAGATGTAACGAACTGTGCACCCATCATTACTAATACAATCACAATTCCAATAACATCCGTTATTCTTTCTGGAACGATTAGCATTAAAGCACCTGCTCCCAAAATCAGTCGGGAAATATGACGATATTCTTTCATAAAATAGCCTTCAACCGCAGCACTTAGGGCAACAACACCAATAATAGAGGTTAGTACAACACTAATAATGCTTGCCACAGCTGGCAAAGGAAACTCTTTTGCATTGGTTGGAAGTCCTGTTACATCAATCATAAGCATAGTTGGGTTGTAAACAAATAGATAAGGAACCACAAATCCTGCAATGGCTAGCTTTAACGATTGGAATCCAGTTTTCATAGGGTCTCCGCCGGAAATTCCAGCTCCTGCAAACGCGGCAAGCGCAACAGGTGGCGTAATGTTGGCAAAAATACCAAAATAAAAAACAAACATATGAGCCACAAGAACGGGTATATCAAAATTAGCCAATGCCGGCGCTGCCATCGTTGCTGTGATAATATAGCATGGAATCGATGGAAGACCCATACCTAAAATCATCGATGCAATCATCGTAAAGAAAAGTGTCAAAAACAATGACCCCTGACCTAAGCTCATAATAGAAGAAGTCATAACCGTACCGAAGCTTGTTAAGTTCACCACTCCGATAATAATCCCGACAACTGCACATGCCGTCATGACAGAAAGCGATTGTTTCGCACCATCTTCTAATGCTTTTAAAATATCTTTAAATGACATTCTCGTTTCTTTTCGTAACATACTTACCACAATAGTTAACAAAATCGTGTAAAAAGCAGCATACCCTATTGGCATTGAAATATAAAGAAAGTAAACTAAGCCAACAATCGGTAAAAGCAAGTGACCACGAGCTTTCAGAACATCCTTAATACGTGGAAGATCGGCTTTTGGAACACCGCGTAGATTTTCTTTCCCAGCGCGAAAATGAACTTGAGCAATAACACCTAGATAATACAGCAACGCTGGTAAAAGAGCAGCAAGCGCAATGGTTCCATAGCTGACCCCTGTCGTTTCTGCCATAATAAAGGCACTCGCCCCCATGATCGGTGGCAGAATTTGCCCTCCAACTGAAGCACTTGCTTCTACAGCACCCGCAAAGTTTTTACTATATCCAATTTTTTTCATAAGCGGGATCGTGAATGCACCTGTACCTACCACATTCGCAACCGCTGCCCCATTAATGCTTCCCATAAATCCACTCGAGATGACTGCCACCTTTGCCGGTCCACCTTTTTTGCTACCAGCAAGCGCCAATGCCAAGTCGTTAAACAGCTGTCCCATGCCGGATTTTGCAAGGAACGCTCCAAATAAGATAAAAAGGAAAATAAATGTGACAGATGCACCTATTGCAGAAGAATACAATCCATCTGTTTTTAAATACAATTGTCCAAAGATATCTCCTAGATCATATGGCCTCGTTAGCAGCTTCATCGGCATAAATGGCAAGTGACTAATAAATGGGTACAGTAGAAAAATCAAAGCCAAAACGGGTAAAATCAAACCGGTAATTCTTCTTGCTGCTTCTAGTACGAGAACCACAGTAATAAAAGCAAAGAAAATATCGAGTTTGTTTGGAATTCCTCCTCGTGTTGTTACAATTTCTTGGTACTCCATTAACAAATAGCCCATTGACGATAGAGTGAGAAGAAATAAAATCCAATCCAAAAAAGGAATTCTTGAACGAGAGCTTGCTTTACGTGCCGGGTAAATTAAAAATACGAGAGCAATTCCAAGTCCCACATGAACGGCACGTTGCTTAAGTTCAGGCATTGGATAGTACGTATTGTATAAATGAAATAGCGAGTAGATAATCGCAAGTCCCGCAATAAAAAGAGTGATTTTACGATTTGCCAATTTTCGAACGACAGATTCTCGATCAAATTTTTCAAGAATTTCTTGCTGGTTGACCCTTTGATTTTTTTGCTCACTTAGATTTGACATCCTTACACCTCCGAGAAAATTTTAAGTTAGCCTACAACCAAATCATCCAATAGGGGCGTTTGGTTGGGGTAATTATCACTTCTTCATAATCGTTAACCTGTGCGAAAAGAGGAATTTCTTTATTATTGATGTAAAGGGTGGACTTTACGTTTTGAGAAACGATAAGATTTACTTCATTCATGCGGCGATCCACTTGATAGGTGATATACCCTTTTTGTTTTTTTAGAATCGTTCCTTGTGCTGGGACACCTGCCCCGAAGGTTTTAAATTTCGTATGTGTTAGGAGGAGATCGTTTTTGTCTCGTTGATAGAACTCTCGCCATGCTTCTTTTTCAACCGAATGAATCCATTGAATGCTAAATTCTTTTTCTTTAAAATAATACGTTTGATCGGGATAGCTTACTTTGGTCAGTGAAACGGGCAAGCTAAGAACAACGATAAAAGAAAAGAGCACGAGAATGAACGCACTCCTTTTCCGCTGTTTATTGCTCATCGAAATATTTCTTTGCCCCTGGGTGCAGTGGTGCGACTAATCCTTCTTGTGCTTTTTCAATGGAGATGTCTTTTGCTGCTTGGTGGGCATTAACCAGTCCATCTAAACCTTCGAAAAACGACTTTGTCAGATTATATACATCTGATTCGCTTAAATCAGAGCGGACAACCAGTGCATTCATAATAGCGGCTGTTGGAATATCTTCTTCATTTCCGTAAGTATTCGCAGGAATAACCTCTGAGATAAAATACGGCTTATCTTTAGCTAATTTTTCTATAACATTTTCGTCAATTGGCACAAGCTTAAGATCAAATCCTTGTTCAAGCTCCATTAATGATGAGTTAGGAATCCCACTAGTTAAAAATGCCGCATCCAGCTTACCAGACTTTAGCGCATCGGCCGCTTCAGCATACCCAAGGTAATCGACTTTAATATCATCATACGTAATACCATGTCCTTCTAAAAGATGACGAGCATTTACTTCTACCCCAGAACTTTGAGCTCCTACAGCAATTCTTTTCCCTTTAAGATCTTCGAACGTATTAATTCCTGATTGCTCAGAAGCGACAACTTGGACAAAGTTAGGATAAAGAGCTGCAATCTGTTGTACATTATCAACCTTTTCTTTAAAGCTTTCCTCACCAATGACCGCTTGACTTAACACATCACTCATCACAAACGCCATTTCTACTTTTTCTTGCTTCATTAAGTTAATGTTTTCTACAGATGCTCCAGTCGTTTGTGTTTTTGAGTTAATTCCGTACTCTTTCGAATACTTATCAGCAAGCGCTGTCGCGATGATGTTGTAAGGTCCAGAGGCCCCACCTGTCGCAATCGTTGCAAATTTTGTGTCCAATCCTTTTTTCGCTTCCTCAGAACTATTTGTTTTCGACCCTGTGTCTTGAGAAGAACATCCTGCAAGAATACCTCCTACAAGAAATAATGCGGTTACTCCAGTAATCATTCGTTTTTTCAATTTGTACATCTCCCTTTTTGTAAGCGTTACCAATACAGGTGCAAGTTTCATGCCAACGAGGTTTATAAAGAAAACGTAGTATGTTTAGAGTATACAAACAATAAAACCGGCAGAAATTTCTACTTAGTAGCGGAAGTTTTTGCCGGTTTTATTGGGTCAACCACTGTCACCACCCGTTTTTTTGTCGATAAAGACTCGACAAAAAACGGGTGGTGAAAAGGCACTATATCTATAAAAGGCATTATATCTCTTTTAAGATTCTTTCTCTTCGATTAAAAGTTGCTAGATGTGAGACACCTAATTGCTGTAACATTTTCTTGTTTTCTGCAACATATTTGCCAAGATCATCAGGATAGTGAGAATCAGAAGAAAGTGTAATTGGCACACCGTTTCCTACAATCGTTGTTAAAAAATCAACGGATGGACACATTTCTTTGACCGGATATCGATAATATAAACCTGCATTCACTTCTGTGGCGGTATTCGTTTCTTTTAATGAATCAGCCATGCGTTTATACCATTTTAGATTAAAAGATTCATTGATTACTTTATAATTAAATACTTTTAAATTATCTAAATGTGCTACAAAATCAAACATGTTCGAACGGATCATTTTTTCAACCGTTTCATAAAAACGTGTATACAGCACCTCTAAATCTAATTTTTCAAAACGAGAAGCGGTTTGTGGATTATCAAATCCCCAACCATCTACATAGTGAACGGAACCGATCACATAGTCCCATGGTTGTCCTTTTAAGAGTACTTCTAACTCATGCTCTTGCCCAACAAAATAATCTGCTTCAATTCCTAATTTTAACAAAACCCCTTCTTTTTCCCAGCGTTTTTTTGCTACTTCAATTACTTCGACGAATTCATCCATTTTTTCCGTCATGACATTTTTTAGCCAATATGATTGCAACTCGCCAATAGAATCTGTTGGGTCAAGATTTAAGGCCTTTTCAAAATAATCCTTCGTTTCTTTAAAACGATACAAATGATCGACAATCCCGACTTCTTTCAATCCAATTTGTTTTGCCTTTTTTAAATATAAATCAAGCCACTCATCACTGTAACATCCACGATTCAGTCGCTTTTGCAACTGCTTCACTTGATGTTCAATCTTTGCTCTTGAACCGTTCTCTTGCCCCTCATTTGTCTCAAAATGTTGAAGGGCTTTCGCCGTACGTTCAAGCCAGTTAAACGAATACGGTCCTTCTTCAAGATGTACATGATAATCAATTAACATTCCGCTCTACTCCTCTTTGCGATCGTCCATCGTGTATACCATTCTTTCCATTCTTTTGGACAAGGTTGATCACTGATGACTTCATTAAAATGGCTCGCGTCACTAAATGAATAAAAAGATGGAATACCTACTTTGGATGAATCCACAAGCAATATATTCTGCTTGCTTCTTGCCATCATTTTAGCTGAAATAAGCGACTCATCTAAGTCATAATCAAAGATTGTCTCTGCAACAATACCGCCACAGGAAATAAATGCTTTATCCATATGCATATGATTTAACCATTCGAGAGTCATTGCGCCCGAAACAGAAGATTGTGCAGGATTCGTAAATCCACCTAACAAGATAACCTTTCCTGTCATCCTTTTCTCTTCAATCGCTTGATTGAAACGATCTGCTGCTGCAATTGAATTCGTCACAACAGTTAAGTTTTGCACATTTTGAATAAAATCGGCCATATGAACCGTTGTCGTCCCAACGTCGATTGCAATCGTATCACCATCAACAATGCGTGAAATCGCCTTGATTGCAATTTGTTCCTTTTCAGCGCGATTGATATCAAGTTTCCGTAAGAATGCTTGTTCTCTTTCTAGTTTTGTATATAAAACCGCTCCGCCATGAACTCGAGTGATTTGTTCTTGTTCTTCTAACTCAGTTAAGTCTCGACGAATCGTTTCTGGTGTAACAGAAAACTTCTTTGCCATTTTTGCAACTGATACACGTTTCTCCTCATTCACCCATTGTATAATTAAACGCTGACGCTCTTCCTTTAATTGATTCATGATAAGGCGATTACATCCTCTGGTTCTACGAATAAATGATATTCCATTCCTTTTTCAAATGCAGTAGCTCGATGATGTAATTGTTCTGTCATAAATTGTTTATCATCGGCATGAAAAACGGTACGGATTATATTTCCATTCATAATAGAATCGCCAGCAACTGCACGTAATTGGTATGAAGAAGGTTGAGATTGTAAATGGATTGATTCTGGGCGAATCGCATATTTATCTGCAGGCACCGCTATATTTTTCCCGACTAATTTTCCTAATTGGTTTTTTGAAAAAACATTGTATCGACCAATAAAATTGGCAACAAATTCTGTTTTAGGATGTGTGTATATTTCAGCTGCCGTTCCTTCCTGTGCAATTTTTCCATTATTCATGACGAAAATACGATCAGAAACGGACATAGCTTCTTCTTGGTCATGTGTAACAAGGATCATGGTCATTTTCAGTTCACGTTGAATCGTTCGAAGTTCGACTTGTAAATGTTTACGAATTTGAGCATCAAGCGCACTTAACGGTTCATCAAGCAACAATACTTTCGGACGAACGACAAGTGAACGAGCTAGCGCGACCCTTTGCTGCTGACCACCAGAAAGTTCATGCGGATACGCCTTTTTCTTCTCCTGAAGACCAACGAGATTTAGCATTTTTTCCACTTCTTCTGCCACTTCATTAGCAGGTTTTTTTAGCATTTTTAAACCAAACACTACATTTTCATATACGGTCATATTTGGAAATAATGCATATGATTGAAACACCATACCTACTTTGCGATTTTTCGGTGAAACTTTTTTCATGTTTTTCCCATCAATCATTACTTCACCGTTCGTTGCATCTGTTAGTCCAGATAAAATACGCAAGATTGTACTTTTCCCACAACCACTTGGTCCTAGTAAAGTTACAAACTCACCCTCTCTAATATTCATATCAATACCTGAAAGAACGTTTGTATCTTGATATTGTTTATAAACATCTTTTAACATTACATAACTCATGCGCGTGTCATTCCTTTCGCTTTTTTCGTTAATGTCGCCATCACTACCGTTAAAATACCCATCAGCACGATGTAGACGAACACAATCGCACTTGCAAAATGTCCACTTGTACTTAATTTTGCCATTAAATAAATTTGAACTGTTTCAAAACGAGAACCAACAACAAGATTAATTAATACAAATTCACCAAATAATACTGAGAAAGATAATAATGCCGAAACAAATAATCCTGGATAAACAGAAGGAAGCAGCACTTTACGGAAAGCTTCCATTTTCGTAGCACCTAATAATTCCGCCGCATCCATTAGCTGTCGACCTTGAATATTCCGTAAGCTGTTCCGTGTTCCTTGATACATATAGGGAAGCACACTAATAACATATACTCCGATCACGGCTAGAATCATCGGCAAGCTTGTTCCAGAATAAAACCGAATTAATCCAACAGCTAAGATGACACCAGGGAAGGCATATACCATGACAACACTAGCCTGAAACCACTTTTCTAATGACGGATAGTATAATACAATCACGAAAATGGCCGGTACGATAAACAAAATTGAAATGATAACGGCACCACCTGAAAGAAGTACTGATCGACCGAATGCTTCTATAAAACTAGCATCTTGAAATAATGTACGAATCCACTCGAACGTTACTCCCTCTGGTATAATCGTTTTATTCCATTCTGTTGAAAATGCATATAAAGCTGTCGCAAGAATTGGTAAAGCTAAATAAACACCGATCAGAATTAGCATACCGATTGTAAACTTTTTCATCGTTCCGACAAATCCTTTCTTGTTTTCTTGATGAGCCATTCACTAGCTAACATTCCGATAATCATGACTACACCAAGTAAAACAGCAATCGCACTCGCAAGCTCCGGTTGTGCAAAAATATCTCCTGTAATAAGCGCCCCAATCCGAATGGCTACTAAGTTATAATTGCTTCCTGTTAATGCGTAAGCAGATGCATATGCACCTAATGCGTTGGCGAATAAAATGGTGAACGTGCCCACAATACCAGGAAATAAAATAGGTAGTCCAATTTTTTTCCAAAACATTAACTTAGAAGCACCTAATAACGCTGCGGCATCTTTCCATTGCTGCTGTATACCATAAAATATTGGGTATAAAAGCATGACCGCTAGCGGAAGTTGAAAGTAAATATAAATGAGCAAAAGCCCTAACCAACTATAAATCGAAAAAGATAAATCCCATCCGAACGATTCAAGTGCTAATGTAAAAAGACCGCTATTACCTAGTAAGACGATAAATGCAAAAGCAAGTGGTACACCCGAGAAGTTAGACGTTAAATTGGACAAAATTAATAATCGTTCACGGACTGGTTCGGTAAAGTATGTCATCGCATACACACCTAACAAGGAAACGACTAACGCAACAATTGCTGAAACAACTGACAAAGCTAAACTATTCTTAAATCCTTGTAAAATATAAGAGCTTGTTAACACTTCTTGATAATGTTCTAATGTAAAACCTTCACTATTTGAAAAACTACTCATTAACATATAAATGAGTGGTACGAGAAAAAAGAACGTTATCAACAAAGCGAACGGGATTAAAATAAGAAGTATTCGTTTATTTCCATTCATAATCATGATGTCTCCTTTTTGACTATTTTCATATAGTTCACCTTCGATCAGTAGAATCTTTCATTATCCCCCTCTGATCGTTAATGTAGGATAAACTTAGTTGCTATATTAATAGGGGAATTACTCCCGAGAAACTGGATATGTTATATTAGGGGAGCAATCGGCGATTTTAACAAATAATTCACCGATTGCTTTTATTTATCGGTCTCCTGCAAGTTAGAAAAGAGTTTTAATATTTTCAACTAGTCCAGGGATGGTAGCGGGACCATCGCTTCTGAAGGATCGATTCCAAGTAAATGGCATGCTAACGGCGCCACTTGCAGCTGAGAAATCAGCTGATCCTGAATAACTGACTTCACTTTTTTCGAAGCAATAAATAACGGGACATGACGATCACTTACTGAATTTCCTCCATGGTTTCCATCACTTGTCATCCCGTGATCAGCTGTCACAATAATGTCGTATCCAAGCTCCATCCATTTTGGTATTGTTAGAGCCAGTAAGGCATCTGTAGCCAAAACACGATTTCGATATTGAACAGAATCCGCTGTGAATTTGTGTCCATCATCATCTACATTCATTGGGTGAATATAGAGAAAATCTGGATTCTTTTCTGAAACAAGCCACTCAGCCTCTGCAAATAAATGATTATCTGGATAATGATCTTCAAAATAAAACAATCCATTTTCAATCGGTGCATCCTTGTCCAATTGAATTCGATCGACTCCATGTCGAAATGGTGCATGATTGTAGAGCTCACTTACCCAATAATAAGCGGCTGCAGCGGTTGTCTTCCCGCTGCGCCTAGCTAAATGAAATAGACTTTCCTGTGTTGATAATTGAACGACTCCATTGCCAACTATTCCATGAACGAAAGGTGGCGTTCCAGTCAAAATCGTTTCATAAAGTGGTCTTGATAATGAAGGGACTTCAGACTTCACTTCATAGCGTACGACCTTTCCTCGTTCAACAAGATGTTGCATAAACCCCATATGTGAACACGCTGTATCAAAGCGTAACGCATCCACAACAATCATGATTAAGCGATTATTTGACATGGATTAACACCTGTTCTTGCCATAACTGAGGTATGTTTTTTGTCGTTTCTTCCCAAGCTTTTTGATCACCAACTGGTTTTGTATTTTTATACATTTCTTCTGGTAATAGAAGGGCTTCAACCTCTGCTGGTAATTCAACATTTTCACGAATTGGACGTGCATAACCTTTTGCTAAGTTTTCTTGACCCTCATCTGATAGAATGTATTCTCGAGTCAACATCGCAGCATGCGGATTTTTCGTATATTTGTTTATGATTGTTGCATAACCCGATGTAACAGATGCCTCTTCAGGAATCGTTACATCAAAACGCTCTGCATCAATTTGTTCACGATAGCCTAGTGCATTAAAGTCCCAAAGAAACGCAACATCAACTTCACCTTTTTCCAAATTAGCAACACTTGGATCACCTGAAGATAAACGACCTTGTTTTGCTAATTCTGCAAAGAAATCGATACCAGGTTGAATATTCTTTTCATCTCCACCGAAAGCATATGCAGCTGCTAAAATAGCAAATTGTGCTTGGTTTGCTGTTAAAGCATCACCAATACTAACTGTGTAATCACCATTTTTTAAATCTTCCCAAGATGTTGGAGCTTTTTCTACATTATTCTTATCAGTCATAAACGTCATGGTACCAGTATAGCCAACAATCCAGTCCCCATTGTCATCCTTTGCCCAATCTGGAATCTCATCCCAATAAGATGTTTTATAAGCAAGTGTTAAGTCTTGTTCTTCTGCAATTGGTCCAAAGGCAATCCCAACATCACCGATGTCAGCTGTTGCATCTTCTTTTTCTGCTGCAAATTTTTGTAATTCTTCTGCACTCGACATATCTGTATCAGTGTGTTGCAATTGATATTTTTCACCTAGCTCGTCCCAAGTTTCCACCCAATTTGCCCAAGTATCCGGCATCCCAACTGAATTTACTTCACTTTCTTCTTTTGCTTTTTCTTCTATTTGAGCCAATGTCAACTTGTTATAATCAGTTCCTTCACCTGCGCTTGATTCTTTAGATGTATCATTTGATGAACATGCGGCTAACATAGAAACAGTCATTACACCGATTAATCCTTTTTTCCAAGTACGATTCCAAGACATTGTTTATTTCCTCCTAGATGTGTTTGTTTTTGTTTTGTTTCACACTATGAATATACGAAACAAATATTAAGCAAATAGAGTTCCAACATAAATCATTTGTAAATTCCGCTTTACAGAAAATTTACATCAAACATAGTTTGCTAGAAATTAAGAAAAACCGGGCAAAAATCGTAACGGGTTCTGATTCCTGTCACAAAACATAAAAATGCAAATGAAATAGACCATCAAATTGTAATTAAATTTGATGGTCTATTTTTGTTGATATATGGGCACTGGTGCAATTTGCACATAAAAAAACGCACTTACAGTTGTTTTCAGTAAGTCTACTGATTACATAACATTTTTATATACAAATGAGCATAATTAAATTTTCGGAATAATAGGGGTACCGCCACATGCCCCTCAAGCTAACAACCTTAATTACTAGATACGAAATGATCCTTGTTTTAAAACTAGCGAGTGCTGGAAAAGTAGGCATGCCAAAGAAACTTATTAAAACGCGATTTTTTTGCTAGGCAGCTTGTCTATGCTTCACCTTCGTTTCATACACAACCCCTAGAATATCAAAGTTAAGTGAATAATTTCACAATTTTTTATTATAATTTAACATTTGTATCAAATGTCATAAAAATGTTGCTCCACAATCTGGCCCTTTTCATGAAGAAAGACGCTTTCCTTATTTCAGAAAAGCGCCCGATTGCGGAACAAGAAAAACATAATTATTTTTCTACTATTTAATATTAATTAAGGATTTTCGATAATAACACTTTCTACGGTTGACTTAAATACTTTTTGAATTTTTCTTTGTTTTAGATTAATACTATTGTAATAATGATCCTAATCAGTTCAACAAAAACCAATTTAATTATAGACTAACAGCTGATTATTCCAAATTCTTTTAAAAAATCTTTTACTCACACTCTTTTTAGGTATAATTAGGATAAAAGGGTGAGAGTATCATGATTAATAGATTATTTCGTAATGTTAATAAACATAAAGAATTTTGGACTTGGTTTACAAAACACTCTGATGATTTTTTTCAGCTAAACGAAGAAAATTATGATTATCTTTTTACAAAGCTTAATAAACAGCTATCAAAGGTTAATCGAGATTTAACTTATGAATTTAGTGCTGAATTAATTGATGGAAATCGTGAATTCATTATAAGCGCGGATGGAATTTATTCAGCTTTTCCTGACGTAATCGAACTTGTAGAAGCAGCTCCTAAAATTGATAATTTTAAGATCATTGCTTTTCGTCAAAGGGGAAAAGATTTTAATATACAGTATAATGAAGTTGAATTAGATCCTGCCAATGTATCTTTTTCATATATAGTCCAAGATGACCATATTGATATAGTCCTATATATAAAAGACTACGATCCTAATAACCAAGATTGGGAAGGAGCTGCCTTTATACTTCTCGATACCGTAATTGGTGAATATGATGTTGTTACTAAAATTGGAGAAATTGATTTTCGTCCTTTTCAAGAGAGCTCCGATACTAAACCAGTAACAGAACTTCCTAATCTAGTTGATAATATTTAGAATCTCAGAAGTCTCCAAGAAACAGGAGTCTTCTTTTTCTTGTTTCAATCCATATTGTATACTCATTATAATTATAAAGTTTGTTCAGATATCACTTCTCTTTAATTTATAGAAAATAAACCAGGGCTGTAAAAATGGGTGCAGGATCCTTCTTACAGAAAAGCGCCCGATTGTTGAAGATCTTAATTTACTATGTCTTGTTGAACTAAAGCACCCGTTAGTTTAAGTACAATTGTTCACAAACTAAAAGATAATGGTTTTGTACCTTTTAAAAAGTAATTCCCGTTATTAAAAAACTTCCCTTGTTCAAGGATGCACCCGTTATGTTCAATACCAATTATTTTGAATTTATCAGAATTTGAAACTCTCATTAGGCTCTAAAAGATAACCCTTCTTCCTTCAAAGCAGACCTAAGTTTCGGTAAAGAAGCTGGACCCATACCGTGAAATTTTAAAATCTCTTTTTCACTATATTTTGATAACTGCTGTAAAGAAACTATACCATTGTTTTCTAAGGCTCGTCTTGCTGGTGCTGATAGCAATGCAAGAAATCCATTTTCAGGTTTGCGTTCTTGCTCACAAATCGGACAGGTTGGACAATCGGTACTTTTATAATATTTATGCCCTTTGTTACAAGTTTTTAAATTTTTGTTGGGAGTTGTCATCTTAAAATGTCTCCTTACATTATGAAATTTTCATATTAATAATTCGAGAACTCAGATGTGTTTACCTTCTTGAACATAAGCACCCGTTCGTATTATAAGGTCAGCCAGAAAATATTTCTGGTTGACCATTTTTTATATCGATATATGATAGTCGTAGCCGGGGTAGAACGTAAGCGCCCGTGGGACTTGATCCCGACAATTAAACAGTTCGCCCCCTACTTGTAGAAACATGTTTGAGGCTGGTTGGGACTATGATCTCGTATAACAAGCGAAGAACAGAACTACTTTCCAAGATTTAGCCTAGTTAAGAAATTTAACTAAATAAGACAAAACCTTCCAAACATAGATTAGTGGAAGGTTATTTGGCATGCACATTTTTAGTATAGCATGAATGATTTTAAGTTTTTATTGAAAAATGTTGACAAACTATTAGCTGGTTTAATGGAATAACTCCACGACTTGAATTAGCTGGTAATACGGAATAATTAGCTAATGTTCTTAAACAAGCCCTCGTTTATTGGATTTGATAATAAACTGAAGCCAGTTAGTTCAAGAGGGATAAAAAGCCACTCTCTTTACCATCTTAATCATTCCGTAATTTCCTAAGTAATTGGAAAATCTGGCCCCTATGATGTGATTCATGTTCAATCAAATGGTAAACAACCCACTCAGGTGTGACGTCATAATGTTCAAGTACCCTCGGTTTACGCCAATCCGTTAGGTCCATTGAACGAAAGTGGGAAAGTAATACTTCACGCACCTTATTAAGGCGGTAAAAATGTTCTTCTAAACTTTGTCCCTCAATATGGGTTAAAGAGCCGTCTTCAGAATGGCTTTCTAACGGAAACAACGAGCGTATTTCAGGATCCCATTCAGCACCAAGGACTTCTACATATAACCAATCAGCCTCAACCAATGCAATGTGAAATAACAGTGAGCCAATCGTTTGTCTTTCATCAATTTTTGTGTCGAGTTTACTTTGGCTGATTCCAATTAATTCTATTTTAAGAGTACGGCGAACATCTTCTAAACACCATAGCCATCGGCCAATTTCTTCTTCATATTCTGGTAATGAAGATACCAGCAAAGCTCTTCTCTTCAACGAGATCATCTCCCTCTTAATTAATGTACTTACATTCTATTAAAAATGGATGTTTCCTTTTTTAAAATAACAAATTTCTTCCTTTATTCCACAATCTGACCCTATTGTGGAGAAAATTTAAAGAAAAACATAATAATTATAAATATACATTCTTGGCCAAATAGTAGATAAAATTAAATGTCATAAACTTTTTGTTCTGATTGTAACAAAAACGAACGCGTTTCTGTTACGTGAGTCCTGGCCATTTTTTTTAGCTAGCAATCTCGCATAACTGACGTAACAAAAATATGTAACAATACTTGTAAAGAGGTGTTTTTGATACAATATATACTAAGGGGAGAGGATACATATGAAATTCGGATACATGCGTGTTTTACTATAGATCAAAATTTAGATCGGCAAAAGAAACAACTAGAAGATTTTGGATGTGAGCGAATTTTTTTTGAAAAAGTGACAGGAACAAAGCGTGATCGGCCCGAGCTAAATCATATGCTAGAATTTTTGCGACCAGAGGATACAGTGGTCGTGACCGATTTAACTCGCTTGTCCCGTTCTACAAAAGACCTCATTGAAATCACGGAACTTATTTCTAAAAAGGGAGCACATTTAAAAGTTTAAAGGAATCCTGGCTCGATACAACAACAGCCCAAGGGAAAATGCTGTTTACTATTTTTGCCGGGATTGCACAATTTGAAAGGGATTTAACCTCTGAACGAACAAAAGAGGGGATTTTAGCTGCAAGGAAACGAGGAAAGCTTCCTGGAAGACCAAAAGCTGATGAGGAAAAGATCCAGTATGCCCTATATCTTATGGAACAGGGAATGAGTCGAACAGATGCTGCTGAAAAGGCCGATATCTCTCGTATGACTTTGTACCGGAAGATACAGGAAGGTAACGCGGACAATAAATAATGAACAGGGCAAAGTAAAGATACTGCATGATTATTGTCTACTTTGCCCCTGGTTACACGAACGCTGGTACTGGGCCTATTTGTTATTCACGCAATATAAGTATTAAAAAAAGTGCAAAATAAATATAAAAGTTACATCCTATATGTTTAAATAAAACAGCCCTGTTGTTAAACAGAGCTGTTTTATTTCGTTTATTAAGAACTAAACGCCTCATAACGAACTTCTTTTAATTGGGCTCCTTTTCCTGAAAGGACAATGCTTGTTCCTTTTTCTTTTTCATATGCCGTAAATGTTGCTACTTTTTCGCCCTTATTCACAAAGATTTCAATTGAATGAAGATCCACATAAAATTCTAGTGTGTTTTCTTCATTGTTAAAACAGTCACGTACGGTAATTGGTTCACTATCTCCATAATCAGAAGTAATCACAACAGAATTGGATGATGGATCCACACTCACGCGTGTTGCTGTTGTTTCTTCCTTGTTTAATTCAACAACAAACGATTCACTCCTAGATAATAGTGATAGGGATAAATATCCTGTTCTTCCGCTTTCAATGTGCAAGTCCTCATTTAATGAAACATGTTCATGAACAGCAACAGGTGTGAAATAATCGTCATGGCTAATATAAGCTTGTTGAATCAATGTGTTGTTTTTGATGTGTAACTTTCTTGGTAAACTCATCATGCCGTTATAGCCGTACTCTTTTGGTGGTGTTGCTTTTGTCCAACGATGCATCCATCCAATTAAAAGTCTCTCTCCGTTTTGACCGTCCGTTGTTTGTGGTGCGTAAAACGTTGCATAATCTAGCAAGCCCTTTGCCTCAGGAGTGAATGCTCCGTTTTCAAAATCCATGTGTCCAATCAAATAAGACGTCTTTTTCTCTACTTCTCCGTCAAATTCAGGGTCGCATGGCATTTCTGAGAAAATCAGCATATCTTTTCCGTCTAAGTGGAAGAGATCTGGACATTCTAGTAACGTATTTTCTTCAAATGGCATTTGAAAAATAGAAGAATGAAAGCTCCACTGAAGTAAATCTTTTGATTGGAACATGATGATTTCACCACGACGTTTCGCGTTTCTTACCGCTAATACACAGTAGTATACCCCGTCACGTTCTAACACTTTAGGGTCTCTGAAATCACAAATGAGATACCCTTCTGGCAATTCTTTTTCGCCAATCACGGGATTTAATTTGGATTTCTCGAAATGGATACCATCCTCTGACACTGCAACACACTGACGTTCAGCAATTTGTGATTCATCTTTATCAAACCCTAAGTTAGGATCAATATGACCTGTATAAATGAGATAGAGCTTCCCATCCTTTTCAATCGCACTTCCAGAAAAACATCCGTTTGCATCATACGCTTTGTCATTGGCCATCGCTACGGGAAGGTACTCCCAATTGACAAAATCATTTGTTGTTGCATGACCCCAATGCATGTCATTCCATACAATGTCATACGGGTAATACTGATAAAAGAGCTGGTATTTCCCTTTGTAGAATGAAAAACCATTTGGGTCATTGATCCATCCGATTTCTGGTGAAAAGTGAAAAAGGGGTCGGTTATTTGTTTTATGTTTGTTTTCTTTGATATAGTCGTTTGCTTTTTGTAGTCGATTCATAGGGCACCTCTTTTATTTAATTCCACTTTGCATGGAACCTTCCACAATGTATTTTTGGAAAATGATATAAAGAATAACGATTGGAATCATTACGATTGTTAGTGCAGCCATCATGTGACTTGTGAAAATGTTATACTTGTCTGCAAAAACCGCATTAAGGGCAACTTGAATAGGCATCAAATCTGCGTTTGATAACGCCATAACCGGCCATAGAAAATCGTTCCATGATGCTAAGAACGTTAAAATTCCAACTGTAATATACATATTTAAGCTTGACGGCATGACGATTCGGAAGAAACATCCGACTTCACTTAGTCCATCGATTTTTCCTGATTCAATCAATTCACCAGGGAAGGATAAGAAATGTTGTCTGAATAAGAAAATGTTCATCACATTGATGATAAATGGCAGCAAATAACCTGGAATCGTGTTGATTAATCCCATTTCATTTACCACTAAAAACAATGGAAGAATGGTCGCTTCAATTGGCACAATCATAAGAGCGATAATAAAAATTAAAATCCAATCTTTAAATGGAAATTTAAATCTTGCTAGAGCATATCCTGCCAATGAATTGATGGTTAATCCTACAACCACTGTAACGGATGCATAAATCAAACTATTTCCAACGTTTTTAAAGATGTTATAAAAACCTAATAACTCCACATAGGAATCAAACGAAAGATCAGAAAATCTTGGAACAAAGGCAAAGATTGTATCAATATCTTTGTAAATCACTTCATCGATTTTAAATGAAGAAAGAATCATCCAAATAAGAGGAAGTAAAAATTGTAATGCCACAAGAGACGCCAAGATATAAAACAAGGTTTTCTTTACAATTTTCATGCTGCTTTCTCCTCTCTAAATAGCTTTTTAATAATGATTGAGATAACGACTAAGAAAATCGTGAATACTAATGTAATGGCACTTGCATATCCAATGTTTCGGTGACGGAATCCATACTCATAAATGTATTGCAAAATGGTAATCGTTGAGTAATCCGGACCTCCACCTGTCATAACCATCGGTTGAACAATGAGTTTAAACGCCTGAATCGTGGTGGTGATCACTAAAAACATCAGAATGGGTTTTAATGACGGAATGGTAATAAATAAAAACTTTTGGAACGCATTGGCTCCGTCAATGTCCGCTGCTTCATAAAGGCTTCCATCAATATTTTTAAGTCCTGCTAAACAGATCATCATTTGATACCCACACCCTGACCATGCAGAGATCGCAATGATCGTATACATCGCTTGAGACGCACTTGAGAGGAAAGGCTGCTTTGAAATCCCAACATTTGCAAGGAGTTCATTAATTAATCCAGATGTTGGGTTTAACATGACCGTCCATAGGATTGAGATGACAACAAGAGATAAAACAGCTGGTGAAAAATAGGCGGTACGGAAGAACCCTACGCCTCTGATTTTTTTGTTGACAATGAGCGCAAGTCCAAGTGCCATCGATAGTTGCAGAGGAACAACAAACACCACAAACTTAATCGTGTTCATGAAACTTTGGATCAACACTTCATCTGTCATCATTCGCTTAAAGTTTTCAAGCCCAATAAATTCTTTGTCGTTTGGTTTTAATAAATAGTAATCCGTAAACCCGTACGTAAACGCTAGAATAATTGGTAAGACAATGAAGAGAATCGCAAGAATTAAAGCAGGTGTTAAAAATCCGTAAGCGGACACGATATCTCTTTTTTTATAATGTTCGCTTTGTCTGAAGTGTTCGGTTGTATTTCTCACTTTTACAAAACGTTTGATAAATTTCTTCATGGTTCACACCCCTTTTAAAAAAAGAGTAAGAGGTGAGGTCATCGCCTCACCTCTTACTTTTACAAACGATTATTTTTTGTACTTTGCAAATTCTAATTCAATTTTCTTCGTTGCATCGTCTAAATATTGCTTGATCGTTGCTTCATCTGTCGCTTTGTTTTGAGCGATTTTTAGAATGACGTCTTTTGCAAAGGTTTCAGAAAGATAAGGATATCCAGGTGATACAGGACGAGATTTGTTTGTGTTTTCCACTTGATACTTTAATACTGTCCATGCATCGTTGTGATATGGGTTGTCTGTATTTGTATCAATCGCGTCAACGGAATTGATTCTTGTTGGAATGGAACCGTTTTTAGCGAAATATTCTTTTGTTGCTTCGTCGTTATTTAACCATTCCATGACTTCAACGATTTGCTTGATGCGTTCTTCGTCTTCTTCTTGTCCGTTACGAACAAATGCCCAAGAACCTGATGGTGTGTATAACCCGTCGAAGTCTTCACTCATTTTTGGATAACGAACGGTTTTGAATTTTAAATCAGGATAATTATTGATAAGTTCATTTACATACCAGAATCCGCTAACAGATAGTGCTGATTTTCCTGTATGGAATGTTTTTTCGGATTCTGTCGCACTAGCAAGTGCTGGTTCAGCAAATAATTGCGCATACTTTGTTAATGCTTCTACACTTTTGTCACTGTTTAATACGCCATCAACTGTTACACCATCTTCAGCGACGATGTTTGCATCATTTCCCCAAAGAAGTGGTGTGAAGTAGTATGTTCCTAATTCATAGGCACCTGCAGTAATGTCTGTTAGTAATAAACTTACAGACACTTCATAATTTGCAAACGCTGGATCATCCGACGTTTTTGCAAACTCGTCCACTTTTCTTGATAACTCAATAAATTGATCCCATGTCCAGTCTTGATCAAGTGAAGGAACTAATGCTTTTACATCTTCAGGTAATGCATTGATCATGTCTTCGTTATACATGATGGCTACGCCTGAGTCTGAATAACCCATTCCGTAGAATTTCCCGTCCACTGTTCCTTGGTCGATGATCGCTTGCGTGAATCCATCTTTGAATCCTTCGCTCATGTATTCATCTAGTTCACCAAGTAATCCTGAATCAACGTAAGCCCCAATATCAGGTCCGTCTAATGTAAAAATATCAGGCATTTCATTTGCTGTAATTGCTGCATTCAGCTTATCTATGTAGCCTGAACCAGCTCCTGCACGTGTGATGTTTTGTATTTCGACTTTTGGTCCGTCTGGATGAGCCTCATTGTAGCTCTTTACTCGGTCAGCAAACATCTTTCCTTCTGGATGATCTGCTGCGGCTTGTGTCCAAACAGTGATTTTTTCTTTGTCGCTAGCCTGTTTTGAATTACATCCTACTAATGAGATGGCTAAGACTAATGCTGAAACTAACAAAATTAACTTTTTCATACTGCCTTTTAACCCCCTAGATTAGAATATTACGTGAAAACGTATTCACGCTTTCTGATTTCATGTTACAACATCAAAAAATGTGTGTCAACAATTTTTACAAACGCTTTCATTAATCCGAAATATATATTATACTAAAAAAAGTAATTCCTTTAATTAGAAATATTCATATATAAAGAATACGTTTTCTCAGCGCTTGAAAGGAGCCATGTATGAGTAAACTTACGATGAAAGAAATTGCGAAACTTGCAAATGTTTCACAAGCCACTGTATCACGAGTGATAAATGGTAATAAAAGCGTCAATGAAGAGGCTGCAAAACGGGTGCTCAAAGTCATTGAAGAAGTAGGGTTTATCCCAAATAATGCTGCCCAAACATTAAAAAGAAGCCACTCAAACATTATCGGTGTCTGTGTGACCGAGACCTTTAACCCATATTTTGTTGAATTGATTGATACACTAGAACTTGAAGCGCGTAAACGTGGATACAATATTCTATTGCACAACTCAAAACACAATCCGATTACCGAATGGGAAAGCATCCAAAATTTCATCGCCCGACAAGTAGACGGAATTATCCTTGTCCCAAATGGTGAGTACAATATCCAACGATTGAACAAACTTGCTATCCCAACTGTAATCATAACGAAAAATCGAGAATCTCTAGATAGTATCGGTCTTGATCACATGCAAGCTGGAAAGATTGCTGGCGAGAATTTTATCTATGCAGGTCATAAAAAATTTGGGTTTATCGGGACGGTTCCTGATGAGAAGTATTTGGGCTATAAAAGTGTCTTGTATGAAAACGGTTTTGAGTTAAACAGTTTAATCAATGTTAAACAGACCTCGACAAATAATTTTTTGATACAACAAGACATAGAAGCATATTTTAATCAGGCTGACCACCTCGATTTCACATGTGTCTTCGCTGCAAACGATATCATGGCGCTTGAATTCTTGAAAGCTGCTCAAAAAAGGGGAATCCGTATCCCTGAAGATATCAGTTTGATTGGCTTCGATGATACGTATCTTGCTAAAATCATGGGGATTTCCAGTATCCATCAACCCATCGAAGAAATGGTCAAAACCACCATTGAGATTCTTCTCAATCGAATTGAAAACGAAGTCTCATCAGAAAAGATTAATATACAATTAGCCCCCACATTAATTGAAAGAAAAAGCTCTAATTTTAAAAGATAGTAATATCACTTTGGCTGTAAAAAAGGGAGCCATAATGTATATTAAGATTTCATTAAATATCAAAAGCATTTTTAAAAGGCAACTCCCTATTATTGGGTTAGTTGCCTTCTTCTAACATCATTAAGTAATCCTAGTGTTAATTCGTTGGAACTTGACGTTCGTTTAGAGGTTGAACAGGCTTATATAACACATCACTACATTGGTTAGTGACTGACCTAGCATTAGAAAAAGAAAATTACGGTTTGATTTCATGATTATCCCCCATTTTCATAAATTATCATTAGTAATGAGGGAGATCTTAAATTGGATTATTAATCATATTTCTTAACTCCTTTGTAAAAATGCAATGAGATAAAGTCTTAGGGGGATAACAGATTTATCATAGTTGCATCTAGATTAATTTTATATTAAAGGTAATCTCTTATAATCTGAATAACCCAAAACTGAATTGAACTCATTCCTTAACTACCACCTAAATTATACCAGTTTCCCAAGAAGAGCTTAATAATTTTCTTTTTCTAACCTGCAGCAGTTACTTTAAGTACATTACTTCACAATCTTTTTACATAAATATCCAAATTTTCTCCTAAGTCTTATTCAATTAAATGGCCCTATTACGGAGGAAGATAATGTAACACAATGATATTATGTTACATTAGTGTGAAGTGACAATAAAGTTATTTAATTTTAAAACCCCAAACAAGCATAACCCCGTTCTAATTTTAGGACGGGGTTAAAATATAGTTGTTTAATTTTTGATAAAAAATACTTACCGAATAACAATAAAGTCGTTTAAAAGTCTAAGTTTTATTCCATAATAGCGCCCTTTAATTGAATAACTGAGGAGCTTCTATTAGCTGGTTTAGCTTAATAAGAAACTACAAAATACCAATTTTTATCTAACTTATCTATCTCTTTAATATCTCCATCAAAGTCATTCTGATTTGGTTTTTTATCTTTAGGGGAATAAACAAAACCAGAAAATCCATCTAATACACCACGGTGAGTTAAAAATAAAATGGAATATTGATTATCCTTTTTTTCGATGAATATTTCCCCACCGCCCTTAGATAATTGTTCATATTTTTCAGGTAAACGGATAGCATCAGGACTATTGGGAACATTTGGTTTTAACGTCCCATTTTCCACCATATTAACAACTTCTTCTCTTTCGGATTTATTCATTTTGAAATCCACATCTAACATAACTTCAGTGAAAGGAAAGAACAGCCATAGTAAGATAGTCAATAATTGGATAACAAAGGGTTTCCAATCCTTCTTTTTAAATAAATTGATAATTGTCTTTACTGTAATGAAAATAAAAAATCCAAATACCACTAACCAAATAGGTAACATTAAAAATTCGGTTATTATATCAATCAAATTCCATTAAAAAAACGCAATTAAAATAACTAATATGCTACTTGCTAAAGATAAGAATAAAAGTCGATTATCTTTCAAGGTTGTCACTCTTTCAAAGTATAGTTTTGTTTCATTGTATAGATAAAATCATATGAATATCAATGGTTTTATATGGCACCCCTTATTCAACCTGCCCCGTTACTGGAATAAGAAAAAGCGTCTCCACTTTTGTAGAAACGCTACCCTTTAGCTGAATAAGATTCTGTTAGTCAGAATAAAAATTTCTTACTAATTAAAGAATAAGGGAATATACTGATACCCCTTATTATCGAATTTGATTATAATCTATCAACTTTAATGTCATCATTGATTCTGTCTCTTTATATCTGTCTTCGGTTAATAAATTTGGTATATCAACTCTGACTTCAATAATATCAAGTAACGGTTCATGTCCTTCTTTATCTGGGTCATGAACTCTAACAGCAAATTTCATATCATACCATACGTCAGTAGGATTCTTTGTATGGTCTACTACCAATCCTACCTTTGTAACATTATCAACATACCAAGACATTTCTTTCCCATACTTCTCTGTAATAATTTTATTTAGCTTTGGTTCCATCAGATTCAATAAAACATCCTCAGTTGTAGCATACGTATCTTTCTTAATTTTCCCTTCTTTCGAAACCTCTGCATTAGCTATTGTAATAATGTTAAAAGATAAAAAAGCCACTATTAACAAGATAACGCATTTCCCGTAATTCCTCATATTAGTTCACACCTCTTTAATTATTTTGTTTAGTTTTCCATTTCTAACAAATATTAGTCAAGGTTTTGAAATCGATATAAAGAAATGAGTAACCATTTAATTAACCTGCTAGGTTACTTCAATATAAAAATACGTCATTTTTATTATTCAAAAGGCTATTCAGGGTTTTTCATCCTTAAACATTTTCAGTATTATTAACCTTAACATTAATATTAGATTAAGGTTAAGGTTTACCTTAATATTGACCTTTACTTGAGACATGAAGGCTGATCTTGCATTACGTTCCTCTTGCTGTTGAATATAAAGAAGGCTTTACTTATTAAAGTAAAGCGCCCGTTTCTTGAATAATCTAAAACTGTTTAACAATCTTTTTTATAAAATATAAGGGTTGTATTTTCGTCCAATTTCTTATTAACACCTGTTTTGATGTATCCCATTTTTTCATACAGATAACAATTACGGTTCTTCTTCTAAAATTGTAGCTAATTCCCAACTAGTAGCTTTGATAAACATTTTCTCAACTGAAATGATAGCTTTCTGCGCTATACCTTAACCTTGGTATTCAGGAAGAATAAACATTGGGCTTATCCAATGTACGCTCTCTTTCCAGAATACACAAATAGAACCTACAAGGATATTATCAACTAATATTTTGTAAAACCCACCATTAGGGTTATTTATTCTTGTAAAAACTCTATCAATGGTTTCATTTGCTGGATTTGTATCATAATCCTTATATTTTTCTAACAGTGGCATAAAAGCCTTAACTTGCATATCAAAAATAGATTGTGCATCATCATTTGTAGCTTTCTCTAAAATAACATCCATAAGGTACACCACCACATCATTTGTAAAATTTCATATGGTTTTTATCCTGTCTATAATAATCTAATCTATCTTGTAATGTACCTGTATGAAATTCGAACTTATGACCATCAGGATCAGTGAAGTAAATAGATTTTTTATCTTTTTTATCTCTTGGGCGACCTGAAAGAATGTTCACATTTAACTCCTTCAGTTTTTCGTACATTTTTATAAAGTCTGCTTCTTCTATTGAAAAGGCTAGATGTGTGTATGAATGGCTTATCTCATTACGAGGAATGTCTTTTTCTTCATTAAGAGCAAGCCACATACCATTTAGGTCAAAATAGGCAGTGCTTTTCCCTTTAACTAATAGCTTTGCATCAAAAACATTTTGATAAAACTCAATTGAATTTTCTAAATTAGAAACTGAAAATAAAAAATGATTCAGACCTTTAACAGTCACTACATCACCTAATTCCTGTAGAAAGGCGCCCGTTAGCTGAAGAAAAAACAATTTATAAGTCCCTTTTTTTACCAATATACAGTAAGTGTGAAGATATTCCAAGAATATAAGGGTCTGCTGCTTTTTCTATAAGTAACTTTAATATTTTGTCAACTTCTTGCTCTCCTTTGTTTCTCCAGTAATTCCAGTTTTCATTTGTTAGAATAGCACCTACATTTGAACCTATAAGTTCCAAACTTTCAAATCCTTGTGATTCCATAAACGGTTTGATTTCTTCAATATTAAAGTAATATGCACCTGTAAAACGCCCTTCGTCTGCGTGGTTAAAACTAGTTCCAATGAATATTTTCCTGGTCCTGCACCATTATCCAATACATATCCTGTTTTCGGTAAATATCTCTTTATACAGTGTCAATTTACTTAGAATTCAATAGGCTCTCTATCAAGTCGTCCCCATTCATCAAACTTATCGTAGTAATTAATGATGTTACTCACAAAACCACCTAAATTCTATTAATTTACTAATAGTTCTGCAAAAAGGAATATAACTCCTTCTTCAACTATATGGCCCTTTTCATGAAGAAAGACGCTTTCCTTATTTCGAGGGTACTGCAAAATTACAATTTTTTTAAAATGAAAAATGGCAAAAGGAAAACGAGCCTCCAGAATCGTTTCTAAGGCTCGTTTGGCATAAAGGGAGACATTTTTGTACCCCCTAAAATCATTCATTTTTCGAAAACTACCACTTTTGCAGTGCCCTCTATTTCAGAAAAGCGCCCTTTAATGGAATAACACCTGTTTTTTTGCGCTTTTTAATACATTTTGTATAAATGGCTCCTTAGCTTGGGTGTACGCTACTCTGTCATAGCGATATTTTTCAGCTAACTCTTTTTTTAATTGATGATACTGTTTTAGTACTTCAGGATAAGTTTTTAAAAATTCTCTAAACAAAATATTATTGTTCCAATGTTCGCTTTCAAACTGGTAAATATGTAAATGGTGCGTACCTGCTCTCCATTGCCCCCTTCTAAAGAAACGCCTTTCAGGAAAATCCTTATGACTTACATACTCATATCCGACTCTTTTTAAAGGTTCAATGAACTCATCAACTTCTTCTAAATTATTCACTCCAACCATAATATCTATAATTGGTTTTGCCCCTAATCCATTAACAGATGTACTTCCAATATGTTCAATAGAAATAACCTTACTACCTAAGATTTTTAAAAATTTCTCTTTTTCTCGCTCAAACTCACTGGACCAATCGGGATTATAATCCTCAATTATTACTGGTTTATCCATAATTCCCCTCCTTACCCTTGGATATTATATCTCTTTAAATACTTAGATACTAAAACATATAAAAGAAGAGTTCCTAAAGAAAAGCGCCCGATTGTTGAAGATCAATAAGCTTCTATTAGCTCAACTAAAAGGTTCTTAAGAAACTAATATTCCCTTGCAACAGCACCTAATGATATTGCTCTAATATGATTTTCCTCTTTTATTTTTAATAACTCTTCTTTTGTCCCTGTTACAACCACCCCAAGGATTAGTCCTTCTTTTTTGTTTTGTTTCCCATTTTCCACGAGACGATCTATTATATAATCATAGTTTCCTGTGCTTTTTAGTTCTTCTAATGTAGAGAGAAAATCCTCTTCATTCTGAGCTACAATGTCTCCTTCTCCTTTTAATGTAGTAACATTAAAACCATACACCTGTGATGCAGTGGTACCCGTATCATGAAGACCTTGTATTTGCTTTTTATCATTTTGATTATATTCATTGACCCAATACCAAGTTATTTTATTTTTCAGATTAAAAAATTCTTGTATTTCATTAACTGAATAAGGTTGGTCAAAAGAGATGGCTACTTCTATTACCGCATCACTAGGAGCATTTTTAATCAAGGCTAAATCATTTTGAATAGTTGTATATTCAAACCACGGATGATAAAACAACATCGTTCTTTGCCCGTTTGTAGTGTTATAATGTCGATACTCTTCTTCTGTTTCTCCTACTCTAACCTCATCGTATATTGATATTGCTGAAGATGTGTTATGCCCTAATGCATTAAACCTTTGTGTTTCTTGACCCCAAGGGATTATTCTATCTTCTATTAATTTATATTTTTGGTAGGTATAACTGCCTGATAGAATCCCATAATCAAATTTTCCTCCTCCAATTCTTATATTGGGTTGCGAAATTTTATACAATAATCTATTTCCTTCATCTGCTTTAAAATGAGCCTGATTTACAATTTGACCATTTATAAATATTAATAGTGACCCTACAAAGATCAGTGAAATTGTTGAGATGACTATATTTCGTATAACACTTTTTCTTTTTGCTTTTTTAACTATTCCTTCAATATCTCTAGATTGGAATGGTTCATTTGTCATCATTATCCCTCCTAAAAAGTATAGAAAGCTTCTTTCTAGCACGATACAAATAAGTCTTAACATTACTTTCTTTCAAATTAAGATGTTCTGAAATTTCTTTATACGAAAATTCATCTTCATATTTCATTTTTATTAATTTCCGTTCAATAGGTTTTAATTTGTGTAAAACCTGTTCATACTCTTCTTTTGTTTCTTGATTAATTACGGTATTCTCCACGTGATTTTCTTCCATTAGATGATTATCCTCAAACTCGATTATTGAACGACGGTTATTTTTTCTACACAAATCGTAATATTGATTGATGGAAACTTTGTAAAGCCAAGACTTAAATGCCTTAGAATTAATACCCTCGATATTTAGAAATCCACGATACAGGGATTCTTGGACAATTTCTTTTGCATCTTCTGGATTAGCCCCCATTGAGCAAAGTTTTTTATATATTTCGTTAGATAATCTAGTTATTTCCACATTTGAGGGCTTGCCCATTTCTTCATCTCCTTTCACCATTTAAAACGAAGTAAAGATGATTTTGTATACAAAAAAATTAAAATTATTTATTTTTAGCTTCCATCTTGAAACTAAAAAAGCTCTACTCCCTAATTGGAGCAAAGCTTAATTAGTTATAAATTCCATTATTATATCTACTAGTTATTCCATTGAAGGGCGCGTTTATTGAGTAACGCGTCGTCTTCTTGTATAGGTCAGATTGTTTAATAAGCGATTGCACAAATGTTATTAATTTGAAATAATTGGTATCAAGCTAAATGGCAGTAAAGTTGAATAAGGAACAATGATATGGTCTCAATCCTAAAATCACTTAATTCTTCTTCAACTAACGAACACGTTACTTTAATAACACATATCAGCTCTAATAAGGTGAATACTACCTATTGAGGTGAAAAAATGTTTATTAAATTGTTTCTTGCTTTAAATATCTTAACAGCCTTTCAGCCATTAATTGGTCAAGAAAATCCTTCTCAACCACCTATACCTGAGATTATAAGTATACACACCGACTTTCCTAAAGACGGAATTTGGGTACTGATACCAAAAGGAACAGAAGAAATAACATTCAATGTTGAAGCAAAAAATACTGAAACCGTCTTATTTTGGTTAATTCCAACAGGAACTCAAACATGGACTGAAAGAGAACTTATTGGATATGACATCAAAGAAAGTCCAACTGACAATAACTTTACTTTAACTTGGAAAATTGATAAACCAAACCTACATGACTATTTACACATTCAGGCAATAGGGGAAGGAGTAGCGAACAACATAATCAATTTATCAATGAACTAAAAAGGCTAATCTTATTGCTAAACTACCCCTTTACTCCAATAAGAAAAGGCGATTACCTTTGTT
>JBNJJO010000035.1:0-50090 GCA_051750265.1 Bacillota bacterium | reverse complement strand
GAATCACAATTTTAGGAAGTACATCAAAAGGCGAATCCCTTTTGTATCAAAGGATTCGCCTTTTGTGTTTTTTTATCGTTTATGCAGGATTTTATACATCGTTGTTTTCGTCTTCTGAAGAAGCCTGGTAGCTACATAAAAAAGTAGAGTTTTATGCAATTCTTCTTGAACAAAAGCACCCGTTAGCCATCCATGAATCCCTGCTCCACCACAGAAAATATAATAAAATTAATAAAGTCATTTACAAAGATAGACGTTCATTAAGTAACAAAACCACCTTAATGAACGTCTATTCTTTTCAATCATTCTTTTCATGCGATTGTCTATAAATGTTTAACTTTACAGCCGAGGATTTCATAGTGGAAGTGACCTATGACACACCTATCTCACTACTACAATTGTTTTATTTTTTTGTTGATAAATAGAAACTATTTCGGTTCTGTTGCATTAAAACCGCATTTATACCTTTTTAACAAATTCAGATTTTAATTTCATAGCTCCAAAACCATCAATTTTGCAATCAATATCATGATCTCCATCAACCAAACGTATTTCTTTTACTTTTGTACCTATTTTTACGACTAATGAAGTTCCTTTTACTTTAAGGTCTTTGATTACTGTTACAGAATCACCATCGTTTAAGACATTTCCATTTGCATCTTTGATAATCTTTTTATCTTCACTATTTTCAGTTTCTAATTCTAAAGTCCACTCATGACCACATTCTGGGCAAACAAAAAGACTTCCATCTTCGTAAGTGTATTCTGAATTGCATTTTGGACAATTTGGCAAATCTAACATAATTTATTTCCTCCATTCGTTATTGTTAATTCTAATAGATAAGATAGAGTCAATACCAGTATTATTTGTACCAATACTATCGTACTTCCTATCACCAATCATAATAAAGTCATATGATCTGGGTCGTATCGTGCCATCATCTTGACACCAGCCCACAACTGGTTCTGCTTTTCGAACGTTCCCCAAATCGGCAAAGGCTTGCCCTGTCTGAAATGAATATAAGGATCACTAAGTTCCTTCCTTCTCTTCGAAAAAGAACCCGGCCAATAAGGATGCGATCCCAAAGAATAAGAATCCACCAAATATCTATTTCTTTTAGCTAGTCTTTTTTTGCACATAAAATATCCCTCTTGTGTATTTTATCCAACTCACAAAAGGGATACATCATCTAAATCATAGAGATAAACTTAATCGTAATACTTATCTTTGGAGTCCTGGGTATTGCCAGATTCCAGAAGTTCTAAACAGGTCACGGTAGACTACAGTCATCTCATCTTTCGTTACTTTTTATGCTTCTTCTAAAGATGGATAATCTAAATAAACAACATTTGTGAAGGTTCTATTGCGGTTTACGATGCTTATGAAGAAAATCAATAAGCGAGGTGGTTGGATGAAGTTTCATAACGTTTTGGAGTTAAAGCTTTTCAAAGTTTTGACCATTAGAATTTCCTAAATTCATGAAAATTCCTATTTTTCCGAATAAAAAAAGCAGCCGAGTTTATCAGCTACTTTTAATCGTTGTTAATTGTTCAATCTAATTATTAACTTAATAATACGTCTGCTACCACAATTTCGACGAATAAATTGTCGCATAAAGATAAATCAATCTTATGGAAAAAAGTTGTGAAACAAGATTATTCGAGTAGTGCCAGTACGGAACTTAAGTTCTATTTTCTAATTGTTTTTGTAATAATTTAATTTGTTGTTGCATTTGTTCAATTTGTTCTTGCACTTGTAGCTGTTGTTGTTCTTGTTCTTTTTTCTCTTTTTCTTCTTGAATTTGCTCTTTCTTATCTTGTTCTAGTGCAATAGCTTGCCCTACAACGGTAATAATATCTCCTGTCGTAACTAACCATTGTCCAACGAATTGTAGGATACCAGCAAAGTTATGGTCATTTTTTCCGTTACCAAAATTAGAATTCACAATATCCCATTCCTTTTTGTATTTTTCTTAAGATATTCAAACAGGGCTTGGGTAGTTATCATTATTTATAACCCACGGACAAAGTAGTTCTTAAATCACCTTATAGTTCTTTCTTCAACTCCTCAGTATAATAGGTATATCTCTTGAATGCTCACTTATTCGCAGGATTTTTTAACCCTAGATCAAGAATTAGCTGATTAAATGGTAATGAAATCGGTTATGTGTATAGAGAATCGGATTATACATAGAACGATCCATAGAAAAATCAAATACATGTTGTGTTAGTTCAGAGATAACCTGGCGGGAAATTTTATACTTCAGCAGAATTATATGATTCATGTATCTTCAATAATCACAAACTTAACCTTAAGTTGATCATTCCATTCCTCTTTTTAATATATTTGGATATTATGGTATTTCTCCAACTAAATTCAAAATTTTATTTTGTCAAGAATATTCGTTCTGCAAATTCGAGAAAGTCATAGTCACCTCGAACGAACTGGTCGAATACGTATCGCCTGCCCGCCTCCATCAGCCAGCCTTAATTTTAGTACAGTGTTGCGATCAACACGTTTTATATCGATGTCAAGTGATAATGGATTATGAATCCAATGTGCATCAACACCATCTGTGTATATTTCAGCTACGTATTTCTTGCTTGGATCAAGGAAAGTGAGAGGGATATTAAGTATCCGGCCATTTTCATCCGTGATGCTGCCTTGGTACCAATCATCACTATTACGATCCTTTCGAACAATCGTAATATACTCACCAATTTCACCGTTTAATACCTTTGTATCTTGCCAATCAACTGGTACATCTAAAAGGAAGTGGAAGGCGGGGAGGTTTTTCTCATAGTTTTCAGGTAAATCTGCTAGCATTTGCAATGGGCTATACAAAACGACATAAAGGGCAAGTTCTTTGGCTAAAGTACTCTTAACTCTGTTATGGGGCTTATATTTCTCGAAAAATAAATCGACAATTCCTGGTGTGTAGTTAAAGGGACATGCAAGCATTCTAGTATAGGGGAGGATGGTTGTATGATCTGGCGGGTCCCCTCCCTCCTCACCCCCTGCATAATACTCCTGTCCCCTCGCCCCTTCACGAGTCATCATGTTCGGATAAGTGCGTCTTTCTCCTGTATCTTTAATAGGTTCATGTATATCCAACATAATCTGATATCGAGCTGCTGTCTCTACCACTTTCCTGTAATGATTCACCATATACTGTCCATGCTGCCATTCTAAACCTATAACATTGCCTTTTTCATCAAAACGTTTAATTGTTGGATCTTGACCTACATAGCCTGTTTTCACTGTATTAATCCCTAATTTTCTATAAAACTCAAAAGCCGCTTCCATTTGCTTTTCATAGTTCCTAATCGCAGAAGCAGTCTCGTGATGACCAATAATTTTAACACCTTTTTTTACTGCGTGGAAGCTACTTCTTGTATGTCAAAGTCTTCAAATGGAACTGTAAATTTAAATTGCTCCCCATGTTCTAACCAATCACTATCCCAACCTACATTCCATCCCTCAATTAATACCATTGGAATGCCATATTTAGCAGCAAAATCAATATATCGCTTGGCATTTTCGGTGGTTGCTCCATGGATTAGTCCGTCAGCCGTTTTCATTGTAAGTGGTGTGTGGACAGCTCGAAAAGATTTGGAGATAGAATTGATAGGCGTTTTATTATAGAGGTATTCATAGCGTTCTTTTTGAAATGCGGGAATCCACCAAGCCTCATGGTCACCTGTTAGTACAAATTCGGTTTCCTCATCCATGATTTCAAAATCAACTAGATGTTCTTGTTTTGCAGCTCATAACGAAAGCCGAGTCCGCAATTGTATACACGGAAAACTACGTTCATTTTACGGAGAGTTTCAGCAGCTTCCTCAAGATTCACTCCAAGCTCATTATATTGATTGCGAATTTCTTTTACTTCCCCCCAGGGCTGGGTCAAAACTATCGTACTTGCAATCAGCAATGAAAAAGTTATTATCAAGTGGTTTATCAATTTTAAACGTAAAGCCGAGTTTCGAGGCATTCAAGACTACTTTATTGGAATATTTAACAAAATAATACGGTACGCCGCCCTTTAACATAAAGTCGACTATAATTTTGCCATCTGGTGAAGAAATACTAAAGTTACCGTTTTTCATTTTTGATTCTTGCATACCTATTTTGGGATAAGTCATATGGAACAATATAATTATAGTATCCTCGCCAAAATAAAATATCCCAATAGGGTTTACCCTATTGGGATGGGGATGGTTTTGTTTATTAAGTAATAGCGTTTATTGATTTAGTTATGAAAATTGTACATCAACAGTCCGATATATCCAAAATAAATATTGGTAATTATATACATTTACAAATTTTCTCTTGGCGTAACCGTTACCATAATTATACAATAGTTAAAGGTTAAAAAAAGGAGCATGTTATGATCGGACTTATTATTGCAATCATCGTATTTAATATCATCGCCTTTAAAACAAATAAGAATCTAACAGCTAACCAAATTGTTCATATTTGGCTATTTACTATAGCTTTTCACCAGGTTTTCGATGTTTTTATAAATTTTAAATACCATGGTTACTGGTTTTTTACAAAAGACATAGACTGGAAGGGGTTGCTTGCCTATATAGCATTACTTCCACCTGTTAATATGATGTTTCTAAATTGGTATCCTTTTAAAAAGGCAACTTTACAAAAGATTCGCTATCTTATCTTTTGGGAAATAGCTATCTTACTTTACGAAGTCATCGCATTACTTCCTGAACCCTGGGGATACTTTCATTATGGCTGGTGGAAATTGTGGTATTCAGTTGTCCTCAATCCGATCTTGTTAATAATTGCATTAAATTACTATAAATTGATATGTAGACTAGAAAAGAAATATTCATTTACCTAACTACAACAAAAATACAGCCACGAATGTACTATAAATGTGAGTGTTACGTTCACATATAAAACCCGTAGAATCATTGATTCTACGGGTTCTTTTTAAATCTCCCTTAATAAGAGTAAAATTTTAGATAGAAAACAAGATAGCGCTGATCTAAAGAATAAATTACGTGGTATGATCTCCTATTTCTATTTATTCAAGATAAAGAGAGGCATTTCTCCCTATAATTGAGAAAGCATTTATTTTATATTGCATATAATTGGCGTACTGCGCAACAACTAAAAATCGTTTATTAACTCAAGTGCACTTCACTTAAGCAATTTTTATCTATTCAGGTTTAGCATAATAGTATTACTTTTCTCTTTTATCATAATGTCGTTTATCCAGTTTTTTTTAGGTAACACTATATCTATTATTTCGACAAATTTCGACAATAAAAAGAAATAATTTCGACATATTTTGACAAGAGAGGTAATTGTTTATGGTTTTCTTAATTATCTCTGTAATAATTTTCATGACCGTGGCTATATTCGTCCCAAAAAGATTAAAAAAATCCGAATTATATGTTATTGCCTTATTTTCGATCGTGTTAGGATTTATTACTGATATAACTTTTGATCTTAGATATAATCTTTATGGTTATTTTTCTCCTGGTGTCCAGTTTGCTGGTTTTTTACCGATTTTGGTGCTTTTCCCTTCATCAGGCGTTCTATTCATGAACTTCTATCCATTTAAAAAATCATTACTATATCAATTATTCTATATTTTTTGTTGGACTATTTTTTGCCTTATTTTCGAGTTTCTCTCTATAAAGTCAGGATATTTTTATCACAACTGTTGGAAATATTGGCATTCAGCATTAACTTATCCATATTTATTTTTGCTTCATCTATTACACCTTAGATTTTTCAGAGGATACAACGATTAAAAAAATTATCGTTTTTGATCTCTTGAAATGATAAACATCAGTTCTTTCTAATTTATTGCGCATTATGTGTCTAATGTGAAGCTTTATTTACATATGCCACTTTCCTACCCAGTCTATTAAACAACAAATATTTTCAATGAAAACAGGCGCTATTCCCTTATTAGAGGATAGCGCCTGATTGTTGAAGATTAAGATGAATAAAGTTATTTTATTAGAATGCCGAGATAACCGCTCCGTTTTTATGGATAACAGTTACTTTTTGTCCCGATTTTTTCTCGTAGTCGGAAGCAGCACCGTATGGTACTTTTAAAATGAGTTGTTGTTTATCTTGTTGCTCAAATTCTACAGTAAAGTTGTCAGCTGCACCAACCACTTCAGCTTCGGAAAAATCCACAGCCCCTGGTATAAACAGCTTTTGTCCAATAAGTACCATTTTCTTACTAAGCCCATTTTCTTTAGCAAGATCTTCAGCTGTTACACCAAATTGTTTAGCAATTCCCCATAAGGTATCTCCTTGAAAAACGGTGTACATTTCTTGCTCACCGTTTGTGGGAGTTTCAATAGATACTAAGATTTTTTGACCAATATTAATTTTATCGGAATGAATATTATTTTTCTTTTTCAATTCATCTACAGTGGTTCGGTACTTTTTGGCGAGAGAGAAAAGCGTATCTCCTTTTTGCACAGTATGCAGGGTAGAATTTTCTACTAATTGTTCACCAGGGACCACAAGCCTCTGACCGACAACAATTGTCTCTGATATTAAGGAGTTTGCTTCCATTAGCTGCTCTACACTGACTTGATACTTTTTAGAAAGACTGTATAGAGTATCCTTTGTTTTCACAGTGTAGTCCGTGCTGCATGCTCCTGCTTTACCATTCATTAGGACCAGTGCTGTAATCGCTCCAGCAATTGTTGAAACAGCTATTTTTTTATTACGTGCTCTCATTCTTTTTTTGCGAGCTTCAGCAATTCTTTGTTTTCTCTTTTGTGTAACAGTATTCAATGTTCATATTCCCCCATAATTCTCTATATAGAATATTTTAGATTAGAATAACTTTATAAAATTCGAATCAAGGGGGCATTTTATGGCCGTTAATTAAAAAAATTTCCTAGGAATCCATATTAAGATTTATCAAAAAATCGTTAAGTTTCCTATCATTCAAAAGAATAAACGTAAACAAGACCTTAAAAATTATGTTATTCTGCTTCTTCCAAATGAACGGAGAGAAGCCTAGGAGGGTAAAATGTAAATCACCACTCTTGTCTAATCGTTGGTGAAAAAGTTCCAAATAGATGTTTCATTCAAAAAGCCTTGGATTTAATAGAATCCAAAGCTTTTTTGATTGCCGATAAGAAGCTTTATGTTAACTAGAAATAAATAAGATATACATTGCTTCCACAAAGCAACATAATGGTGATTATGTTGCTTTGTGGAATGCTACACGAGAAATACCTTATACATCAAGCTGGTTACGTACTCTAACGCCAGCGCAATGCCATTAATAACCGGCAACATTCCAAATTGGCTACTTTTGATTTAAATTCTAACCGTAAGCCATCGGGAGTGTAATTAATATCTACCTCTGACGTAACTCCTATAGAATGAATTAAGCGTTTAACCTCCTCAATATCTGAAGTTTCTGCAGCATACATTAATTTAGCATCAAATTCTTTTGACTCAGATAATTTATTAAGAACCATGCTTGCTTCTTTCATGAGTTTTTTAGATTCATTCGCTGATTGATACAAAAGGTTAGGGTCAACAGGTGGTTGTTGACGAATTGGCCAATAAGTAGTATGGCGATAAGGGGGATGATAGTAACTAGGGTGATATAAATAATACATGAACAGGCTTACCTCCTTGGAAAATACATACAATAAACTATTTCTAGACCATGTTATGATAGTTAAATGTCCTATGTATAGGTAGATGACTAGATAAAGCTACAATTTTGGTTGGTTATGGTAACAAAAAAGAGGTTGGGTACCTTAAAAGGCGCCCAACCTTCCTAATTAATTTTTAAAATCATGACCATTGTTCGTAGCATATATGGGATGAATTTATGGAGATTTTTGAATACTCTTTCGATAACATAGGGAAAAATTGCTCAAAAGGACGGAATGCTACAAAAATAGCTGGGTGGCTTTAGCTGAAGAAGCAGATAAAAAGGATCTTCCAATCGGGGCTGTTGACAAAAGGGGGAATAGGATCATTTTCTATTTCCCCTTTTTCATTTTTCCAGACTTTTGGTTGACTTTACTTTTTATATTCACTCTATTTTTCTCCTTATAGACTTTAAACTATTACTTTTATCATCCGTTTAATATTTAAGGCCAACGCCGAAAAGAGACATTGTTCTTTTATTTTTTCAATGCCTCCCTTATTAGTATTTGATAAATTATGCTTAGTCTTCATCGTTCCAAAAGAACCCTCACACCAAATCCTTCTTAATCTTTGTACTTCTTTATATTTGTCCGTCTTAGAGCGTTTGCAGTTTTCTTCTTATAGTTCATGGGCTATAGGTCTCTCTATTGTTCGAAAAGAACCTGTTTTGCCGAAACATTGCTCTCGAAAAGGACAGGATTTACAGTCTAATGCCTTAGCGGAATATACTTTATTTAACCAAGAATTCCCCTTATTTTTCAAATGGGCGAAGACTAACTTCTTTTTAGCAGGACAGATATAAAGGTCTCTTTCTATATCGTATGTAAATTCATGATGTGAAGTAGATGTAGATCCATTTAAGTAACCTATTGGGCTAATAAATCCTTCGATATTCAATGTTTTCAGTCCATGATGAATAACGGTTTTGTCATAACCCTTATCTGCGCCTGCAGCTTTAAAATTGAGATTGAATTTATCCTGAATAACTTTCATTCTTTCAATAAAGGGTGCACTATCATTTATACTTCCCTTGGTTGGATGAATGTCTACTATAATTCCGTATTTTGAATCAAGGCTAGTGTGAGCCAGATAATGAGGTCCTTTTGGTTTTCCTGGACGATTTAAAAATCCTGAGTCAGGGTCTGTGGCTGGAACCTTTACTTCTATTGTTTGCTTTTCCTCTTTCGGCTTTTTCCCACGTTTTTTCTTACCCCCAGACTCTCTCTTTTTTTCAAATTCTTTCTCAAGTTTTTTTGCTTCTTCCTCTAACGTGTTTAGGTATTCAGATGGTTGTTTCTCCACTATAACTTTTTCTACTTTCCCTCCAGATGCATTAGCTTTTATATGGGTAGAATCAGTTAGGACAATTTCCCCTTCAATTAACCCCTCTTGGATACTTAACTTAACAATATGATCAAAAATGTCTTGAATGATGTTACTATCTTTAAAACTTCTCCTTCTATTTTGACTAAAAGTTGAATGGTCTGGAACTGAATCAGATAAATCTAGACCTAAAAACCATCTATAAGCAATGTTTAAATGTACCTGTTCTTCAAGCTCCCGTTCTGACTTAATATTAAATAGTTAACCAATAAGTAACATTTTAAATAAAAGTACAGGATCAATTGACCTTCTACCAAGGTTTGAATAATACTTTTCCATTTTGTCATATATAAAGGAAAAGTCTATTTTCTCCAATATAAGACGTAAAATATGGTTAGAAGGTACAAAGTCATTTAAAACAATAAACTCTAATTTATTTTGACTTACTTCTTTGCGTCCCATCATAATTTTAAAACCTTCAAAAAATCATAAAAAACCTGTATAGATAAAATTCTACACAGGTTATAGGAATTCCTATTAATTTGTCAACAGCCCACAATCGAAGATCCTTTTTTCATTGCCTATAATGACCATTATGTAAACAAAAGGTGCTTCGTATAGGAAACACCTTTTGTTTACAATTATTTTTATCGTTTCATACTCTATTTCTTATCTTCCGTTTCTGTACCAGAACCATATTATCTACTCTTCATGTTTACCTATACAACGCTCACATTCATATAAATAGGATTCATGTTGCTCTTTAATTTCACATCCGCATTCACGACATTCTTTTTTCGGTAAGTGACGGTAAAATTCCAAAGATAACATTTTTACTACCCCCATTTATTATTTTATTAAACTCATTGTACTATAACAGGTTTAATAAATCAATACTGTTATATAATTAATTTTATTTCTAGCAGACAAACCAAGACATTATCCTAACACATGGGTCGCCCATCGCAACCAATAAAAAATATAGAAGAAGCCCTACAATTATATAATAGTAGAAACACGAATGGTTTAAGTGTGTAAGACATTGTGAAACTCACTGGTGTGCCTAAAGCAATGTTATAGGTAGCTATATATCTTACTACATCTTCTAATGCAGAATATTCATCTTCTTTTCTCTGTCATAAAAATAACTGAACTAATCGTTACTTTTTTATTATCAATACCTAGACTACACATCATTGGATATTTAATACCATCATTAGTGGTAAGCTCTCCTTTTACAATTGAACCTTTCAACTCTTCTGTGAAATGTTGTTCCCGTTGGTCTTACCCATGTCTCATCTGTTCTTCATTATCCTCTTCATCTAAAGTCCATGCCCATATTGGGTATTCTTTTAAACTTCCATAGTTAAATTACCAACAGGTTTGATTTAGACATAAATCACTCCATTTAGAGACATCAATTTTAATTATTAAAAATAAAAAAACCTTTGGAATTACTAGTTCCAAAGGTTACTGATTAACATTTAAAATACATCTACCTTTAACTTCTACTCTTTATTTGTTATTTACACTGAAAAATTTATCATGTACTTCATCAAACTCTACCCAAACCGATCTATTATCTGCCGAACGCACACAATTTTCAATCCAGCGAACTCCTTCTAGCCCCGCATTAATATCAGGATAAATCAGTTTACTTAATGTTTCTTCATCTCCACGTTTTTTCGCATCAATCGCAATAGCAAACTTGAGATAAATATTTGCCCACGCTTCGGATAGGCCTTCTACATGTAAAGCCCCTAAACGCTCATCAGCATTACAGCTGTCATCCAAGTAAGGCATTGCACGAATCAATGTTTAGATAGGTTCTCCCTGAATTTCATATATATAATATTAAGATAAATATTATTTCGATTATATTGAAATTTATTATTAAACCTTACAGTGAGTGTTAAAACGCTCAGGTATAGTATACGCTTACAAAAAAGTGTGTCTAATTCGCTTCATAACAATAAAATACTATTTAATCAGACTCTCACATTGCGTCTTTTTGTTGATCACCATTGGTACGGAAATAATGTTCTAGTTCCTCAAGTGTGCGTCCCTTCGTTTCCGGTAAGTATTTCTTAACGAATGCAATGCCCAAAATACCCATAGCTGTAAAAACAAAGAATGTTGTAGACAAGCCGATCTTATCAAGCAATATTGGGAACGAAAAGCCGATAATGAAATTTGTTATCCAAAGGCAAAACACGCTGATCCCCATACCAAGACCTCGCAACTGCAGTGGGAATATTTCCGCAAGCATGAGCCATGTTACCGGTCCAATAGCTCCCTGCATGAAAGCTAGAAACGTAACTGTCAAGGAAAGCACAACATACGGTAACGCTACAGATCCTTCAAGCACACTGGAGAATATCCCAATGAGCAGAAGGGACGTCGTTGTTCCGATTAGGCCAGTCAGCAACATTGGTCGACGTCGAACCTTACCAAGGAGCCAGATACCGACTAAAACCCCTAGAACTGAGATTAAACCATTTGCAGTATTGGCAACCAGTGCGGCCTTCGTTTTTGAATTAACTCTTAATTGTTTGCCTCGTTATTTTATTATTGATTGACCATTGAATAAGATCTTGAGCTTTTTTTCTCGAAATCTCTTGGCAGCGCTTCTTTAAGAACATTCATAGACTTTTTAACACCTGTAAGTGGCTCCATGGTTAAATCTTCTATTTCAAGAACAACTGGTCCCTCATACCCCGTCATTTTCACGACAGTAAAAAATTCCTTCCAATAACTAACGTCATGTCCATATCCAAGCGCTACATAATTCCATGAACGGTTAGCAAAACTCTCCATTGGTTTAACATCAATAAGTCCATGTGCATCATTTACTCCTCTTTCAATCCGCACGTCTTTAGCATGGACATGATATATTGCATTTCCTAATGCTCTTGCTGCTGCGATCGGATCGCCACCCATCCAAAATAAATGACTTGGATCTAACTTCATGCCAACCATGTCTCCCACTTCATTTCTTAATTTAAGAAGTGTTTCTGGGTTATAAACTAAATTACAACCAAGATTTTCGATAGCAATTTTTTTGACACCGTGTTCTTTTGCAACTTTCACCGCTTTTTCCCAGTATGGGAAGGCCACTTCATTCCATTGCCAATATAGAGTTTCAAAATGAGGAGGCAAAATAGGATGTGTCAGCCAGTTAGGGGTTACATCATTTGGTCCCCCACTAGGACAACCAGACATCATTACAATCGTTTCTACTCCTAACAGCCCTGCAAGTTGAAATGTTTTTTCAACAACTACTTTATGAGCTTCGCCCTCTTCCGTTGGTTCTAGTTGATTTCCTGAACAATTTAAAGCTGCAATTTCAAGTCCTCTGCTTTTAATAGCCTCTAAAAATGTCTCACGTTTAACGGCACTCTCAAGCAATCCATCTAAATCAACATGTGGTGCTTTGGACCAATTACCGCACCCTAACTCCAGAGCTTCAACTTCCAAATCAACACATGTATCAAGCATTTCTTAAAATGGCATGTATCCTAAAATATCGGTAACTAAGCCAGTTTTCATCATTATTAGTTCCTCCCAAGTTCATATTTATTAAAATCTTAGATTGTATTTGTAACCGTTATCATTATGATTAAAATTCAATCGAAAATTTATAATTTATATTTATAATTATAGGACAATGCATAATAATCGTATTTATATTATGAAGACGTGTTTTTATATTTTAAAGACATTCCTCTTAAACATTAAGAGGAGTCGCAGAAGTACAGCCGTTACTTTGGTAGCTGAAATCAGACAGTTTTCTCGTTTTTCAAGCGCAAGACATCAAATGTCATACACGGGTCTCCGTTCCCAAAGAGTATTCTAGTGGGTTCAATCGTTGGACACAGGTAATATTACGCTGTCATAACTTTTACATTTTGAAGGAGTGGCTATTTTTGAAACTGGGGTATGCTCGTGTTACGGCTAAGGATCAAAATCCAATCGTTGGCACCGTTGAGGTCACTTCCTTGTATTCCTAACCTTAAAGCACAAATGTGACGAAGCTAAATCAGCTATGGCTACTTTTATATACCTTCACAAAAAACGAAAGAGCCCTTCTAGACGAAAAGGCTCTTTACTCACTGTTACATCCCTTAATAATCTTTCCTTACAGGTAGTGAACAGCACTCCACATGTCGGAGTGCTGATTGTAGAAACGAAATTTTTTAAAGATGTAGCTTTGTTCAAAATTTTAGTAAATTATAAAAAAAAAAACTACCGTTAGTCTATTTAGCTCAATAGAACCAACGACTTAGGCGCTCTCCCCTATTTTAAAAATGAATGAGCTACGTCTTTTTTTTACAGAAGTTTATTTTCATGGTAAACATACTAGATGTTGTGTATTGGAAATTGTGTCGTATTCTTTGATGGAAAATTCAAATATAAAGAACTTACGTGTTATTAACCCTCATAATTAATTTTATGAATTGAATTATATAATAAGACACCATAATTTTGGGAGGATAACAGTGGAACATACAAAACTAGATGAAAATGTGGCTATGTTAGTAAAAGAAGCAATGAAATCCCGAGTGTGTAAGGAAAAATTTAAAGAGTTTTTAGAAAATAAAAGACTTCAAAATGAAATTAAGAAGATATATAAATAATAAATCCAGTCCCTACTCAATTGAGTGGGGTTTTTTATTGAATTTCCTGGGGGTTAAAAAGCAACTGATTACCTGCAGCATATATCGAGCAGTAAATATAAATAAGACAATTTGCCAAGAAGCACCTTCTCTTCTAATGCATATAATTGGAGAACTGTTCATTAAGCTGATAAACCTTTATTTTTCATAATCTCTAAAAAATAAGTCGATATAATTTTTAATTCCCTCTTGTCATATCTACCTAAAATATGTCATATTTTGCATAATGCTATCAAAATGTATTTGTTTATTAATTGGAAGAAAAACAGTACGATAGAACCCGATAAAGGCAAACCTCTCGAAAGATTGGGACGCAAAGCTACAGGTCTAAGGTTCTACTAATATGCTCAATATCTAGATGTGAAATTAGGACAATATCAATGTTTTTTCCTCTCCTTTATGTTGGAGGCACTGAACTCAACTCTTTGTAAGGAATGCTCGATCTACTTTAACTTCACCACAGTGCATGATATGAAGCTTTACTAATGAATCCATAGATAACACTCCTAAACTAGTTTTAAGGATTGTCTTAATCCTGAGGAAGCAGACTCTCTAACCTTATCTAATAAGCGATGGACTTGAACCCCTATATGGAAATCTGGAGTTTCGTATGTGTCTTTACGTAAATCTTCAAAGAATTGGGCGTAAAGCTGTGCAACATTGAAAGCAGGGCCAGAATGCAGGTTTGAAGGCACCAGGTAGTACTTTGAGGGAACCTTTAATTCTGAGAGGTCACTATCTTTTCCTTGAGATCCTTTTAATATAAATGGGTCCATCTCAAACATCATTTTATCCCTAGAGACAAGTATTAGATCCCCTTTCGTTCCATTTATCTCTAAAATAAAGCTTGCCGTGTTTGTATTGCGTACATGAGTGGATACAATAGCTCCATTATTCAGTATCCCATTTACAACCACATGATCAGGGGCTGTTGCAGAGATAAATTGACCAGTTTCTATTACTTTTACTTGCTTCACCTGTGTCTCTAAAATTGCTGATACTTGTGAAAAATCCCCTAATAAATAATTTATGCCATCCAGTAAATGTCCCGCCGTAATAGTCAATTGATCTGCCCCGTTATGAACATCTAGAAGGTAAGCGTGCGCTTGATCAATTGTATTGCCAACAGTAGGAAAAGACGGCATGGAATAACTAACATTGACAGATAACACATCGCCCACATAACCACTAGTAAGCAAATCCTTCACGTAATTTATAGTAGGGTTTGCTCTCGCTTGTAGGCCAACAACGTGACGCACTCCTTTTTCTTGAGCGATATTTAACAGTTCTAAGGCCTCTTCGGTTGTACGTGCAAGTGGCCATTCACAGTACACATGCTTACCGGCTTGGAAAGCTGCCTTTACAAGCTTACTGTGTTCAGGAACCTTAACTGTGATGGCAACAATATCTACATCTGGATGGGTAGACAATTCATACGGATCAATAAAAGCATGCGGAACGTTAAATTTGCTGGCAGCTTCGTTTGCACTTTCTTGACGTGAAGTTCCAATTGCTGTGATTTCAAAATCTGGTAACGATTGCAGTGCTGGTACATGTGCAGTGCTTCCCCAGCCACAATTTGGACTCGCTCCAATAATTCCAACACCTAATTTTTCATTTTTCATTTTTAGTCTCCTCCTAGTATCATTGAATGTTTATTACTGCATATCATTTTAAAGATTTACAAAGATAAAAATCTACTCATCACAAGTCATTAACATACAAACACCCTAGTTGCTAAAAAAACTTTTTTTGTTCTTAGGAATTGCACCTTATGTTGACTGGTGTAGAATTAGTATGTATGTTTTGATAATAAAATGATAGTACGTACTTTTTTGTGCCATCGGAACCAAAAGGTGACATAGGAACTAAAAAGTGCCTTACAGATGAAACTGTGAACATTGATGGGAGGGTAAGAAATATGTCAAGATTAGCAAAGAGGAATTACAACATTCCTGTAGAAGCCACCATTGAAGTTATCGGGGGAAAATGGAAAACATTAATTCTGTGTCACTTGACCTACGGTCCTAAAAGAACGAGTGAATTAAAAAGGGAGATGCCTAAAATTACTCAAAAGATGTTAACCCAGCAATTAAGGGAATTAGAAGAAGATGGCATGATTATTCGAACTGTATTTAATCAAGTGCCGCCTAAAGTTATATATGAACTTAGTGAGTTTGGCTGGTCATTAAAGCCTATTCTAAATCTAATGTGTGATTGGGGAGAAAATTATATGAAGGAACTTTCAAGGAAAAGAGCACGATAAATATACTAGTTTCACAAAGGGGGTTTAATTAAGAAAATGGGCGAGCCTAACAGGATTTACAATACCGCAGTAGAGGCAACTTTGGAGGTTATTGTCAGAAAGTGGAAACCTGTGATTCTTTTCCATTTAACATTCGGTAAAAAGCGCAATAACGAATTCAAAAAATTGATGCCCAAAATTACTCAAAAAGTGTTAACAGAGCAACTTCGGGACCTTGAAGAGGCTGGGGTAATCTTTCGCGTTTCATATAATCAGGTTCCACCAAAAGTCGAATATGAGTTGACAGAGTAAGGCTGTAGCTTAAAGGAAATCCATAATTAGAGATAGAAGTTAAGATATCGAATGAACCATGGATAATGAGGTTGAAGCAAGATTGTAACCTGTTCTACTAATATATTTATTTCATTAGGTTGAACCTTTACCGCTTGTGGTTTAGCTACCTTCATAAATTCATTCGTAATCACTTCTACTCGTTCAATCTCTGTTAACACCACATCTATATAACACTGATTGTTCTCATTCTCCGTTGATTTTAGTAATAGTTCTTCTGTTTTTAACCGTTCAGTAATATCTCGAGAGATAAGCAGTAAAACTTCCTTTCCATTCAAGTTAAAAACACGGATACTAAACACAGTATTTATTTTTTTGCCTGTTTTCTTAAAAACAAATTCATCTTGTAAAGTGAACGAATGTCCTTCTCTGATTTCCACACTTCTTATGAGCATTGATTCCGCACATTTGCCCCTGGTTATTGAAGTAGAATCATCTTATGTTTTTTTATGTAGCACTTGTCTGTATTTTTTAAGAAAAGCGCAAACGCCTTGGTCAGACCCGACAAGCATAATACGCTCATGAATAGATGGGGTCACATCCTAAGAGAAATTACTTTTATGTTGTCTTCAAGTTAAAATCAAAGATGTATATTGTATTCATTTCTAGTTAATATAATAGCAATTTCAAGAAGTACAAAAATAGCGAATCCCTTGTGTATCAAAGGATTCGCTATTTTATGTTTTTTCGTTTATGCAGAATTTTATACATCGTTAATGAATCAACGTTTTCGGCTTCTCCTGTTAGCTGTATAAATAAGTGGAGTTTTATTACAACAATGCTTAACAACTGAGTGTCTGTCATAAGTCACAATAGTGTTTGAAAAAGTCCATACAACCATTGAAGGATCAAATGTTTTTGTAAGTTACTATTCCCTGAAGGGGGTTGTATCAATAAAAAAGCAAAGAGATCCAGCTATTCTCCTCTTTTTAACTATAATGATATGCAAAAATATATTTTTTTATAAGAAACTTGTCTAATCAAAAGATACTATAAATGCATGTTATATACTAAAAAACTTAAAAAGAGGGTTATCATGCTCGCAAATAAAATTATTTGGACAGGATTACTATATTTAGGGACTCCTTATGTTTTTAATGCTCCTTCCTATCGGACAGATATGTTCGATTGTAGTTCATTTACACAGTATATTTTTGGAGTTAATGGCATTCCACTTCCCAGAAACTCTCGCGAGCAATTTGAAGTAGGTGTCCCCATTTCTTTCGCTCACATCCAGAAAGGAGATTTGCTTTTTTTCACTACGAAAGCGCGAAATAATAGGAAAGGGCACTTAAAAATTGGACATGTAAGTATCTATATCGGAAACGGACAAATGCTTCATACGTATCGACCAGGAAACAAAGTAACGATCTCAGAATTAAACTCGGATTGGAAGACGGCATTTGTTGGAGCTAAAAGAGTAATATTTGAATCTAGTTACTAATATTTCCTTGTACTAAGATGTAACAGGAACATTACTTAAAAGATTCTTAATTGGTCCAAAATGGAAGTGAAAAAGGATATAATGGAAAATGAAGTGTAAATACTGCGGTTGTGAAGTTTGTTCCAGTAAATCTATTGTTAATGATCGTCAAAAGATGTGCTCTATTCCGATCTCAATTTAGCTCTCATATTTTCCATTTTTTGCGTATTGTAATCGCTTACAATAACTATTATAATAAAGATCCAAGGTATTCCTAATTGATTCCGCACATTTGCCCCCGGAAAATATAATCCAGGGGTTTTTTTATTGAAATAGAGGTAGCTAGTTATGATACTCGGGCTCACTTCCCATTTTTTTATCCTTCCGTCCTTTTGAGCGAATTTTTTTCAATGTTATCGAAAGAGTATTCAAAAACCCCCATAAAGTCATCACCATATATGTTACGAACAATGGTCATCATATCAATAAAATCAGGAAATTTTCCGTATAATTGGTGTAAAGGTAATCCCCCTTTAAATACAGTATTTTGTAACGGCTCATAATCTTTGAAAATCGTTAAAAGCAATTCTTCCCCTTTTTCAGTTAATTGAATATATGTGTTTCTCATATCATTTTCCTTTTTTGAAAATTGTAAATATCCTCTGTTCTCCAACTTTTTTGAGAAATTAAAGGCAGTTGACACGTGCATGACTCCGAGATTGGCAATCTCTGAAATGGAGGCCTCTTTTAAATAATAGGTAATCCATAAAATATGGTGTTCATTAATATTAAGATCATAAGGCTTGATCCATTGCTGCCAATCCTTTTCAACTGCTTTCCAGAGTGCTTTGCTTAATTGCATCATTCTTTGACTAAAAAATAAGGATTCCTTAATTGTATAATTATTAAACGTCTCTCTCATATTTTCACCTACTTTTCTAAAATTATATTATTTTTATTATGCCAATAAAATAAAGATTAATAAAGTTGTAAATATATGCAATTTTCAGATAACTATTCGTACCATTATAAAAATGGAGATAAATAAAAATGATAAGAAAATAAATAACTAAAGGCCACATCAAGAAAAAATAAATGCGCATCCTCTAGTAACCTTTCTAGCTTTCTGTTTCGTTATAGTAAAAAAACTATTAAAGGTAATAAATTTATCGGCAAAAAAAGGTTGGGAACCCAACCTTTTTTGTTAGTCTCCTTATCGCTTTCCCTGCTGAATCTTGTATAGTGGTGGTTTAGAATATAGATGTAGCCTTTTTCAATTATTTCGTGCATATAACGGTAGAGGAAGTTAAATATAAACGTGGTTTAGATGGATAAATAAGTTTGATAACAAAATTTACAAAGCTTTTCACCCATAATTAATAGAGAAGTATTAGATTAATCATAAGCTTGCTCATCCTATGTAAACTCACCTATTTTTCCTTTTAGCCCAGCCATATATGTTTTGGAGAACATATTCTAATGGGTAGTGAAAAGGAGATGATATTTTTGTTATATACTGGAAATAATTCCGAAAAAAATTCAATAGGATGCTGTCCAATTATTCCGAAACAGAAGCAAAAATGCAACTGTCCTCCTGGACCACGGGGACCGCGGGGAGCTACCGGGCCAGCAGGACCTAAAGGATCACGGGGACTAAGGGGACCTGTTGGAGAAACAGGAGCCACCGGACCACAGGGACCTCCAGGACCTCCAATTCCAGGACCAATACAAACAACTAATTTATTATACTTTACTTTTTCAGATGGACAGAACCTTGTGTATACAAATAGTGATGGTTTAGCACAATATGGAATAACTCAGATTTTGTCACCAAGTGAAGTTTCTTATATTAATTTATTTATTAATGGTATTATCCAACCTCAGAGTAATTACAAAGTGGAAGAAGGAGAATTAACTTTGTTGGTAGGTGAAGCTCCTTCAGAAGGTGTACCAATCACTCTTCAGTTTATAATTATTAATTAATAAATGTAAACTATATTTATACTGGAGCTGTTCCCTTTACAATACAAGAGAGACAACTCTAGTATAAACACTAAACGTGTAGTAATGAAGAATAAGAGAATATCAAGTTAAAAGAAAATAAAAATAAACATAAGGTATATAGTGTCTTAAATAAATTTGAAGCAATAAATATAGTTAAAAAAGGACCAATTTCCAGCAGGAGCACTGGTCCAAAAATAAAATATAACTAGTTGATTACAACTTCCACAATAACTGGAGTTCCGTCATCAAGTGTGTCGCCATCCGGAATAGTAATAGTAGTAGTAGTAAGGGTTGAGGTATCAGCTGTTTGAATCTGAGCATTTATATACAAAACATAATAAGCAAATGACCCTGGAAATGCTGTAGCAGCTGCACCAGTGTCATCCGTAAAAGTTGTTGCTGCAATTGCAAAGGTTGCACCTGTACCTGTACCAGCTCCTATAGTGCCACTAAACTTTCTGGAAGCCATAAAGGGTTTGACAATAGGCATTTATATTCACTCCTTCCCAAAAATAATGACTCCTTTTTGTAAGTCTGGTTACAAAATGAGAATAAAAGATTAAACCTCATTCTCATAATAGGTTAGTTCACGTTTTTGTAGAGACCTATAAAAATTTGTCCCCTTCCAAATTATTATATTCTTCTAGCTTTATTTAGAAACTATTAAATTACCTAGTATATAAATACAATTTTTAAGTTTTATGTTAAGTACTTTTGTATAAGGTGTTCAAGTTTGTAATCAATCGGACTTACATAACTAAGTGTTCCATGAATCCTTATGTTATTAAACCAGTGGGCATTACGATAAAAATACACCCATGTTTAATAAGTCTAATTTAAATAGATTAGAAGATTCAAAGGGGTTTTATTCGTGAGGTACCTTTTACTTTTAATGTAGCATTTTGTCCTTCAAATCTCTCCTTTATATTTATTAAAAAGGTTCCAGGAAAAGAGTCGATCAAAAAAAGACCCTTTATTGCAAATGAATGCAACAAAGAGCCTCCACCTTTCGTTCGTTATCAATCAAAGCAGTGATTTGCTGATTTGAAAAGCACCTTACCGTTTGGCAGGTTGTTGTAAAGACAATGAACCAGTACTCTCGTTCACTCTTGATAAACTTATTAAATTAGGATTAATTTAGCATAGGCAGTTAAGGTTGTTAAGAAATACAGATCTGAATATACGTAAATTGTATTAGATTGGTTTGTTTAAATGATTGAGACCTTCAGAGTTAATCTTTATTTATAAAGTCAATTGCTGATTGTATGATACTAATATCATTCGTTACCAATAGCGCAGGAAGAAGTAGAGTTGTCATCAAAAGCAGTATGTTTGCACCAACAATTGCTCGTAATACCTTACTTAAACTCATATTCATTTCACATTCCCCCATTTAGTTATATCGACATTATCTATCAAAATCATAAAAAAATCAAAACAAATTTCAGAAATTTCAGATATTTCATTATATGCTTGTCACTTAGATATGGTGCCTGGTACTTCGACAGTTATCTACATAACTCGGACGGTGCACAGGCACAAAAACTTATTTTCCAACCATTCAAGAATATGGCCCGATTTTAGAGTAGTAGTTTCAGTATTTTGGGCCAGGTCCAACTGGAAAATGTAATAGTTTTGTCGAATTACATTAACTAAATATTAAGAAACTATTTCCACAACTTTTTTTCATGTTCATTGAACTATACCTTTAGTCCTTATCCGGTAATAACCCTGTATAATTTTTTGTAGAAAATCTACTTTTCTAGGTGATATATACTACTTTATATTTCTTTCTTCCTACAAAATAACTCTTAACATTTTAAAGTTTTTGTTTTGTTAAACTTTATCTAGTAAGCATTTATTACTATTATAATCATTATTTTTTAGGAGGAACAGAACGTGAAAAAATCAGGAAAGAAATCTGTAGTAAAAGCGTTGGTGGCATCTGCTCTTGTTTTTAGTACAATCCCTTCATTTATCGGAATGGAAACAGAGGCATATGCCAATCAATTGGGTAACGTGCTTGTGAGCGAAAATTTTAATGAGATAACAAACGGGCAACTTCCAGCTGGGTGGAAATTAATCCAAGGAAATGCAGTAACGAAGGAAGGCAAACTATTACTCTCTTCTCCTTCGTCCTCAAGTCCATCTAGAGTCATTGTACCCCTCGGAACTGAATCTGGAGATTATGTGTTTGAAGCCGAGATGACATTTTTGTCAGCAGTTGAGGATACACGTTGGGCCTCATTGATGTACCGTATCCAGTCTGAAAACTATCCTTATTATCAGTTCGCTATTCGAAGAGGAACAACGGCTATGAATGGACTGGAGTTTGCCATAAGGAACGCGAATAATCAATGGGTTGTTCCTGAGACAAATTTTTATCCTGAAAAATTCGAATTCAATAAGACATACAAAATTAAAGTTGTAACTAGTAAGAATCGTGTTCAGCAGTTTATAAATGGAAAACTGGTTATTGATACTGATCTGGCCAATCAGTGGATGAACGGTGATGTTGGTTTCCAAGCAAACGGTGTAAATGTCCAATTTGATAATGTGAAAGTGACGACAACATCTGAAGCACTTCCTCCAATTGAGAACGGCGGTGCTTTCATTCCAGCTGAACCTGAAACAAATATCATCAATCCACCGACATTAATAGCTGACAGTTCTGTCACAGATACAACAGAACAGGTTTCATCTGCCGTGCTCCCTGTTCAAATGAACCAAGATAGGCAGTTAATCACTAACAATAAATTGCTAGGTGACGTATTAAAGTCTATACAAAATAAAAGAATTCCGATCCTGGAAGTGGAAGAAAATGGTCTTGTGGAAGCGATTTTAGCAGAATTAAAAGAGTCGCAGACAAATGATGTGCATTTTATCTCAAGCAATCCTTCCATCCTTAAAGAATTAAGAACGAACTATCCAACTGCACGAGGCGGACTATTGTATAATAAGAATTCACTAAATAAAAACGATTTACAGAATTTTGCTCAAGAAATTCATAGACATAATGGAAAAGTAGCCATTATTCCCCAAAAAATATTAACACAAGACATTGTTCATTATTTGCATAGTCGAACAATTTCTGTTTGGGGTATAGGAGCTAATTCTGAGAATTCTGCCCATGATATGATTCACCTTGGCGTAGACGGTATTATTTCTAATGCACCAGAGTATTCAGCAAAAGCACTTAAAGAATACCCAGAAAACACGATCATACAAAGACCTATTGTTGCTGCTCACCGCGGAGTACCTTCGTTGGCTCCAGAAAATACAATGGCGAGCTATAGATTGGCTTATGATCTCGGTGCAGATATGATTGAAACAGACTTAAAAATAACAAAGGATGGTCACATTGTTATTATGCACGATGATACAGTGAATCGTACCACAGATGGAACAGGTCGTGTACGTGAATTAACACTTGATGAGATTCGCACATTAGATGCAGGTATAAAATTCGGACCAGCATTTAAGGGAGAAAAAGTACCAACCTTCAAGGAGTTTTTACAGGAGTTTAAAGGAAAAGACATCGTTTTACTTGTTGAGTTAAAAGACACGGAAATCGAGGAGCAAGTGATTAAAGAAATCGAAGAAGAAAATATGGTCGATCAAGTGGTCTTACAAAGCTTTAATTTAGGCAGCATGACTAAGATGAACAAGCTGAAACCTGAAATTCCTGTTGGTTACCTATACTCAGCAGGTGTTCCTGGAACAGAAGCTGGCAAATTGAAAAATGCTCAAAAAATGCTAGATTATGGTACAAGTCAAAACGTCACACTTAATGCTAGCTATGGCAGTGTTTACCAAGAATTTAACACCTATATGCGTCAACGTGGACTGCTGAATATGCATTGGACCTTTAGAGATGAGGCAGCTTTTAGTAATAAATTGCAAGAAGGTATGATTGGACCAATTACAGACTACACGCAATGGTTAACTCACTCGCCTATTCATCTTGAAACACCAATTAAGAAGGTCAACTTGAATGTAGGAAAAACCTCGACAATACACGCAAAAGCATTTGTTGATTATCGGGTTGATAAAAGAGAAAACATTGAAACAGAGCTTTACATCATTAATGATTCTGGAGTTGTAAGCGTGAATGGAACCACGATTGAAGCCTTAGAACCTGGAACAGCACAAGTATTCGTGAAACACAGATTTACTATGTTAGATAAGGAATGGAATGTAGTGGCAGAGCCAATTGAAGTGACTGTTACAGAATAAAACAAATTCTGCTGGTTTCCATACTTTTGGTAACCAGCAGGTTTTTTACAGTAGAAAAATTAATCCGAACACTACGTTTAAAATTATATAACTAGAGGGTCAGCTTGTTGATTTCTTTTACAGATACTTCCCAATCTTGGAGAAAAAAGCAGAAAAAATAGTTAATCAATATGCTCTTATTCATAAGATCAATTAGGAAAGATATGTATTACTAAGTGAATCATTGTTCTATTAAATTGACCATAATCGCTGCAACTTGTTCTAAACGATTGTTTCTGCTCCTATTTGCACTTTTAGTGTATCAAAAGGTAAGTAGCCTGAAGAAGTTTCACCTTCAGTCCTTTCAATGGAATGTATTATCTATTTACAATCTGTATGTTTCTTAACAGTCTTTATCAGTATTTTCATGATCAATATGATTAAATAATCTCTTTATTAGAGACTCAATACTTTTTGTAACATGTTCCTTTCTTCATTATCCAGCTTTTTGAAAGGTCTTCTACACTCCCCACATGGAATTCCCATCATTTTAAGCGCCTCTTTTACACCTTGGAAAACACCAACCTTTATTAAAATGCTAATGATTTGATTTGCTTCGGCCTGTAGGTTACGAGCTTCATCAAGCTTACCAGCTTCATATAATTTCTGAATCCTTATGAATTTTTCGGCCATAAAGTTGAATGTACTTCCAATCGCGCTTTTTGCCCCCATTGCTAAACCGCCTAGGAACACTTCATCATGACCATTAAAAACGGTTACTTCCGGGTATTCTTGCAGCATTCTTTGCATCTGAAACAAATCATGAGAAGTGTACTTTACTCCCATGATCCTTGTATCCTCTAACAAATCACCTATATTGTCACTTGTAAAAGACACACCTGTAAGTGCTGGAATATTATAAATGATCATCGGCAAGGAGACTTCATTCACAATGTCCAAATAATAGGACTTAATTTCCGAGAGAGAGAACTTATAATAAAAGGGCGGTAAAGACGAAATAGCGTCTACTTGAAGCTCGGCGGCATGCCGGGAAAGCTCTAGAGCATGATCGGTGGCAATACTTCCTATATGCGCAATGATTTTCGCTTTTCCTTTTGCCTCATGAGAAACGATTTCCAAAATCGTTTTCCTTTCTTCAGTGGTCATTAGAAAAGATTCACCTGTACTGCCACCCACGTAGAAGCCGCTGACTCCTTTTTCTAGATTAATTTTAACAATTTGCTGTAATGCCTTCTCGTTAATTTTCCCATTTTCAGTAAACGGTGTAATCAACGCTGGGATTATACCATAAAATTTCTCCATAACTCTTCCCCTTTATTAGCAAAAAATTAGCTAATAATTTTGATGAAAACTCATTCAATAGAATGAAAGAAACGTTTATCTAAAGAAAATGACACTTATTTCTTTCTTCGACAAACTTCGGGTGGTGACAGTGGCACCTAACCCAACTTCTTTGCTATCCTTACCTCATACTTTTCCAGGGTAATACCACCAGTTAACTCTTTTCCAGTCACCATATCTTTAACTGTTGTTTCAAATGTAACAGGTTGGTTTTCTTCCGTAAAATTCATCATAAAAATATAGTCATTGTTATGATCTTGTCTAACTTGTACGGATACCCCTTTACCGTGTTTTACTGGGAACACAGGTTCAAGAGATAGCTCTTTGATTAAGTTATGATAAAATTCCCGATGGAATTGATCATCTAAACGTGCCCCAATGTAGTAGGATTTTCCCTTTTTATATGAATGGCTCGTAATTGCCGGTGTGTTCGCATAAAAATCATTCTGGTAGATTCCTTCATCATTTGCCGTATTTAGGTCAATGACTGTTGCATAGTCCTTTACCTGATATGTTTTATTTTGATAGCTTACATCATTTTTATCCTTTGGATATAACGTATCTGTTTCAACAGGTTTCATTCCAAAAATCTCCTGCAGATCTTTATGCCACCCACCTAGATATGTTAAATCATATTCATTCACGAGACCACTTATATAGGTCATCACCAATCTGCCACCGTTCGCGACAAATGTCTTTAATCGTGAAATCGTTTCTTCACTCACTAAATAAAGCATAGGAACAATCAATAATTTATAGTTCGAAAAATCCTGTTCCTTCGTAATGACATCTACTGAAATATCTTGTTCCCAGAAGGTGCGATAATGCTGCTGTAATGTTTGCGGATACCTCTTCGTCTCCATCCCAAAGCCTTGTGCATCATTAATCGCCCAATTGTTTTCCCAATCATACAGAATTCCAACATCAGACGTACGATTTGTCCCAACGACCTCAGACAACTTCTCTAATGTTTCACCAACTTCTGCAACATCTTTAAAAACTCGGGTTTCCGAACTATTGTCATGATCTACAACCGCACCATGGAATTTTTCCGACGAGCCGCGGGATTTCCGCCATTGGAAATACATGATACTATCAGATCCATGTGCGATCATTTGCATCGATGAAAGCAAATGCATGCCTGGGCGCTTTGCTTTATTAACATTATGCCAGTTGACTGCACTTGGTGTAGATTCCATTAATAAGAATGGTTGTTGTTTTAGGCTCCGGTACAAGTCATTGATAAAGCCGACTTTCATTGCCAGATCCTCAGTCGATTCCCAATCATTGTGCCAAGAAGGATATGCATCCCAGCTTATGACATCAAGATGCTTGGCAAACTTGCTATAGTCGAGTGCTTGAAATGGAATCAAATCAGGTGTGTCCGCCATAAAATTCGTGGTAATTGGGATGTTAGGCGATAATTCCTTAATAGGTACAATTTCATTTTCATAAAAAGAAATTGTTTGGTCAGTGACAAACCGACGCCAGTCCAATTTCAAGCCATGTACGGCATTTTCTCCTATTGGAGAAGGAGATTCAATTTGTGACCAATCATTGTACGTATGACTCCAAAATGAATTCCACCAAGCAGCATTCAAGGATTTCAGATCATGATTATATTTTTCTTTGAGCCATTCTCTAAAGGCATGCTGACATTGCTCACAGTGACATTCCCCACCATATTCGTTTGAAATATGCCACATTAGTAATGCAGGGTGATTACCATACCTTTCAGCCAACAAACGATTGATATGCTGTGTTTTTTTACGATAAACTTCTGAAGTAAAACAATGATTATGTCTGCCACCATGCAATTGTTTCATCCTATTTTCATTCACACGCAAAACTTCTGGATATTTTTGTGACAGCCAAGCAGGTCGTGCCCCACTTGGTGTCGCTAAAATAATTCGACCACCGTTTTGATAGATGTTATTGATAATGTCATCCAGCCATTCAAAGTGATAGACTCCTTCTTCTGGTTCAAGTGCACTCCAGGCAAAAATTCCAACAGAGAACGTATTTGTATGTGAAAGCTTCATCAATTTAAGATCATCTGCTAAAATTTCTGGTTGGTCTAACCATTGATCAGGATTATAGTCTCCTCCATGAAGCATAAAGTTTGCTTGAGCCATATATGTTTTTTCAAATTTTGACATAATCTTCTCCCTCTAACGTGCCCTTAGCTTTTTACATACATTTCAAATTAGAAAAGCGCAAGCGCCTTGATCATCGCCGTACAAACTGGAGGAGCATCGACTGAGATAAAGGAAACACGGTAAGCGAAGCGAACCGATGTTGACTTATCGTAGGGAGATGATCTGAAGTTTGATAGGCGATAGGCGCTGGAGCTAGACATCAAAACTAGGTTCAAATTTTAACTTTCTTTACTATTAAAAAACGATATGATAATAACTTTTAATCATAGCCATGTATAGTATTCTATTAGATTCGTTGAACCATAAATTCAAATTCCATATCTTCATTCGCTTTTAGCAAATATTCATCATGAACAGGTGTACCCCAGCTGTCATCTCCGCCAACGCCCATTTGTCTGTCTGCAACTGTTACAACCGTATAGTGTATATTAGGAAGCTCATAATGATGTTTGGCATTCTCGAGCTCAAACGCTGTATACGGTGAAATCGTACATTCGAATGGATCAGCTGTGTTTGAAAGTTTTATGCCTTTTCCATCACTGTTTGTCAGGCTCACACGGCGTACTCCTGTGCGATTTCCTGATTCCTGTGGCATCACATAGCCGGATACATTGTCAGTTACTTTGTTTTTAAAGATTCCTAATCTTGCACCCATCGAGCGGTCAGAATAATTCTCTTCAGGGCCCATGGCATACCATTCAAGTTGGTCATAATCAGCTGGAACCTTAAAAGATACTGCAAAAATCGGTAGTTGAGGAAGACCTTCTGCACCATGATAAACTGATTTAACTCGGATGCTTCCATCTTGATAAACAAAATAAGATATCTTAATTTCCAGATCATCATTTATCGAAAATTTATACGTAAAGGTAACATTTACGCACTCTTTGTCTTTTACGATATCCATTCCAATACACTTACGAGCTAAGCTAGCTGCAAACCAGCATCCTGAATAATAATCTTGGGAATATCCTCTATCATTATCCGTTGTCGCCCTCCAAAACATCGGTGAAGGTGGAACCGCAATCATTTCTTTGCCTGCATAGTTTAAGGATACAAGGCTTCCTACCTGCTTCGAAAACATGATGGTGAAATCCCTGCCATGTACACCCACGTTAATATCACCGCGGGCAACTCTTAAATCCCCATTAAGCTCTATTTTATTTACATTAGGATTGTTTACTTTAAACATTTTCTGTCCAAAAGCAATCTCATAACCTGCATCAGCCCAAGGCTTATTTTCCTTCAATATGAAAGCAGCATGTATGCAATACTCTCCCGAATCACTGATTAATTCACTTGGCAGATCAAATTCAACTCTTCCTGTGGTCTGAGGTGCTACAAGTGCATCAAGCTTGTTTCGATACAATTCCTTACCTTCTAAGTAAAGGATATATTCGAAATCATAATCAGTTGTATCTGAGAAAAGATTGTCATTTATAATCGTTACACCAAGACGATCTGTGTGAAGCTTTACGTTTTGGTATAAAAACTTCACTTCCTGCATCTTTGGAGATTCCTCTCGATTTGCATAAACGATACCATTTGTACAGAATCCATAATCTGATGGACGATCATCAAAATCCCCGCCATAAGCTAAATATTCCTTCCCGAAGCGGTCCTTCTTCATGATGGATTGATCAATATAATCCCATATGAATCCACCTTGGTACATCGGGAATTTCGCCTCTAGGTCCGTATATTTATTCATACCACCAAGCGAATTTCCCATTGCATGCATATATTCACAGCTTATATAAGGCTTTTCTGGATTTTCCGTTAAATATTTTTCAATATCTGCCGGCTTCGCATACATACGGCTTTCCATATCACTTGTTTCATTATATTCACGATTATGAAATACACCTTCATAATGGACAAGACGGCTTGAGTCAACTGATTTAAAATATCGTGAGACATTTAGAATAACCTCACCAGCATATGACTCATTACCACATGACCAGATAAGGATGGATGGATGATTCTTGTCCCTTTCAAACATCGAAATAGCACGGTCTAATACAATGTTCTGCCATTCCGGCTTATTCCCTGGAATGTTCCAAGATGGTTCTACCTTACCCATCTTTTGCCATGATCCATGAGTTTCTAAATTCATCTCATCGATCACATAAATCCCATATTCATCACAAAGCTGATACCAATAGCTCTGATTCGGATAATGGGACGTACGCACTGCGTTAATATTATTACGTTTTAATGTTTTTATATCCCACAGCATATCTTCCTTCGTAATCGCTCGCCCTCTATGACAATTAAATTCATGTCGATTCACACCTTTGAAAACGATACGCTCCCCATTCATACACATAATCTTGTCAATTAGCTCAAATCTTCTGAAACCGATCTTCTGCGGGATCACTTCTACAAGATTACCTGATTCATTGTATAGATGAATATATAATGTATATAAATATGGATTTTCTGCACTCCATAGCTTCGGTTCATCCACAGCCATTGTAAGGTTAAACTGATCACCAGCTAGATCTTCTTTCTTCTTTGCTACTAATGTATCCTGTGCATCATACAATTCTACTACTATTGTTGAATTTCTAGGAACATCTGATAAAAATGTAAGGTCGGCATTTAGTGTACCACTAGTATATGACTTATTAAGTTCAGCACGAACATGGGCATCATATACATGGAGTTCAGGTACAGTATAAAGATAAACATCACGGAAAATACCTGAAAACCGCCAGAAATCCTGGTCTTCAAGCCAGCTACCAGTACTTCTCTGGTATACTTCAACCGCTAACTTGTTTTCCGCTTCCTTTAAATAAGGAGAAAGCTCAAACTCTGCAGGTGTAAAGCTGTCTTCACTATACCCGACGAATTCTCCATTTAACCATACATAAAAAGCCGACTCTACTCCCTGAAACGATATATAAACAGACTTGTTTTGCATATGATTTGGGATATTAAAATACTTCACATAGCTTCCTACTGGATTATGGTCTGTCGGAATTTCAGGAGGGCGAATCTCATTATGCCCATCCCAAGGGTACATCGTATTGACATATTGCGGCTTTCCATACCCCTGTAACTGGATATGTCCAGGCACCTCAATATCACCCCAGCCTTCACATTTAAAATCTAGTCGATAAAAATGCTCTGGTCTGTTTTGCGGATTGACAGCATAGTTAAATTTCCAGTTTCCGTTCAATTCATATCGCAGCTTCATTGGAGCAGCACTTTTTGCCTCCTCCATCGTCTCATAATACACGTGATCTGAGTGTGCAGGAAGTCGATTAACAGCAAACACATTCAGATCTGTAAGCCAGTTAATATCAGGACTTGTTTTAGTAGTTGTTGTAGCCATAAGAAACACTTCCTTTCAATATCTAGTAAACCCTTATTTAACAGAACCCATCATACCTGCAACAAAGTGCTTTTGCATGATGAAGTAAATGATTGCCGCTGGCAAGGTTGCTATAACGATAGCTGTCATAATGACCCCAAAATCAGGTGAATAACCAGATCCAAGATTAGAGATAAGCAAAGGAATCGTCTGATTTTCAGGAGATTGCAACACGATTAATGGCCATAAATAATTATTCCAGCTGGCCATGAAGGTAATAATCGCAGCAGCTGCATATGTTGTCTTCATTGTTGGTACGTAAATTCTAAAAAACACGCCTATTTCACTTAATCCATCGATACGGCCAGCTTCAAGAATATCCTTTGGAAACATCTTTGTACTCTGGCGGAAAAAAAAGATAAGAAATGCGGTTGTAACAGATGGTAAAATCGCAGCCGTTAATGTATCAATTCCCATGAAAGGTGCTGTTTGTGAGATCGTCCCGAACATTCGGAATAACGGAACCATTAAAGCTGCAAAAGGAATCATCATCGAAAGTAACAGAATATTAAACACAATGTCCTTTGCTTTACTTCTAAAAATTTCAAACCCATATCCTGCTAAAGATGCAATTAGTAATGATAGGAATGTTGTTGCAATCGAAATTTTTGCCGAATTCACTAATGCTGGTACAAGATCAACTGTATTTAGTAGATTCTCGAAGTTTTGTAATAAATGACTGCCAGGTAATAATCTTCCCTGTGTAACATCGACGGATTTGTTTGTTGCACTTACAACCATCCATAAAAATGGGAATATTGAGATGATAGTAGCAATTGTTAAGAACACATAGCTGAATATACGTTTAAGATTATCCATTTTTATCACCTGCCACTTTGAATTGAATAATAGAGAAGACAACGATCATAATAACAATTGCATAGGATACAGTCGCTGCATACCCGAAATCAGGTGTATATTTAAATGATAAATCGTAAATATACTGAGAAATTGTCATCGTTGCATTACCTGGTCCACCTTTTGTAATGTTCATTACTTCGTCAAATAACTGTAATGTACCAATTGTTGACGTAATGGAGGTAAATAGGATAATTGGCTTTAACATTGGGATCGTTATTTTAAAGAATTGTTGAATAGACGATGCACCATCGATTTTTGCAGCTTCATAAATAGATTGATCAATATTTTGCAAGGATGATAAATAGAAAATCATATTATATCCTGTCCAACGCCATGTAATGGCAATAACAATCGCTATTTTTGCCCAAAATGGATCTGTAAGCCATTGAATAGGTTCAGCTATGATGGAAACCTTCATTAGGAACATATTAATCATGCCATCAGTACCGAATAAATATTTAAAGATAACCGAATAAGCAACAAGAGATGTAACACATGGCAAGAATATTGCTGTACGGAAGAATCCTTTCAGCTTTAGCGTTTTATCATTTAACAATACCGATAAAAATAATGCTAAGAGAATCATTACTGGAACTTGAATAATAAGGTAAAAAACAGTATTTTTAACTGCTGTAATAAATGTAGGATCCTTAAATAATCGAATATAATTATCAAAACCAATGAAAGTCAAATTAGTTCCCGCACCTGATTGAAAAGACAATAGTAAGGCTTGAAACATCGGGTAAAAATAAAACAAAATAATCATCAATGTGGCAACTGCTATAAAAGACCAACCAATTACAGCGTTTTTAATTCGAATATTTCTACTTGCCTTTACCTCTGGAACATATTGAATCTGAGTCGCTTTTGTCGGTATCAACTAATTTCACTCCTTAACATGTCAAAATAAGATAAGAGCCTTAGGAATCCCGCCTGAAACTTCATAATACTGTGCTAGAAGAAGCAGGTGAGTTCCTAAGGCTTATTAGAATTTACTTAAGTTGTGCTTCTGCTTGTTTTTGTGCATCTTCTAGCACTTTATCAATCTCTTTACCGTTAAGGTAGTTTTGCATTTCGACAGCTAAGATATCCTCAATTGCATATGTGTGTAATCCGTAGTTAATTTGAGGAATTTCCTCCATCCATTTCGAGAAATCAGAGATCGTGGTTTGACCTCCAAAATATTCATCTGCTGCTTTGTACGCTTCACCTTCTGCAGCTGGTATATATGTTCCAATTGCACCGATTTCAGTCACTAATGTTTGGTAAAAATCAACATTTGAACCAAATGTTTTTACAAGAAAATCAGTAGCTGTTTCTTTACCAGCAACATCAAGTACGTACCATGAACTTCCTCCTAAATTGGAAGCATTAACAGAGCTATCCATACCTGGAATTTTCGGAATAGGAGCAACTGCCCACTTTCCTGATTGTGATTCTTCTGCCTTAACAGATGCTGTAATCCAGTTCCCTGTAGGTACTGAAGCAACTTCTCCGCCATTAAATCCTTCTAATAATTGATTCCAATCAGAGATAGGTCTAGCGATATCTGCTTCAACAAGCTTTTTATATACTTCAAATGATTTCTTTAATGCTTCATTACCAGCTAATTGCGGTGTAATGCCATCTTCTTCCGTAAACCAAGAGCCAGCTGATTGAACCATTATACGAACGATTCCCATATCATTAGGGTCTAGAGATAACATGAACTTCCCAGTTTTTTCTTTTACTGCTTTTCCAATCTCAATGTATTTATCCCAATCAGCATTATTAAGATCTTCTAATGTGTATCCTGCTTCTTCTATATAATCAGTTCTTACATATAATCCTGTAACACCTGTATCGAACGGTAAACCATAATTTTTGCCATCTAAGCTAGTAGGTCCAAGTTTATATGAAGCAAATTCTTCTGCATTAAAAGAACCAGTTAACTCGTGAAAAGCATCTGGATATGCTTGAAGAAAGCTTTGTGCTCGATAATCTTCAATTAAAACAATATTCGGCAATCCTTTTGTCGTACCTGAGCTTAAACTAGTGTTTAGCTTTTGCACAACATCCTCTTGAGCATTTTCAATAATTTTGATTTTGAAATCTGGGTTTTCAGCTTGATATGCTTCAGCTGCCAAATTCATTGCCTTAACGTTAAAGTTTGGATCCCATGTCCAAATCGTAATTTCATTTGGATTTGATGAATCACTGGACTCCGTTTGTGTTTTTTCTTTAGATCCTGACGAACATGCCGTTAACAACAAGATGCTAACTAAAAATAATGCCAATACTTTCTTCATACATGTACCCCCATATCTTTTTGTTTTTATGTAAGCGTTATCTACCTTACATATCTTAATGTTAGCACCTATAGGGGTTTTTCTAATAGGAAGATATTTTTATAAACTTGTGATATTTTTGCAAAATGTATGCGCTTTCTTTCGCGGTTGGTTTGTACTTTTTTTAGGTATTAGTAAAATTCTTAGCTTTGATCAATAGGAATTGATATTTTAACACTTGTACCTTCACCTAGTTTACTAGATATCACAACTCCATACTGTTCACCATAGATTAACTGTATACGTTCGTTTACATTTCGCACACCAATTCCAGTAAAATGCTGTTGTTTTCGTTTGGTGTCTGGAAGATTATTCCCAGATGAAACCTCCATGCCATCACCGTTGTCCATCACTTCACATATTAATGTATTTCCTTTCTTCCATATCATTAAATTAATAAACCCCTTCGTTTTAAGATTAAACCCATGAAAGAATGCATTTTCAATAAATGGCTGTAAAATAAGTTTTGGTATATGATACTCCAAACAATCTGGTGCAACTAAATAGTTCACTTTAATTCGATTACCATAGCGCTTTTGATTAATTAATACGTAATCTTTTAAATTTTCTACTTCTTGTTTAATCGAAATTGTTTCACTAACATTTCCTATCGTATTCTGGAGCAAAGAAATTAACGAATGAATCGTTTCTTCTGCTTCAGCTTTTCCACCTTGCTGAACCATGAATTTTATCGAAGTTAGTGTATTGTATAGGAAATGCGGGTTTATTTGTTGTTGTAAAGCAGCAAGTTCCGCGTGACGTTTTTCTTTTTGGTATAAAACCAGTTTCTCTAAGTATTCATGAAGTTCATCAAGCATAGAGTTGAAGGCATTCCCTATTTGCCTCGTTTCGTACGTACCGGTTACTGAAACGTACTGATCGAAGTTGTATTTCGAAGCATTCTCAATTTGTTTAACCAACGTTGATAACGAATTTGTTAATCTCCTAGAGACAAGAAAAACAATAATAAGTGCGACCAAGACGATACAAATCGATATTAAGACAATTTGCTTTTTATTGATTAAATCACCGATTGCTGTTTTCTTATCAATCAAATTAACCAAATACAAATCAAGTGAAGGAAGGTATTCAGTAAAGATAATTTGTTCTTTCCCCATAAATTCTCCCATAGAATAGCTATCTGATACATCTTGATTTGCATTCGTGTAGCTTAGAAGCTTGTCTGACTTTTGACCAATTAATTCAGTTTGATTACTTGAAACAACGTCTCCTGACTTGTTTAATACAAAAACATCATTTCCTGAACTAGTAAAACTATTATAAAACTTTTTAAATTCACTTTCTTGAATCACAAAATACATTGAACCATACACTTTTCCTGAAATACTCTCCATTAATGCTTTGGAAATGACAATAAATTGATCGTCTGCCGCCATCGTTGTCATTTTCTTACTTTGCCCAAATTGGTAAATCAATCTTTTAGGATCTTTAAGCGTATTTTTAGTTATTACATCTGTTTTTAACTCTTGATAAGAAACTGGCCAGTAAGTCCGGTTTGTCGAGTAGCTAAATTCATTTACTCCTGTAACCATAATTTCAATCTCGTAAGTGTCCAGGGGTGATTTGATGCGATTCATCTGTTGATTCATTTCAAAAATGGATCTCATTTTTTGAGCATTTGTATGCTCCTCTGTAAGAATTCTCTTTATTGTGCCGCTTTGTAATATATTGTTTGACGCAATGACAATCGAATAATGAAATGATTCGAAACTTTCTGTCACCTGATCCATCACTTTTGCATTTGTAATACTGAACTTGTCAATAAAAAACTTCTCAGACATACGGAACGTAGTCCATGTAATAATAATTGAAACGGAAATAATAGTGATAACGGTTACAAAAAACATGATGATAAATAATCCGTTATGTTTAAAATGCTCTTGTAAAAATTTCATTATAAATCACATCACTTATTTCATGTATTGGTTTCTTCTGTATTGACTAGGAGACAATCCCTTTATTTTCTTAAAAACTTTACAAAAATAACTATGGTCTGAATAACCAACGATTCCACTAATTTCCGCAATAGATAATTTATCATTGGTTAGTAGTTTAGTAGCTTCTTCTATCCGTATTTTATTCAAGTATTCGATGAATCCCTCACTATTATTAGAAGTAAAATAACTTGATAGATAAGAAGGATTAAAATGAAAATAGTTTGCCACCCCAGTAAGAGTAAGTGGATCAGCGTAATGTTCTTCAATGTATTCCAAAATCATCTTCATATTTGACTTGAAGGACTGTTTGCCTTTCAAGAGAATTATTTTTTGTGATTCTTCTATAAACCGATTTAACAAATCCACAGCCTCTCTTGCTGAGCTTGCTTCATCAATCGAATTAAAATACATAAACTTCGCTTTTTCCAATTCTTTTACATCATACTCCATATTACCTAGAAGAATCGTAATATTAAAAATGATGTTTTCAAAGAATGACTTATATTCAAAAACATCAGTCGTATAGCATCCTGATAATGCTGTTACATACTCTTGTAAATAACCGAAAGCTGATTCAAACCGCTCATGTTTCATTTCATTTGTAAACCAATCTAAGTTTAACGAGGAACATTTAGGAGCTTCGTTTGGTATGTCTTCTTGGCTCAACACTTTTATCTCTGGAAAATAAAATCGATATTGAAGCATTTCTTTTATTCCCTCTTTATTAATAAATCCTATTTGAGAAAAATCTGTGAACCCCTTACTTATAACGAAACCAATTTCAGGCTCAGAATCCGCCATTTGATTAGCAAGACCAATTAGATTTGAAAGCTTATCTTTATTAATGTTAATCAGAAAAACGATTACATTTTGTTCAAAGTTAAATGAATGATGTACAGAATATTCTAATTTCTCATCGATTTCTGCTTCAATTTTCTCCTTAAAAGGGCCTAAAAAATCCTCAGTTCCTCCAGAAGGATGGTTCTTAAAATCAACTCCCATTAAATAAAAATGGCTATGTGGGAATACTTTAGAAATGATCTCTGAATTATAATCATCGTTATAACCTGAAATCAACTTGTCAATTATATACCCAACTGAAAAATTAATGTCCGTATTCTTTTCTTTATCATGAAATGAAGGTATTTTGCTTGCTGCAGTCCTTAATACGTTTAACAGTCCTTGAGCATCGAGCTTCGGCTTTAATATATAGTCTACAGCACCACTTTGGAAGGACGACCGTACATAATCAAATTCTCCAAAACTGCTCAATATAATAATTTGAATATGAGGATATTTCGTTTTAACAATTCTCGTCAATTCTTCCCCATCCATGATTGGCATGACGATATCGGTTAGAATAATGTGTGGATTTGTTAATTCAAGTAATTCTAGTGCTTCTTGACCATTCGAGGCTTCACCTATAACTTGAAAACCCTCTTGTTCCCAATTTATATAATGTTTAATACCTTGTCTTATTAATTTTTCATCGTCCACAATTAGTATTCTGTATAATTCTCCAGATCTCATCGTTGCCCCTCCCCATGGTGGCGATCCTATAAGTATTAACCCAACTTTCGCAGTTGAATTTTAGCATTAACGTCTTATGATAGCTTCACTTTAACTTAATTTACTATCAATTTGTTTGTCACTGCTTTTTGTGTGCAGATAAAAAGAAAGACACGTTTTCTTTTGGTAAAATAAAGGCGACTAAACCAATTAACCAAAGAAAGGTGTCACCAATATGTTATCGAAAAAATCAACTTTTGTCTATCTCTCACAAGCTATGAAAAACAGTTTTTCTGAATTAAATGTAGGTAAACACTTGCGTAATGCATGGTTTACGAAAAAGCTTTGCTTTTCATGCCTATCTATTTTTCAGCTTTTATTTCTTCTAGTGTTTGAACATCGGAATTGGTATCAAGCTGATTTAAGCAAACAAGCAGTTGATCTTCCAGGAAAAGATGCGATTTATCGCTTTTTAAAAGTGTCAACATTTAATTGGCGTAAATTTTTGTCGTCACTTTCGCTTGAAATCATACAACGGTTTAAAGACATCCCTTTTTACTATTTTTGCTTTCCTTAATAGGAAATTTATACTTGATTTTATATTTTGAAAAATAAGAAAATCAAAAACAACCACCCCTATCTCATAAATGATTGAAAGCAGGTGCTTTCACTTCTAACTTTTTCAGGTTTTGTTTACATGAATCCTCATATTTTTACCAAACGATAAATCCTTATTTATAGGTCTTCATCTTATAACGAAGAAAGATCTTCTGATTGTTTAACAGTGTAATTAACAAGAACAAGTTTTTTAGAATCAAAAGATACACTTAAGAAATAGTAAGAAATTCTCCAGCACTCTGAAAAAGTCAAATTCAAACGAAATTCCTAACAATACAAAAAAGGCAGACATGTGTCTGCCTACCTTTTCTAAGTTATCATGATTTATTCTAGAATTTCACACCTGAATCCACCGTGGCCCACGATTTTCTCCAGCTTCGTGTTACGACATAAAAGACAAGAGTAACTCCCAGTACGATGAAACCTAGGGTCATAAAGCCTGCAACGTGAGTACCTGTAGCTTGCTTTAACGGTCCTAATATATAGTTCGGTAATAGGAAACCACCAAAACCGCCAGCCGCTCCGACAATACCTGTTATAACACCGATTTCATCAGAAAAACGCTGAGGTACAATCTGAAACACGGAACCATTTCCCATGCCAAGGCAAGCCATCATCACGCTAGTAATAAGCAGCATCGTAAGGAAGGAGCTTGGCATTGTTGTAATGAGCAATGCGCAAATCGAGACACAAGCGAACAGGATCTGAAGGAATTTCATCCCTCCAATGCGGTCGGCAATATACCCTCCAATTGGTCGGAAGATACTTCCTGCAATAACGGTCGTCGTTACCAAATACCCGATCTGAACCATCGTTAAACCGCCGGCTACTGCTTTATCCCCGTAAATATCATAGAAGAAGATACCGAAATAGCTTGCCAGACCGCTAAAACCGCCGAACGTAATGGCATAAAATAGGCAGAACCACCATGTATCCGCATATCGGAACACGGACAAATATTCTGAAAGCTTTTTTGGTGCAGGTTGATTCGGACTATCTTTAGCCATTAACATATAAGAAATAAGAACGAGAACGAGTGGAATGATCGCAAATCCGAATACACTGTGCCAGCCATAAACTTCAGCAATTTTTGGACCGAAGAATGTGGCAATCGCAGTTCCGCTGTTTCCTGCTCCTGCAATTCCCATTGCCATCCCTTGATACTGTGGTGGATACCAGCGGCCTGCTAACGGCAACGCCACTCCGAAACTTGCACCGGCTATTCCTAGCAAAAGACCGATGGCGTGAATCTCACTTAAGCTTGAACCGCCGAGCCATCCCCAAAACAATGGAATAATGGTAATGATCATACCGATAATCCCGGCTTTTTTACATCCGATCCTGTCAGCTAAAATACCCATTGGAATTCGCAGTACAGCTCCTCCTAACATGGGAAGTGCTACCATTGTTGCTTTTTGAGCGTCCGTCAACCCAAAATCTTTTGTGATATACAAACCTACTGCACCGCAGAGCACCCAAATCATAAAACTAACATCAAAATAAAGGAATGCTGATAATAAACTCGGGAAATGTCCTGATTTTTTAAAGCTCTTTGCTTCCATCTTTCACTACCCCCAATGGTTTTTTCATATAGTAAGTGCCCTTAAATGTACTGCTCACTCATTTGCAATAGCCGTCTTCATTAGTGAATCGTAAGTAAATTCATTCCTTTGTGCTTTTTCCTTTGATTTTCCAGAATCATCATTCGAACACCTAAGGGATATGTTAATAAACTTGACTGATGGTGAAGTTGTTCTTCCAAATCTCCATTTTAAAAAATGACACAACATGGTAAGAAAGAATAAGTTCGTCATACTTAGCACCAACAATGGATATGTAAACCCTTCACCCAATTGAACATAAAACTCAACTAATAATTCATAGGCAAACCTCCATCCTTATATCTTCAATATCGAGATAGACTCTTATATTGAAAATTCCATCTTAACTTTTAACATGACTTGATCATACAACTTCTTGTGAGTAACATCACACTTTATGTCAGGAGTTCTAACATGTTTTTTAAAAAATAGGTTCTGTTAAAATGACACATGATAAGAAAGAATAAGTTCGTCATACTTAGCACCAACAATGGATATGTAAACCCTTCACCCAATTGAACATAAAATTCAACTAACAATTCATAGGCAAACCTCCATCCTTATATCTTCAATATCGAGATAGACTCTTATATTGAAAATTCCATCTTAACTATTAACATGAATTAATCATACATCTTCTTGTGAGTAACATCACACTTTATGTCAGGAGTTCTAACGTGGTTTTTTAAAAATAGGTTCTGTTAAAGTATGTTGTTGATTTTTTCTTATTAAACGGGGCAGGAGTGTAAAAGAATGGTTCAAACGTTAATGGCTTGGGAAGATTAAAAGGGAGATAAATTAGTAGTTAGGGTGATTTAAAGGTGGGAGCTCTGTTTTATTAGGCATTCTCCTAATGTTATATGGGCTTTTTGGAAAATATTAAATTTAGTATGAGGAATTAACTGGTGAGACCAATAGCAATGTGAATACAGCCTATTCGGAGGAGAAAGATTGAAAAAGAACCGAGTTATTATCCCCTTATTAATACTTGGATTAGTAGGATATGGTGTTTATTGGGCATTTTTTCGATATGAGCCGTTTACCTAAAGGAGATTTAATTTCTCAGGTATATTCCCCCAATGGAACTTATACGATTAAAGCCTATCTTTCAAATGGAGGAGCAACCACTGATTTTGCTGTACTTGGAGAACTAAAATTTAATAAAGAGAATAGAAAACCTAAGAATATTTATTGGAATGTCTCATATGTCCCATAAACCATCACGTCGTTTTCTTTGCGAAGCTGAATCAACGTCTTTTGATGCACGAGATTCGAGGAACCATGGATGTTGATTCGATATAGTATGATTGACAACTAAATCCATGATTAGCTTCATTCCACGGTTATGTACCTCTTGTAAAAGACGATCGAATGTTTCCATTGTCCCCGCTTTTCCCATGATTGCTTGGTAATCGGAAATATCATATCCATTATCAACATCAGGTGATTTAGATAACATCAATTCCACGCTCTTTAATATAATCTAATTTTTGATAACTCCTTCTATATCGCCATATCCGTCACCATCCGTGTCGTAAAAGCTTCGCCAATATACTTGATGAACAACCGCTTCTTTCCACCATGTTTTCGTCACTTTTTTTCCTCCTTCTAACAGACTAGATCCACCTGTATACAAAAGAAGGATTATTTTAGCAGTAATAGTTCTTTATTCAATTAGCTCTCGAAACCCAGCATACATAGAATCTTAACAGTCTTTGTTATTATCACAACTTTGCCAGACATCGATAGATATCACTTAAATTTTTGCAGCCTAACATCTGAACTTTTTTTAAATAAATACTCCACAATTGGGCTGCCATCTTTGCATCCCCTAATGCATGATGCCGATTTTTAACCTCAATACCGCACTTTTCACAATAGTCTTCCAAACGTGTGAGATTATTACGAGGTTCGGCAACCCGGACTAAAAAAGACGTGTCCAAAATTCGATGTTTAAAATTGGAATACAATAGCTTCCGCGTGGCAGTTTCAATAAATTTTTTTTCATGATTAGCATGATGTGCCACAAGAATATTATGCCCTGCATATTTATAAAATTGAACAAGCACTTCTGCTAGGGGAGGAGCATCGTTTACTTCTTTTTCTGTGATACCAGTTAACTTTTTAATTTCAAACGGAATTTCCATTTCATATTGTACGAACGAATAAAAGGTTTGGCTTTCTAAAACTTCCTCACCCCTTACTTTAACCGCACCAATCGATAAAATTTGATCACCCTGCTCTGGGAAAAAGCCGGTTGTTTCAATATCAACAACAACCACTTCTAAATTCTTTAAAGGGACCATTAAAATCTGTTTTTCCTGTATCTCTTTTTGCATCTGCTTTAAAAAAGCTACATGTTGTGGATTTGATTGTGCTGCTATTGAAGCCATTGATTCTGAACCAACTTTTCCTTGCAACTGTTTCATAAACTGAACAATCTGAGAAAACTTCATACTAATTTCCTTTTAGAATCATATTTTGAGTGTACTGATGGAACTCAACTACATCTTTTAAAATTTGTTTTAATTCTTTTTTATGTTTTCGATTCATCTCTTGAATATTAAGATAATGAATATCTTCATAATTATCCTGTTTTTGAAAACCCATTAGACGATAGTCCAACAACTTTTTAAAATTCATTTGATGTATGCTTAGATCTTGTTTATAACTCGGAAATTTTGATAATTGCTGCAAGCGAGATAATGTTGAGGTGACATTGATATTTTCTTTCATAGCCAAGAGGCGTACTGCATTAACATATGGAAAAAAACCATAATTCTTAATGTGAATGGAACCAGTATGAATACCTTGCGTTTCCGTCAAAAATTGACCAAAAAAGCCAATTCCCTTTTGAATACGCATTGTATTACTCAACAGTCGGTTTAAAAAATTAGGGTAGTCTTTTATATATTGATAAATCATTTGCTTCAAACCTTGGACAAATTCGCCATTGCCTATTAAAGGCCTTGCATCATAAAAAATAAGTAAGTAACGAATCGATTCCCAGCTCTTTTCTTCCATCCAATCAATAATCTGTTCTTGCCATTCTTCAATTGACCTGCACCATAACGGATTCGAACACATAACATTTCCATCACAATAAGGATAACCTGTTAAAAACAAACCTTTTGTAATTTCTTTTCCTAAAGCCTTAAAGTACGTATTTGACCTATCATCTATTCGCTCATAAACCAAGCCGTGATCTTGGTCACTGACAATCGCTTGTTCAAACCTCCCTCCGCTTCCCATCACAAACCAAGAAAATTCAGATGGAGGGAATCCAAACTTTTCCTTTAATTCATCGATCGCAATCTCCAAAACTTTATTCATAATCTTATGATGAAATTGATTTAATTCATCATTACTTGAAATATGGTTAATAATGTTATCAACCCGCCATTGCCTTAGCTTTTTATACTTGCAATTGTTTTCAGCCATCAAATTTCCCCCAGACAAAATTTGAAGCATGTATGTCCTTACTCGTTGTTATTGTTTTGTTTTGGTTGAAATAACTCGGGATATCCGTAACTACCATGCTCACTTAAGTCCAAGCCCATAATCTCTTCTTCCTCCGTCACACGCAATCCACTCAACACTTTTTGCATAATAACTAATAAAATGAAAGAAACAATAAATGCATAAATTCCTGAAACAAAAACACCAAGCGCTTGTACTCCAAGCTGTTCTAGGCCTCCTCCGTAAAACAATCCCGGTAAACCTCCATATAATTCTGCTAACTCGGGAGTCGCAAAAAATCCTGTTGACAATGTTCCCCATACACCAGCAACACCATGAACAGATAAGGCAAAGATCGGATCATCCACTTTTAACATATCGAAAAACTTAATGCTGTAGTAAACGAGTAATCCTGCAATTGATCCAATTAAAAGAGCACTTCCAGGAGTTACATATGCACAAGAAGCTGTAATTGCTACCAAACCTGCCAATGCTCCATTTAACATCATTGGTATATCTACTTTCCCAACAATAATCAAGGAAATAAGAAGCGCAGCAACCGCCCCAGCAGAAGCAGCTAAATTTGTATTTAAAGCAACATACCCAAAAAATCCATCTGTTACACCTAGAGTGCTGCCAGCATTAAATCCAAACCAGCCGACCCATAAAAGCAAAACTCCTAACGCTGTAAATACTTGATTATGCCCGTAAATATTATTAACCGTTCCATCATTATTGTATTTTCCAATTCGCGGCTTTAAGAGAAGAGTGGCAGCAAATGCAGCCATTGCCCCAGTTAAATGAACAACAGTGGAGCCAGCAAAATCCTGTTTCCCGTGTTCTGATAACCATCCACCTCCCCATATCCAATGGGCAACTACTGGATAGACAAGGGAGGTGAACAACACTGAAAAAATAAGATAAGATACTAGCTTTGCACGCTCTGCAAATCCTCCAAATGCAATAGTTAATGAAATTCCAGCAAATGCAAGCTGGAATACAAAAAAAACTGTGGTTGCTAGCCCTATCCCCTCAATTTCATAACCAGAATAAAAAAAATGAGATAGGCCAACAAATAAATTATTTCCTTCTCCAAAAATAAACCCAAAGCTCACTGCCCAAAATACAATAGAAGCAATTCCAAATGTAAATATTTTTTTCCCTGCTATATGTCCGGCATTTTTCATACGAGTCGATCCTACTTCAAGCAATATAAACCCACCGACCATTAATATAACTAAAATTGCTGCAAACATGACCCACAAACTATTCAATAAATAAATGGTTTGGTCCATTATACTTTCCTCCCCCATCTTATTAATCGTCTAATATTCATTTAGTTTGTATAAAAAACTTTAATTTATACGTTTATTACAACTGCTCTTAGTAGTATGGCTTACCTCAACAACTAGATAAATCTATAAAAAATTGCTTCTGGATTAGATTTGAATAAACAAGGAAACAGGAAGCAATTAGGCTTTTTACCGTTTGCAGTAAGCATGATATTCATTTAACGTTTTCAGACTTATAGAGAACTTGCCATTATCCAAGAGAAGCGCTTGTTATGTTTTAACTTTGTATGATAGGTTTTGGTTACCATTCTAAGCAAATTAAAACTACGTAAGCACTCGTTCAAACTGCCATTAAAAATTTGCCTCACATCAAGGTTACAAGCGAAAATATGGCTGAAGCACACTTCCATACAGTTTGGCGTGATAAATTGGCTGACTATGGTGGCGAATTTACTGAATAATGACAACTTTACTTATAAACAAGCAGAATCAATAAGATTTTGCTTGTTTTTATTTTTAATAACTCCCACTATCTTTAAAACGACCTTTTTAGGAGACAATAACGGTAATAATAATGGAGGTGTCAGAGATGTCCAATGATCAAGAAAGGGATTATATTACAGTAGAAGATGAAGCCGGTGCAGAAAAACAGTTTGCCGTGGAGGCTTTATTAAATATGGAGGATAACACGTACGCATTATTAAGGTCTGAACATGATCTTAACGATGCGATGATTATGCAAGTAGAGAATGAAGAAGATGGACAGTATCTTATTGGCATAAATGATCCTAATAAAAAAAGTATGGTTCTTGAAGCTTATGAAATTGCTGTGGATGCTAATCCAGCAGATTAACATTTCAGGAAGAAGGAACTGACATGGAAGGTAACATAATTGATGTGATGGACGAAAATCTAAAAAAACAAATTGAAGATGAAATTAGAGGAATGACTTTCACGAAAAATTTTCGGTCTCCTACTGCAGAAGAGTGGTATATATTTTTGCCAAGCTATAAAGATCCTGTAACAGGTGGTGCACCTGGAAAAGCAATTATCCATTACAATCTATACGATACAAAACATATCTTTATTAACACGACAATCATTTTTGATGACCCTGGATTGCATAAGAGCGAGTTACATCATCTTGTCTATGCGATTTCAGATGAGATTGTCAATCGCCTTGTCGGTTATGCGGACACCCTTTTATCTGTTCATTCAGGTGAAAACTCTTACAATGCGGAATATAAACAATAAACTAGTAATCACTATAGAGGGATGAATATGAACGATAAACTAATTCAAGCGATTAAAGATTATGCTAAACCATTGCATGCACCAAATGATTTGGATTTTCTGATTGATGAGATCGATAAGGAAAAGTTTGTCTTACTTGGTGAATCATCACATGGGACCTCAGAATTTTATAAAATGAGAGCTGAACTTTCAAAAAAGCTTATTACAGAAAAAGGCTTTACCTATTTGGCTGTCGAAGGCGACTGGCCTGCTTGTCAGAAAGTAAACCGTTATATTAAAGGCTTCGATCAATTATCTACCAGTGCGCGGGAAGTATTAAAATCATTTAACCGTTGGCCTACATGGATGTGGGCCAATGAAGAGATGATTGAGCTTATTGAATGGTTAAAGAAATATAATCAGAAACAACCCAAAGATAAGCAGGTTGGTTTTTATGGGATTGACATTTATAGCTTATGGGAATCAATGGATGAAATCATCAAGTATTTAGAAAAGACAAATTCTCCAGATGTTGAAACGGCAAAAAAAGCATTTGCATGTTTTGAACCATTTAATCGTCAACCTGAAAAATATGGCGTGTCTGCCTCCTTTTATTCTGAAGGATGCCATGATGAGGTTATCAGGCTTTTGGCTGATATTTGTTTAAATAAACATACCTATTCGGACTCTGAAGAAAGCAGTTTAAACCTTGAAGTCAATGCGCTCATTACTGCGAATGCAGAGAATTATTACCGAACAATGGTCGTAAATGATAATGAATCATGGAATATACGTGATCGACACATGGTTGAGGTTATTAATAAAATAACTGAGTTCTACGGCAATCATGCAAAAGGAATCATCTGGGAACATAATACTCATGTTGGTGATGCACGAGCAACAGACATGGTTGATGAAGGAATTGTAAACGTAGGACAACTATTAAGGGAACAAAAAGGAAAAGACGATCTATTCATTGTTGGCTTTGGGACTTATCGCGGAACTGTCATTGCAGCTTCCCAATGGGGTGTGAACTTTGAACGAATGATCACTCCTCCCGCCCAAGACGGTAGCTGGGAGGATATTATGCACAAGGCAGGGCCAGATGATAAAGTATTAGTTTTTACTGATGAAAATAAACATCTATTTCATCGTACGATCGGTCACCGAGCAATTGGCGTGGTTTATAATCCAGCGTACGAACACTATGGTAACTATGTACCATCAGTGATGCCAGAGAGGTATAATGCTTTTATTTATGTGAATGATACGAATGCTCTTAGACCGCTTGAAGTGGAACGAATATTTTTATGAACCTATTGTCATAAAGCAAGTAATATATTCAATTTCACAACGCCAAATGCAACCTGATAAAAAAAAACAAAAAAAAGACTAGTAAAATTTTTTAACCTTGATATAATGCTTATTGAGTACAATACATTATAATTTAAAGGTGGTCACTATGGGGAATACTTGTAGGTATGTTGTCAATGCGGTTGGAAAAGGTGGAGAAACATACTATACCCAATTTAGTAATAAAAAAGATTTAAAAAATTGGATAACAGACCATCAAGAAAAATTATTAATGAATGAATTAAAGATTGTTGATAAGGAGCTTCATCCACTCTTAAAATGGTTCATTCCTAAAAAAATGATTTAAATTAAAAGAGGCCATTCTACTATGAATGGCCTTTATTATTTCATAATTGTGGCATGATAAGTTTACCAACAAAGATATCATGGTGGTTTTTAAAATGAACAGTAACAGGGAAAATACAACAGATCGTTCATCTACTAAAAATGAAAAAAGAACTGTTAGGAGATACATTTACCAATGGCAGAGTCCAATAAAATGAAAAGATTCAGAAAACCCATTAAATGGGAAAGGTTTAACCCTGCACAAACATTGTCACTTGGATTTTTTTGCCTCATTGGAATAGGTACTTTGTTGCTTATGTTACCATTTGCTACAAAGGATAGGCATCACTTATCTTTTATTGATGCATTATTTGAAGCAACCTCTGCTGTGTGTGTTACAGGATTAGTGGTTGTGGATACTGAAACTACTTTTACCCTATTCGGTCAAATTGTTTTAATGGTATTAATCCAAATTGGTGGACTTGGTTTTATGACTTTTGGAATCATTATTGCGATATTTCTGGGAAAAAACATAGGTTTAAAAGGAAGGCTTATGATTCAGGAATCCTTAAATCAACTTAATATAGAAGGTATGGTCAGACTTGTTAAGTTTGTCGTTGGTTTCACGCTCTTAATAGAAGGAATCGGAGCAGTGATCTTAGCAATTCGCTGGTCTCATGATTTTGGATTTCCAAAATCATTATACTATGGACTTTTTCATTCTATTTCCGCATTTAATAATGCAGGTTTTGATATTATGGGCGATTTTCGAAGCATCACAGGATATGTTGGTGATTTTACAATCATTTTAACGCTTAGTTCCTTATTTATAATTGGGGGAATTGGATATTTCGTCATTTTGGATATTATCAAAAAGAAATCTTTTAAGAAGCTTACTTTACATACAAAATTGGTCTTATTAATGACTTTACTCCTTAATGTACTTGGAACGATCCTGATCTTTGCTTTGGAGTACAACAACCCTGGAACATTGGGAGGATTATCATTAAAAGATAAAATGTTGGGAGCTTATTTCCATGGGGTGGTTCCAAGAACAGCAGGATTTAACACATTGAATTTGCCAGATATGACGCTAAGTTCCCAATTTGTTACGATGTTGCTTATGTTTATCGGTGGAGGTTCGGGAGGTACAGCAGGTGGTATTAAAGTTACGACGTTTGTCATTATCATCCTTGCTGTTTGGACAGTAATAAGAGGCAGAGATGAAGTGAACATTATGAACAGGCGTTTACCAAAGGATTTAATCTATAGAGCCTTTTCCATCACAGTTTACTCTACAGCAGTTGTATTTTTGATTTTATTTATTTTAACGATTACCGAAGAAGCACCTTTAAACGTCCTTTTATTTGAAGTGATCTCAGCGTTTGGAACCGTTGGAATGTCGTTGGGGTTAACACCTGAATTAACTACACCTGGTAAAGTAATAATTGCCTTTCTGATGTTTATAGGCAGAGTTGGCCCACTTACTTTAGCGTTTGCTTTGGCTAAAGTAAATAGGAAACTGCCTTATAAATATGTGGAAGAAAAGATTATGATTGGTTGAAAACCAATGTACGCCATTCTTTATCGAATGGCTTTTTTTTTATGCGTCTCCAACTTCAAGAGTGTTCAATGAGTGAACCTCTCCACCTAAATCAAACGGTGGAGCTCCTTTAAAAAAGATTTTCCTGCTTAAAGACATTGCCAAGTCCATACGTACTTGCGCAAGAGCTTAACTTCCGTGTTAAGATATCAGCTTGCGATAGGCGGCGAATCTCTTCGTCATCCCGTCACACAGATATCCTTATGTGCCCGAAGAACGCACATACCGGTCTTCGGTGCTTCACTTCCTCACTTGCACCAGGACATAGCGCTTTTTGTAAAAGTTCCTTAAAATGCTTCTCCCAAGACTCAGGCTAGTAGTTTTAAGTAGACTTCATTCTTAATCGTAGGCTGTTTTGCAAAGATTGTTGCTTTTCGTAAATAACTATACTTTACGGATATAGCCTATCTTCGTGCTCTTTTCGCTTATTTACTAAGTGGTACTCTCTTGAAATTGCTTATAGTTTCTACTATAAAAATCCAAAAGCCGATTTTTATAAGTCTAAAAGCAACAAACTTTTAGAAAAGAGCCTAATCGTAAAACCTTTTGATTTTATAACACTAGAAACATACTAAAAAGACCAGCATCTCTGCTGATCTTTTATTTCTTACTTGGCAACGTCCTACTCTCACAGGGGGAAACCCCCAACTACCATCGGCGCTGAAGAGCTTAACTTCCGTGTTCGGCATGGGAACGGGTGTGACCTCTTCGCCATCATCACCAAATAATGTATTCAACTGAATTACTGGAAAATTTGGTTGCGGGGACAGGATTTGAACCTGCGACCTTCGGGTTATGAGCCCGACGAGCTACCAGACTGCTCCACCCCGCGATAATAAAATAACTACCTGGCAATGTCCTACTCTCACAGGGGGAAACCCCCAACTACCATCGGCGCTGAAGAGCTTAACTTCCGTGTTCGGCAAGGGAACGGGTGTGGCCTCTTCGCCATCATTACCAGATAATTAGTTTTCGGCTTCCGATGAACTTCACATTTCTGTGTCATCTCAATCGTCAACATCCTCACGTACTGAAGTACGCTCCGGTGTCTCCTCAATCGATTCCTTGAACTGTTCGTTCCTCGAAACCCTTTTACTTTGTATTAAGTTTGAAAGAATACTATGTTCCTTCAAAACTAGATAACGATTCACAATTCAATTCACTTTTGTTTAACGCTTTTTAT
>JBNJJO010000034.1:0-54265 GCA_051750265.1 Bacillota bacterium | reverse complement strand
GAAAATCTGTACTATATAGTACGTTGTTTTGTTAATTAAAATTAACGTTGGCACGCTTGGTTTTGTTTAGTTTTCAAAGATCATTTTTTGTCGTTTCGTCTAGAAGCGACTTTATCAATATAACATTTCATTTAATTTCTGTCAACATCTTTTTTACTTTTTAAATTCAAGTTTGAGATGCTGTTGTTTGCCGCTTCATCAGCGACGTTTAATAATATAACATGCTAAAAAAGTATTATCAACCGTTTTTTATATAAAATTTTAGTTTTTATCTTTTTAATTTAAAAGAAAGTGAAATAAGTGTATTACTTAACGATTAAAACACTCACCTAAGTAATTTAAATTACACTAAATATACTAGTGAATTTCGTTCAATCTTTTATAGATAGAAGAAAGTCGTATCTTAATTCAATACTTTATAAAAAGAAAAGGGAGTGAACTCCCCATTCAAATAAAAAAAGGCGACATTTGAGTCACCAAACAAATAGATATTCAATCTTTATCAAACCTACCAACCTAATATTGTTGTTTGCGCATATGGACTTCCTCACATTCATCTAATTGATCATTGTCCTTTAAAACTACTCGTTAATTAACTCTTGATATGCACGATGTATGACAAACGAGCTGCGTGCACGATTAATAATCTCAACTAATAATTTTTCTGCTAGTTCATTTCCCTTGGATTCATATGACCAAGATGATTCTATATCCAAAAGACCATTTCGTACATTTTCTTAAAAACGCTTTTTCATGTTCTTTTAAATGATGCCAGAAATCATCCAGTTGAAGCTGATGTATGACACCACCATATTGTTTTATAGTTACACGGAAATAAGCAATAAAAAAAGACCCACCAGAAATGGCTGATCTTTTTCCTTTTCTAAAACGGCTTTTCCCATCTTACTTCTCATCAATTAAGTTAGCGACTAACACATAACGTTCTGGTGCTGAGCCTACAAAATCAAAAGGATAACATGTAGATACTGTTAAAGTCGCTTCAGGTTTTGGTACGATAACTGTTCGATCATCTTCATCGACAATCCGTACCTTTCTTACTTTATACGTAAAGGTACCTAAGACTGTTTCAACAATTAGCTCGTCACCTTTCCCAACTTCACCAAGTTGTTTAAACACAGTGTCCCTATGTCCGGATAAAACGGAATTATCATCCTCACCAGGTAGGACTGATCCTGCAAAATGACCTACACCTTTTTCCAATTCATCCTCATCTGTTCCATGATAAATAGGAAGAGTTGCATCTAACTTAGGAATGATTAGCTTTCCGATTAAATCACCCTTTTTAGGTTGAGAAAGATCCGTATCTACTTCTTTTTCACTCTCTAGCTTTTTGGTATCAATGGGTTCTTCATTTTTCGTCTCACTGACTGTTTGCTCTACCTTAAACATTGTATAGCCTCTTAGTAACTTAAATGCATTTGTCGATGTTACATATAAACCTAGTAAAAATATCACGGTTATAATGAACAAAAGAATTCTCTTTTTACCCTTTTTCTTCCTGTTTGCTTTTCTAGCATTTCTTGGTTCCATATTAAGCGATATTACCTATTTTTCTCTTAAGAAAAACTGCCAATCCTATTAAAACAAGTCCACCGAAAATCATTTCCGGATAATGTCCTGCTGTTTTAGGAAGCTTAGCTCCTTTTGCTGTTTGTTTAGCATCAACTGTTTTGACAACTTCGACAACATCTTTTGATTCCTTTATATCTTTACCAGTTTCTGTAATTAAATCTGAACCAATCATTTCCGCAGTAAATAGTGCATCTAATAAGAAGTTACCATTTAAATCGTACACTTCAATAAGTAGACTAGTACCTTGCTCTGGATTCTTCATTTCAAGTAATGAAGTTAAGTCTATCGCTGACTTCACTCCATCTTTTACGAAATAATACTTTACATCAACCTGTAACAGTTGTTGAAGTTCATCAAACACACTTAAAACTTCAGCAATTTGATCAGCTGTTAATTCATCAACACTCTCAAATTCCTCAAATGCAATCATGCGATCTGCTAAAGCAAATAACTGTTCCTCTACTGAATCATCTGTAATCACCGTTTCTAAATGTTCAAAAAGGATAACTACCTCTTCTTCAGTTAAACCAAGTTCACTAAAAAGAGTCAGCATTTCGTCTTCAGCAGTATCTAACAAAATGATTGATTCAACATCATAGATGTAAACAAATACATCTTTAATGTTTTCTCCCTCTTCAAGCTCACCATATTCAATTAAAAGATCAATTAGTTCTTGCTCTGTCATTCCATAATTCTCTATTAATCTTTGAAGTGTTTCTTCTGTTACAGGTTCTCCAACATAATCTTCTAATTCCTCAATTGTTGCAAATTCGTCTAATGTATACCCATCATAAGATAAGTAATCCTCTAAATCTTCCACTGTAATACCAAGTTGATTTACGTATTCATCAAGATCTGCTTTTTCTATAGCGAATGCTGGAATACTTCCTACTAATAAAATAAGTACAACGAGAAAACTTGAAACTAACTTCTTCACTGGATTATTCCTCCTAATAAGGTAATAAATGTTATTGCTAGAAAATTATAAGCTTAAAAATATTGAAAAAATAGAATTGTAAAATACTTTTTTTTACTCTATAATTATTTCCTTTTTGTTTAATGGAGGTCACTCTATTAAAATCAATTTTCAAAAAAGTAATCATATTACTAGAGGTACTAGCATGTATTAATAGAAAGACAAGATTCTGAAAAGGCGGAGGACAGAAGATGAATGTTTCTTTTGCAGTAATGTTACTTACACTTTTTCTTTCATTATTCCATTTTTCTTACGGTTATAAAGAAGCGATACGAATTAGTAATGAAGAGGGGCCTGTCCAAGGATGGTCTGTTATTTTCAGTTTCCCTCTTGGTTTTACATTTGCTTATTTGTCGTCGATTTTTTATCTCCAAGTTTAACATAGCGTAAATCCTAAAAAGCGTTGTGCATTGTGCATAAGGCTTTTTTATTGGTGTTTTTCGCTTTTTCTATCACACTTTCTTAATTTTTACCTACATTTTAAAAATAAAATAGCAAATATCATGATTTTTTTCTTAGTTGCTTCATAAATATCAATAAGGATAAACCTTTGTAGGAGGTTGCTTTGAAAATAGTTAAAGTTATTTTTAGGAATCTCATTTATTCATTTATCACGTTTATCATGATATTTGTTTTGTTATTAACTTTATTTTTAATAATGAACATAAAGGTAAGTCTTTTTCTTAGCCTAATGATTAGCCTACTGTCTTTTGGTTTCTCTTGCTTTTGTATATATGCGTTTGTTCATGTAAAGAAGCCCTTTCATTTTCTTTTCTTTAATGGAATAAGCGGACTATTAACTCTTGCATTTTTAACGATCGCCTTCACATTTGTCACGATTTTCTTTTTTTCTATCAATCTATTGATTACAACTGAACTTGGCAAGAACTTAACGCTTGAAGAAAAGATTGAGATTTATATGCTGCCATTTCAAGGAAGCCAGAATACAAAAACGGACTATAAAGCGATGAAGGCGAATAAATTGATCAAGCCATATAAAAATGTAGAAATTTATTATGAACCACATGAAAAAGATCTTTTACCAGTCATCGAACATGTCATCGATACGGCTGATTCATTAACCTCGAGTTTATTTGGGCCAGTAAAAGATAACGATATCGATCTTATCCTTCATTCATCTTCAGAGGAACTATATGAAAGAACTTCTCTCATTGAGACGATGGGCTATTTTGATGATCCTAATGATATTGTTGGTGTGGCAATAACTGATTTAGACGAGATACTATCTGAACGCATGCCAGGATCTTTTTATTTTCGTAGCACGGTAATGCATGAATACACTCATTATCGTTTACAAGCATTTATTAAGGAGCAAGGACTATATGTATACAGAGTTCCGATATGGTTTCATGAAGGTGTAGCTGAATACGTTGGCATGTATGATGTAGCACACAGATATTATCCTTTTAAGGAGACATCATTTGAGAAACTTGTGACACATAATGATTGGGAAAAATATCGATTAGATGACTACGATGTTTATCTTCAAAGCTATTACGCGATTCAATATTTAGTCGATCAGTATGGAGAAACGATGATTAAAACGATTATAAAAGAAACAGCTAAGGTAAATGATTTTAATGAGGGATTTACCGAGGCTACCGGGATAACAATTGAAGATCTACAAGCACTTTATTTAGAAGAAGCAAAGCGGTCGGTTGATGAATTATAATAAGAGCCTGCCATAGCTTTAGCTAGCAGGCTTTACTTCTTTTGTTGTGATTTTTTCAAGACGCTTTTCTAGTAAAAACAAAATGATTCCCACCATAATAACGGCACCACCTATTACTTGAGAAAGAATCACTTTTTCACTAAGTAAATAGTAGGCAAGAATGATGGCTCCAACAGGTTCAAATAAGATCATTACCGAGATCGTATTGGTACTTACCCATTTTAATGACCAATTAAATAGGGAGTGACCAAATAAGGTTGGTATAAGTGCTAGCAATAAAAAATAATACCAGTCAGTCATTGGATATGCGGCTAAAGGATAGCGCAAAATCAAACAATACATCAGCAACGTAATCGAGCTAATGCCATAAACAATGAATGTATATAACGTGAGAGAGTGGCGTTTTCTAATTCCTTGACCAAACAATAAATACGCTGTTACCATTGCACAAGCTGCAAGTGCTAACATATCCCCTAATAGCGCTAATCCACTTATTTGAAAATCTCCCCAGCTTATAATGACGCTACCAGTGATTGCAATAATCCCACTGAACATAGCAATTTTCGATACCTTTTCTTTAAAAAACAAATAGGTTCCTATAAACGCAAACAAAGGCTGCAACGTAACCAGTACAACAGAGCTTGCAACAGAGGTGAAATTCAACGACTCAAACCATAAAATAAAATGAAAAGCTAAAAATACACCAGCAATGGTTGAAAAAAGCCAATCCTTCTTGGACATCGTCTTTAATTCACCCAAGCTTTTCATTAGAAATAATGGCAAAATAATAACTGTTGAAAAGAATAATCGATAAAAGGCAATAACAGGTGCTGGAGCTGAAGTAAGTTTTACAAATATCGCTGAAGTTGAAACAGCAATAACCCCAATTACTAGCGCTACGTATGGATATAGCCGTGAAGAAACCATTCTTTGTCACTCCTAGTCTTGCAAAATAAAACCTTCATTATTTTACCATACAAAAACGAAAAAAATCGCAAAATTTTTAGACGAAATCTTTAAAGAATTGGAAAATTTATGTAGTATAATGAAAACGATGACAAAAAGGAGGAATTACATGATCTTTCAGCTTAAAACTACACTTAAAGAAATCTTAACTGCCATTGATGATGTTCCTAGTCACTTATTTAATGAAGGCTGTTTTCGCGCAAAGATTGTTGCTTTTCGTAAATAACTATACTTTACGGATATAGCCTATCTTCGTGCTCTTTTCGCTTATTTACTAAGTGGTACTCTCTTGAAATTGCTTATAGTTTCTACGATAAAAATCCAAAAGCCGATTTTTATAAGTCTAAAAGCAACAAACTTTTAGAAAAGAGCCTTAATGAAAAAGAACAGAACAAACATGGAGTATTGGACAAGTTCTCGATCACTTATATAAAATAGAAGTTGAAATTATGAGGGTGATAAAGCACATGCTAACGTTACCAGAGCAAGAACCACTAGCAGATAAATCACTAGCCATGTCTCTTGATCGTTCTAGAAAACGAACTGCACCAAATTCGATCATCCCTTCAACACAAGTACTAGATAAACAGGAAATGATTATAGCTTTCTCACAATCGCGATACGGTTTATTGCAACTACTTGAAACCATACCACTAGAGCTAGACTTGACTAAAAAAAGATGTAAGCATCCTGTTTTTAATGACCTTTCTCTCAAACAATGGATTGAATTTATTGGTTACCATGAGAAAAGACATCTTGCACAAATTTTTGAAATAAAGAAACACATCATAAAAAAGTATGGTTAGGGGGATTAATAATTGAATACGTTTAAGAAGCAACCTTTACTATTAACTATTATTTTTCTTCTAAGCATGGTCTTTTCATCGATGCCTGCTGCTAATGAACCTAAGAAATTGACAGTTGTGTCATTAGGTGATTCGATTACGTTTGGTTATGGTCTTACAGAACCTACCAAAAATGCATTTCCTTATTTGATCGGAAATAAGTCTAATGAGGTAATAAATATTAGTTATCCAGGTTGGACATCTACTCAATTATTAGCAAAACTAAATGAGAATGGTATAGACACTATGTTACAGCAAGCAGATGTTATCACGTTAAATATTGGAGCAAATGACCTTATTGAGGCTGTAGGAGTTACAGATCTTTTAGCTTCACAGCAGCCAATTCAATTGACTCCAGAGCAGCTTTTAGGAATAGTAAACACTGCTTCAGCCCCGCTTACTAGTAATTTAAGTAAGACGATTCAATTAATTCGTCTACATACAGATGCACCGATCCTTTTATATTCTTTATACAACCCATTCGCTGCAAGTACTGATCCTTTTTTAGGTTCTGTACATTTAATAGGCGAGCAAATAACGACAAATGTTAATCAACTTATAATAAGGCCAATTGCTGCTCAATCTGGTTCCATTTATCTTGATGCTTATTCAGCTTTTAATGGCAACCAATCAAATTACATTATCCCAGGTGATATTCACCCAACAATAGCTGGGCATCAAGCGCTAGCACAATTAGCAACAAATGCAATAATCGCATTACAACCAAAGGAAATTACGATTGACAAACCTATCCTTTCCACAGAGGAAGAAACATCACAACCAGTAGTAGTTACTATTGGAGAGATTAAGGACGTCGAATTGTTAAAATGGTTACCTGGTGAAAAAAGCAAAGAAGACTTTTCTCATGCAGGGAATGTTGTTAATGGTAACTCATTTGAAGTTAAAGAAAATGGTAAATATACAATTTATGCAAAAACAACTTCAGGCAGTGAAGCCGTAAAAGTATTTGAAATTGACAATATCGTTCCAGAAGTTGAAGAGGAGCCTGTTACTGAGGACCTCCAGCAGAAGAACAACCAGAAAAAAATAAACCACCTGTTGTAGTAGAACCGGTTGATACTACTCCTGACGAAATGAAACAGCCCGAGCCAAAACCAACTAAAAACAGCTTTTTAGTTGCTGGATTATGTTCAGTAGGAGTTATTGGTGATATGTTTATCACTCAGAGAACTCGCGGAAATCAACGATCGATAATACTCTTAATAAATGGCTGTTTTCGCAAAGATTGTTGCTTTTCGTAAATAACTATACTTTACGGATATAGCCTATCTTCGTGCTCTTTTCGCTTATTTACTAAGTGATACTCTCTTGAAATTGCTTATAGTTTCTACGATAAAAATCCAAAAGCCGATTTTTATAAGTCTAAAAGCAACAAACTTTTAGAAAAGAGCCTAATAAATAGATACAAATATAGCCCCATCCTATAAGAGGTATGAATAGGATGGGGCTTTCTTTTACTTTTTAAACATCAGCTGCTTTATTCAACTGCTTCTTTATCATCAGTAGATTCCCCTCTATGGAATCCACCTTTATGTCCTCCGAAATGAAAATCTCTTTCTCCATCAAAGGGGAAAAGCTTCTGCTCTTTTGCTTCATCAGCATAGTTTATGCAAACTTCTTCCATGATTTCATGTGTTGTTTTATCTGTTGTATCCATTCCTAATTTTTTTGCTGTTTGTAGGATTTTCTTGTCCATTACTTCCATTGCTAGTTCCCTTAGTTCTTTCCCCTCTGTATCGATTCCTAATTCTTGAGCAGCTTTCTTAATGCTTGTTTCTCGTACTTCTTTTGCTAACTCTTCTATTTCTTTGCCTTTTGTTTCAATACCAAGGTCTTTCGCTTTGTTTTGAATAAAAGTTTCACGTACTTCTTCAGCTAAAGCTTCTACTTCTTTGTCTTTTGTTTCAATCCCTAGTTCCTTCGCTTTGTTTTGAATTCGTGTTTCTCGTACTTCTTTAGCTAAGTCATTAACTTCTTTGCCTTTTGTTTCAATACCTAGCTCTTCTGCTTCTTTTTTTATATGTGCCATACGAACTTCTTCTGCTAGCACTTTTGCCTCTTTTCCTTCTGTTTCAATCCCTAATTCTTCTGCTTGCTTTTGAAGAAATTTGAGATTACTTTCTGGTCCTTTATGTCGATGTTCTCTTCCTTCAAACGATCTCTCTCCCTGCGTTTCTTCAATAGACGCTTGCGATGACTGATCTTCTTCTGCTGCAAAGGCTGGAATTGCCCCTACAATACCTAACGATAATGCTCCTGTTAGTACATATGTGAGTGTTTGCTTCTTCATCTTACTGTCTCCTTACTATTAAGTATTTTGAGTGGGTCTCACTCTTCTATCAACTCTACTAAGAGAATATGTCGATAGCATGTCAGGATTTATTTTCTTTCACCTCCACAAAAAATAGATAACCTACATTGAGTAGTTTTTCCATAAATTATGAACAATCTGTTAACAAATTGTTGCTTAATTATTAAATGAAAAACGAGAAAACATTTAAGATAAAAAGCTTGGATGATACCATCATATGTATCATAATTTCCTGTATTTTGGTCACACTAACCAAAAGTAATGGAGGTGTTTGAAGTGAGTAGTAAAGATGAAGAATATACAGACTTTTCAAATGTGGAAACACAACGAAACTTCTTGGTTGCTGAAGAGTACCCTGAAGGACCGTTTGGCTCTCCAAATGGAAAAAACGAACCTGTTTCAAATAAAAATACACCTTGGGAAGATGATCAACAATTCTATAGTAATTTTGCCTACGAATACCGAAATATGCATCAAGACCTCCCAAGACAATTCCCTGGGGCACATCCTACACATGATGAAAAAGATAAAGATACAGAAGAGCCATACAAGGACTCCCCATACTAACAATAGAAGGCAGTCGTATGATTGCCTTTTCTTTATTCATCACAAAAAAATGTTATAAAGAGGTGTGCTGCATGTCAAATAAACAACCCGAATTACCTGCAACAGACGATGCTGTCGTACTGATGTTTTTATCTTTAGTAGATGAAGAAGGAGTAGAAGTAGCAGTAACTCTTAATGTTAATGGGGTAGTCGTTTCAGGTTCGCTGATAGGGGCGAAAGACTACTATGCAGGAATAACAGAAGCGTCCAAAGAGTTACAGGATCATACACTTTCGAAAATCATTGCAAAAAAATTTACTGATTTGAAAGAAGCTTATTCAAAACAGAGGCAAGAACAGGATGACAAAGAGGATAAACAGAACTCACCTACATTTATTCATTTAAAAAACGCAACTTATCTTAACGCAGACGGTCAACCGATCACGTCTAAAAGTGGCACATGGTGGAGAGGTAGAATTTCTTCCATAGATGGTTTTTCATTTAATTTTCTTAACTGAAATTCTCACCAACCAAAAATACATAGTAAAGGAGGGAGTAGATGAGTAAAGTAACCTGTGGTCCTGGTGGTTCCAGTCAAGATACTAGCAATGAGGGAGATTTACAATGGTGGCAGTTATCTTTAATCGGTGTTGGCTGCACGATTGGAACAGGATACTTTCTTGGTTCAAGTATCGGAATAGGGATAACAGGACCCTCAATTGTTTTTTCTTTTATTTTGGCTGCATTGGGAACGTATATTGTTTTCAATATATTGGCAAAAATGACTGCTGCAGATCCACAGAAGGGTTCTTTCTGTTATTATGCAGGGAAGGCTTACGGACAATGGGCAGGATTTAGCTGTGGATGGAATTATTGGTCTTCAAATATTCTTATTATGGGCAGCCAATTGACTGCACTTTCTATCCTTTCACGTTTTTGGTTTCCTAAAGTTCCTCTATGGGTGTTTGCAGCTGGATTTGCGGTTCTGTCTATCATTGTTGTTTTAACAGGTACAAAGGGTTTTGACAAAATTGAAGATATCCTGGCAGTCGTAAAATTTGCAGCAATTGTCATGTTTATTATATTAGCTGGTGCTGCCCTCTTTGGCTTACTAAGCGGAGATGCGAAACAGCCCGAATTCCCCCTTTCACCCGATGCACTATTCACGGATGGATTGAAAGGCTTTTGGTCTTCCCTCATCTATGCATTTTACGCGTATGGTGGAATTGAAGTGATCGGCATAATGGCGATGCAGCTTAAAAAGAAAGAAGATGCTCCTAAGGCAGGTAAAGTTATGCTGCTGGGTTTGACCATAGTCTATGTATTATCACTAGGACTTGCGGTAACGATGGTTTCACTTGACTCATTTCATGAAAAAGAGAGTCCCTTTGTAACAGCGTTAGCAAACTATCATCTCCCCTTTTTTCCTCATGTCTTTAACGGGGCGATTATTATCGCGGGATTTTCAACAATGACAGCGTCTTTGTACGGAGTCACAAACCTGCTTGTAACATTAGCTGAAGACGGAGATGCTCCCTCACTCTTCACAAAAAAGATGAAAACATTCAAAAGCCTACCTGTTCCATCATTGGGACTTGCTGCTTGTGGGTTATTGGCATCTGTTATTACTGCCTTGATACTACCTGGGAAGATTTATGAGTATATCACAACGGCTGCAGGAATTCTGTTGTTGTACAATTGGTTTTTTATCATTATTTCCTCATTTCGGATTCTTACATTTACATTATGGAATAAAATCTTAGCTTATATAGGCATGGCCCTAATCTTAGCCGCTATAAGCGGAACATTACTTGAAAAAACAATTCGCCCTGGTTTCTATGTAAGCTTATTGTTTGTAGCTATTATTTGTGTTGTATGCCTAAGAATGAAAAAAGTCTGGAAAAAATCCAAAAGTCACATTCGGTATTATTGACCTCTCAACATAAGTAAAAAGCAGTGGATCACTTGAAACCCACTGCTTTATGGTAATAGTAGAAGCTACGACTATAAGCTCATGATACAGACTCTTTTTGTGAAAATTGACTTTTATACAAGTCGGAATAAAAACCATCTTGTTCAAGAAGCTCTTCATGTGTACCCTTTTCAATAATATCTCCTTGATTCATCACAAGAATGAGATCTGCATCTCGAATGGTTGATAAACGATGGGCAATAACAAAGCTTGTTCTGCCTTGCAACAGCTTGGTCATCGCTTTTTGAATTTTCATTTCTGTTCGTGTATCAACACTGCTTGTTGCTTCATCAAGTAGAAGGATTTTCGGCTTTGCAATGATTGCTCGGGCAATGGTAAGAAGCTGACGTTGACCTTGTGATAGATTTGTTGCATCCTCTCCTAACATAGTGTCATAGCCATCTGGAAGCGTACGAATAAAATCATCAGCATACGCATTTCTAGCAGCTGCTTCTACCTCCTCATCTGTCGAGCCCTCACGACCATATCCAATATTTTCTTTGATCGTTCCGTTAAATAGCCATGTATCCTGCAACACCATGGCATAAAGGCTACGAACCTGTTCTTTACTCATATCTGTTAAACTAACACCATCTATTTTGATTGACCCTTGATCTAACTCGTAAAACCTCATCAATAGATTAACGATCGTTGTTTTTCCGGCACCTGTTGGTCCAACAATCGCAACGGTCTGCCCTTCTTTCACCTCAAGACTTACATCATTAATGACCGGCTGATCTTTTTCATAGCCAAACTGTACATGATCAAAGGTGACATGCCCTCGAAGCGTATCCACTTGAATGTGTGCAGCCGCTTCCTGCTTTTCCTCTTCTTCATCTAATAAATGAAAAACACGTTCAGCAGAAGCAATGGCTACTTGGATCATGTTCGCAATCCCTGCCGCCTGCGCCAATGGATGAGAAATTTGCTGTGTATATTGAATGAACGCTTGAACATCACCTACACGAATACTTCCATTTAAAACAAGCAGACCACCAGAGATCGAAACGATAATAAACCCTAGATTTCCGACAAAACCCATTAACGGCATCATGAGACCAGAAATAAATTGAGCCTTCCAGCTTGAGTGATATAACCGATCGTTGATCACATCAAATTCAGCAATTGATTTTTTCTCATGACCAAAAGCCTTTACAACTTGGTGACCAGTAAACATTTCTTCAATATGCCCATTGATCGTACCAAGCTCCTCCTGTTGTTTCACAAAGTGCTTTTGTGAAAACTTGGTCACAAAACGTGCAACCATTAAACTTAATGGGATTGTGATCAAAACGACCAATGTCAAAAGTGGACTGATGATCAGCATCATAATGATTATCCCAATGATCGAAATCACAGAGTTAATAATTTGTGTAAGGGCCTGCTGTAGTGATGTATTAATGTTATCAATATCATTTACCGCCCGACTCAATACATCCCCATGTGAGTGTTGGTCAAAATAACGAAGTGGCAGTCGTGATAGCTTTTCATTCACTTCTTTTCGTAATTGGGCAACTGTGCGTTGGGAAATACTAGCCATGACATATTGCTGAACATAGGAAAACAAAGAAGAAAGAATGTATAATCCAATTAATAGGACTAGGATTCTACCAATAAATTCGAAATCTACTGGAGAATTAGCTGTAAAGCTTTCAAATATAGATGAAGTCGCATCCCCTAATAGCTTCGGACTTACTACATTAAATAATGTTGAAAAGATCGCTGCTATCGCAACTAGGATCATCCGATTTTTCCAAGGCCTTAAATACCCTAATAATCGCTTGAACGTTTTCTTAAAATCCTTTGGTTTTTCACCAACCATTACTTGTCCTGGACCACGGTGCATTCCGCCATGCAAAGGCGGACCACCTGGACGTCTCTCGCCACTCATGCACTCACCTCCCCATTTTCTTGGGATGCTACAATTTCCTGATAAATTGTATTTCCATTTAAAAGCTCCTGATGTGTTCCAACACCGGCAATCTTTCCTTCATTTAAGACGATGATTTTATCTGCATTCTTCACCGTATTCACTCGTTGCGCAACAATCATGATCGTCGCATCAGACGTTTCTTTTTTTAATGCCTGGCGGAGCATGCTATCTGTTTTGTAATCAAGTGCTGAAAAACTATCATCGAATAAATAAATCTCAGGTTTTCTCACAAGTGCTCGAGCGATCGATAACCGTTGCTTTTGTCCACCAGAAAGGTTAGAGCCAGCTTGCTCTAATAAGCTTTGGATTCCATTTTCTCTCTTCTGAACAAAATCATTCGCTTGTGCTGTTTCTAATGCAGCAAGAATTTCCTCTTCTGTTGCCTCTTCTTTCCCATAGCGCATATTTTCAGCAATTGTTCCACTAAACAACGTAGCTTTTTGCGGAACATACCCAATCTTTTTTCTTAGAGTACTTTGATTTAGGCTTTGAATATTCATCCCATCAATAAAGATCGCGCCACTCTCTACATCATAAAATCGCGGAAGTAATTGGAGAAGCGTAGATTTCCCTGAACCTGTGCTCCCAATAATCGCAGTTGTTTCACCAGGATTTGCTGTAAAAGAAATCTCTTCAAGAACAGGCTTTTCTGCCCCTTCATATCGAAAAGTAACATTTTTAAATTCAACGATCCCTTCAGCACGAATTGACTGCACTTCTTTTTCAGGATCTTTAATCATCGGTTTGGTTAATAAAACTTCATTTAACCGCTTTGCAGATACTTGTGCACGTGGAATCATAATAAACGCCATCGACAGCATGATTAATGAAAATAAAATCATCGCAGCATATTGGATAAACGCTAATAAATTCCCAACCTGCATCTCTCCTTGATCAATTCGAATCGCAGCAAACCAAACAATTGCAATATTGGTGAAATTCATGATAATAAGCATGATTGGAAACATTAACGCCATCAATTTACCAACTTTAATTCCCGTATCACGAAATTCCTCATTCGCACCATCGAAGCGTTCCCTTTCAAACTCTACGCGATTAAACGCTCTGACAACACGAATCCCTGTTAACGCTTCGCGGAGGATAAGTGTTAATCGATCTGTTTTTATCTGTAATGCTGAAAAATGTGGAATCGCTTTTTTGGCAACGATAAAAATCACAAGCGCCAAGATTGGTAAGGCAGCAAGGAATACGAGAGATAAATAACGATCTCGCGACACCGCTAGTAAAACTCCACCAACTAACATTAACGGAGCCCTTGTCATCATTCGCTGCATCATATTGATGACATCTTGAACAACCTTTACATCATTTGTTGTTCTAGTAATTAACGATGCGGATCCAAATTTCTCGTACTCCTGTAGCGAAAAATGCTCAACATGCACAAAAAGTTTTCTTCGCATATCACGACCAAAGCCTAGAGATACCTTTGAAGCAAAATAGCTGACTCCTACCATTAATAGGATTGACATGAAAGTACAAAGCAACATCCAGCCTCCGGTTTGGAGAATAAACGGGATATCTTGGTTGACGATCCCTACATCAACGATATCAGCCATAAGTGTAGGTAAGTATAATTCGAATAGTATGGCTACTAATGAGAAAATGAAGACGAGGAATAGTTGTTTTTTGTAGGGTTTTAAGTGTTTGATCATTTCTAGCATTTTTTGGTCACCTTCTTCGAATGTAAAATTTTCCATGTTACTTAATTTTCTATTTTATTATATTATACCTGGTCATTATTAACCTAATGAAATATTTCATGGTTAAATTAATTTATTATTTATAAAGGGAACGAGTGAAATCTTTTAGATGATGGAAATGTAGATGAGTTTGATCTATTTTTAGATGTAAATTGGTTGGAATGAGGTTTTAACTGAAAGTAGCTTAATGCATTTAATCCTCAAAATTCTATGCAGAAATTCACGCTATTAATCTTTAATTATATTGTAAAAATAGTTTAATACTTTTAACCAAACAGTATTATATCAGGGGCATTAGCTCAGCAGGGAGAGCGCTACGCTGGCATCGTCATCTGCGGATTGTAGCGAAATAACCCGATAATTCCCGTTAAATCAACGTACATATCATGACAGCGTTTCGGTGCTATATCCGACAGCGCTTCGGTGGCTTCGACGTCTGCTTATCGATTAGACAAATCGGTTAGGAGGCTTTTTATTTTGGATAAACGATCAGGTAAACGAGTGAAAGGCGCTCGAGCAGAGGTACGAAAGAAAACGGTAGGTGTTTTGTTAGAGAAAGCGGAAGGATTAGCGAAGGGAACGTTAAACCGTTATAAACACGCACATAACCTTACTATGTCTTATCCACCCAGCGTATTCTAACTTATCAAAGTTCTTCGATAAATTGGTTCATTTGGATATTGATCCACGTTGAAATCTTAATGCCTTTCTTACCAGCATACTTTGCAAATTCATCGTATACGACTTCTTCTAAGGTGATGTTATGTCTTGTTGTAGCCAATATTACCACTCCAAAATATATGGTAATATTACCCTTCACAAGAATTTATCAATACACATTAGTACACTATTTTCTCCAACGGAGTCATCTGAAGGCTCTTTTTTATTGGCTATGTTACTTCGCAATTTCTTACTCTCAGATCCTATTAGCAAATGCGTTGGGCTTTTATTTCGTAAAATCGTGTCATCCGTCTATACACCATATACCTACTCCGCATATGTTGGTCTTGATCACATATACTAAGGAGAGATTTTTGTGGATCCACGTTTAGCTCAACTTCTTCAAAAGACAAGTTTGTATGGAACATTAGCAAAGTTTTATGAACACATTGATCCAGAAAAACACATTTATTTTTACAGAAAACATTTTGAGTGTGAAATGCAATTGGTTCAACTTTATTGGTCCTTACAAGGTACAATGGAATTACCTTCTTGGAGAGAACAATATCCAGTTTGAAGGTTCGAAATCATTTCATAGTCAGGGGAGCCAATTGGCTCCTTCCCTATCGAATACATTTGTCTCACATAAGAACGCCGAAACGTGATTACCTTACGCTACGCTCTTTCAGCCACGAGCGCATCACTGTCGTCCAATCTCGCCTTCAACGTACCAAACGAAGTCCCGTCCGCTTTTACCCTCGCTTGCGCTGCCTCAACCGAAGAATCCCCTTCGATTCCTAGTTGGTCAACTTGCGCCTGTATATTATTTACTCCACCGTCTAATGTCGTATGCCGCCATAGCGTGCATATAGTTCATCCTGTTAACTAACTTGTATGCCGATACTATTCGACACACCCCCCCCCCGTAATTTGGAGCTGTCCATCTAGCGACCACATCTTGCCGATGATATCCAACGAATAACACCGTATGAATCCCACCATATATATCATTTCGTATTTCAGTCCGTGTTCCTACTATTATATATAGCCGGAAGTGTGCCGTGTTACATGCCGCAGCTTGCACGGAGTAGGCCGGGTTGTGATTGAGCTCATTATTGAAGTTCTTTAAGTTCCTTCTTTCGAAAAATACTGTTTACTCCCCGCTAGATATCCTTCAATACTAGATTACCTTTTTCCATTTCTTCCTCGAACCATTTAACTCGCTATTCTTTCGTCTTATCCATTAACGGAGAATATATTATGAGTGTTGTATTACCGATTTTAAATGGTTTACCTTTCATTTTCATCTCGTTATCCCCTCCCTTAATAACGATAGTAACAGTCGTTAATTCCGTATTTCAACTGCTAACATTTTCGTCAGCGTATCGTTAGTAATTTCGTAGTTCGTATTTCGACAATTTACCGATTAGCGTTTCGTATTTTATCGTTGCAGCGTAACAGTGCTATACGGTATAATACTTACATATCGATAAGCTATAACGTCAGCAAACCTAGCGCTACGTTTGCTTAACGGACTTTCATACATGGGGCATTAGCTCAGCTGGGAGAGCGCTACGCTGGCAGCGTAGAGGTCAGGGGTTCGAGCCCCCTATGCTCCATCTAAAAACGAAGTGGGGAAATCCTTGATATATAAGGGTTTCCCTACTTTTGTTTGTTCTTTCAAGGTTACAATCAATCTGCTGAAAACACCTTTTGGTCACGATTTGGTCACAAGAGGTTTTAATTTATGATTTCATCTAATTTCTGAGCAACTTCTTCTTGCATAGATGGGAGAACGTGTGAATAAGTGTCGAGAGTAACTTTTATTTTACTATGACCTAACCGTTCTGAGATTACTTTTACATTTATCCCCTTAGCAAGAAGCATTGTAGCATGTGTGTGTCTTAAATCATGAAAACGGAATTGAGGAACATCAGCTAATTTAATCAACCTATTAAATGTTCTTCTTACATTTGCTGGGTTAAGAGGTGTTCCATGTTTGGTACAAACAACTAAATCAAGATCGTCATAAATAGAACCTAAACATAGCTTTTCTTGTGATACAGTTAGTTTACGTTGTTTAAGGTAATTTATTGTAGACTTAGATAAATTAATGGTTCGTAAACTCGACTTCGTTTTTACCCCACTAATGATTCTTTCCCCCCCCCTGTCGCATACCAGTTGTTAAAGCTAATAAGAAAACAATATAACAAGGATCCCTTTTTGCTACTCTTAGAAATCTATTAACTTCTTCTCCATTCCATACGTTCATCTCTTTTTTATCGGCCTTAGGTAATTTTACTTTTAATGCTGGATTCTTTGGAATTAATTCAAAGTCTACTGCATGTTCAAGTGAATTTCTTATAATTTCATAACCTTTTTTACAGTAGCACTGCTTAGCCCCTCATCAATCAAGCTATTAATGTAAGATTGAAGTTGAAGCGTAGTAAGGTTTGATCTAGGATAATTCCCCAGTACAAGAGTTTGAATATCGGAATTTATTACTTCGCTCACTCCAGCAACAATATGCCCTACCTGAATAACATCAGTTTTAACATTTATTATTTCTTGCGGAACCACTTCATCCTTATCCAACTGATTTTCTGGTACTTTTGAGTCACCATAACTACCAAACAAGGTATATGGGCCAAGTAATTTAAAATAACTGATAACCTTGGATTCTATTCAATCCTGACATGTGGCAGTTTCCTTCTTTCTATTCTTCCCAAGTTGAGGGATTGGTAGCGACAACCGTCTTTTTTAACAAATTAGATTGAATAACTGCCTCTAGTACCTGTTGATTAGTAAATCCTGTCATAAAATCAGGGAATCCGGGGCCAGGAGACCCTTTAAGCATTTGGGCAAAGTCTTCCCATTGTGAGCGCTTTACATGATTAGGTACTTTATAGTTCTTCTCTACAATTTCACCAGTCTCCTCGTCAATGTAGATCCAAACTACATTTTCTCCCCTGACTGTGCTCCCGTGCAAGGTACCCTTATCACCGTAGATGGATACCTCATGCTGATTACCGGAGCCAATCGCATTGCGTGTTGTCTGAAAAATACCTACTGTGCCGTTTTCCATACGTGCTTGGAAGCTTGCAAAATCGTCTATTTCAACTTCCACCATTTCATCACTCACTAAACTTTTTCGTTGAGTAATGAAACTTTCCATTTGTGCGGATATTTCTGCAAATGAACCGAACAGATAGTGTGCCATATCAATCATATGAGAACCTAAATCTCCAAGTGTTCCCGTTCCTGTTACTTCTTTATCAAACCTCCACACATAAGGAGTTTGATACGGAAGTGACCCCCATCCTTGGAGATATTGGATTGAAAAGCTACGGACATGACCAACCTTCCCCTGTTCTAACAACTCTCTAATAAAACGAAACGCTGGGGTATAACGATAGCTGAAGCCAACCATACATGGGATCGGGTTCTTTTGATACTTTTCTGCTAACTCTTTAGCCTCTTTGTAATTTAAAGTAAAAGGTTTTTCAGCTAAAATAGACTTGTTTTTTTCGATACAGTATTCAAGTACTACCGCGTGTACATTATTCGGTGTGACGGAAACAACTACATCAACCTCATTAGAGTTTATCAAATCACGGAAATCTGTATATCTATATTCTGGTGAAATATTTAATCGTTCTCCTACTTGGCCAAGCTTATTTTTATCTATGTCACAAATAGACGTAATTGTAAATTCTGATACATCATTCAAACCTTTAATGTGAGCTTGTGCCATTTTTCCAACTCCGATGATTCCAACTTTAAATTGTCCCATGTTCATTCCCCCAGTTATTTTTAGATATTTTCGATTGGTTTTACTCTTCCGTAGCTGAACTTTGCGCCTACATTCGGAGCAGCCCAGTTTACGGCATTGGATATAACCTGTAAAATTTCCGGTTGATGGTAGATTGGGAACGTTTCATGTCCAGGTCTAAAATAAAAGATTTTGCCTAGACCTCTTTTATAACAACAGCCACTTCGGAATACCTCTCCACCTTCAAACCAGGAAATGAAAATCAATTCGTTTGGTGCGGGAATTTCAAAGCGCTCACCATACATCTCCTCTTTCGGAATCTCTATATACTCACCAAGTCCCTGTACAATTGGATGATTATGCTCAATAACCCAAAGTCTTTCCTTTTCACCATCATCCCGCCACTTTAACGCTCCTGTTTTCGTTCCCATCAATCTTTGAAAGATCTTAGATCCATGGCCAGAGTGTAGGACAATTAGCCCCATCCCTTCTAATACCTTTTTACGAACTTTTTCAACAATCTCGTCTTTTACCTCTCCATGAGCCAAATGCCCCCACCATATCAATACATCTGTATGATCTAGAACTTCATCGGTTAGCCCATGCTCAGGATCATCAAGGACTGCTGTTTTCACTTCAAAGCCATTATTCGTCATAAGATGATTGCCAATTGCATGGTGAATTCCCTCAGGATAAATACTTGCTACATGCTCGTTTTTCTTCTCATGTCGATACTCATTCCATACAGTTACCTTAATTGAAGCCATTTAATAACCTCCAAAACTAAAATTTTTATAATGTGTATTCATGCATAGTATAAGATGATGTACAATAAACAGGAATGTTGGAAACAGACTCTTTTTGTATGATATCGACTTTTTGGAATAGGGGGAGAAATGATGTTTGCTATTAATATGGAATTCGTTTCTACTATTAAATTAATGGGATTTGTTTCTTATAAAACCCCTTGGATTCATTTTAAAAGAAATACTGATGAGTATATCCTGTACTTTATTCACAATGGGGAACTGCATATTCAGGAAAATGGTAATCCTTACATATTAAAAAAGGGCGATATGCTGCTCCTAGAACCTAATCAAGATCATGAGGGGCTAGAGAAGCATGCGTGCGATTATTATTACATTCATTTCGTTCACCCCGATATCACTACTCATCATACAGAGGGTGTACGTGAGTTGGTGAAGCAATATATTCTCGAGGATGGTTCTTCAAACTACTTGAGAGGAAGCAATATGTACTATTTCCCTAAAACATTGCAATTAACATCGAATACGAATTTCCACCAGACCTTTCATTTTCTAAATGAAATGAGGCAATTATATCGTCGTAAGCACTATAATCGGACTCTCATCTCTTTAAGGTTGTCAGAACTATTTATTCAGTTGTCCCTTGATTACCTGTTGATGCAAATTCAAAATGGCAAAAATCGAAAAACAAAAACACTAATGAAAGTTTATGAATTGCTAGACTTTATCCATAGCTTTTATTCTAATAAAATAACAGGCTCTGAAATTGAGCAAAAATACGAGTGTAACTATGATTATATTAATCGAGAATTCAAAAAGGTTACCGGTTACTCCATTACCCGATATATAAACAGGGTACGAATCAATCATGCAAAGGAATTACTAGAAGCTACGAATCTTGATATTGGGGAAATTGGTTATTTAGTAGGGTTTAATGATCCTTACTATTTCAGTAAGATGTTTAAAATGTATGAGGGGATCTCTCCAATTCAATATTATAAGCTGATTAGGGGAGATATTTAGGATGACTACATGAAAAGTCATAATAATAGATTATGAGGCATTCAATACGTTCTTTTGAATACCTCATAACTCTTAATACAAAACTCTAATAATCGAAAATAAGGGTTAGATGATCTACTTGCATACAATAATCCTCCTCCTAAAAAATTAGAGACCAAAGATAAAATTCAGATTCATCCACTGCATACTTGCTTATCAACAGATTTTTCGTTCTAAATTGTACCTCTTCCGGTAACCGGTCTAGTGGAACCATCTACAACAAGTTCCTGGCACTTTGCAATTTCAGGATATACCGCTTTGATATCTTGAAGTATCTGTTGGATATATGTAGGTATTAGAATATGCAAAAAATATGGAGTAGATTGAAAGAGGAGATTCATCTGTGAAAGTAACCAATTCAGCTACAGATGAAAATCGAAAGCTTTTGGCAATTACGTCAAGAAGATATCAGTCAGATTGCTCAAATCTTTAATAACTACCATTGAAATTAAGTCTAATTTTTTACTATTATTTAATAAATATTAAATAAACCATTTTCATGTACTTTTTTTCCGGAATTCTTCTACACTCCCCAAAAAAAAGAACGCCTATCTAAAGATAAACGCCTTTTGTGCATAGAAGTAAAAAAGAATCTTATCTTTTTTTAAAAAATTTTAGTTTCATCTCATTGTTATCGCTTTTAAATAGCAAAATTATTTTTTTATATTACCAAGATAGAGAATAGTAATAACAGGTGTATTATTTAATAAATTTAAAAAGGTCGTTCCAAAATGGCTACCCTTTTCCCTATAGTCTACAGGTGTACTAAATCCAAAATTCCCCATCTCAACTTCACCGGATACTTGTTCCGTTTCTATAATTGTCTCCGACTAAAATAATTATAACTTTACAACGAATGCTTCAAATGGTTTTAAATCAACTTGATTAAAATCAACTGAAGTTCTTTCATAGTTACTGATAATCACTTCATCACTTTGACCTAAATTAGGTAGTTGTAGGGTCACCTTCTCTTCGCTAAAGTTTGCTACTACACCCCAAGTTTTACCTTCATAATGTCGGAGATACATAAAGACTTGCTCAGGTGAATCCTTTACTAGTTCAAACTCTCCCCAGACAACAATTGGGTTTTCCTTTCTTAATTCAATCAATTTTTGATAGCAGTAAAAAATTGAATTTGAGTTTTCTAGATTTGCTGCTACATTAATCTCATAATAATTTGGATTTACATGTAACCATGGAGTTCCAGTTGTAAAACCAGCATTTTCTGTATCATCCCATTGGATTGGTGTCCTAGCGTTATCACGCCCCTTGGCATTGATCGAAGCAATAATTTCTTCTTTTTCATATCCGTTTGCCAAACGTTCGTGGTACATGTTTATGCTTTCGATATCTTCAACTTCACTTATATCTTTGACAGGATAATTGGTCATGCCAATTTCTTCACCCTGATAGATATACGGTGTTCCCTTCATCAGGTGTAGTAAAATGGCAAACATTTTCGCACTTTCAACACGATATGTTGTATCATTTCCCCAACGAGATACAATCCTTGGCAAGTCATGGTTGTTCCAAAACAAACTGTTCCACCCCTCATTACCTAAAGCTGTTTGCCACTTACTAAGGATCTGTTTTAATTCATTAACCTCTAACGGTTTAGTATCCCATTTTTCTTTACCTTCTTGTTGATCCAGACCAATATGTTCAAACTGGAAGACCATAGATAACTCATTTCGTTTTGGATCAGAATAAAGTTTGGCAATTTCAGGTGTTGCTCCCCACGTTTCTCCTACCGTTAACACATCGTATTTTCCAAAGGTTTCCCGATTCATCTCTTGTAAATAATCGTGCAATTTCGGACCGTTTCCTGTCACTTCTTCATCTGGAATTTTACCGACTAAATCAATTACATCCATCCGAAATCCGCCAATACCTTTTTCCAACCAAAAATTCATCATATCCCAAACTTCTTGTCTGACTTTTTCGTTTTCCCAGTTTAAGTCCGGTTGTTTTTTGCTAAAAAGGTGTAAATAATATTGACCGCTTTCTTCATCATATTCCCAGGCTGAACCACTAAACGTTGATCTAAGTGAATTAGGTACTTCGCCATTTACTGGGTCTCGCCAGACATAGTAATCACGATATGGATTATCTTTACCTTTACGTGATTCAATAAACCACTTGTGTTCATCAGATGTGTGATTAACAACTAAATCCATTATAATTTTGATGTTACGTTGCTCGGCCTGTTTTATCAGATCATCCATGTCATCCATCGTACCGAATTCCATCATAATATCTTGATAATTACTTATATCATAGCCATTATCATCATTTGGTGATTGGTAAACCGGGCTCAGCCAAATAGCCGTAATCCCCAGTTTTTCTAAATAATCTAAGCGTCGTATAATACCTTTTAAATCACCAATGCCATCACCGTTACTATCTTGAAAACTACGAGGATAAATCTGATAAATAACTGCTGTATGCCACCATTTCATATTCATTAGATACACTCCTTACTATTTAGCACGTCTAAAAATTAAATTGAAGCAATTCACATCAATTTCAGCTAGCTTTTACCATTCATTCTTTTTCCATCTTCGTATTTTTCATATATATTTCGAATTAGAAAAGAATTCAAATAAGCTACTACTGAAAAGCCGAAAAAAATATTTAAATACAGCTTAAAGACAAATAAATAAGGTGAGAGAAACATAAGAACTACCGGTCCGATCGAAATAATCAGAACAAGAATTGTTGGGTAAGGATTTGCAACCGCTATTTTCAATACATTTACTACTGATTCTTTTACTGTATTTTTAAATCTTGCAACATATGGAAAAATCAATGATGTAAGTAACAGATACACGAATGTAAAAAAAAATAGACTTAGCATAACAATCAAAGAAAATCTCCCATCATATGATTGTAAATACGTATAATCTATTAATAAGACCAGCCCAACGATAACTAAAAAGATCCAAATAATCGTACTTTGTTTAAAGTTTTTCTTAAATGCTTGCACGAATCCACTCCATACACCACTTTCTTCATTTTTAACCATTTTTAAAGTTACCGAGTAAAGCGCAGTAGTGGAGGCACCGATCGTAATGATAGGAATGCAAAATATTAAAAATATGCCATTTAATAGGATCAATTCAGCCAATCTTGTTAAAAAGCGGTAAACAGGTCCTTCCATTTCTAAAATATGTTTCATATAACACCTCAGAAAATCCATCCGAAGAATATCTCGACAAAAAGTCAAACTCCTTAGATATTCTTTGATTTGTATTTAAGTTATTTAAGTAGTAATTGCTCTAAATTATAGATTTCCATTATAATGCAGCACTGCATAAATCATCTTTTGATCTATACAGATTGTATATTAGGTAAGTCCTCTACTATTCTTTAACTGAACCTACAACAATACCAGTAATAAAATATTTTTGTAATAATGGATAAATGATCAATAAAGGAATAATGGAGACAACAATCTTTGCAGCGTTTAGATTTCGATTCGATACTTGCATGGTATTTTCCAATGAACTGACGTTGGCCCCTGATTTTAGCAACTCTTCAATATTAACGGATAACGACTGAATATATGTCATTAATGGATAATTCGATACCTTCGTCATATAAATTAACCCTGAAAAAAAGTCATTCCAATTCCCAACAATACTAAATAATGCAACTGTTGCTAGTGCTGGTAATGAGATGGGGATATAAACCTTAATTAATACTTGTAACGGATTGGCCCCATCCATAATTGCTGCTTCTTCTAGAGATTTAGGTACACTAATAAAGAAATTCATGATTAAAATAATGCTGAAAACCTGTACTGCCCCAGGTAAAACCAAGGACCATATCGTATTTAAGAGGTTTAAGTTTTTCACTACCAAGTACGTAGGAATCAGCCCTCCATTAAATAACATAGAAAAAATTAGTAGATTCATATAGATGTTTCTACCTCTAAAATGTCTTTTAGACTTCGAAAGAGGATATGCCATTAAGACAATTAAAATTATATTAATAATTAGCGAAAGGATTACTCTCTGTATGGAAATACTAAACGAGCGCCAAAATTGCGAGTCTTCCATAATCATTTTGTATGTTTCAATCGTAAAGTTAACCGGCATTAATCCTACAGCATTTGCTGTAACTGCCTCACTACTACTAAAGGAAATTGCAACTATATTCCACAAAGGAAGCAGACAGATCAATCCCAAAGAAATCACTATGGTATAGATAACAACTCGTCCAATTCGTGCAGAAATACGTTTATTTTCAACCATAATTCGTTTACCTCCTTAGAATAATTTTCTATCTGTATACTTTTTAGCCATTTCGTTTGCTGATAATATTAAGATCATACCGATCAGTGATTTGAATATTCCAACAGCTGTCCCAAAACTATACTCACGGCCTAGTAATCCAATTCGGTATACATACGTGTCCAAAATATCTCCTGTTTCATAAACCATTGGTGAATAAAGGGTATAAATTTGATCAAAACCTGCATTTAAAATATTCGGTAAACTGAGTATAGCCAACAGAAGGATTATTGGTAGCATACTTGGAAGTGTAATGTGCCAAACTCTCTTCCACCAATTTGCCCCATCAATACTTGCTGCTTCATGGAGCCCTGGGTCAACAGCTGTTATGGCAGCTAGGTAGACAATTGAATTAAATCCAAACTCCTTCCATACATCTGTACCAATCATTAATGGTTGGAAAAGCTTGTTGCTTCCTAAAAAGTTCAGTTTTTCTAGCCCAAAAAAGGATAAAATCTGATTCACTGTCCCGTCCAGATTAAACATGTTCAAGACTACAGATGCTAATACAACCCACGAGAGAAAATGAGGCAAGTACACAACTGTTTGAATTGATTTTTTTAATAATTTGAGACGAATTTCATTTAATAGGATTGAGAACACGATCGCTGTTAACGTACCTAAAAGGATTTTACCAATCGCAATCACCATTGTATTTCTAAATACTTGCATAATATCAGGCAATGTGAACATATAAATAAAATGTTCCAACCCCACAAATTCTGAACCTAATATACCCTTTGCTGGAATATAATCCTGAAATGCCATAATAATTCCAAACATTGGAATAAAACTAAAAATCAATAGAAAGATCATCCCAGGCAGCATCATCATATGATACATCGATTCTGTCTTTGTCCATTTTCTAGTTTTTTTCTTTTGATATATGGTTTCTGTATTTTTCCATTTTGCAATATTTACATTTTGTAGCTTCATAATAAACCTCCTTGTATAATAAGGGCTGCAAAGCAGCCCTTATTTTTTATGCATTACTGCTCTTTAGCCAGCTCTGCTTCTATTTCTGCGATAATTTCATCGCCACCCTGGCTTTTCCATTTAGAAACAAAGGTATCAAAGGAATCCAGAGGCTTGTTACCAGTTACAATTTTAATAAATTCTTCTTCTTCTAGTTTCAAAAGGTTAGCCCCTTTTTTCTCCATTGTCTCGGTAGTTCCAAAGTATACAGGAGTGGTCCAATTAAATGTTCCTTCTTCCGTCAATTTATTAATTAAACCGATACCATTTATTCGAGAGTTGTATTTTGCCCATGCTGAGGTTTCAGCGCCTTCAGGATTCTTCGAATATTCAATAATTGTATTTGCATCTATTCTTCTTCCTGCTGATTGAATATCATCAGTCGAAATATCCCCATTTTTTGCGGCGATAATCTCTGAATATTCATCTAATAAACTAGTGGATTTATATACCTCAATATTAAACGGTCTAGTGGAACCATCTACACCAAGTTCTTGGTACTTTGCAATTTCAGGATATTCCGTTTTGATATCTTTGGAATTACCTATCTCATCATAAAATAGATTTAAGATTTTAATTGCTAATTCAGGATGTTGATAATCTTTTCTCACAACAATAAATTGTCCAGTTGGATTATTGTGAACGACATTTACTTTTCCATTTTTACCTTCCAGTGTATAAGAAACAAACTCCGCATTTTTATCCATTTCTTTTACTGCAGATAGCCCCCAGTCCGGGATATGCCATGGTCCAGTAATGATACCTGTTTGACCGTTTGTAACAAGTGACATTATGTCATCCCAATTTCTAGTTCCAAACTGTGGATCAACAATCCCTTTATCAAACCAATCTGCCAATACGCCTAGTGCTTGCTTCGTACCTTCAGAAGTTGAACCATTTATGATATCCCCATTTTCTTCCTTTAACCAGAAACGAGGATAAGCATCAAATACAGCTGCAATAGATGACATAGTAAGTGCAGATCCACCATAATCTCCAGCATTTAACCAATGTGCAAAAGGTATTCCTACAGGATTACCAGAGTCTCCAGGATCATTCTCTATGAAAGCCTTTGCAGTTTTTTCTAGCTCATCTAATGTGATAAGGCGATCACCGTCACTATCAAGCTCTATTCCTACTTCATCTAACCAATCTTTTCTGATCCAAATCATATTAGGCGCTGAATCTCCAACTGTTGCTGGAATCGCCATTAAACGTCCATCAAATGTAGCATCAGATAAACTTCTACCATCATAGGAGTCATAAACCTCTTTTACGAAACCGCTTGCATTCTCATCGTAAACATCTGTCAAATCTGCAATTAAATCATTTTCAACTAGCTCTTTCAATTCTTCTTTTGAATCGACTCGCATCATATCAGGCAATTCCCCAGATGCAATTGCAAGAGCAACCTGTCTACTATAATCTTCACCTTCAGCTTCAAATTTATTTTCAATTTTCGCATTCAATTTTTCTTCTACAAGACGTGTGTACGCATTGTTCTCATAAGTGTCACCCTCAGGTAGTTTTGGGTTCGCAGATGTAACACGTCCCATTGTAATAACTGCTTTTCCATCTTCTGTTGTAGATGCTTCATTACCTTTTGATGAAGAAGAATCAACACATGCTGCTAAAGAAACTGTCAACAAAGATGCGATAAATAGCAGTGTAATACGTTTTAATAATGATCTGTACTTCATAATTTCCCCTCCAATTATTTTTGCTTTCTGATAATTGCTAAATTCTTTGCTTAAATAATGGACTTTGATTTAAGCTTAAATACAGTTTAGTTGATTGTTTATTATTCTTAAATATAAAATAAACCGTTTTCATGTACTTTTTTCCGGAACATTCTACCCCATTGTCATAAAAAAAACTCAATGATATAATCGGTTTTAATTATTTCTAGGAGGGAAAACGATGTATCGTATCTTAATAGTAGATGACGAAAAAGACGAACGAAACGTTATTCAGTTTCTCCTAAATAAATATAATTTTGAACTCGAAATAGATGAAGCCACCAATGGAAAAGAAGCTTTGTCTCAGTTAAGAAAAAAGTCTGTAGATATTTTATTTACAGATGTCAAAATGCCATTTATTGATGGAATGGAACTGGCAGCGAAAGCTAAAGATCTTTATCCCGATATCCAAATTATTTTTTTCAGTGGCCATGATGATTTTGATTATATTAAAAAGGCCCTTTCACTAAGAGCAGTCAATTATATCTTGAAACCAGTAAAACCAATAGAATTTCAGAGTACGATTTCCTCTGTCATACAAAACATAATAAGCCAGGAGAAAGAAAAAGAACAAAGAGAAGTAAATAAAGATTTCCTTAAAACTCATATCTTATACCGTCTAATAAACAAGACACCTATGGATATCTTGAAAAATGAATACCCTTCCATTAACTTTGCTTTTTTAAGTGATTATTCTCGCTTGATTTTAATGCAATTTGAAGAACCGTTTTTTGATAGACTACCCAAGGAAGAGGATACTCTTATCTTTTACGAACAGCTAAAGAAAATAATTCCAAATTATTCCTGTAATTTTATTAATCTGAATCAATTTCAAATTTTGTTTATATTCAAAACAGATAGCAATGCCTTTGTACCCTATATGGAAATAGCAAAAAAAATACAAAAACATGTCTTCTCAGAATATAAAATAAACTGCTATTTGTCTGTTAGTAAAGAATTGACGACTCCAAATGAAATCCCAATATTTTATGATGAATTGGAGAAATATCTAGAAGACCGATTTTATTATTCAGATACCTACATTTATCCAACAGATACTTCAACTAAAGAAAGTAAAGAATACTTAGAAGAGGATGAACACCTTCTTCAAGCTATCCAAACATCTATCCTGGCTATAGATACTTACGCGTTTAGACAAAACATGAATCAACTATTTCAAAAGTACCAGAAGAAACAGGAAATTTCTCAAATTTATGTTCGCTATTTATTTTCAAAACTGTTACAAATGCTATGTAAATCACTTCCTGGGTATAAAAAAAAATCTATCAATAATAAGATTGAGGCTATCTATTCTTGCCAACGTTTTTCAGAAATTAAAGAGATTTTGATCAGTGTTCAGAGTGAAGTTATTAAAAATTTAAAAGAGGAAGAACAATCACCAAATCATGTCATTCATCTTGTCCAGAAATATATTAATGAACATTATGAAGAAGATTTAAGCTTAAATTTGCTTGCTGAACCGGTTTACTTGTCCCCAGGCTATTTAAGTGAGCTCTTTATTCAAGAAACTGGTAGTGGTATAAATAAATATATTAAAAATCTAAGGATGGAAAAAGCAAGAGACCTCCTCCATAATACAAATATGAAAATTAATGATATATGTAAAACGGTAGGCTATCAAAATCTTTCTTACTTTTGTCGAAGCTTTCGGGAACATTTCGGCTCAAGCCCTGAAAAATATCGTCAAATGCTAAGAAAATAGAAAGTGAAGTTTTCCTATGCGCAAAGTGAATTCTTGGTTTAAAAATTTAAATTTCAGAAATAAAATTTTACTTATCTGCCTACTATCAAGTCTTCTGCCGGTCATTACATTAGGGAGTTTTTGCTATATTCAGATACAACACTTATTAATCAATCGTGAAAGTGAAGTTTTGGATGAATCTCTGAATCAGGCAATTGCAAGTATAGATTATAAAGTAAATACGTATTTTAATGTTATTAATCAAATTGTTTGGAATGATGATGTTAAGAGAGGCGTTACTTCAGATTATGAAAATTCATTTGAAATGTATTTGTTTTACAGAGATATACTAGACCCTCTGTCCTTGAATACACACTTTTTATACAATGAAATAAATACAATCACCATCTTCAGCGATAATAAAATGCATTCTCATGGGGATATCCTTCGTCCTATATCTGACATTGAACAAAGAAGTTGGTTTGAAAGTGTATTAGGTACCTCCGATCCAAAATTAGTAGCCTCCGCTGCTGATAAGACATTCGAAGTTGTCAGTCAAATTTTTGATCGAGACCATAGTATTACAAATATTGTTTATTTAGATATAAATTATGAACATGTTTTTGACTCCTTGTCTAATTTATTTGAAAACAATTATGGTCTTATCATTCTTGATAAAAATAATCAGCCTGTATATTCTTTCCAAAGTTTTTCAGAAAATACTTCTCATGCGTTGCCAACAGATGAATTACTAGAAAAAATAAATGATGGCTCCATAAAACAAGATTATGTATATAAGATGGCGTCATTATCATCCTATAATTGGAAAGCCTATTTATATCGTCCACTTGATGCTATTTATGCTTCTACTTATCAGATAACAGTTACAGTCTTCATCGTGATTTTTTCTTGTATATTCATCTTGTTTGTATCAATCTATTTTCTTTCTAGGGTGACAGTTCGTCCATTAGAAATGTTAGCAAAAAATATGGAGCAGATTGAAAGAGGAGATTTATCTGTGAAAGTAACCAATTCAGCCACAGATGAAATCGGAAACTTAATTCGGCAATTTGGCAACATGGTTCATAAACTTCAAGATATGATTAATGAAGTATATAAAAGCAAAATTGCTCAGCAAGAATATGAAATGAAAGCGTTACAAGCTCAAATCAATCCTCACTTTTTCTATAACAGCCTTTCCCTTATAAATAGTAAGGCAATTATGGCAGATCAAGAAGATATCAGTCAGATGGCTCAACTTCTTTCTACATATTACCGTACTACTCTCAATAAAGGGAAAAATACAATTTCAGTAAGGGAAGAATTAGAAAACACAACTTCCTATATTCAAATTCAGCGGATGATGCATTCAGATTCGTTTGATGTTCATTACGAGATTGATGATCATATCTTGGAGTACACTATGCTAAATCTTCTTTTGCAACCATTAGTAGAAAATGCAATCAACCACGGGATTGACCACAAAGAGAGCCCTGGAAAAGGGTTGTTAACAATAACAGGCAAACAAACAAATGATAACCTGATCTTTACAGTTTCTGATAATGGTTGTGGAATAGACCCAGAAACGTTAAAAACAATTCTCACTACCCAAACGAAGGGCTATGGTGTTCAAAATGTTCACGATCGAATCCAATTATATTATGGTCCTGAATATGGCTTAATCTATGAAAGTACGTTGATGCAAGGAACAACAGTAACGCTCACCATTCCTAAAAGGTTAGGAAACTCATGTTGATTCTTAAACGAAAAGAGGCTGAACCTCAAAAGTCTAATTTTCTAGACATGTGGGACAGCCTCTTCCTTATTTAAGTCGAATCTCTAAACCATTTGTATTTTATGACTAAGAAGACCGTTTATCATAATCCCAATAAACTCAAGGATTTTGATAAACGGTCAGCCCGCGTTATAAAATTAGTAGGTTAGTTCTCAATCTGGATTTTTTTGAATTTCAAATATTATCTAATTGGTTTCTCCGTTTTCAACACAAAGGAACTTAAACCAGGGATCTTAACCTTATTATCATTTATAATGTATAAAACCTTACTTCCTGCACGTTCTCCGTCCAACGTTCTTTGTACCGACGCTTGGCGGACATTTATGACTTACGCAAAAGAAAAAGGAATTGAGCATTACAGGTTTAAATCAGATGGTAAGGAACGTGTCCGAGGTGTGTGCCATATTCAAAATGTGAATAGTTATCACAGTCGCTTGAAGAGCTGCATAAATCGTTTTAATGGCGTGGCGACAAAATACCTCGACCATTATTTGAGTTGGTTTCAATTTTTAGACCAAATCAGACACCGTAATGAAGACACAACGGTTAGCCAGATGATTGTTGAAAGCTGCCTGTTCTCAACGGATGAGACCTATGATAAACTCAGGTTATCAGAATTTTCCAATTGAACATTAAACCTATAAACGTTTATTTCTATAAGTATAGGGGAGGGATATTTTTTGGGGAAAGGAACCATTTATAAAAGTGAAGGGAAAACGCTTATTACTCAACATTACGATAATTATCTAAAGTCGTTTGATTTTGATGTCGAGCAGATATATGTTGATACTAGTTATGGTAAAACACATATTCTTGTAGCAGGATCACCAGAAGGAAAACCTATTTTTATATTTCAGGGTGGTAATTGTATAAATCCAATGACTTTATCTTGGTTTTTACCACTCGTAGATAAATACAGAGTTTATGCACCAGATACAATTGGTCATCCAGGATACAGTAGTGAAAGTAGAATTTCGGCGAAGGACAATAGTTTTGCCCAGTGGATAAAGGAACTAATGGATTACTTTAATATAGATAGTAGTGCATTTGTTGGTCCGTCCTACGGTGCAGGTATTATTTTGAGATTAGCCACATTTATGCCAGATAAAATTGACTGTTCTGTATTGGTATCACCAGCAGGAATAAGATTAGGTTCTAAGATTAGAATGATTAATGATATCTTACTTCCTTTAGTCTTATTTAATGGTACTTCATCACAAAAATATCTCAATAAAATTACTAATACTATGTCAGATAATAGTATGAGAGAAATTGATAAAAAAATCATTGGAGATGTATTTAAATATATTAGACTTGAACAAGAAATGCCCAAATTAACTACGAAGGAAGAATTGTTACATTATAGCTCGCCCACTTTAATCATAGCAGGGAAAAAAGATATCTTTTTTCCTGAAAGTAGATTAAATAAAGTTGCAAGTGAAATCATTCCAAATTTAATTTCATTTAAAACCTATGATATGGGACATTTCCCATCTGAAGAACATCTGATAAAAATTAACAATGATATTGTAGAGTTTTTAAATGATTATTACTAACCCTGTCCCTGTATCTTTATTAAACTTATGGGAGCTTTAATGCAACAAGGGAACTTCAAACTAATATGGGGTTCCCTTTAATTTTTAAAAAAATCAACACTATTCTTTAACATAGCCAATAAATAAAGAAACTTATTCTTACTTTCAGACTGTATCCATATAGGTGGTACCATTTATTTGGATACAGTCTGAAGGATCAACCTAAAGAAATATTGTATATTGTAAAAGAATTATCTTTGGAAAACTAGATTTCCAGCCAAATAAGTTTCTTTAACCAGAACATTATCAATCTTGTCAATACTAATTTCCAATATGTCCTGATTAAGGACAATAAAGTCAGCATGATTGCCTACAGCAAGCTGTCCAACATGAGGAATCCGTGTGATTTCTTGTGCTTCTTTTGTGTAAAGCATGATAGCGGTAATTACATCTACCCTTTGTTTTTGTCCAGTATCTGTACTATTATACGCCATGCGTGTGACAGCAGATTTAATCCCAACAAAGGGATTTACGGGATCAGCCCAGGCGGTCGCAGGTGCATCGGAAGAAAACGCCACTTTTATCCCCGCCTCAAGCATGGAAGGAATAGGATAGGTTAGCTTCGTACGTTCAGTTCCTAGGTTTTTATGGTAGCTCTCAATTTCTGCAAACACAAAAATGGGTTGGGTAACAAAAGCAATACCCGTTTCTGATGCACGTTTGATGGCTCGGGATGAAGGCATTGCCGCATGCTCAATCCGAATAGAAGGACCATCTTTAAGCCAGCCTTTTTTGCCATAGAAAGTGTCAATGATTAAGTCAATCGCTTGTTCGCCCATCGCGTGGACCAACAATTGAATATCGTTCTGTTCGGCTGCTTTTGCTGCAGCTAATAACTCTTCTTTCGTTGTCATCTGGATACCGAAATTTTCTTCTTCTCCTAAGAATGGTGGATTGACCCAAGCTGTTTTTCCAGAGACACTACCGTCTGAGAATAACTTGATACCGCCGATATGAATTTGATTTTCTCTGTTGATGTTATGTGGGCCCAATAAGGGTTGTTCCTTTATATCTTCCCACAGATAATATAGAACAGTATGTTGTTTTAGTCCTTTTTTGACAGCAGTTTTATAGATTTCTAGGTAATCAGTTGGCTCGGTTCTGCTCGAAAGGTCTGTAATGGCTGTGATTCCATGTGAAAGCAGGAAGGTACTTAATTGGGCAAGTGACTCAGCGTTTTCTTCAATAGATTTCGCGGGCATAATGCGATGGACGAGATCCTTCGCATTTTCACGTAATATTCCTGTTGGTTCACCATTTATATCCCGATCAATTTTTCCACCTTGTGGATCCGGTGTATCTTTCGTAATGCCTGCCAGCTCCAATGCTTTGCTATTAACAACAGCAATATGGGTACATGTCCGACTAATGAAAATCGGATTATCCGCTGTGGCTTCATCTAAATCCCACCGTGTTGGCGCTCTTCCTTCTGACAATTTCCCTTCATCATAACCCCAGCCTTCAATCCATTTGCCTATTTCATTGGATTTGCATGAATTCCGAATTTGTTCAATTAAGTCTGCAATGGAATTGACCAAAGGAGGGGTGCAGGCGATTTGGGTTGATGCATTTGCAAGCCACAATGGGTGTAAATGGGCATCAATTAGACCCGGAAGCACTCTTAGACCTTTAAGATCCACACACTCTCCTTCTATGTTTTCTAAATCTGATTCCTCACCAATCCACGCAATCCTGCCATCGCGCACAATAATAGTGCTTGCATGGGGTTGTTCCAGATTTGCGGTGAAAATTTTCCCATTGATAAAAGTCTGCACAGATTGTTTATGAATCGTCATTGGAATCTCACTCCTCTCTAAAAGTTTGAAACTGGTAAAATAGGCAAGGAATTTATATTTATTTCTTTTGAAAGTATTTTATAAAAATGGCTGAGACTGACTCTTATTTTTAAACCCTAGATCACTCCTGCCTGAAGTAACCTAGGGTTTAAAACAAATCATTATAAGAAACTACATACGGTCGTGTGAGAGGTCATCACTCTTGTTTAGGAAAGTGAAAAGCATATAAGAAGTAGAGGAAATCGTCAAAAGGGAGGGAGGACTCGCCATCACGCTCGCCATTCCCAGAAACACTTGTTTTAATGGAGTTTCCCCATACTTGAAGACTGTCGTTATTTGGATTGTAAAAGTAAACGCGAACACAGCCTTTTGGGTCATGGCAGACTCTTTGAATTAGTACTGCATGGGCTCCAAGTACTTGACCAGATTGGTTGTATATTGTAATCCCTGCAGGCTGGGGAAGTCCTTCGTTGACATTCGGATTGTCTGAAAGGTGATAGTTCCGAAAGAATCTTGCTGTAAAGTCTGGGTCACTATAAATATCTGAAAACTCGGTCCAAATTCCATTTATATGAAAAGAGGGGTTGATCCATTTATGGGGATCCTGCCCGCGTCCATTGGCAGCCTTTAACATTTCAAAATAGATAGAATCAAGGTGAGGAATCAAAAGTAGTGATACCGTATCAATATTGTCCTCATCGTCCAATGAGACATGCGGAAGCGCATCTGAAGAGATGGGTCTTTCCTCAAAATTAATGGTGATTTTTCCATATTCCAGAAAATGATTAAACATTTTGAGCAGCATGACAGGATCCTTTTGTGACCAATAACTAAGTGCTCTTGTTGATTGGCATGTTGGGTTAAAACCTTGGCCAATCCCTAGGGGCTGCCCTAAAACACTAATCATTCCTGAGACAACAAGAGAACGAAGTACAGATGGATCTAATATTTTATGAACGGTTAAAAGCCTATTCTTAATCTGATCATGAATGGGGACTTTTACAAGTTTCTCTACTTCACTTATAAATTCGCTCGTAAATACATCCCGCTGCAGAAGGCACATCAAACCGTAAATGCTTCTCCTAGTATTCATCGTAACGGCCGAAGAGATTAAAGAAGAAACAAAAGGCAAATTTGAGCGAAGGTTTTCCCTTGCTTTTTCGTCCACAACCAGCAGGCTCTTCAGTAAATCTGGCTTTTCTTTATTTATAAATTTTAAAAATAATGCATGGTAGGGTGAAACAAGGCCGGTTTGCTTCATGGATTCACGCAGCTGCTTGGCTTCTTTGATTAGTAATAAATCGTTACTGGCCTTTAATTTATTTTTATAACTTTCCCGAGCAGCGGCTGCCAAATCAGATGGAGAATAGAGCGCATTTTCATATTTCATCAAGCTCGAATCCGTAACTTTCTGGCCGCTGGCTAATCTCCTTGCATTGTCAATCAGTTTCAGGATTTTGTTCGTTACGATAGGTCTTTGGACAGCGAGATTATCTACTTCCTGATATAAAATTTGAAAAACATGGGGAGAAAAACAATGGTCTGAAATAAATCCTAGAATCTGTGACTCTTGTTTGTCTTTGTAAAGCTGCATTACCCGATTTTCTTCCGTTTCTTTCATTAAAAGGAGATCAAGGTTCAAAGCCATGACCTTAGTCAAAAATTCAGTTGCTTCTCCCGCCGACATTTCCGGATGTACATAATCACCTCTGGCAATGGAGAGAATTCTCAGATTGCTCATGGCCTCAGCTGCTGCCATGATTCCGCCGGCATGCAAAGTGCCTCTTACTAGAGGGGGATTAAGCTTGCGGACATTCCCCCATGGCTTCCCTGCAAATACACCGGCTTCATCAAAGAGATGTGCATATTTATAAATCTTTGCCAATCCATTCGGTTCCTTGAGAAGGGCTGCAGCTTCTTCAAAAACTGCATGTTGAAATAAACTTTTATTTAATGCGGAAGTTTTCCATAACCGATAAAAGGCTCTTTGAAACGAATCCTCTGAAGTAAATAGAAAAAGTCCCATATATCCATTCCCTTCTCTGATTATCACCTTTAAAGTATCATATTAACCAAATATAAAGAGAATAACCTTATCAGGAGAAAAAAACACAAATGCAATGTTCAGGTCCGAGAGTGGTGGATTACTGCTCCCAGCGTGCATAGGTTGGAAATAAGTGACTCAATTTGTGATCGGCTCCTTCTGATAAATTCTCGTACCGTGCCATTTGCCGTTTTCAAAAAATGTTTTTTTACCAGATACGATCATGACGCTTTCGACGCCTTTTTCCATAGCATTAAGCGCTGATTGAACTTTTGGAATCATTCCGCCGCTAATTTCACCATTTGCAATAAAGGTATGAACCCCTTGTTTGGAAAGGGAACTGGCGAGCGATCCCTCAATGAATACTCCATCCACGTTGGTAACAAATAGGCATTGTTCGGCATGAAGTGCCTTTGCCACCTCTGCTGCCGCATAATCTGCATTAATATTGAGCTTCTCGCCGTTTTTAGTAATTCCTATCGGGGTAATGACAGGAATATAGTTACTATTAAGGAAAAGTTCTAAGAATTCTTTATTTACTTTGCTGATTTTTCCAACAAGACCAAGCTCTTCACGGTTTATATAATTAGCTTGTAAACAATACCCATCACTTCCATTAATCCCAATTGCAGAGAATTGGTACTTCTGAAGAATTGCCACAAGCTTTCTGTTAGTCTGACCGGATAGAATCATTTCAGCAATTTTTAATGTTTGCTCATCTGTTTTACGAAGTCCATTTACAAATTGGGGTTTTACATTAGATAATTTGAGCATTTCATTAATATCAGGGCCGCCGCCATGAACAAAGACCAGTTTATAACCAAGATTCTCCAAATCAGAAAGACTTGTAAAAAAAGAGGAGGTTAACTCATCTAAAACACTTCCGCCACATTTGATAACAATATATTTCATCTTATTTCACCAATCCCTATGAACGATAGCTGGCATTGATTTTGACATATTCATAAGATAGGTCACAGCCCCATGCCTTACCGGTTGCATTACCCACATGCAGATTAACTAAAATCTTAATAAATGGCTGATTTAAATATTTGCGTGCTTCATCCTCAGAAAATACACATGGTACACTATTTTCAAGCATCTTAATAGGGCCGATGGCAATATCGACTGTATTAGGGTTAATCACCGCATTTGTCTGCCCAATCGCACCGATGATTCGCCCCCAGTTGGCATCGGCACCAAATATGGCGGTTTTCACTAAATTTGACCCGACAATTTGTTTGGCAATGAATCTTGCTTCTTCATGCTCCCTTGCCCCTTGTACCTCAACTTCAACTAACTTTGTAGCTCCTTCTCCATCCATAGCAATTTGCTTGGCTAAATTTTCACAAGCCTTTGTTAAAAGCTCAATAAATGTATCCCATTCTGGATGGTCAGGGGTTAACGGATTATTCCCTGCCATTCCATTTGCCATGACGAGTACCATATCGTTTGTAGAGGTATCTCCATCCACGGTAATTTGATTAAAGGTATGATTCGTTACACTTTTTAAGGCTGCCGATAGATTCTCAAAAGAGATGGCTGCATCTGTTGTTAAGAAACCAAGCATCGTAGCCATGTTTGGATGAATCATTCCCGACCCTTTTGCTGCTCCCCCAATTGTAATGGTTCTGCCGTCGATGATGGCTGAGTATGCACAGCTTTTCATCACTATATCGGTAGTCAGAATGGCCGTTTGAAAATCAACTGCATCACTATCTAAATTTCCTGGTGATAATGATTGAATGCCATTTGTGATTTTTTCCATATTTAAATACTCACCGATAACACCTGTCGATGCGACGGCTACATAGTTTTCCTTAAGGTTGAATTTTTGAGATGTTACGGACCGCATTTTTAATGCATCCTTGTATCCTCTTTCTCCTGTACAAGCATTTGCATAGGCACTGTTTACAACAACAGCCTGTAAGAGCCCTTCACTTGCTATGCTTTCTTGAGTTACTTTTAAAGGAGCTGCTTGGAATTGGTTTGTAGTATAAACTGCTGCAGATGAAGCCGGGATTTCACTAATAATGACCCCTAAGTCCTTTTTAGAATAACGGAGGCCGGCATGGACCCCTGCTGCCCGAAATCCTTGTGGTGATAATATATTCCCATTTTCAATTTCAACAATTTTATCCTTTAACACTATTTGCATTCCAAATCCTCCTTAAGGGTACATGGGAATAAACTCTAATCCCGTTTTCTCATTTAATCCATTCATCAAATTTGCATTTTGAACCGCTTGGCCGGCAGCACCTTTCATAAGATTATCGATGACAGAAACAATCGTTAACCTTCCTGTTCTCTCGTCAACATGTAAACCAATATCACAATAATTTGAGCCTGATACTTCCTTGACAGATGGGAAATTACCTTTATTCCTTATCCTCACAAACGGACTATTCAAATAATGTTCATTATATAATTCAATAAGTCTTTCAGTATTGATATTTTCTGTAAGCTTTACATATATGGTAGCCATGATTCCTCTTGTAATCGGAAGCAAATGTGTATTGAAAGTAATTGGTGAAATTTCTGCATTCCAAAGGTTCAATTGCTGTTGAATTTCAGGAATATGCTGATGTTCGTTTACCTTATAGATTCGGAAATTTTCATTAATTTCGGAGAATATAAGGTTCTTAGATACAGATCTTCCCGCTCCCGAAGCACCAGATTTTGCATCAACTATAATCATATCCGGGTCAATCAGTTTCTGTTTTATTACTGGTGCAAGTCCCAATAATGTGGCTGTGGGGTAACAGCCAGGATTTGCGATTAATTTAGCATCGATAATTTTTTCTTTATTCCATTCACTCAACCCATAAACAGCTTTTTCCAATAAACTGCTTTCAACTGGTTCATGCTTATACCATTTCCTATACATTTCTCCTTCTTTAAGCCGCAAGTCGCCAGATAAGTCGATAATTTGAATACCTGTTTCCGCGAAGGCTTGTACAAGCCGACTTGATACACCGGATGGGGCGGCCATAAATACGATATCTGAATGCTTTGCTATTTCTTCAGTATCGATATGCTCAAGTTTTAAGTTTGTAATCCCGTTCAAATGCGGAAACTCTTCATATAGTGGAATCTCATTTCTTGTCGTATGCACTGATTGTATATTAAATTCCGGATGATGATGCAGTATGCGAAAAAGTTCACCACCGCCATATCCAGTAGTGCCAATTATGGCTGCTTTCATTACGATCCTCCTCAAGACATCCAAAGTTCAAGTTGAAAATTTAAATAATAACTGAAATTATTTAATTATGCCCAAACATAATTTTTTCCCCAGCTTTCTTTTGCCAGTGCTTCCACTTCTTCAACAAGACTGTCTTCAACCATATAGGTGTCACCTTGTTCGAATGGGTTATAGTGATATGCGTACATTCTTGATACAAATTCGTGAAATGGAAGGGATGATTCTCCTTCAAGTTCACCAAACCCTGAAACACTTGCAATAATGCCTTGCCCCCAATTCTGACCACTATCGTTGTTAGGATTGTAAAAATAAATTCGATAATTTCCGTTCTGGTCCTTTTTAATTCTTTGAATGGATACAGCGTGAAGGCCGAGTAGTTCCCCATGAACGTTTGTGATGAAAATACCAACGGGATTCGGATAAATCAATTCGTATCCTTCATTATAATTAGGATGGTGGGTGGCATAGAATAACTTAACAAAAGCAGAGTAGTTTTTTGTAACATTCAGTGTCAGTTGATCAATCGCATTGATAAAGCCCTTTGGAATCCACGCACCGTAAAATTCCGGGTTTACCCACTTATGTCCGTCCTCTCCGCGAAGCAGCGTTCTTTTCATCATTTCGTTATATATTTTATCAAGGTGTGGCACTAGAACAATAGATATCGGATCCAAATCCTGATCGATTGCATTGGCTACTCCTCCAATAAGGAGGCTTGAGTGAATGGTCTCTCCTTCAAATGTCATTTCAATATCATTATCACGGGCTGCCCGAGCAATATATTCTAACAGTTGACCGATTCCATGCTGAGCCCAGAGGGAAATGGCTCTTGCTGACTGGCAAGTTGGATTGTTCCCTTGTCCTATCCCAAGGGGCTGACCAAGAACACTCACAACTCCAGCAATAAGAAGACCGTTTAGGCTAATCGCGCTTTGTTCATCCTTAAATTTTGTAAGTGCTTGACGTACTTGAGCGTGAATTGGGAGATCAAACAGACGGCAAATGGCAGGAATTACATGTTCCTGTGTAAGCACCCCTCGATCAAGCATTCTTGCAAGTCCGTATATAGCTTGGCTTGTTTCAGGATAAATGGAAATCTGGATGATGTCATGAATCAGTTGTTGATTGGAATTAAAACTTGCGATCCCTGTTTCTGATAAATCAAGGGCTGCCTGAATTTTATTATGACTCTTCCGGTTAAGGAACCGAAGAAGAACGGCATGATAGGGTGATACAAGACCTATTTCTTTCATCGATTTCGCGAAAATTTTAGCCTCTGTTACAAGATCATCTTCATTGGCATTTTCTAGTCTGAGTCTATATTCTCTTTGATCTGCCACATCTTTACTTAAAGGTGTAGGAGCATTTGCAGCATGTATATATTTTTCAAGAGCTTCTCTCGTTTTTTCATTAATACCACTTTTAATTAATTGTTTAGACAGGTTGATCATGCTTAAAATCCGGCCGGTCATAATAGGACGCTGAACAGACAGGCGTTCTAATTCCTGAACAATTTGATTAGCGATTGCTCTAAAGGAAAGCTGCTTACCCAGGTAACGAAACAAGCTTTGAGCCCGAATCATATGATCTTCTTCTTGAATCCGTTCTTCTTCTGTTTCCGGTGTAAATAAAAAATCGAGATTGAGGGCCATGACTTCATTTAAAAAGGCAGTTGCTTCTTGTTTACTCAAGCCCTCATGTATGTAATTTCCTTTCGCAATGGCTAGCATTCTCATTTCACTTAACAATTCGATAATGGAATTGACACCTTGTTTAGACCTCAATGAACCGCCAACGAATTGAGGCTGCATTTTAGTTGGATCTTCCCATTGACCTCCAAGGAAAACACCAGCATCGTCAAACCGATGGGCATTTTCATAGATAATGTTCATTCCATCGTCGGAGCAAGAAAGTTCAATCGCTAATTGGAATACGTCTGTTTGATACAGGCTTTTTGCGAATGTTTTGGCCTGCTCAAGCTTGTCCAAAACATCTTCAAATTTGCCTTTTAAGGCTGCTGTTTGTTTATCGATTCTTTTTCTCTTTCTTGTTAATGTACTCATCCTTTTATTCGCTCCTTCTTATTGGTAGAAATTACATTTCTCATAATCTATCAAAAGGGATCTCATTTCATCAGCATCATCTCCAAAAAAGAAAATGGTTCCATAATGATTCCCAAATCCTACCCGTTCTGCCACTTTGGATGTAACAGGAATGAACATATTATGTTTTACAAAATAAGGATGGTTCTTGAGCTTATTAGGAATATTCAGCTTTTCAACAATTTTTACATTAGGATAGGCCATGATATTGCCAGAATACCCTTTTGCGGATACGACTTCCTCAGGGAAAAATGCCTCAATTTCTTCTTCGGTAGTATCTGGGTCACAGCAAAGCACTTGGCCTTGATAAGGGCTGAACCCATATACATTTTCAATATGTTCAAAAATATGGCCGCCAGGAATACGGTTCGCTACCTCACCAAAACTCAATGTCCCATCTTGAGTGATGAAAAACTCAGGATGAATGATGCCATATTTGACTTCAAAGGCATCCACAAGTTTCTCAATGGCTTCCCTAATTTGTGGTCTCCATTTTTCAAGTGAAGGAGAAGCAGGGACGAAGTTAGAATGACCTAACTTTACATATTCAGTAATATTCAGGAACCTTACTTTTCCATTATGGATAAAGGCTTCACAAGCGAATTCTTGACCTTCTAGGTGGCTTTCCATTAGTAAAGGGAATTCTGAATCGTCAATTTGGTCAATCTCTTCTGGTTTTCGAATCATGTAATGTCCGACTGTGCCTGCTTTATCAAATGGTTTAACGTGAATAGGGGCATATTCATCCTCATCTATATTACATAGTGCCTCATTGACTCTTTTTAAGAAATAACGGATATCTTCCTTGTTGTTTGCTTCTTCAAAGACTCCAACACGGATACCTGCTAATTGTGCTCTACGCTTCATCAAGCCTTTGTCTCTTAGTAACATTGAGTTACTGAAAAGCCTTGGATTATTCTGCAGCTTTGCATTCAGGGCACCAGCCCATTCTACGGTCTCCTCGTAGATTGGTACCGCCACTTTTGTATTAAATTCCTTTAATTTTTCATAGAGTTCATCCGCCTGTTCAATATGGTCGAATACGCATGGAACAAACTGGATGTCGTGGGTGTTAGCAAAACTTTGAAATTCAGGAGGACCGACCACGACATACGGTCGATTCATTTTGTCGATTGCTTCAATTGCATGCAGGCTCCAGCCTAGTAATGCCGTTACTTTTTTCTTGTTCTCTTTCATCTGCGTAACTCTCCTTATTTATAGATATGGACAAGATCATAACAGCCCTATTTTAGCAAAAATATAATTTTGAATTTTCGGATTTACAAAAATAGTACAAATACTTAAAACCGACTTAATAAATAATTTATATTAATTAACTAAAATAGGGGAGACATCGAATTGGTGCTATAAAATTGAAAAAATTCTTGACAAAGGGGTATTGTGATGAGCGACTGTTATACTAGATTGACTGAATATTTTCCAGAAAAGGAAATGAAATCTAAAGGGCATTTTGAAATCCTTTTTCAAGAAAAAAAAGGAATCTATCAATTGGAGGAAAGCGAAGACTATGTACTTGTTTACTTAGAAATGTCTGATTTTATCTTCATAGATTATATACTGGTGGCACGAAACAACCGTCGGAATGGGATAGGGAGTATGATTCTTGAACAACTGAAGCAAAAGGGGAAAGCGATTATACTGGAAGTTGAACCAGTTAGTCTTATGGATCCTGACTCGAAAAAAAGAATACGATTCTATGAAAAAAATGGCTTCTTAAAGATGCATTCTATTCATTATGAAAGAATCCATATAGTTACAAATGAATTGAATAAAATGGACATTTTTTGTTGGTCTCCAATTAATAAGATGGAAAAATGGGTTTGTGACAAAATGAAAGATGTATATGAAGGTGTACATACTTATAAAGCCAGGGAATTGTATGGGCGTAATCCCCAGCCCGTGTCAGAAGTTCTATGGCAAAAAGAATTAACTATAGTAAAGCTTAGTTAAAATTGTTTATGCAATACTAGTTCGATCTTAAAGGATTTTGGATGGAAGTAGACCTTTTTAGAAGTGTATTTTAATTATATTGAAAAACCGCCATTTATATTGGTGCGGTGAACCATATCATAACTAAATGAGGTTTATAATAAATATAAAATCGTGGTTAAATATTCTAAAATATAAAAAGGAGATTAGTATGGAAATAAAATCTCCCTCTCGTATTACTGATTTTCGGATGTATTCGTTCTTCCGCAATCGGGCGCGATTGTTAAATAAACACTTTGATTTAAACGACTTTATTGTTACATATTTAAGCGTATATGCGATTTTAAATTAAATAACTTTATTGTCATTTAACAGCATAAACACATAAAAAAAAGAATAGACAACATTGGGTCTACTCTTCTAACTTTGTTTCTTTTCCCTTAACTTCTTGTAGTTTTAGACTAGATATTACTCAATTAATCTATACTCATCTAATGAAAAAAGAAATTCTTGCGAATAAGTTATTCCAAGGAAAAGTTGGTGATTTTTTACTAGAACAATCCTCAAGATCTATAGACGATTTAATGATCTACATTTCATATTTAGTTGATGTTTCTCTAGACTATATGGCATTTACTAACTCACAGAAATCTGTCGTCAACACGATTTGTGATTATATTGATCAAAATTATCAAGAAAATATCACGAGAACTAGCCTAGCCAAAATTGTATATCTTAGCCCAGATTATATTGCGAGATTTTTCAAAAAGGAAACTGGAATATCACTTGTAAATTACATTATAAAAAAAAGAGTCGACATCGCGAAAGACTTACTTACTAATACAGATCTTCCTGTTCATATTATTTCTGATAAAGTAGGTTATGGAAATTATTCATATTTTACGAAGCTTTTTAAGAAAGAAACAGGTTATACTCCTGTGGACTATCGAAAAATGACCAATTCAAAAAGTGAAAGCTAATTTAAACATATTTCGTTTGGTAGCATAGAGGTCAGGGGTTCGAGCCCCTATGCTCCATTTATAACAGAGTGTGAAAAAACCTTGGGAAATCAAGGTTTTTCTTTTTATCTTTAACTAAAAATTTTTAATTAACAACCGAATGGGCTCTTTTCTCCATGAAAAGATATTAAACTTTCATGCAGATAGCTTAACTCCTATTAACCCCAATACAACCAAAAATACGGATACAACTTTCAAAATATTGACCGTTTCATGGAAGAAAATGATTCCGATGATACAAATTGTTACCGTTCCTGATCCAGACCAAATAGCGTAAGCTAAACCTAAATCTATTTTCTTGACTACCAAAGAAAAAATACTAAAACATATGCCATAACAGACAAAAATCATAATAGTCGGCAAGGGACGAGTCAGACCTTCTGACATTTTCATAGAGATGGTGCCAGCCACTTCAAACACAATCGTTATTAATAATAAAATCCATTCCAAGATAATCCCTCATTAGTTAGCAAATTCTCTCTTCAGTATCGTAATCAAAAAAGTGTAGCTTATCCATATTAATAGAGAAGGCAACAAATTTTTCGATAGATAGCGAAGATGGGAATTGCAAATTAACTGTATGATCTTCTAATTTTGTTTTTACATGCTGCTCGCTTCCTATAAGCTCAACATGCTCCACCTCCGCCATATAGCCTATCTCATTTAGGACATCCGTTGCTCTAAAACCTATTAATATATCCTTGTTTACATGGTTTTTGTGTTCTAACAAATTTGCCGTTTCAGATGGAATAGTCAACTTCTTACCAGCAAATAACAATTTTATTTGATTTTCTTCTTTTATAATAGCAGCGGAACAAATATTCATTTGCGGGTTTCCAATAAACGACGCTACAAAACAGTTTGCCGGTTTTTCATAGATGTTTTTTGGTGTATCAATCTGTTGAATCATGCCTTCTTTCATAACCACAATTCGAGAACCGAGAGTCATCGCCTCTACTTGATCATGTGTTACATATACAATCGTGTTCTGTAAGCTTTGATGCAGCTTTTTAATTTCTCTTCTCATTCCGGTTCTTAAAGCCGTATCCAGATTGGATAGCGGTTCGTCCATAAGACATATTGCAGTATTAGCTACAATTGCTCGGGCTAAAGCTACACGTTGGCGTTGACCTCCTGAAAGTTGACCCGGCTTTCTTTTTAAGTATGGTGTCACGCTCACAATTTTAGCTGCTTCTTCAACTTTTTGCTTGATTTCGTTCTTACGCAGGTCTCTCATTTTTAATGGAAAAGCAATATTTTCATAGACAGTCATATAAGGATAAAGGGCATAGCTTTGAAAAACCATCGACATGTCGCGCTTCATTGGCTCCAAATCATTTACGACCTTTCCGTTCACGATAATCTGTCCATCAGTGGCCTTTTCAAATCCTGCTATCATCCGCAAAGTAGTCGATTTACCGCAGCCTGACGGCCCAACTACCACGATGAATTCTCCTCGGCTTATGTCTAAATTAACACCTTTGACAGCATGTGCCCCATTTTCATAAAACTTCTGGATATTACGCAGTGAAAGAGCGATCATCTATCCTAACATCTCCCTTTATTCCCATATGAATTTGTCATTTTTATTAATAAGGTGTTCAACATTCGGAATGACAAAGTCAGCAAGCTTTTTTAGTTCTTCTTCTGAGCCAACACCTGATAGTACACCTACTCCATAGCCTGCCCTGCTATTTATGGCTGTCTGTAAATCAATTACTGTATCTCCAACCATAGCCACTTCTTCTTGCTCGAATCCAAATTGTTCACAAAATTTTTCCACTACTTGAGAACAAGGCTTTTTCTCATATAAGTCAGATGTACCTAGAAATGCTATTTCTTCTCTAATCCCTAAATGCCTTAAACAAAGAATAGTAGTTTCATAGTCATCTGCCGTAGCAATTCCAATTACGATTCCTTTTTCCCTAAGTGCTGAAAATAAAGGAGATAAATTACAGACAGGCTCAACATACTCAATTAACTGTTTCGTTTTTTCTAATACATGCTCTGACAGCCATTGATGTAAAAATGGTATATTCTTCGGCAGTACTTTTTGAAAAGAATTTGCAATATCCAACGAAGTCCCGCTTGCTAAATGTCCTTTCTCATCAACTTCCCCATCTCTCAATCCGATTGAAAGACATAACTGTTTTTTGAGATTCACATTATCGGACTCACCTATCATCTCGAGCAATTCATCGATTACATTACCGATTACTTTAATCCAAATGGATCCGAATTTTAATAAAGTACCATCTTTGTCAAATAATATACCTTTAATTTTCAAAACCGGTCCCCCTTGCCTTTTGCATGAGCTCTCCCCACGTCTGAACTTCCGGCTGTTTTTTTCCGTAATAAACCGGGTTCGTAAATGCCAGCAGCTCCCCATCTATAGAGCGAACCTCTAAACGTAGCCAATGGTAAGATTGATCTTTCCATTTTACTGTGTAGCTGGAGGAAAGACCCTTTTCTTTGTGAACCACTTTCCCGTCTTCGGTCCAGTGAACCATTACATCTTCATGATCATATGTTAAAGCGATCTTACAAAACGCTTCATACCCGTCTTGATCCATCGCACCTGTTAGGTCCTCGCCAATTTTATAAGATGTCTCACCAACTTGAGCCGTGAAATCAAGAACAGGGCCGCGGGATACATATACATGTCCTTTTTTCACATTTTCCAAAATGGAAGAAGCGGATAAACATTCTGCCCATACATATGTTCCAGGATCTCCTATTAAGGACGGTTCTCCATCTGCATCATAGCTTTCATGCGGCAGCAAGTGGGAATCTGAACCACCTATCCCTGTAATTGTATACCCTTCGTTCCATATATGAGACCAGAATTGAAGAGCTTTTTCTGTTGCTTGTCCATTCGCCCGGAAAGTGGGATCATTCCACATTTCAATACTGTCAATGCCAGAAAGCAGTGTATGTTCCATTTGCCAATGCCACGGAGCCAGAAAAGGATGATTCATTGAGCAAAGAGCACCTGATTCGTTTGCATCTTTCAAAAGATTATTCATTCCTTGCTCGGTTTCAAATCCGCCATCTTTCCGGCTTGGACGATAGTCGATCCATCTTCTTGCTCCTAAAACGTTCCAATGTCCTTTTGTAGATGTAATTTCCACTCCCGGGATCACCAATGTTTCTCCCTCAACCCAGGATGTTGAGATAATATTGTGGTCCGTAGCAACAAAGAAATCAAGTTTTTGTTGTTGAGCTGTTTTCAGATTTGCTTCTCGTGTCATACTGCCATCAGACAAAATCGTGTGGGTATGAAAATCTCCTTTATACCATCTTTCATCCTTTTCGAAGACTTCATCCCAATTATACGAATTTAACTCAAAACCATTAGAATCATACTCCGCCCACTTATGAGCCCCAAACGGAACAACCTCTATTGTTATAGCAGGCAGCTCTTGATTACCTGCTTCGCATGTAATTTGATATTCCAATTCTTTTTTTATCTTGTCACTTGTCGCATTTTCAGTTACATATACTTCCAATGTCCATTCTCCAAAAGGTAACGGACCAGGCAAAGTGGCTGCACTAGAATGCCCTGCATCTTGATGCAACACAATGCCTTTTGGAGATGATTTCCCGTGCATATATTGCAAACGTGGCACTCCAGCCGGGTCAAATAAAAGCATGTTAAACCAGCACGCTCTGCTTGCTTCGACTTCAAAATAAACCCAATCCGTTTCCTCCGCAAGAGTAAAACGATGGTAAAAGATAGGAAGGTGCAATTCATCACTTATTTTTTGTTGAAACTTCTTTGTTGTAGTAATCATTATTTTACTGCCTTATCTAAAGACTTTTGTGCTTCATCTTTTGCTTCTTTTAACGCTTTTTCTGCAGGAATGTTTTCAATTTCTACTTTATCTGCAGCTTTTGAAAGAGCATCTAAAATCTTTCCGCCTGTCGGGTCAATAAAACCAGGTGTCGCATGTTGCGCTTGCTCAAGCGGAACAAGGACTTGTGGATTTTTTTGCGAAAACTCTTTATATGCCGGAACTTCTGTAGCTGACTGACGTACAGCGATGTATCCAGTGATGATAGACCAATCTGCTGTTACTTCAGAGCTTGTAAAATATTTCATCCACTTATAAGCGGCTTCTTGTTGTTCACTTGATGCTTTAGCAGGAATAACCAGCATTTGTGCCTCTGCCTGTGGAGCAGCTTCATGGTTTTTCCAGCCTGGCTGCGGATATGCCGCAATTTTCGTAAAGTCTAAATCTCCTTGGTCACCGCTAGAACCTGTATAACCAGCTGCACGATCCTGCATCACATCGTCAATTGTTTTGTACCAATATTCCCAGCCTTGTCCACCGTGATGAATTTGCATTGTGTGATCTTCATGAATGGCTTTGCGGAAAAACTCCCATGTGTTCACCCATTCATCTGAGTCAATCAATACTTCTTTTCCATCGTCACTTAAAATTTTCCCTCCGGCACTAAATGAAGCATCAATTAAGTTTAAATTTCCCCACATTGGTTCCCATCCGTATACTCCTTGTTCTTCCTTCAGCTTTTTAGCCGCTTCCCCTAACGATTCCCATGTGTTCAGCGCAGAAGGATCAATCCCTGCTTTTTCAAACATATCTTTGCGGTAGTAAAGTACTTGAGTGGTACCATAAGCAGGTAAAGCATATTGTTTATCTTTTACTTTTCCTAAATCTAAAAATGTAGGAACAAAATCTTCTACGTTAGATTCCTTATCTTTTTCAATAAAAGAATCAAGAGGTACTACCACTTGTTTGTTCGCTAAAGCATTTGCTGTCGAATGCTCGAGTAGAGCCACTGCAGGCGTTTGCCCTGAAGCACTTGCTGCTTGTAACTTTTGATATGTTTCAGTATAATCCGCTTGCGCTACTCCCTTTACGATTACGTCATCTTGAGATTTGTTGAAATCTTCAATTTTTTGTTTCATATTTTCCCCTAGTTTGCCGCCTAAACCATACCAAAATTCGATTTCAACTGGACCATTACTGGTTGTTTCTGTCTCTTTGTCCGCGCATCCTGCTAATAGCGATAACGACATGATTCCTGATGCACAAGCAAGCATTGTTTTTTTCAAAAGATTTTTCTTCATATTTTCTCATCCTCCGTTTATCTTTTTAACCTTTAACGCCACGATCATTAATCCCTTTAATAAACCACTTTTGTGCTACAAAGAATAGTAATAAAAGCGGAGCAACTGCAAATACGTTCGCAGCCATAACTAGAGGCCATTTAATCCCATATGCTCCACCTTCAATGAAGAATTGGCGAAGTCCAATTGTAATCAAATATTTATCTTGGCTTTTTAAAATCAAAGATGGCCAGAGATAGTTATTAAACATTTGAACGAAGCTTATTAAGCTAAATGTTAAAAATGACGATTTGGTCATCGGAAATAAAACCTTCCAGAGAATGGTCCAATGACTCGCACCGTCCACCTTTGCCGCTTCAACTATTTCGGTTGGCACTTGTAAGAATGCTTGTCTGATAAAAAAAATTCCGAAAACGCTGACAGCATTTGAAAGAATTATTCCTTGATAGCTGTCAAGCATATTCAGTTTTGATAAAATCACATAACCCGGTACATACGTTACCGCCGCAGGCAGCATGTAGACAGCTAAAATCGAAGCAAAGAGTATCTTTTTCCCTTTAAAACGAAATTGCGTTAAAGCATAGGCCATCATGGCTGCGCTAATAATTTGCAATAACACAATGGCAGTTGCAGTAAACATACTGTTGAACATATACAATCCAAAAGGAGCGCTGTTCCAGGCCTCTATAAAATTTTGCCACTGTGGTTTCGCAGGCCAAAATGAAGGCGGAAACTTCCATATTTCATCTGTTGTTTTAATAGCACTTACAATCATCCATAAAAACGGGAATGCAGTCAGCACACTAAACAAGATTAATAAAATATGACGTGACGTCTTTTTCATCATTTGTGAAAATGTAAGTGCTTCTTTCATCTGTACTTTAGGAGATTCGTGTTTTGCTGCAACAACTTCATCCAACTTTGTCACCTGCCTTCTCTTTTTAGTAATGGACCCAACGTTTAGAAGCGAAAAACTGAATAACTGACAGTAAAGCAGTTATCAGTACTAAAAGCGTTGCAACCGCAGTTGCTTGTCCCATATTAAACTGTTCAAACGCCAGCTGATAATACAAATAAAGAAGCGTTCTTGTACTTCCTGACGGACCACCTTGAGTTAATACTTGAATCTGGTCATATGCTTGTAATGCGTCGATTGTGGTCACAATCGATAAAAAGAACGTGGTAGGAGAAATCATCGGAAGGGTTACATATCGAAACCTTCTCCATTTTGGCGCACCATCAATTGATGCTGACTCATACAAATCCATAGGTACGCGCTGCAATGCTTCTAAATAAAAAATCATTACCCAGCCGATTCCCTTCCACACCGTCACAATAATAACTGCTGGCATAGCCCATGTAGAACTTCCAAGCCAATCTATTTTTGGTAATCCCAATGTGGAAAAAAGAAAGTTGAGAAGCCCGACTTCCGGTTGGTAAATCCATGACCAAACAATCGATACTGCCACCATCGGAGTCACCCAGGGCGAAAATAATATCGCTTTGTAAATTGTACTTCCTGCTAGCTTTTTATGTAGTGCTAATGCCAGTACTAGTCCAATTGCCATCGTTGGTACTACTGTAAATACAGCAAACGACAGGGTATTTAAAAGCACCTTGTAAAATTCTTTGTCTGTTAACAAACTACTATAGTTATCTAACCCGACAAAAGAAAATGTTGGACTAATATAATCCCAATCTGTAAAACTAATAAATAGAGATACTATCATTGGAATAAACCAAAATACTAGCAATAATATGAGAGCAGGCAACATAAACAGAAAGATTGTGGTCATTTGTTTATACTTGCTTTTGAACAATAAAATCCACCTCCACATTTCAACAAAAAATCATTTTTCACCACAAATTATCTCTTTTCACCACAATAATACACAATGATTATTAATTAATTATTAATGAACTGTAAATTTTCGTGATAAAAATGTAAAAAACAATTTTTACCTCATTTTTACAACTCCAAAAAAAAGAGAGGAAAAGTAATCATAACTTTTTCCTCTCTGGAATAGTGATCCATTTATTCATTTGCAATTTCAATTCCTTCTTTTGCATACTTTTGAAGTACCTTATTTGATAACTTCGAATCGGAAATGATACGGTCAATTCTATCAAAATGGCAAACCTTTAAGAGAGAAGCCACATCAAATTTGCTGCTATCTGCTAAAACAATACAGTTTCTAGAGTTCTCAAGCATCTTCATTTTTACTTGGTATTCTCCGATTCCGTAATCTGTCAATCCTTCTGTTAATGAGATGCCGCTTATACTCATAAAGAATGTATCAATATGAAAACCTTTAAAAAAGCCCTCTGCCATATGCCCTACCATACATAATTCTTCATTCCGAAGGACACCCCCAGGCATAATAATGGTGAAGTAAGGCTTTTCAGCAAGTTCGCTTGCAATTATTAAAGAATTTGTTAATATCGTAAGGCGCTGAAACTTCTCCTTTAAAGCTCTAGCAAACTCTGAATTGGTAGTACTAACGTCCAAGGCAATGGATTGTCCTTCTGAAACATATCGTGTAGCAATTTGAGCAATCTCCATCTTTTCGTTGATGTTCTTTGTTTCCCGCAAAGTAAAGTTCATTTCTTTACTGTTTACATCATCTAATACTGCCCCTCCGCGTACTCTGCGCAAGTACCCTTCCTTCTCTAAATATTCCAAATCTCTGCGTACGGTTTCTGTAGAAACATCAAACATTTTTGTAGCTGAAGATATTTTCAAGGATTTATTTTTCCCTAACAGCTCCATTATTTTTTCGTGACGATCATGCGCTAACAATACTCTCACCAACTTTTTTAATGTGTGTATTTTATAAATACCACATATTCACACAAAACAACAAGTGATTTTTTGTATTAAAAGTTCGAAAAATAATTCATATCCATAAACAGGACATCATTTGTTAGGAAAATAGAACCTATATTACCTGTTAACTTACAGGTTATGACGCCTTTCCGAACAACTTATCTAAGAATTCAATTTCGTTTTGGGCAGACTTTACCTGTTGGTGAATTTGCCCTTTTCAATTATAGGCATGGCTTCAGTGCCACAGTTCTGGTACAAGAAGTCCTAAAACTTGGACATACTCATTAAGTAATAAATAATAAGCGTATGCCGTATTCATATCAGGTTTACATAATTCTGTTCTTTCATAGTATGGGCCAATCGATCTGACCACGTACCTCTCCTATACATAGGTCGTTCATTGACTTAGTCGTTGTTTTGAAACGTCTGATGGTAACTGGGAGGTCTCGAATAAATTGTTTCACTTCTGGCTTTAGCATAAAATGAATATCTAGAAGTTATTCAAGCTGGTGCAGATTCAATTGGGCCTTTTTAATAAATGAATTTATGCCAACTTTGCCTGACTTTAAATAGACGATTAAAAAGTCACTGATGTGCTGAATGATTTCATCATGTTTCATCCGTTACTCCTTAATTTTAAAAAAATCATATGCAAAGTTAATTAATCTAGCTTTCATCAATTTCTTCAAGAAGACCCAGTATTTAAACGGTACGTATTTTAAAGGCACAATTTTATTGATACTTGAATTTCTGATTAATGTACATGCCAATTTTAATCAGGTATACTTCTTAAGTTTTTATGGGGAAATTGGTGATTCCATAAAACATACGGATTATCAGTGGTTGATGTTTTATCCTTGTTTGTTTTTTCTATGTGGGATGCGGTGAATGATGCAGGCGGAGGGAAAGACCCTTATACTTTTCTTCCATATATGTTCGCTGCGTTTTTTGTAACTGTTGGATTGATTTTCCCCTCAAACTTAAGGATATTTGGAGTGCAATTGGGTCCTGTTTGGCTCCCAATGTTGTTTGTTTTTCCTGGAATAATGATCGGATTTATTATTAAAAATTTCATATAAGTAACATTTCATAAAAAAACCGTCTATCTATTTAAATTAGGATGGTTTTTTAAACTAAATGGCCTGTTTGTTGAATAAAAAAATTCTTAGAGGAATCTTTTCTACAAGGCTCATAATTAGCTCTTTTTTCTAATTTATAAACGTTTAATTATATTCACTGTTGCTTCCCTTAAACAATTATCTACTCCTAAAAAGCGCTATCCTTATTT
>JBNJJO010000033.1:0-54787 GCA_051750265.1 Bacillota bacterium | reverse complement strand
TGTTATCAACCATCGGAAAAGTAAACCTTTTTGAGTTTATCCAACGACTTGATGCTATTGTTGTCTTTACCTTTCTGATTACCATGTTTTTCAAGATATCTATTTGGTTTTATTGTGCCATTATCGGAATAGCTGATTTGTTCAATTTAAAAAATCATCAACAAATTGTGTTACCAGTCGGTATTATTGTCATCTTTTCATCCATGATAATTGCCTCAAATTTTTCGGAACATATTGAAGAAGGTTTAAAGATTGTGCAATATCCTATTCACCTGCCTATAATGGCGATCATTCCGTTGTTCATGTTGTTTGTTGCTCTGATTCGCAATGGTTTCAAGAAGAAAGGTAGATCGAAATCAAATTCAGCATAATAACTATTAGGCTATATTCCAAAGCCATCGGGTTTAAACAAATTCTGAGGTTTTTTGGATTACCGATAAGAAGCTTTATGCTTTATATAAAATAGGTAGACAAAGAAATATGTTATTCTTATTCCACAATCGGGCGCGATTGTTGAACAACATAGGTAGAAAATGATTAATCTTTTTTATAAAAACCAAACTAAAATCTAATGAAGAAGAAGCCATTTTGATCAATCTTTTTTCAAAATGGCTTCTATTTATTTATCGTAAAATAAGGGTTGCAAGGTATTTTTGCTCAAACTTTATTTCAAAGCTACAAAAATGACTGTTAATCCAGATTAGCATTCGTTTTTTTTTCGAATACGTACATATTCTAAAAAGGAAAGGTCACCAACGTTTTATATTTGACTGTTATCAATTAATAGTAGTCTCTTTTTTTATTGCTGATATTTGGCGAACTGTTCATTAGTATTATGTTGAAGAAATGATACAAGACTTTGACATACCATACAAAATGGGTTGGGTATCTAAAAGGTACCCATCCTCTTTTTTGTCGATAATTGCAATTCTATTTTATTTCTTTTGATAGATTTCCACTTAAAACAAAAATAATAAAATGGAGTAACACAAAAATTGGTTAAAACCAATTTTTGTGTTACTCAAAGGACGAAAGAGAAGAATTATTCCTATAAGTTTATGCTCTTTATAGATAAAAAATGATGTTTTCCAATAGTTACCAACAACCAGATTATAGGCATTAGCATAGGATACTACTACCTCCGAATTATTAGGATCTTCCGGTCGAAGATCCTTTTTTTACCTAGAATGTCTCATTATGTAAACTTAAAACCTCTTATAAACCCTTTTATATCAACGTTTTATACAAAACCTGTTTTTTCTTATTATGCAAAATTTTTTACATGCTTGTTAAATCAACGATTTGAACCTTTGAATATTAATATTAAATTATAAAAAATGAATAAAAATATGAATATTTCAACCTTCCTTACTGTTATAATTTGGATAAAATATCCATTCCAAAAAGGAACGGTCAAAAAAGTTGAAAGAAGGTGTCTTGATGGCAAATTTTATTGTAAATAAGGCAGGGGCTAAAATTTATAAAGATATTAATAAACACGAAGTTCTTAAAGTGCCAGTTTTGCTAAACAAAAAGGCAAAGGGAGTCGTCCATCATGTTCTTTCTGTAGGAATTTTAGAGGGGCAGAGAGAGCCAATTGTCACTATCAAAGAATCAAATGGAAAAGTTGTAGCATATCGTTTACCTTACGATCTAGTTGGTTGGGTGGAGAAATCAATGGCAATGAAATTACAAGGAATTGATATGTTTCCTGCCAAAGTTGAGTTTGGCAAATTGAACAAAAGAGCATTTGCCGAAATCCTTTGAAGCCTTTAAGGCAATAAAAAGTTAAAGGGACAACCCTTACAAGTTGGAAAAAACTATAAATATTTGTCTCTTTTAATCTCGGTATGTCCCTAACATCTTTATATTAAAATTAGTACATCACTTATTTATAGGTGGTGTACTTTTTGTTTATAAGACCTCTGCGAATTATTTTGGAATGTTTAAGTAGGTGATATTCTATAATGTATCACCTCTACCCTTATTCAACAATCGGGCCAGATTGTTGAATAAAAGAAGGAAATATTCTTTAGAAAATGGAAGTTAATGAAGGGATGATTTTTATCTAGAAATTGAGAAATTTATTCATACAACCATTAAAGAGGGGATAATAATGAATTTCGGAGATGAATATTTAAAAGTTGTAAAAAATAGATTTAATAGTGTTAAAGGACTTGGAGATAAGACTATAAGCCAATTATCACAGGAAGATATTTATTGGACTTTAAATGAAGGATCGAATAGTGTTGCGGTTATCGTAAAACATTTAAGTGGAAATATGGTATCTAGATGGTCTGATTTTTTAACTTCGGATGGAGAAAAGCCTTATAGGGATCGCGAACAAGAATTTAATAATAATTCATCAAAGCAAGATTTAATTGCAATGTGGGAAAAAGGCTGGAATACACTTTTTGCAACACTAAATGATTTGGAAGAAAAAGATTTGTTAATGGAAATATATATTCGTAGTGAAAGCCATACAGTTGTAGATGCAATCGAGAGACAGATGGCTCATTATGCTTATCATATAGGCCAAATCGTTTATATCGGAAAGCAATTAAAAGGTGAGGATTGGAAAAGTCTTAGTATCCCAAAAGGAAAATCGGAAGAATATTTACAAGAAATGCAAAAAAAACATAAGGGGGAATAAGCTTATTACGCAATCGGGCGCAATTCTGCAGCAAGTACTATAGACTTTGATGGGAGGGGAATTTTTGGAGATTTGGGATCTGTTTGATAAAAATAGAATAAAAACAGATAGGGTTCATAAACGTGGAACTCCGTTAGCTGAAGGAGATTACCATATAGTAGTCCATGTATGGATTAGGAATAATAAAGGTGAAATTCTTTTGACAAAACGACATCAAGATAAGACTCATCCAAATTTATGGGAATGTACGGGTGGATCTATCTTAGTAGGTGAGGATAGCATTGAAGGTGCTCTACGCGAAGTAAAAGAAGAAATAGGGATTAGCTTATTAAGATCTAATGGAAAGTTAGTAAAAAGCGAACGGCGAGATATATATAATAATTTCTGTGATGTTTGGATATTTGATCAAAGCTTTGAAATCTCAGAAACGGAGCTTCAGCAAGATGAGGTAAATGATATTAAGTGGGTAACCAGATCTGAACTTGATAATATATATAGCTCAAACCTGTTAGTACCAACCCTTAGTTATTATAAGAAAATCTTCTAATAAATAAAGATATATTCATCAATGTAAAGCTCTTCAACAATCAGGCGCAATTCTCTAACAAGGAATTGCTTCTAATTTTATATTTGACTTAAATTATGTCATAAAAATTAAAGCAGATAGATTATTTTTTTTTATTATTTTTTTTATTTGTTTCAGCTACTGCTAGAGCAAGTACAAGTAATATTAAAAAAATTATTCCAAACCAAGATAAAACCTGAATGAGGAAATCCATTATTACCACACCCTTCTTTTCTTATAGAAAAGTTTAACAAATATTGTAATTGTGTTCAAAGAACAAAGAAAGTGCACAGTTCGCCAACATTATGTAGTAGCTTATTCAAGAATCGGGCGCAATTGTGGAGAAACTCATGATGAAAATGACCAAATTTTTTATAAAACTGAACCTCAAATTTGCTTGATATGTGGAAAAAGAAGTAAAAGGGGTGGTACATATTATACATGACTAATATGTGTCACCCCTTTTTTTTATGACTTTTTACGATTTAGGTCATGAAAAATTTTAAAAGCAACACCAAATTATCATTTAGACAGGCTTTTTAATTTGGGTTCTAATTGCCCTTATATATATTTAACAATTTAGTTCGTTTAATTATTACTTTAAAACAAAAAAATATTTGACACATCCACTACTTTGTAATACTATATAGTAGTACTAAGTAATGATGAGTAGTTTGCAAGGAGGATATATGAAGGATTTAACTGAAATGCTTAAGGGAGTTCTTGAAGGAGTAGTACTTCAAAAGATTCAAACAGGTGAAACCTATGGGTATGAAATAACTAGGTATCTAAATGAGCTAGGTTTTGATGATATTGTGGAAGGAACTGTCTATACCATTCTTGTTCGAATAGAGAAAAAAGGGCTCGTGGAGATTGAGAAGAAAAAATCTGAGCTTGGGCCCGCGAGAAAATTCTACACACTAAATGCTAAAGGAGAACAAGAATTAAATGATTTTTGGCAACGCTGGTCATTTTTAGAAGAAAAAATGAATGAAATAAAGGAGCAAAGAAATGTTTAAAAAGATGATTCAAGAAAAAAGGGAATTTCGTGCATATCAAAAAAGAGTGAATGAATTACCTGAAGAATACAAAAAGGCTATGAAAGCAATTGAAAATTATATGTGGAACTTTGCTAAGGGATCAGGCATGTTTGAGCTTTTAAAGAATATTTTAGAGATGTTCGAGAATAGTGCCAGTGATGGATTAAGCGTACGAGATGTAGTAGGAAATGATATAGCAGAATTTGCAGACTCATTCCTAGCCGAGTTTCCAGAAGAAACATGGATTGACAAATTAAGAAAGAAATTAAGAGATTCTATTAAATAAAGGAGCGAGCCATGAATTCAACTGTCCTTGAAATCAAAAATGTAAAAAAGAGTTTTAAAGGGAATGAGGTTTTAAAAGATGTCAATATCACTGTGAAACAAGGTTCCATTTATACCTTATTAGGGGCGAACGGTGCTGGGAAAAGTACCCTATTAAAAATCGTTACGGGGCTACTTAATAGTGATGGCGGCAAGGTGAACATTCATGATATTAATGTTGCTGACAATCCTATGGCGGTACAAAAGCTATTTAGTTTTAGTTCACAGAATACCACCGTTGACGGTGTGCTTACTGGATATGAAAACCTTCATTTGATAGCAAAATTACGACATGAACACAATCCTAAAAAAGCTGCAGAAAGCCTGTTAGATAAGTTTGATCTGACTGAAGCTAAAGATAAAGCTGTTTCAACTTATTCAGGAGGAATGCGACGCCGTCTTGACTTAGCAATGAGTTTAGTTGGGAATCCAGAATTCATTTTTCTAGATGAACCTACCACTGGATTGGATCCTAAAAGTAGGCAGGATCTTTGGGATACGATTAAAGAAATGAAGTCGCAAGGGAAAACAATTTTCTTAACGACCCAATATCTAGAAGAAGCAGATTATTTAGCCGATCAAATAGGCTTTTTACGTGAAGGGAAAATTGTTGCCAGCGGGACTCCAGATGAAATGAAACGTATTGCTGGAGCAGATAAATTACTACTTGTATTTAATCGAAATCAAGACGCCGAGAAAGCTTTAAAACTTTTAGAATCATATTCTCCTGTAAAAAAAGAAGATTGTGAGATTTCCATTGATTTAACAGAGGAGATAACAACAACTTTAAACGTATTAAATGCTCTAACAACTGAAAATATTGAACTCAAGACCTTCAAAATGATAACCCCAACCCTTGATGATGTATTTATTACCCTTACGAAAGGAAGAAAATAATGCAAATCATACAAAGTTTTGGCGATACATTAGCACTTGCTAATAGAATTATTAAACATAATATGCGAAGTATCGACACGCTTATTACCGTTATTGCTATGCCAGTTATGATGTTATTAGGAATGGTTTATATATTTGGAGGAGCCATCCAAATTCAAGGAGTGTCTCAAGAGGATTATATTAATTATGTGCTACCTGGGATCTTATTAATGACGATTGCCACCGGATCAGCTTATACCTCGTTACGGATTAACTTAGATAAAACATCAGGGATGTTTGATAGATTTAAGTCAATGCCTATATCAAAATCATCCGTATTAGGTGGTCACGTTTTAGCTTCTGTTATCTTTATGTTAGTTTCTATTATTGCAGTTTTAATAGTAGGATTTTTAGCTGGATTTAGAAGTAATGCGACATTTTCTGAATGGCTTCTTGTAGGGTTTTTGATTATTCTTTTTTCTCTTACATTAACATGGCTTTCAGTACCTTTTGCGTTGGCTGCCGGAAGTATTGAAGGAGCCAGTTCCTTCTCTTACATCTTGCTGATGATGCTTTTTGTCAGTTCCGCATTTGTTCCTGTCGATGGAATGCCAAAGCTAGTTCGCCTCTTCGCAGAAAATCAACCAATGACACCAATTATTCAAACAATCAGAAATCTATTAAATTCACATGCTGCTGGAAATGATTTGTGGGTGTCTATTGGCTGGATGGTGTTAATCATAATGATTTCATATATATTTGGAATGAAAGTTTATAGGAGAGTATAAACAACTATCAATATTTAAATAAAATCACTCGGAGCTTTACCTATGTTTTATTCCACAAACGGGCGCTTTAATGGAGTAACGAAAAAAAGCCCAATTTCTTATTATTAATGCTAAGAAATTGGGCTTTTTAATATTGGAATTTCTTTAACGTTGTATACGCGGTTTCCTGACTCTACCACTAAATGATCGTATATTGTTTCATCATATGATAGTCAAAAAAGGCTGTGTTATATATGAAAGTTTCCTTAATATAATGGAAAAGAATAGAGTAATTGGTAAAAAGAACGACAACAGGTGTTAATAGCGCTTTCACTTTATTTATATTAATAATCTGGGTTATTATTGAAGAATGAATGTTTTATAGTATTGCGCAAACGATTACTCGTATTTGTAAGCGTTTTAAAAATCTGTTAAAACTTTAAGGAGGGTTCTATGAAACATTTTTTTAAGCGTTTAGGAATTAGTTCGTTGATTGTTTTATTTACTGTGTTACCTCTTTTTCACACCACAGCAAGCGCAGATATGAAAGCAGATTATAAAACATATGTCATGGCACCACTAACAAAGATTACGAACTGGAGTGACTTTGCCAAGCAACTTGCTACGTTAAAAAGTAATGGTGTTTATGCATTAACGACTGATGTATGGTGGGGTGATGTTGAGAAAACTGGAGACAATCAGTTTGATTGGTCCTATTATCGTCAATATGCACAAACTGTAAGAGAATCTGGTCTAAAATGGGTCCCCATTTTATCAACACATCAATGTGGTGGTAATGTTGGAGATGATTGTAATATTCCCGTACCAAGCTGGGTATGGAATTTAGCTTCTACTGACACTCTCACACATAAATCTGAAACAGGTTATGTGAGTAAAGAAACGGTTTCTCCTTGGGCAACAGAGGTTATTTCCACTCAGTATGATGAGCTCTATGAATCTTTTGCGCAAAATTTCTCAGATTATAAAGATATTATTATTAAAATATATCTAAGTGGTGGACCTGCAGGTGAATTAAGATTTCCTTCATATGTAGCAAATGATGGGTGGTCATATCCATCAAGAGGTAAGCTACAAGCTTATACGGAAACGGCTAAAAGTGACTTTAGAAGCAAAATGCAATCAAAATACGGCACTCTTACTAATCTAAATTCTGCCTGGAACACAAATCTAGCCTCTTGGAAAGAAGTAAACCCTCCTTCTGATGGTGATCATTTCTTCACATCTGGAGTAGCATATAATAGTCAATATGGTAAAGACTTTTTAACTTGGTATCAAAACGTTTTAATCAAACACTTAGACCTCATTAGTAGTAACGCACATGAAAACTTTGATTCTACCTTTGGCGTTCCAATTGGAGCGAAGATTGCAGGCATTCACTGGAAAATGAAGGATCCATACATGCCACATTCTGCTGAATATACAGCTGGCTACTATCAATATGAAACAATAGTAGATCAATTCAAGAGTAGCAATTTACATCTTACATTTACTTGCTTAGAAATGGATGATACTCAAGCATATACAAGTCCCTATTATTCCGCACCTAAGTCGCTTGTTACACAAATTGCAAGATTAGCAACTCAAAGAGGCGTTGTTCTAAACGGTGAGAATGCATTAGCTATTTCAAGCTCAGATGCAAGCTATAGTGAAACTCGCTACCGAAATGCTGCACAGCATTTGTTTAATGAAGGATTTAGTGGCTTTACATTATTAAGATTAGCTAATATTGTGAATTCTGATGGGTCGAAAACAGCTGAAATGGATCGTTTTAAAGACATTTTAGTATTACAACCGATAAAGATTGAGTTCAATGTTAAGAATGCTCCAACAGCATATGGAGATACTGTCTATGTAACAGGTAACCGCTGGGAAATGGGGATGTGGGATAGTCCTGATGGCAATATGATGAAACTTACTTGGGATGATTTTAATAAAGATTGGAGAGGTACTGGATACATTGCAGCTAGCCGTTACTATCAGTTTAAAGCTGTAATTGAAGATTCTAATGGAAATACAAAGGCCTGGGAGCCAAATTGTAATAACACATGGACTACACCTAATACCGATTCAAACTATATCATACAGTGGTAAAATCCCAATATTCTCTGCTTGAACGATGGAGACTTGAGGACGTATTAATATCTAATCTTCATTATGAGAGATTATCTTCGGTTTTAAAAATATCGACTATTAGACAGAATCCACAGGTTACAAAATAGTCATAAAACTCGGATGACACACAGTTCATCTGGGTTTTTGTATCCTACAATTTTTAATGTGCAGAAAAACACCAATGATTATAAGTGTATTCTGTATAGGGTACGGGGAAAGTTTAGGTTTAAGATATTTCTCTCTAAATAATCTTCCTTTTCCACTAGAAGATAGAGCCAAGATTATTCTAGAAAAATACTTCACTGAATCTTGATTATTCAACGTTCTTATATATTAATTATGTAAAATAGTCAGAAGAAATATATTTTCCTTGTTGTTAGACAATCGGGCGAAAGAATGAGAAAAGTGGATGTTTGATCTCATTTTCTTACTGTGTTAACTGGGTAGTTATCTTTTACAATTATTTCAAGGAAGATTATTGTAATATATTTTATTAACTAATGAATGGGGACATAGAGGTGGCACCACCAAAACATATTGTTTCAGCAGCAACTATTGTATTAAATGAGCAAAACGAAATACTATTAATTAAAGGACCTCGTAGAGGATGGGAAATGCCTGGTGGAGAAGTTGAAGAAGGGGAATCTCTAAAAGATGCAGCAAAGAGAAACAAAGGAAGAAAGTGGTATAGATATTGAAGTTACAAAATTTTGTGGGGTATTTCAAAATATAAGTGGATCTATATGTAACACTCTGTTTTTGGGAACACCAATTGGAGGAGAACTAACAACTACTCCCGAAAGTTTGGAAGTAGGTTTTTTTCCAGTTGAGAAAGCCTTGAAAATGGTTACTTGGAAAAATTTCAGACAAAGAATCGAGTATTGTTTAAACGAAGCAAATCATCCATTTTATATTGAATTTTGATTAGGCTTAAATAGAAAAACAGCTAATAAAGTTAAATTGATCTTCAAAAACCAGCTAATATAAGCTTTCTTGATATTCCACAAACGGGCGCAATTCTCTAACAAAGAATTGGGTCTAATTTATGGTGAGTATGGTGCATCACATTTGACACAAATAACGACATAAAAAAGAACTTATCTATCTAAATAAAAATGCAGACCACTAAAGTAGTCTGCCTAACTAGAACTGATTTTAAAAAAGGCCTGCTTCAACAGCTGCTTCAAAACTTTCTCTAGCAAACTCAAATGGGTCCCCAACATTCTCCCAATGCATGTACATTAAACGGGGTTCTTCAAAAAGCCAGTGGTTATGGACAGCTGTAACTATTATGCCTCTTTTTCGCAATGCTGATAATAATGGATTAATTTCTTTTTGAAGGACAACTGTTTCACCTAGATTTAGGGTTTCCCCACTTTCATTATTTTCAAAGGAAAGTGCAAATGGAAGCGCTAGTGGGGAACGGGTACGGCGATCCAAAATTGTTGCATTAATATTTCGAAGGCGTGAAACTACACAGACGGGTGTTGATGTAACAACATCACCTCCGATAATATCTGCAAGTTGTTGACATGTTGAAGTACTTATTTTTCTACCGTGACCACTATAAACTTTTTTATTTCTTTTTCTTATATTTCTTACTTTATGTTCAGATCTTGAATCGAACTCATCATGATCACCAAAATCTTTTCTTACCACTTAAAATCATCTCCTTTCTAGTATACTCATAAATAGTTTATTCCGAGTGGGGAGAGATGATTGGATTTATGATAGAGGACAAATACCTTTTTAGTAAGAGAGAATGCTTTTGTCTTCTTAAAAAGAGAATGTACGGGTGGATCTATCTTAGTAGGTGAGGATAGCATTGAAGGTGCTCTACCGGAAATGAAGCAGAGTATATGGCCATTTCGGGTTTTAATGTATTGGTTTTTGAAAGAGATAGTTGGCAATATATGCTTAGTATTGATGAAAGAGTTTCTGATAAGGTGACTCCCGAAATCTTAGTTCAGATAGCAAATTCTATTGATTATCCGACTGAGATAAAAGATTAGTTGTTCAACTAAACCAACAGAAGCTATATTGATCTTCAACAATAGGGCGCATTTCATTAATATGAAATGCGTTATTTTTTGTTTAACAATCATTTATTTCATGACAATAAAATTGCTTCAAAAAACATGCCATAATGTGAAACATATATGGTACGGGTTTTTACTGACTTTATTAGTTTCTTTTGAAGGTGTTTTAGAAACAATGGGGAATAACCAATATAGATTACAAAATTCAGAATAGGGAGGAATTTCAAGTAAAGCCTCATGCATTACAACTGTATGATTATCACGTATGGGCAAACCAACGGATTTTTGAGCACTTAAAAGAACTGCCGGAGAATATTTACCATGAGAAAATTGAAAGTGTTTTTTCTTCCATCTCAGAGGTGTTGGTGCATATTTACCTTACCGATACTACATGGTTAGGTGTCATGTCCGAAGACCGTTTTGATGCAATCGTAGAATTGGTGAAACAATTACGGGAGAAAACAAAAGGAAAAAGTATAGAGGAAATGGAGACGATGTTTTTCGATTTATCCGAGCAGTACAATGCTTTTTTTGACGGTCAAATAGATTTAGATAAACCCGTTACTCCCGAACACCCTCATTTGGGGCGGTTGGAAACCCATCTTTCCGAATTGGTACAACATGTTGTCAATCACGGAACGTATCACCGAGGGAATATAACAGCCATGTTGCGACAGTTAGGGTATCCGGGGGTTATGACTGATTATGTTGTTTATTTGTATACAATGAATACGAAAAAATAGTTTTTTTCCTAACTGGCGATAATCCTTACTTATGTTAAATATGCAGAAAAAGAAATATGCTTTTCTTATTCCTCAATCGGGCGCATATATGGAATAGCGCTCTTTCTTTTTTTATAGGGCCATTTTCTGGAATAAGACTTAATACGCTAATGGTAGGTCAGTTGAAGAAGGGATTGCAAAATTACGTGTAGAAATATTTAATTATAAAAGGCTCTTTTCGTAAAGATTGTTGTTTTTAGTAAGTATTTAATGTAAACAGTTGTTGATTGTAGTGGAAGGTGCGAGACTCCTGCGGGAGAAGCGTGCCCGTGGAGACCCCGCAGGAGCAAAGCGACGAGGAGGCTCCCGAGACCGTCCGCGGAAAGCGAGCACCTGCAACGGAAATCAACTGACTAGGTTCATACTGTTAAAAATCGTTAAAAAGCAACAAAGTATACGAAAACAGCCTTATAAAAAGAGTAAGTCTGTGAAAGTGGTGACATAAATGAAAGGAATTCCACAAAGCTTAGCAAGATTGACAAATGGATACTCATGGGAACAAATTACAATTGGTCATTCAAATGCTATGACTTTCTTGTTGAAAGGCTCTTATAATCAATACCTTAAAATACAACCAAATAATTCTGTAGAAAATCTATATCATGAGAAAGAAAAATTAGAGTGGTTACAGGGGAAGCTATCTGTACCAGAGGTTCTTTATTATGACAAGGATGAAGTAAACGAATACTTATTAATTACAGAAATAGAAGGTATTAACGCTTCCGATAAATCATATGAAGCAAATTTATCTTACTTAATGGAGCTATTGGCATTAGGGCTAAAAACATTACATAGTTTAAGTATCGAAAGTTGCCCTTTCATTCAAAAATTGGATGTTAAAATTGAAGAGGCAAAAAGAAGGGTTGAAAATAGACTGGTTGATGAAGAAGATTTTGATGAGGTAAGAAAAGGTTTGAAAGCAAGGGAACTCTTTGAAGAACTTATTTCAAAAAAACCAATAAACGAAGATCTGGTCTTTACTCATGGTGACTATTGCTTACCAAATATTATTATTGATAAGGGGAAAGTAAGTGGTTTTATAGATTTGGGGAGAGCAGGAGTTTCTGACAGATATCAAGATTTAGCTTTGGCAATTAGAAGTATTACCTATAATTTTGGTAAGGAGTATATTCCTTTTTTTCTTAAGGAGTATGGTGTTAAAGAATTAGATGAATCAAAAATCTTTTACTATCAACTCATGGATGAGTTTTTTTAATTTAGTTAAATTATTGATGAGCTATTTTGGTAGCCCTTTCATTTTTCAATATTCCGCAATTGGGCGCTTTACTTTTAATAAGAAGTAAAGCCTTCTTCATATTAAACAGCAAGAGGAACGTAACGCAAGATCAGCCTTTATGTCAAGTGAAGGTCAAGATTAAGGTTAAGATTGATAATGCTAAAAATGTTTAGGGATGAAAAACTCTGAACAGACTTTTGAATAATAAAAATGACATATAACAAACAAAAAGAGAGCAAACTGTGAATTAGCAGTCTACTCTAAGAAAAGCATAGGGACGGTTCTTCCGCTTCAAGAAAAAGAAGCAAGAGAACCGTCCCCTTGCTTTACGGAATGGAGCATAAGGGCTAGCACCTGAACCGCCAGCAATGAAAGAGAAATCCACTATGTACCTAATATGTCTGTAAATGGCTTTATATCAGAATTTTATAATGGGCTTATTTTGTCCGAACATTATTATCACTAGACGGGCTCCAATTTTCTATAAACGTATATACTATATTGTCTCAGATAATTACAAACGAAGGGAAGAGGTTTAGATGTTCGGTTACGAAAACAATCCGCATATGGCCGGTGCAAACATTCCACATGTTGCTGGCGCAAATGTTCCTCACCAGCCTGTCATGCCTGCAAGTTATGCTGCTCCTGCTTATGGATATTGTGCTCCGGATTATGGGCGTAATACTTTTGTGCTCATCGTCGTGCTGTTTATCTTATTAATTATTGTAGGAGCAACGATCTACGGGTATAATTGTTAATCACATTCCACCTAAAAAGACACTAATTAACAGTGTCTTTTTTTTTGGGTATTAGGCATTTTCGTTAAATAGACGGTTAAACTCCCGGTTATCGCTTGAGATATGCATCGTTTTTAATATGACTTTTTTTATCAATTGACTGTTTCTTAGAAGGAATTTTGTGATTTTGGTCGAAAATGCTATACTATGCTGCGAAAATAGAAAATCATAAACATTTTAAAAAACGGAGGGAAAACAAATGTATACATCAATCGCTGAGTTTATCGAAGAATGGAACCAAGAGGCTGCGTCAACACAAAAGGTATTAGATGCTTTGACTGATTCATCACTTCAACAAAAGATTTCACCGGAAGATCGTACTTTAGGAGCACTTGCTTGGCATATTGTAGCAAGTACACCTGGAATGCTTGTTGAATTTGGCATAACGGTAGAAGAGATGAAAAATTCAAACACCGTCCCAACTTCAGCAATGGAAATAGCTGAGACCTTTCGAAGAGTAAGTGCCGACACTAGTGATGCTGTAAAACAGCAGTGGACAGACCAATCCTTAAGTGAAATGAAAAATGTGTTTGGAATGGATATGCCAAAAGCTGTAACACTTTCACTACTGATTAAGCACATCATTCATCATCGTGGACAAATGACGGTTCTTATGCGCCAAGCAGGATTGAAGGTACCAGGAGTGTATGGACCATCAAGAGAAGAATGGAGCCAAATGGGAATGGAAGCCCCTACTTTATAAGAAAATTACATATTACGATGTCGCACACTGGAATCAGTGTGCTCATTTTCTTTCATCTCATTTTATTTTCCTCACTTAAAGATAATAAAAAGAAAATCGCTAATGAATTAACATCCAAATAACACGATATTTAACACAAGTAAGAACAAAAAAATGCTCAGAGGTTTTTTGCTCTGAGCATTACTTTTTACTACGTTACTTGAATAAGCAATTATGCTTCGCCATAGTATTCAACGAAATGAAAAAATCCAATCTTTCTAACCAGGTAGTTTCTTAGTTCTCCTTGTGTAGCTTTTTCAATTGGAGGTTTTGTTAAAGTGTATGCTTTAGCATTTAACTTAACAAACTTTTCCTTATCTATTTTATTATGATACTTATCCTCAATAATCTCTGATGTGATTGCTGCTTTTGGATATCCTGTAAAAAAGACATACGTTCTTAAAGCTATATGTGGGGTTGAATGTAATAAAAAGATGATTGCTACTATTAACGATAATACTCCTACTTTTTTTCTCATAAAATCTCTCCCGTATATAGAAAAAGTCTTCAATAATTCTTTGTTTATTTGTTGGTACCCCTTTTCTTCAATGAACCTGTCCTTATGTTAGTAGAATAACGCATAAATTGATTTTAACATAAATACCCAATTTCCCTATTTGAATTACCTAACAAAAACCAAAAATCTTTATTTATAACGTGACAATAGGCATGTCAACTTGATAAAAGGGTGCTAATTCTTATGTTATGTTACTTGATGTTTTGCTAAAAACGTTTATATATCAGTAAACAAATAAATAGACCAATTCATATGCTAATTGGAATGTTTATTTGTTTACTATTTAAGTTTTTGTACTCGTAATCTGAACCCGTTAGGATGAAACAGATCTCCTTTTCGAGAACAAACGGTTTACAAGCTCAAGGAAAGGAGTTAAAGAATATAAATAGATAAGAAACATTGAGACTGGAGTGAACAAGAACCATGTCATCCAATCGATCTCGTATTTATATTGATCATATTCTAGAGCCTGGCTATAATTTTACAAAAAAACATTTTCTAACATTTATGTTAGAAATTAATATTGCGCATGCCGCTATGCTGGCACATAAAAACATTTTACAGGATCATGATGCTAAAAAAATCATCAAAGCAAACCAACAGCTATTAGATAAAGGGTTCTTAAAAGAATATAACCCAGCATATGAAGATTTATTTTTTATGATTGAAGAGGATTTGAAAAAGGAAATTGGTGATGAATTAGTTGGGAATATGCATATTGCCTTTAGTCGGAACGATATGGATGCAACGATGTACCGGATGTTATGGCGAGAAAAGCTAGTAAATTGGATGAGTCTCCTAACAGACTTGAAAAAAGTACTTCTACTGCTTGCGAAGGAGCATGAACTTACCGTTATGCCGGCATATACACATAACCAGCAAGCTCAACCGACGACATTTGCTCATTACATTCTAGCGATCGACAAACATTTAGAAAGAGATCTCGATCGGGGATTTGGTTTACTTAATAGAATAAACCAATCTCCAATGGGAGCTGCGGCTTTAGGTACGACAGGCTTTCCAATTGACCGCCATTCTATTGCCCAAAAATTAGCCTTTGATAAGCCTATAGATAATTCCTACGATTCTATTAGTGCTGCAGATTATATGCTTGAAATCGTCAGCACATTAACAATCAGCTTAAGTACGCTGTCTCGTTTTGTCAATGACTTAATGTTTTTGGTAACAAATGAGGTAGACGCTATGAAATTGGATGAAAGCTTGGTACAAACCTCAAGTATCATGCCACAAAAAAGAAATCCTTCATCATTAGAACATACACGCTCAATGATTAGTAGAACAATTGGGGAATTGCAAGCTGCCTTCATGATGACTCATAGTGTGCCTTTTGGTGATATTGTGGATATTGGTGATGATATTCAACCAATAATCGAACATGGTTTTTCTCATTCTTTTCAAATTGTCGAGTTATTAACCGAAATTCTCGGTAAAATGACGATCAAAAAAGATAAGTTATTAAAACGTTGTCAAGAGGGGTTCTCAACTGTCACTGAATTAGCAGACGTCCTTGTAAGAGATTACAAGCTTTCGTTTCGGCAATCACATCAGATTGTTCAAACGTTTGTGAAAATATTAGATGATGCCGGGAGAAACTTGAATGATGGAAATGTGGAGCAAATAAAGGACATTGCAAAAGAAATGTTTGATATTGAATTACCTTTAACAGAGGAACATTATAAAAAGGCAATTGACCCTTATCAATTTATTCTTGTCCGTTCTGTAATGGGAGGGCCTAATCCGAAAGAAACGGAAAAACAGCGGATTTTATCAGCCCAATGCTTAGAAGATTTCATCCGTGAGTTGAATGGATGGAAGAATAAATTTAGAACGTATAAAGATGAATTGAGAAAAGGGTAGTGCTTTGTAATCGTGCTAAAGATTAATTCAAAGATGTTGAAGAGGATTCTATCTAAAAGTCTTTGGCGAACTGGACTTTTTATCGGCGATTTTCTCACTATATCGGCGGGCTGAACTTTTTATCGGCGATTTTCTCACTATATCGGCGGGATGGACTTTTTATCGGCGAATTTCTCACTATATCGGCGAACTGGACTTTTTATCGGCGAATTTCTCACTATATCGGCGGGATGGACTTTTTATCAGCGAATTTCTCACTATATCGGCGAACTGGACTTTTTATCAGCGAATTTCTCACTATATCGGCGGGATGGACTTTTTATCGGCGAATTTCTCACTTTATCGGCGGGCTGGACTTTTTATCGGCGAATTTCTCACTATATCGGCGGGCTGGACTATTCATCGGCGAATTTCTCACTATTTCGTCGGACAGAACCCAACTAAGTACCACCACGTACAAATATAGGTTTTTCAACCTTTTCCAGGGTTTATTTAATTATTGTTCTCTATAAGTCAAAAAAAATGTTTTATGGTTATTCGCCAAAAGCCTGCATATAATTCTATATTTAGAATGAAGAGACAGGTGGGATGAACATGGACACGTATGATTACAAAAGTGCAATTCAATACTATTCCACAAAAATACGAGAAACAAAACACCCTTATTATTATTACTATTTGGCTGATACACAGGCAAGAGCCGGATTAACAAGCGAAGCACTGCAAACGGTTGATAACGCATTGCTGCTTCCTAATCCTTTTCGAATCCATTTCCCTTGAAAAAAAAGATAAAAGACTCAGACCTACGATAGTGGCTGCAAAGCAGGGAGATATTGATGGGGACGGGATAAAGGATAATGTCTTTCTTACAGCAAATAAAACCCCTGATAGCCCTTTTTGGAAAAATATAACTTTGGTCATTCAAAACGGAAGTACACATCATTATGAACAGATCCCCTTAAAAAATAACGCTGGATACAATCCCACTCTTTTCCTTGGTGATTTTACAGGCAACAAGGTGGATGATATGTTAGTGGTTATTGATACGGGAGGTAGTGGCGGTGCAATTTATGCCTATGTATTTTCTTATTTTAACGGCCAGATCAGGCAGATTTTTAATTCTGACGTTTTTAATGAAACCTATACGTACGATGTGACGTATGAAAATCAATACAAAGCAGCAGTGATCAGTTTTTACTTAAAAGAAAAGTATATACTTGATCTTACTTATAAGGATAAGGAATATTTATCTGAAATATATACTCAGCAAGGTGTATTAAAAGAACCAATAAACGGTTGGGTGAATCCATTATCAGGTTTTTATCCGATTGACTTTAACAGGGACGGGACATATGAACTTGAAGCCTATCAGAGGATCGCAGGGAGGTACAATGCTGACTCTTTAGGGTTTGTACAGACCGTATTAAAATGGAACGGCCATGTGTTTAGTACAGACCGGCAGAATGTGTCTATCTTTGGCGGGGAAATTTAGCTGCGATTCATTATTTTGTAAAAAAGGATCAAACGAAGCTATTTAATCTAGAACGATGGTAAGTTAGGATTGATCTAAATGACTTAGAGAAAAACGATCGTATATCTTATCCCAGCAACAGCTAATTCGTTGCTGGGATTTTTCCAATTTGAGGTTTCGATCGTCAAAAATGTCACCAGAATGTCTAATAAAGAAAATGGTACAGTTTGACTACTCTTATGTCGACTTGATACTATTAAAAGAACAACAAAGTAGTTTAAGTGACATATTTAAAATTACCTTGGTAAATACGAAGAACCTAGAATAGGTGGATACAAATGGAATCAAATCAAAAAAATCAACTCATCACCAGTTGGTTATCTTTAACACGAATACAAATGAAAATCACGGATGAATTAGAAAGCGTACTTCAACAGAATCATCACTTATCTTTAAAAGAATTTTATGTGCTTTTATTCTTATCAGAAACTCCTGAAAAAAAATTAAAATTACAACAACTACAAAGTATGGTTGGTTTAAGTCAAAGCGCTATGTCAAGACTTGTAAGCAGATTTGAAGCAAAGGGTTGTGGAGCATTAAAAAGGCATATTTGCGGTGAGGATCGCAGAGCTATTTACACTTCTTTAACAACGGAAGGAGAGGAAAAGCTTAAAAAAGCTCTTGTTACGTTTAATGACACCCTTACTAATGCTTTTTCTAGAGGAGATCTTCAAGAACAGCTACAAGACATAATCCATCATATAAAATCATGAAACTATTTTAGAGGGCTTTTTTTGAACATTTTCGAACCGTTCATATAATGACAGTTTATTTGTATCAGTATTTTTGCCCTTCTTTTTGTTATTTTGAATCTTAACATTTGACGATCTGTTTTGTCATATGCTAATTTATATGCATGCACATACATTTTTTGAAGTTTACTTTCGATTTTAAAATGAACGTCACAGAAATTTATGAATGATAAGTGTCAAAATCGAGCATTTTCTAAAATGTGATGTAGATCCGTGGGTGTACAACTACCTACCATACTATAAAAAAAGGAGTCTTTTTCATGGAACATTTATTTAGCCCTTATAAGATTAAAGGACTTGAATTAAAAAATCGCGTGGTGATGCCGCCAATGTGTCAATACTCGGTAACAAATAAAGATGGAATTGCGACAGATTGGCATTACACTCATTATGTTAGCCGTGCCATTGGCGGTGCCAGCTTAATCATTATTGAAATGACGGATGTCGAGCCTGATGGCCGAATTTCAGATTATGATTTAGGATTGTGGGCAGATGAGCAAATTCCTGCACTAGCACGAATCGTAGAAGCTTGTCATCAATATGGCGCTAAAGTAGGTATTCAAATCGCACACGCTGGACGCAAAGCAGAAGATGCGGCAGTCCCAGTTGCACCATCTGCGATTCCTTTTGATGAAAAGTCAAAAACTCCGAGAGAACTTTCCACAGAAGAAGTAAAAGAAATGGTTGAAAAATTCCGTTTTGCTGTCGGGCGAGCTGTGAAAGCAGGAGTTGATGTCATTGAGCTTCACGGTGCACATGGCTATTTGATTCACCAATTCCATTCGCCATTAACCAATAAAAGATCAGATGAGTATGGAAAAGAGTTAACGAAATTTGGAAAAGAAGTCATTCAAGCTGCCAAAAGCGAGATGCCTGCTTGGATGCCATTAATTATGCGTATATCTGCTAGAGAATACGTAGAAGGCGGATATGGGATTGACGAGAGCATCGAATTTTCTAGGGTCTATAAAAAAGCAGGGGTCGATCTTTTTCATGTGAGTGCAGGGGGAGAAGGACCGATTGCTGCTGAAGGCAAGCCTGGTACACATGTAGCTTATCAAGTGCCACTAGCAAGAGCAATAAAGCAAGAACTGAATATTCCAGTCATTGCGGTTGGAAGATTGGATGAACCAGTGCTCGCAAACGCGGTCATCGGAAACGAAGATGCTGACCTTGTGGCTGTTGGAAGAGGAATGTTAAGAAATCCTTATTGGACATTGGAAGCTGCAACCCTACTTCGCAAAGAAACGGATTTACCTAAACAGTATGTTTATGGGTTTCCAAGAAATTAGAATGAGTTGCAGGTTATAAAAAATACCTCCTAAATAAAACCGGCTAGGTTGTTCAAGAACTGGTGTCTTGGCTGACACCAGTTCTTGATATGGAGAGAGGGACCATAACGTCTTCATGAGAATTTATGGTTTGTTATTTAGCTATTTTCCCTGTCTAAAGAAAACATAATTCAAAAGTTCTAAGTTTAAGAGAAAATGATTGTTTTGATAGAAAGGCGAGGAAAACTTGAATAATTTAACAGGAACGAAACGATTACAATTAGCTTTACTTTTGGGATCACTTGCTCTATTAGGTCCTTTTACAATTGATACGTATTTACCTTCATTTCCTACGATTGTAAAAGAATATGGTACGACTGCTTCTTTAGTACAAATTAGTTTAACAACATGTCTTTTAGGCCTAGCTTTTGGTCAATTGATTATTGGACCAATGAGTGATGTTCAAGGCCGCCGTAAACCAATGCTTATTTTTCTCATATTGTATTTACTATCTTCTGTCATATGTGCACTTTCACCAAATATTTATACCTTTATTGGTGCTCGTTTTATACAAGGCTTTGCTGCGGGAGGTGGCCTTGTTATTTCTAGGGCGGTTGTTCGTGATGTCTATAGTGGCAGGGACCTGACCAAGTTTTTTGCTTTGCTGATGTTAGTTAGCAATCTAGGACCTATTCTAGCACCAATTGCTGGTGCTGGTATCCTCGCATTTGCAGATTGGAAATGGGTTTTTATTGCTCTGGCTTGTATTGGCTTGGTGTTATTTTTCACTGTGTCATGGAAACTCGAAGAAACATTACCAAAGGAAAACCGTATCCCTAGTAACTTTTCTCAAGTAGTGAAGAATTTTGGATCACTATTAAAAGATCGCCAGTTCGCAGGCTATGCCCTTACACAAGCTTTTATCATTGCAGGAATCTTTGCTTACGTATCTGGTATTTCTTTTGTCTATCAGAATATATATGGTGTGTCGCCTCAAGGATTTAGTTTATTATTTGGCGTAAATGGGATTGCTTTAATCATTGGAAGCCAGACTGTTGGGCGCTTTTCAGATGTCATTTCGGAGAAAACCTTCTTGAAGATCGGTTTAATTCTTGCTAACTCTGCTGGTGCTGCATTACTAGTAGCTATTCTTTTAAAAGCACCGCTATTCATTTTCGCTGTTCCCATCTTCTTTTTCGTATCTTCCATTGCGATTATTGCGACAACGTCTTTTTCATTAGCCATGGAGACACAAGGACATATTGCAGGAAGTGCCTCTGCACTTTTAGGTGTATTGCCATTTATATTTGGTTCATTAACGGCTCCACTAGTGGGAATAGCAGGAGAATATTCAGCCGTTCCAATGGGCATCATTATCTTTATTGCAAGCTTTTTGGCCTTTCTTTCCTATTATGGATTAGTCCGCAAAGCTCCTTTGACGGTAGAAGCTACAAGATAATTCAAGGAATCTATTCATCGCTAACTAACAATTTAACTTTACTAGTAGTAAAATAGCCCCATATAAACAACTTATGTTTTTGAATGATTTCACTGTTTGATATCACAAGAAATGTTTTCTTGTTTTCCTTGGGATTTCAATTAACTGTTAAGTAGGAGTAGAGGAAGCTCTGCTTCTTTTTAAAAAATTTAAAATTGACTTTAAATATGAGTACAAATAATTAGACTGATCGTTTTATAACAAAGATCAGTCTATTTTTTCATTACTTTTGAAGGATACTTTTGCAATGTTTTTTTCAGTATTCATGCTGCTAGGAATTTTCGTGGTATCGCTTTTACATAAATCCGGACAAACTGTAAGATAGGAAGTGGAATCATGTGGGTCGATTTTCGCCTTAAAAGAACACAAAGTTTTTCATGCACTTTCAAAACACTTGGGTGGGGAATTTACTAAATAGTATAACAAAATAGGGAAGCAATTTTCCGTACAAAATTAAAATTCCCTTTTCAAATTAAAAAATCATTTGACAATTAAAAAAATTGTCAAAATTAAAAGAAAATTATAGATTATTTTGTCATTTCAAAGTACCATTATAATATTATCATTCTTATATATGTATATAGAGAAAGGAGATTGGAATGATGGAATTACGTAGTAATATGATCAAAAAAGGTTTTGACCGTGCACCTCATCGTAGTTTACTTCGTGCAGCAGGTGTAAAAGAAGAGGATTTTGATAAACCGTTTATTGCGGTTTGTAATTCATATATTGATATTGTACCCGGTCACGTACATCTTCAAGAGTTTGGTAAGATAGTAAAAGAGGCAATCCGTGAAGCGGGTGGAGTTCCATTCGAATTTAATACAATCGGGGTAGATGATGGGATTGCAATGGGGCATATTGGAATGCGTTATTCATTGCCAAGCCGTGAAATTATTGCAGATTCTGTTGAAACAGTTGTATCTGCGCATTGGTTCGACGGTATGGTTTGTATTCCGAACTGTGACAAAATTACGCCTGGTATGATGATGGCTGCTTTGCGTATTAATATTCCTACCATGTTTGTAAGTGGTGGACCAATGAAAGCCGGACGTACAAGTGACGGACGTAAAATCTCTCTTTCTTCCGTATTTGAAGGAGTAGGTGCCTTTCAATCTGGTAAACTCGATGAAAAAGGATTAACAGAGTTAGAGCAATTTGGTTGCCCTACATGTGGTTCTTGTTCTGGTATGTTTACTGCTAACTCTATGAACTGTTTAGCTGAAGCGCTTGGTTTAGCATTACCTGGAAACGGAACAATTCTAGCAGTTGACCCAGAGCGTAAAGAATTTGTAAAACGTTCTGCAAAACAACTAATGAATCTTATTAAAGATGACATTAAACCTAGGGATATCGTAACTGAAAAAGCGATTGATAATGCTTTCGCACTTGACATGGCTTTAGGTGGATCAACAAATACAGTATTACACACATTAGCTTTAGCGCATGAGGCAGAAATTGAGTATCCAATTCAACGTATTAATGAAGTGGCAGCTCGCGTTCCTCACTTATCAAAGCTTGCACCGGCATCAGATGTTCATATTGAAGACTTACATGAAGCGGGCGGTGTATCGGCAGCATTGAATGAGCTTTCGAAAAAAGAAGGCGCCCTTCATCTTGATACATTAACTGTAACTGGAAAAACACTTGGCGAAAATATCGCGGGTTGTGAAGTGAAGGATTATGATGTCATTCGTCCAATTGACAATCCATTCACTGAAAAAGGTGGACTTGCTGTCTTGTTCGGTAATCTTGCTCCAGATGGTGCCATTATTAAAACAGGTGGCGTACAAAATGGTATTACAAGTCATGAAGGTCCTGCAGTCGTATTCGAATCACAAGAAGAAGCAATCTCAGGTATTGCGAACGGCAAAGTGAAAGCAGGAGACGTTGTCATCATTCGTTATGAAGGACCAAAAGGCGGACCTGGTATGCCTGAAATGCTTTCACCAACATCCATGATTGTTGGAATGGGATTAGGACCAAAAGTTGCGCTTGTAACAGATGGCAGATTCTCTGGCGCTTCTCGTGGATTATCGATCGGGCATGCTTCACCGGAAGCTGCAGAAGGCGGACCACTTGCGTTTGTTGAAAATGGCGACCATGTTGTCATCGATATCGAAAACCGCACAATGGATGTCCAAGTGGCTGATGAAGAGTGGGAAAAACGTAAAGCGAATTGGCAAGGTTTTGAACCAAAAGTGAAAAAAGGTTACTTAGCACGTTATTCTAAACTCGTAACTTCAGCAAGTACTGGCGGAATTTTGAAAATCTAATAGAAAATTAGCCTCCATTCGAAAGTTTGATAATAATCCTTCGATAAGCTAATGAATTAAATCGGTGTATTTCTTGACTAGTTCGAGGAATGCACCGATTTTTTGTTGGAGAGGGAACAGAATTTATTGATGAAGATATAAAGATATAAAAATGGCTGTACATTTAGAAAGCGAAGACAAGTTATGGTTATGGGAAAATAGCAGATATTTTAAAAGTCAATAGTAAGCTTTCTGGTTATAAAGATGTTTTTTTAGTACTATATTTAAATATATTTTGATAGTATTAAAGAAAAATGCTTGGGATAATGCTTGGAATATTAATCTTGGTTTGATTTATATTGCAAAATATATATATGAGAAAATTAAGTAGGGGTAATGTATTGAATGAATGAGGAATTAAGAAAAAATGCTGATGCTTGCTATGCGCTGGCTGAGCAGAGGGCTGCTCTGTAATATAAATCACTTTATAACCAGGTCACGCAAAAGACCTATGTCCCTACCTTAACAAAAGATTTACAATCGTGGAAACATAACCATATTCACAGCCATCCATTATTATCCTTTTTTTCACGAAGACCAATCCTTAAGTGAAATGAAAAATGTGTTTGGAACGGATATGCCCAAAGCTGTAACACTTTCACTACTCATCAAACATATCATTCATCATCGCGGTCAAATGACGATTCTCATGCGCCTAGCAGGATTGAAGGTGCCAGGAGTGTATGGACCATCAAGAGAAGAATGGAGCCAAATGGGAATGGAAGCACCTACAATATAAAAATTACATATTTTTTACTATATACCAAACTGGATCAGTGTTCCTTTTATACTGAATCTCCAGGTATAAAAGAGTCGGCCATTTAAGTAAAATCAATTAATGTTCAAGAATCAGTCGGATATGGTGAAAATCACCAGGTCCGGCTTTTATTTTCGTTAAGGAAATTATAAAATTCTTATACTGTGGATAAGCACATGACATCCAGCTCCAGCACCCAGCGACTAGTGTACTTCGCTCTCCTCCTTACGTCGCTAAACGGGCGCTTGCGCTTTTGTTCATTTGGGATAGATTATTCCACCACTCCAAACAATGGCTTCAAACTGAAATAGACCAAAGCCTGATTGACATCATGGATATCGTATATTTTTTTCTCTAGACAGAACTTAATAACTAAATCAAATGTTTCGCTATCAGACAAAGAGTAACCGGCAGAACTCAAGAGTTTAACGGTTTCTTTTTCACTTAATTCAAGGGCTATAGCCAGAGCGATCACGGAATTTTTTCCGATCCGGTAGTCGGGATTGGATCGGATTTTGGAAAAGTGCCTGCGGTCCATTCCAGCTTTTTTATAGATAACTGAGTCACTGGTACCTTTTTTATCAATAAAGCTAAATAATGTCTGGTTAAATGTTGGCTTTCGGTTATTTTTAATAAAATCTTCTAATTCGTTATTTTGGATGTCTTCCAAAATCTTTCTTTCTTCATAATTTGCCTCTTGAAAAACTTCAAATGTAATGCTGCTCAAGTGAATTTCTACATACTCCTGCAATTCTATTAACTGCTTTCTATCAAGCATAACTTCCCCCCAAAATGTCGCTTTACAAGCGACCAAATAAAGAATGAACTCAGTTACTATTATTTTATAAACAAAATTGAAAGGATGATAGATATGAACACGAATTTAACTGAAATTATTTTCCTTCTTGATAGGAGCGGATCTATGGAAGGGCTTGAAAGTGATACCATTGGTGGATTTAATGCTTTTATTAAGAAACAGAGACAATTAGAGGGTGAAACCATCGTTACAGCGATTCTTTTTGATGATCAGTATGAAATATTATGGAACGGCATTGATGCTAATCAAGCGAAGCTAACGGATAATGATTATTTTGTAAGAGGCTGTACTGCCCTGTTGGATGCAGTGGGGAAGACGATTCTGGATGTTGGTTATAGGTTATCAAATACATGTGAAGAAAAAAAGCCCGACAAGGTTATATTTGTTATTACTACAGACGGTTTGGAAAATGCAAGCTGTGAATTTAGCTATGAAAAAGTGAAAGAGTTAATTAAACACCAACAGGAGAAATATAGCTGGGAGTTCATCTTCCTTGGTGCAAACATTGATGCTGGAAAAGAGGCGGATAATATTGGAATTGACATAAAAAATGCATATAGCTTTGAAGCTTCAAAAACTGGTGTTGAACATATGTACAACATGGTATGTGATGCAGTATTTGAAAAAAGACAAAATACAAAGAAACACAGTTCAAATGAACAGTAAAGTAATAAAGTAAATAGTTCCAGTTCCTAATTACGTCCCAGACTTTCTTGATTCTCAAAATTGTTCCACGTAACTCTTTAATGGTTACTTCACTCAACAAAAGCAAACTCTTCATAATAGACTTTTTTAGAATAAGATTATATATATTGAGCGAGCAATTGAACAACATGGTAAATACGTAAAAACACTACAAGAATGTTATCGATGTCATATTTTTGCACTATCATAAAAAATATCCTGAACAAGTGTTTACTCGTGATATTGGTTTTACTCTCGGATAAACGTTCAAAAATTTACGAGACGCTTCAAAAAGTGAATGAAGTTGGTGATTTCCTACACTAAAATCTGCGAAAGGTAACGCCTAAGTATGGGGTGGGTGGCCTTTCGTTTTTATTTTTTTATTTATATTACTTTCCCCCAACTAATCCCTTTTATGACCTTTTCTTTATTCCTAATTGTTAAAGTTATAGAACAAAATGTTTTTCATACTAATGATAGAAAATTATTCCTTATATTCAGCTACTATTACTGATAAATTCATACAAGAAGAAAAGTATTTCTTCTGCTATTATTGGATATTATAAAGGCGAGGTGATGGAATGGCCACTGCAAAAATTGGCGATGTAATTTCCTTTAAACGGGAGGGTAAATCCCTTGAAGGTGTCGTATCTGGTATTAGGGAAAATTCCGTTATGGTCCAGTACGGTTTTTCAAAAAAAGATGAACCACTTAAAACCATTGTTAATCATAAAAATTACAAATTAACAAATTCGAACAGTTAATCTGATCACGTTTTAAATAATTGTTCAACTTGAAATATAAAACTTATCTACCCTGCAAACCAACTTGATAGAAAATAATAATGAAAAATATCCCTTTCAATTGAAAGGGATATTTGAGAGTGTAGACAAAATCCTTTTTTGGAAATTCAATTGAAAAAAAAAGAGGTTTTTACACTTTGTCTCTTCTGAATTTAGTTGGTTTTTTAACTTATGTTACCGTAACAATGAAAGGTGCACGGTTTTTACATTTCATAATTAATTTAAAAAGGTAATTTCAATAATTACCTCTAATAATGTAAAAGTAAATACTCCTGATCCAAGGAGGATTTTTTATTGAAAGTACATATTGAAGTAAAAGAAAAAATGAACATATCATAAGCATAACAATTTTAAATAAATAATCTTTAATGATAAAAAGGGTATTTGTTGAAAAAAGGTTAAGTAAAAAATGAAGATGAGCATTTGTTCTTTGATAACTTCAAACCCCTATCTATCTGTATCAAGAAGGGTTGGTCACAAAAAAGCCTAATTCGAGATGTTCATAAGTATATCTGTTTATCCAGCATTAATTGTATAGTAGTACTAGAAGTAGTAATAACTTATCTTACGTAAATAACTATTTCTAATCTGTTAGTCAATAATCAGTCTATAAACGAAAAGATAAGAATCTTGGAGGAGCCTGCAGCGGAAATCAACAACCAAGTTTAACAGAGCCAAATAAAAAAAGTAAATTCGTCTATATCATGACTATAAAGAGACATGCCAACTCTAAATCCCTGTAATATGTTCGGCATTCTACTATCATTTAGTTCAATAACGTCTTTCATATAAAGTTCTAAATATATATAACCTCATCCAAAGATATTAGAATTTTCAAAAAACTAATAAAGATCTACAATGAAAAGTGTAGAGAGAAACAGTGAGGTGATGAGAAAACGAAATTATTCATTAAAATGAAACCGTATTCATATTGAAAAATCAAAAATATTAACGGGGGTATTTAAACGATGAATGTATGGCAACCAAACAGTCCACTAGGAGGACTACCATTTATTAAGGATGCAAGTTCAAAGAGAGAATCTAGTTATGACCGTACAGGTGGTAATAGGGATTTTAAAGAAGTAGAACCAGGTGAAACAGCAATTATGGCTGATATTAAGGGTGCTGGTTGTATTAAGCATATTTGGATGACGACCAGATGCTATGCAGAACAATACTTACGTAAGTTAGTTTTAGAAATGTATTGGGACGGTGAAGAAAATCCTAGTGTGAGAGTACCTTTAGGTGATTTCTTTGGGATCGGACACGCGACATGCAAGCATTATGTTTCTTTGCCACTAAGCATGGTGATGGGGGAAAAAAGAGGACCTAAGGGACCTTTTGCAGCTTCAATGAACAGCTATTTCTCCATGCCATTTGGAGATGGTGCGAGAATACAACTAATCAACGAAAGTGAAAAAAGAATCGAAAACTTGTTTTATTACGTAGATTACGAGAGTTATGATAGTAGTGATCAGATTCCTGATGATGTTGGAAGGTTCCACGCAACTTGGAATCGTGAAAATCCTTGTCAAAAAGTAGATCATCCAAAAGAAATGGAAAAACCAGCGCCATGGGATCTACCAGGGAAGAATACGACTGGAGATGACAATTATGTCATTTTGGATGCAGAAGGAAAAGGTCATTATGTTGGTTGTGTATTAAATATTGATAATTTTGATGCATCTAACCAGGAATTTACTTGGCCGGGTGAGGGTGATGATATGTTTTTCATTGATGGAGAAGAATGGCCGCCATCGCTCCATGGAACAGGTACGGAAGACTATTTTAATGCAGCATGGGGCTTTCCAAGTGGAGAATATGCAGGTCCATATCATGGAATTTCTTTAGGTAGTGATGTTCAGGAGCATTTTGGTTTATGGAGCTTATATCGCTTCCATGTTGAAGATCCAATTCGCTTTTCAAAATCAATTCGTGCAACCATCGAGCATGGCCATGCGAATGACCAAGGAAATGATTATTCAAGTGTTGCTTATTGGTATCAGCTTGAACCACATAAGCCATTACCAAAACTTCCTGACGTAAAAGATCGACTTCCAAGAAGATGGCCTGAACATGGATTGTGGGATAAATAAGCCAAAATAAAAGCTTTAGGGAGGTTGTGTATTGATGAAGAAAAAAGGAATACTTAGTGGAATCTCATTCGTACTAATTCTATCAATTTTTTTGTATGGTTGCTCTGGTGAAGAAGCTGCAGTAGAGGAAGAAAAGGTTGAAGATAAATCTCTCACTGTACTTGTAGAAGGCGGGAGCCCTGCATTTACAGTAGCAAAAGAAACAGCTGAAGAATTCAAAGAAAAAACTGGCTACGAAGTAAAGATTGAGTCAGTTCCATATACAGGAGTATACGATAAATTAAAGGCTGAAGTCGCTTCACAGGCTGGGGCATTTGATGTAGCCACTATTGATATATTATGGTTCCCTGCTTTAGCCTCTGGGTTGCTACCTATCGATGATCTTATCACGGATGAGGTTGAAAATGATTTATTCCCAGGGCTAGTAGAAGGTGGTAGCTATCAAGATAAAGTGTATGGAATGCCAGTTTGGACGAATGCAAAGAATTTGATCTATCGAAAAGATTTATTTGAAGACGAACAAAATAAGGCAGACTTTAAAGAGCAGTATGGATATGAGTTGATTCCTCCTACTACTTGGGACCAATACAGAGATATCGCTAAATTCTTTACACGAGATACAGATAATGATGGAAAAATGGATATGTATGGCACAACCGTATTTGGTGCGAATAATGGTGATACAGTTGCTAGCTGGCTTGATCATGCTGCACAAGCTGGAACAGAATCTTTGGTTATTGATAATGAAAGCGGAGAGGTTATCGTTAATACAAAACCATATGTTGAATCGCTGCAATTTTTAACAGATATGTTAAACAAAGACCAATCGGTTCCACCTGGTGCTCTTGAAATCGCTTCAGCGGAAACATCTGAGCTGTTCTGGAGTGGAAAGTCAGCCATGATGATTGCGTGGGGGCACTTCTATGTACCATCGAATGATCCAAAGCAATCAGATGTAGCCGGCAAAGTAGGAAGTGCGCCTATGATTGCTGGAAGCGAAGGTATTGGTGCAGTTCCAGGACCATGGTATCAAGTGATCCCGAACTCTTCAAAAAAGCAGGAAATTGCACAAACCTATTTAGAGTTCATCTATGAAAAGAACGAGTTATTTATGGATGCGCTAGGAGTCGCTGCTAGAAAATCTGTTTTTGAAGAATATAGTGCAAAAGAGGGTTATGAGCATTTAGAACCTTTAATGACAACATTAAGCGCAAAACAAACACAAAATAGACCAGAAATTAAGGAATGGCAACAAATAGAAAGCGAAGCCTTGATTCCTGCTGTAGCATATGCTCTTTCAGGTGAAAAAACACCTCAAGAAGCACTTGACTGGGCAGCGGAAGTGATTAAAGGGATTATACCACCCAAATAAGTAAAAAAAACAAGAGATCTCTCTACCACACGAACGATTTCATAGAGAGATCTCGACTTAAAGGATCTATTTACGAGTTTACTAGAAGGGAGGCAGTTAAATGAAAGTACGAAATGGTACACTTTCAGCCATGTTTTTTATGCCAGCTGCATTATTTATGCTTGTGTTTTTGGTTTATCCTATACTTCTCCTAATAAAGGATAGCTTCTTTACGATCGATTTAATGAATCCTGCTGCAAGGGAATTTGTTGGGCTTGCTAATTATATTGACTCTCTTACTTCAGAACGATTCTTAAAATCCTTATGGAACACAGTCGTCTATATTGTTGTAGCAGTTGGAGTCGAATTTATGATCGGACTCATTTTGGCTTTACTTTTAAGTCATGCATTTAAAGGAAGTCAGATCATCAGAACCATATTGCTTAGTCCCTTAATGTTAGCTCCATTAGTTTCAGGGCTAATATGGAAATTCATGCTAAATGACCAGTTCGGCATTATTAACTGGACACTTTACAAAATAGGGATTATTTCAGATCCACATCAAATTCTTTGGCTGTCAGATTCTCGCTTTGCTCTTTTGTCAACTATTATTGCCGATATATGGCTTACAACGCCTTTCATTATGCTAGTGCTATTAGCTGGTATACAGGGAATTTCAAAAAGCTTATATGAATCTGCTGATATTGATGGAGCAAATAAATGGCACAAGTTTAGGTATATTACAGTTCCTTCTTTAATTCCTGTAGCTTCGGTGGCTTTGTTAATTAGAATTATCGATGCTGCAAGAACCTTTGATATTGTGTGGGTTTTAACCCAAGGAGGACCCGGTTTTTCCTCAGAGCTTTTAAGTACGTATATGTATAAAACGCTAACTCGTTATGGGCAAGTTGGTCAATCGAGTGCGATGGCTGTCATCTTTATTATAATCTTGTTAGCTTTAAGCTCCTTCTTTATTTCGAAAATATGGTCACCAAGGAAAAAGAATGCGTCATGAAAGGAGAGGTGAATATCGATGGCTGAATTACCCTTGAATAGAGCTGAATTATCGAAGCGTATGCCTGTGAATGTTCTAAAATGGAAGCGAAAGCTATGGCTTATATTTGTTATCGTTTTAACCTGTTTACTAGCTATGTTGTTTCTAGGGCCCTATGTTTATCTGCTTTTAACTTCTTTAAAACCTTCAGCAGAGGCAGTTAGTGTACCACCTACGTTTTGGCCGTCAACATTCTCTTTTGAAAACTACCGAAATATGTTCGATTACTTACCAGTCGGAAAATATTTTGTAAATAGCCTAGTCACAGCTGGGGCTAGCACATTTATCAGTGTTTTATTAGGATCAATGGCAGCTTATGGAATTTCCAGGTTTTCGTCTGTTACAGGAAATTATTTCTTACTGTTTACCCTTGTCATACGAATGGTTCCAATGATTAGTATTGCGATCCCTATGTATATGATCATTAAAGATATGGGACTAATTGATACTCAATTGGCATTAATCTTGGTTTATACGAGCGTTAATGTACCATTTGCGATTTGGCTTATGATCGGATTTTTTGATTCTGTTCCAAAAGAATTTGATGAAGCAGCCCGTATTGATGGATGTGGTTGGCTTGGAGCATTTATTAGAGTGATTCTTCCTGTCTCTCTCCCAGGTCTAGCAACAACAGCCATATTTACATTTATGTTAGCATGGAATGATTTCTTATTTTCACTATTGATGACGAGTACGCAAGCAAAAACTGCTACAGTTGGAATATCAGAATTTTTAACTGCTTATAACCTTGATTTGGGTCCAATGACTGCTGCAGCTGTTTCGTTTAGTTTACCGGTCATGATCTTTTCGTTACTCGCCCAGCGCTATATTGTTAGTGGAATGACTTTAGGTGCTGTTAAGGAGTAAAATCATTTAGAATGATCGGTTTACTAGACATTTAGTGGTAGAGAAACCATAAGAAGAATGGTACAAGAAATAAATGTGTTTAAAAATGTGGAAAACAAAAGAAAAAGCAAGAGTAGAAGGTTATAATAGTTTTAACGTTATTTTTCTAATGATTCAGAAAAATAAATCGTCCTATAAGGGCTAATATGGAAATTTTGACTCATTAGAGAAATGAAAGCGTTTTACTTTCTACTCATATATATTTTTATTAAATGGAGAATGATGAATAATGTTTAAATTACTGAAAACAACCGACTCTCCTATTAAACAAAAAATTATCTTACTTGCTTTATTCTCTACATTAATACCATTGCTTGTTATTGGTCCTTTTACTTTTATTTTATTTAACAAAGCCATTGAAAACAAAGTGTCAACAACGATTACAAACTTTTTAACGATTGCGGATTGGAATATTGACACGTTTATAACGGATATTGAAGATATTTCCAATAGTATATTTTTATCAAATGATATTCACGGATATATAATAAATAACAAAGTTGGACCGAGTCTTTTTAGACTTGAGACAGCATCCAGGAATACGTTAAATAACATAACAGTTGTAAATAAGCCTTTTATAAATTCTATTTATATTGGAAACGAAAATCATGGATTATTAAAGGTTAATCGAGGTGAAAGCTTACAAAACGGTAATGAATACCAATTAATAAAAGAATCAAGTTTTTATGAACAGTTAATGAATAGCCCTTGGAAGGGACAATGGTTTAATGGCCAAAATATGAGACTAGTTACAGCAGATGAACAACCTTTAATTTTTGGAAGAATGATTAAAAATCTCGGCACAATGGATTCCATTGGAGTTTTACTTATAAGCATAGATCCATTAATCTTTGAGAATATGTTTGACGAGGTGAAAACCAAAGGGAATATTCTGATTCTAGACGGAAATCACACATTATATGCACGTAATAATATGCAAATCTCTCCTTTACAAGTGGCGAATATTATTGATAGATCTGAAAATCAGGGAACAGTCATTAAATATATAAATGGTACAAAGAATATACTAAACTACCATACCAATGAGAAAACAGGATGGAAGGTTGTTAGTATTATTCCATATAAAAGTGTTGTTCAAGAAGTAAATCAAATACGGTCCATCACGATTACCTTATTAGTTATTGGATTAATCATCTCAATCATTCTCGCTTTCGCTTTATCAAGGAAAATCACTAGACAGCTTGGATTGTTGCGCTTGGTTACAGAAAAAATGGAAAAAAGAGAAATCATTTCAGGGATCGATTTTAACAAAGAAGATGAGATAGGGAAAATTGGAGACCGTTTTGTTGAGATTTACAATCGTAATATTGATTTAACATTAAAACTATATGAATCAAAAATTAAGGGAAAAGAAGCAGAACTTATGGCTTTACAAAGCCATATTAACCCTCATTTTTTATATAATACGTTAAATACAATCTATTGGATGGCTATAAAATTAAAGGCACAACCGATTGCAAAGATCGCGATCAGTTTATCAAAGATCTTTAAGCTAACGTTAAATGATGGTAGCCATATAACAACTGTCAAAAATGAAATTGATCAAGTGAAAAGCTATTTGGACATTCAAAACATTCGTTTCGATGATAAAATCAGCTATCATATCGAAGTTGAACCTTCCATTCTTGAAAAAAAAATAATTAAACTACTACTGCAGCCAATTGTAGAAAATGCTGTCTATCATGGCTTAGAACAAAAAGGAAAAGGCACAATCACAATAAAAGGCTATAAACAGGATCATTGTTTACTCTTTAAAATTACTGATACTGGTAAGGGCTTTGACATTCAAAAATTTGACTATAACACAATTGGTTACGCTTTAAAGAATATAAATGAAAGGTTAAAGCTTCAATATGGTGAGGAATTTGGGTTAGAAATCAATAGTGAAATGGGTAAGGGTACAACTGTCTTACTAAAAGTAGGCTTAGAGGATTAACGAAAAACATAAGGTAGGTGTAACATATGTATAAACTTCTAATAGTTGATGATGAAAAGATTGTGATTGAAGGCTTAAAATATGCAACTAATTGGAAGGATTATGAAATAGAAATTGTGGGATCTGCCTCGAATGGAAAAGAAGCCCTACAAAAAATTATTGATGCTAAACCTGATATCGTCTTACAAGATATAAGAATTCCCGAAATAAATGGCTTAGATTTAATCAAAGAAGTTAAAAGACTTGAACTCGATACAGTTTTTATCATCATTAGTGGTTATTCTGAATTTACCTATGCAAAAAGGGCTATAGAACTTGAAGCTCTTGACTATTTAGTCAAACCAATTGAAGTGGATGAAATAATTGGATCTGTTGAAAAAGCCATCTGTAAATTAAAAAAGCAGAACGAAGAAAAGCTTATTGATAAGAGGTTAAAGCTATATGAAGATGCATTGGAAGAGAAACAGTTTCTCGAATTTATGCTAGGTAATCGAAACGTTCAACCAGAAATGATAAACGATATAAAACAGTTTAGTTGTGCAGTGCTAGAAATTAGAGATTCTAAATTGAACGAACATAATGTTGAAGAAAAAATGAATTCAGTTAGTTTAGCTATTAAAAATAAATTAACAGAAAGAGGAATAAAGTGCTTTCCTTATACTATTGATCAATCCTTAACAATTTTGGTTTCTCTCTCTCAATTCTATAGAATGACAGACTTTCTAGATGATCTATTTCACATCATTCCAGATGATATGAAATCAAATGTATCAGTCGGAATAAGTCACACATATACGAATTTATTAAACGTTAATCAGTCTTATAAAGAGGCGAAGGATTCTGTAAGGATTGGAATTTATTCCAATCAACGTATCACTTATTACAGTGAATTAGAGACGATGAATACGACAATTGGTTCTCGGATCATCACTATAATCGATCAATACTTCACCTCAAGTCATTCAGATGATTTATTTGAAATGGATCACTTAATTGACCATATAATCGATTACTCAAAACAAAGCAGACTTCCACCTCAAAAATCAACGTATTTATGTTACAAGCTAGTTAACAATTTGCTTGAATATGTTGACAATGAATTTGAACTAAATCCTATCATGGATGATAGATATGAGGTTTATGAACAATTAAACTCGCTTAATTCTTTGGATGAAATAAGTAATTGGCTAAGAGGATTCGCACAAAATATTAAAGATCAAATAGAGGATCATAAAGTTTCTTATAACGATAAACTAATTTTAGATATAAAAAATCACCTAAATACGAACTATAGAGAAACCATTGTTCTAGAAGATTTAGGTAAGCATTTTTACAAAAATCCCTCATACCTTTGTAGCTTGTTCTCAAAGTCCGTTGGGAAAACAATTTTTGAATATATTACGTTAACAAGGATAAATAATGCAAAAAAACTGCTAAGAACCTCTAACTGTAAAGTGGCGGACATCGCTACCCAAGTGGGATATGAAAACCAAAAATACTTTTATCAAGTTTTCAAAAAAAATGTAGGTATCACACCTAGTCAATATCGGTCAAAGCACCTTGTAAAATAAGGTTTGAAGGAAGGTTTAATTGCAAAGACAATACCATATTTTATCTAGCTTTATCTATTTATTAAGTCGATAGAAAAGGAAGCTACATTCACCTGAAGAACAAATCACAAGGTGTATCCGATAAAATATCTACACCTCTCAAACGTGTGAACTGAACTAGTAATGATCCATTGGTGTTTGAGGGTCGTATACCTAGTAAAAGTTCTACATTCACTTTCAATACAAAAAATTGTTAATATATACCAGAAGGAGACTGTCCTAGTAGTCAACGTCATACAGGGTAGCCTCCTTTTTAATATCTACTATAAATATAGCAAAATTAGATATATATAAAGCAAATATAGCAGAGAAATAGACTGGAAAATAGTTGATAATAACGATTAGGAGTACTCATTTTAATGCAAGAGGTGCTAAATATGAAGTTGATTATTGCCGTTGTACATTCCCAAGACAGTAATAGACTTTTAGAGGCTCTTACGGAGTTTCATGTCACCAAATTATCGAGCACAGGTGGTTTTCTAAAATCAGGAAATACTACGTTTATGATTGGAATAGAGGATGTACAAGTCAATAATGTACTAGAAATCATTAAGTATCATTGTAAATCTAGAGAACAACTTGTTGCACCAGTTTCCCCTATGGGAGGTAATGCTGATTCATTTATTATCTTTCCTGTAGAAGTTAAAATTGGAGGAGCAACCGTTTTTGTTTTACCAATTGAACAATTTCATCAATTGTAATTTTCATTTTATTGCCATGTATTTATACTTAAAAAATAATAAATAAAAACGAGCACCTCATCATTCAAGTGCTCGTCTTCCTCAATCAATGATCAAACTATAATTCACCATCAAAACCTCGGAAAATTATTACATCAATAAAAGTTTCTATATCGTTAAATACTAGCTGGAAAATGATTCATAGTAGATTCATAGAGATAAATAGTCCAAAGCTTGATTGACATGATCTACATCATATATTTTTTACTTTATAAGAATTGAATGGTCAAATCAAATGTTTCACTATCCGTTCTTATTCCACAATCGGGCGCGTTTCTTTAAAAAGAATTACGCTCTTTCTTTGTGTATCGGGCCAGATTGTGAAACTTTTCACTTAAACTAATGTGGCAGGTTAATTGAATAAGAATGGATTCCAGAAGATCGCCATTAGTGTCGATCTTTTTTCTTTGTCACTGTTTCAGAAAAAAGGGTTACTATTTGAAAGCACGTTGGAACCCAATTTATAGTGATAATATTTTATGAATTGGAAAAAAATAATGCTTAGGAAAGGAGGGATTGCGAATGTCTGTGAAAAAGTGGTTAACAGGATTGGTCGTTTTACTTGCGATGATTGTGGTTGTGACAACTCTAGGCTCACTCGGTGTATTTGCCGAATCCGGCGTAGTAACACAGCCTATTGAGACGGTGAAAGCGATTGAGGTCGAGTTGAACGATGATTACTTTAATCCGAAAGTCATCACTATTCCGAATGGAAGAACGACAACGTTGATATTGAAAAACGAAGGTAAGAAAGAGCACACCTTCACAGTGGAAAAGCTCAGAATAGACGCCGAAGTTCAGCCGGGAAAAGAAAAAACCATTACCGTGAAACCGAAAAAGCCCGGTACATATGAACTGATATGTCGGTACCATTTCAAGGAAGGAATGGTTGGAAAAGTAATAGTTAAATAACAAGCAGGGCCAATCGGGCCTTGCTTTTTTAATAGGTAACGGTAACTTACTTATTATTACCCAGTCATCATTATAACAGCTAACTTTCCTCCACAAACGGATGTTCCTTGCACTAGTGTTAATGGTACTAATAAAATTGAAGTAAATATTGAGCTAACGAGGCAGGTATGTTGAAGAAAGACTAGGCTGAATACCATCCAAATGTATGACCATACTAAGGTTAACCCTAATATAAGGTGGATGAAAATGAGCAACAGAATACATAAAAGTCTTGAAGAAAACATTAAACACTTAAAGGAAGCATTTCATAACACAGATGACCTTTCAGTAAGGAAATTGAAATTCGGTTTAAAGAACTCATTAAATGTTAACCTTATTTACCTAAAGGGAATAGTGAACAAAGATAGCATACAGGAATACATAATTGCTCCCCTCTTAGGGTCAACTAAGAACATTACTAATAGGACCTCTATAATTGATGATGTTGCAGAAAATGTTATAAGGACAGCGGAAGTTAATGTGAAAGACAATTTTGAAGATTTAACAGATGCGATTATAAAAGGAAATGCCGTTATATTATTTGAAGGAATTAATCGTGGAATTATTGCTGAGGTTGCACAAGCGAAAGAGAGAGGGTTGGAACAGGCGATTAGTGAGCGCTCCCCAAGGGGGGGAAACGTGGGACTAACTGAAAACCTTAATACGAACATAAGTTTATTACGTAGTATGGTTAAGACTCAAGATTTTTGTATTGAGACTATGGAGGTAGGAACCCTATCAAAAACTGACGTGTCACTCCTTTACATAAAGGGAGTAGTTGACCAAGGCATAGTAGCCGAGGTTCGTCGTATTATTGATAATCTTTCTGTACAATATGTTTTAGAAGCAAGGCTCATTCAAGAAGAAATAGATGGTAAGTTTTCAATCTTTGCATTGAACGAAGATTCTGAGCGTCCTGACACTATAATAGGGTCATTATTTGATGGTAAAGTCATTATTCTTATTGACGGGACTCCTTATGCTACTATTGTACCTGGTTTGTTTTTATCCTCATTCCAGTCACCCGATGAGTATCACACGAAGGGTGGAAGATTAAACATTCGGTTATTAAGGTTAGGGGCTTTTATACTTTCTGTCTACTTACCTGCTGTTTATGTAGTATTGGATAAATTTGAGGTGGATAATTTACCAAAAAATATGGCAAAGATATTATTCGAAGGCAGTGAATTGCTACCTTCATTTTGGTCAATGGTGATTTTGATATTTTTATTTACTTTGTTAATTGACATTACTTTTAGGATACCCACAAGTACAATAATACTTGTTTCTTTAATTGCCACTACTGTAATTGGAGAAACTGCTGTATCGGCTAAAATTATTCATCCAGTAGTCCTTATTACTATTGGAATTACCTTTTTAGGTCATTTTATTATTGCTAACAAACTAATGACTGCTCCACTTAATATCTTACGTAATTTATTTTTGTGGGTGAGATACTTCTTCGGATTCAATGGAATAATCGTTGGAACAACCATACTTATCATCTATATGGTGAATTTACGTCCATTAGGTGTACCGTTTATGTCACCTATAATTCCGTTTAGAATTGAAGAATTAAAGGATACTGTTTACAGAGGTAAACTAAAAAGGTTATTAAACAGCAAACATAGTTATCCTCAAGACAATAACTAACCAAATAAAAGCAATCTCTACTGAAAGTTCTAACTAAAATTAAAAATGTTTCAATTCTTCTTCAACTAACGATAAGAAAAATAAAAAGCATTCTATATTGAATGGTTTTTATCTTTATCATAATTTGGTGATGTACTAGAGTGTGTTAATATGCGGTCTAATACTTTTTCAGTAAATGGCATAAAGTAATTAAGTATTAGCCCCCCTAAACAAACCGTTAATAAAGTTCCAACGCCAATTGGCCCATTTAAAATCATTGCCATTATCAAGAATACGAGGTAAATGAATGTTCTCGAAAAAAATATATTTGTTCTAGTTAATTCTTGTATGATTAATGTTAATCGGTCAACTGGAATCGGTGCAAAATTTGTGTGTAAATATGTTGCAGTTCCTAATCCTATAACAACTAAGCCGATTCCAAAACAAACAACTTTGCTGTACCATAGTTCAGGTGTTATCAAATTGTGCAATAAAAAAAGCCACATATCAATACCAATACCCGTTATAAATGCTGTTAACAACCCCAAAACTTCTGGTCTTTGTCTTTTTAAAAATGAATTACAACATATCAATATCAAAGCTATTATTATTTCCCAACTTCCCACAGTAAGCCCCACATTTATGGACAGTCCTACCAAAAGTGCATCAAAAGGTGAAGTTCCAAGGTCTGATTGTATAGTGAAAGAAATACCAAGGGTTAATATTAAAATTCCTAATACATAAAAAACATATTTCACTTTACTCGACCTCTTTATCATTATTTTTTGTTGCAAATGCAACAAAGTTAGGTTAAATTTAATATATACCCTTTTTGTTGCATTTACAACAAAAATATGTACTAAGGAGTTAATTATGAAGGAAATTCTTCGTGAAATTGGTATGATAGCAAGGGCATTAGATTCTATTAGTAATATAGAATTTAAAGAATATGACCTTACAAAAGGGCAGTATTTGTACCTTGTACGAATATGTGAAAACCCTGGAATCATTCAAGAAAAGTTAGCTGAGATGATAAAAGTAGATCGAACAACAGCAGCTCGTGCTATAAAAAAACTTGAAATTAATGGCTTTCTTGAAAAGAAAGAAGATAAACATAACAAAAAAATTAAAAAACTCTTTCCAACAGAGAAAGGGAAAAATGTTTTTCCTTTTATAAAAAGAGAAAATGATTATTCCAATATCGTTGCATTAGAGGGATTTTCCGAAAGAGAAGTAGAAACCATTTTCAATCTTCTTCAAAGAGTAAGAAAAAATATAGAAAAAGACTGGGAATTTGTAAAAAAGGGAAACAAGAGAAATTATTGATTATATAAAGGAGCGACATATTTAAATGACTATAAATATAAAAAAGTGTACCCTTGAAGATTCACGCAAACTTCAAGAAATTAGTTATGAAACATTTAATGAGACATTTAAGCATCAGAATTCACCCGAAAATATGAATGCCTATTTGGAAAGGGCATTTAACTTAAAACAATTAGAAAAAGAATTATCCAATATTTCTTCGCAATTCTTTTTTGTTTATTTTAATAATGAAGTCGCTGGATATTTAAAGGTCAATACCAATGATGCTCAGTCTGAAGAAATGGATGATGAATCACTTGAAATTGAGAGGATTTATATAAAGAACAAATTTCAAAAAGAGGGACTCGGTAAATATTTGATCACTAAAGCTTTGGAAATAGCAATAGAGCGTGATAAAAAGAAAATCTGGCTGGGTGTATGGGAAAAAAATAAAAATGCTATTGCTTTTTATAAGAAAATGGAGTTTGTTCAAACTGGAGCCCACTCTTTTTATATGGGTGATGAAGAACAAATGGACTTTATAATGACCAAAACACTCATATAACTTTTTTGAAAGGTGGATTATTATGTATATACCTAAACATTTTAAAATTGATGATGAAGAAGTAATTTATGATTTTATCGAAAAATATGGCTTTGCAACCTTATTTTCTCAGCATAAAGGAGAACCCTACGCTACTCATCTTCCACTGATGTTAAATAAATCTGAAAATGCTTTATATGGTCATTTTGCACTTCCGAACGAACAATGGAAGGATGCTGAAAACCAGCAAGTTCTTGTGATTTTCCAAGGTCCCCACTGTTATATTTCACCTTCTTGGTATGAAACAACTAAGGCAGTACCTACTTGGAATTATGTATCTATACATTTATATGGAAATCTGGAGATTATTGAAGATAGAAAAGTAATATTTGACTCGTTAAATGACTTGGTAAATAAATATGAAAGCCCTGATAGTTCATACAATTTAAATGGTGTAGAACCCAGTTTTATCGAAGGAATGAGTAAAGGAATTGTAGCGTTCAGGATAAAAATCACTAAAATTGAAGCAAAAGCTAAATTAAGTCAAAATCATCCTGTGGAACGACAAGAATTAATTATTAAGCATCTAGAAAACACTTCTCAACAAGATAATATACAAGTAGCATATCTTATGAAGAAAAATCTACAAAAATGCAAATAAAAGTCACTCCTTATTGAACAAACGGGTGCAAGAGTTGAAGAAGAAAATGGGTTGCTGCGGCAACCTTTTTTCTTCTTCAACTACTATGAAAATTAACTTCTGTAACTCCGAAAAAGGACAATACCAAAGAAGACCCATCTCATTCGTAAAAAAAAAATGGAGAGAGCCGCAATACATTGATCTATGGATTGGATTGACTGGATTAATAATCAGTATGGACAGTTCAACATATTTTCATTCTCTGTGGTGCAGCAACGATTTTTCTGCTGCATGGATAGCTAAAGGAGCAGTTTAGTTCAACAAGATAAGCTGATAAACTAAAGGCAACGAATTAAGAAAGGGAATGTGAAATGACCATAGTAAATTACCTTGGATGCAATTATAATATGCCTTTTAGTGAAGATGATAGTGATGATAAGATTTTGATTGTTGAAAGTTTTCCAGATGACGAAGCGAAAGAAAATGTAAAAAAGCACTTTTCAACTAAGTTTGTTTATGGAGTTCTTACTAATAGTGGTTCAGGTATCTGGTTTAATAAACACTATAAAAGGGATTATCCAAAAAGTAATACAGAATCACAAGAGAGTTTCCTAGCACTATGTCAGCTTTTAGATACTTATCTTCAAGAAGGAGATTATTGTGAGTTATACATTTGTTGGGCTGGTGACGAAGAAGAAGGTAGAAATGTGGAATTAGACCAAACCATAAATCTTAATAATTTTGACATCAATAACATCCAAATATACGAGAAAACACTATTGGTAATAAAAAAATAGTTGTTCAACTCGGGTGCAAGAGTTCCGGAATGTGCTGCCACTACAGGGCAGCATTTTTGTTATTGAACTAACGTGGCAGAATGGTTCAATAAGTTCTGGTAAATCTTCACTTAAGAACAAAGGGAGAGTTCATGCTAAGATTCTCTAAAGAGAGAGGTGTTTTTATTGGGCATACAAAAGTGTGAAACTTGTGATTATCAATTTACATGGAAAGAAATACAAAAGGCTATTCGTTGGACTTATAAACCACTTGTATGTAGGAAATGTGGAACGAAGCATAAAATTACTATGCAGACCAGGTTGTTATTTTCTATTTCGATAGGAGTAATGTTATTCATTCTTAAGCTAAGTAATCTTCCTTTTTATTTAGGAGTTGCGGTAATTATATTTTTCTCCCTTTCCTTTATACTCAGCTTCCCTTATTTTGCAAAATATAAAGCTACAAGTTAAATATCAAATTCTAACAAGGGGGGTTGCTGCGGCAACTCTTTGCTTATTGCACTAACGTGGCAGAATAGTTGAAGAAGGAATAATTTGTTAATTGGTGAATTTAGTATTATAAGGCTATGCCTTAATATTAAATAAGGAGTGTGTTTTGTAATGTGTGGGATTTAAAAATAGACACAAAGAAAGAGATGAAAAATTGCAAGAGGAAAGGCAAAAGTTAAGAACATCTATTAAAAATGATTTATCAAAAGATGAAGAAGTTTTAGCTATTTTCTATGGTGGATCTATTGCAAGAGGAAATGATGATTTTTATTCTGATTTAGACCTCCGTGTCGTTGTAACGGAAGATTCTCATAGCAAATACATTTCCAGTAAGAAAGAACGTGCTAAAAATTGGGGAGATGTTCTTTTCTATGAAGATAGAGGTCCTTTTGTTCCTTATTCTATTGCACATTTTAAGAATTTTGTTAAAGTTGATACATTTTATTATAAACCGCAAGATTTACAAGCTTCAATTTATTTAAAAGAAGAAGCTGATATTGATTATGACCCGCATGGATTAGTGAAAGAAGCGAAAGAAAAATCACAAGAAAAAATGTATGAATTAACCGTTGATGAATTTGAGACTTGGAGAGGAAAATTTTTCGGTTATTTACATGAAGCATATAGAAGAGTCATGCGTAATGAGACCTATTATGCTCTTCAAAGTATCGATTGGATGCGTTGGTCAATTGTTACAGGTTGGTACCTTGAAAAAGGTTATCTTCCAAATGAACCTGGTAGTTGGTCTAAATATGAAGGAGAGCGTTCTAAATTAGAAGAATGGCAATTAAATCCTTGAAAGTTGGGATTGTAATCGAAACCATCAAAGTATTGTAAATGCTTACAAATCAATAATTCCAGAATTTAAAAGGGTGCATAAAGTCTTGTGTGAAAAACTTAATATTGAAGAGAAACCCAAGTGGGTTGATGAAATTTTTAACGAGGTATTATGATAACTTATAATATTTAGTCGAGTAATACTCAAGTTGAGGTTACTCTTTTTTCTTCAACTACTATGAAAATTAACTTCTGTAACTCCGAAAAAGGACAATACCAAAGAAGACCCATCTCATTCGTAAAAAAAAATGGAGAGAGCCGCAATACATTGATCTATGGATTGGATTGACTGGATTAATAATCAGTATGGACAGTTCAACATATTTTCATTCTCTGTGGTGCAGCAACGATTTTTCTGCTGCATGGATGGCTAAAGGGTGCTTTTCTTCAATAAGATTGGATTAATTATCTTCAACAATCGGGCGCAATTCTGCAGCAAGAATTGTGCTCTTTAATTTATGTTAAGGACCATATTGAGGAAGAACGCTTAGAAAGAAACTTATAAAAAAAATGAAGATTGTGAAGAAATGTACTTAAGCTTGAAAAATATTCCATAAAATAACCAATAATGTTAACATTAAGTTATTAGGAATATAAATGGGGGGCGTACTAATTGTTAAATGAAATTGATTGGTTGAATGAAATTGATTGGTTGAATGTATTAGTTTATTTTATAATCATATGGCTAATAGTTTTATTTATCGCATATATTAGAAAAACATCTTTAAATTCAACAGTAAAATATTTCATTAATATTGCTGCAATTATATTTGTTTTTCTTATTGTTCTAAATTTTATCGGTTATGATAATGAATTATATATCATTTTTAGTTTAATTGAATGGGCTACTAAATTTGTTTTGCCTTGGGTAGTAAGGGCTGGACAATCCGAGTTCAACAGCAACAGTAAAAATGGAGTGCAGGCTTAAAGGCAAGCACTCCATTTTATATTTTAGTTTTGACTTTCAGTAAAAATTTGAAAGGTCACGCCGAATTTATCCGTTACATCACCAAAAGCTGGGCTAAAAGGGGTTTCTCCAAACGGCATATTGATTTGACCGTCTTGCCGCAAGGCTTCAAAAATTCGTTTTGATTTTTCCACGTCGTTCGTTGAAATGCAAATTGTCACCTGTTTACCCTTTTCAATAGTCGAACCACCTGGAGCATCGGAAAACATGAGCTCCGTTTCACCCACTCGTAACTTTGCGTGTGCCACAAGATTCTTCAGATCATCGGTGAAAGTATTAGGCATTTCCGGCATATCTCCGTAAGTAATAATTGTGAGGACTTCAGCACCGATTGCTTGTTCATAAAACTTAATAGCTTCCCTTGCGTTCCCTTCCATATTTAAATAAGGGGTAATTCTTACTGTCATCATCGGTCAACTCCTTAATTTATTCTTCTTATCAATTGTAGCAAATGAATAATTCTTTGATTTCTTTTCGATTGCTATCTTGAACAACCAACAGCAAACGATACTTTTTTATGATCTTAAGTTATACCTTAAACGGAGCACTTCAGTTGAGTAACAAATCAAACTGATTATCCTTGTAAAACACGACAAATTCAAAAAGTCGATTCACGCTAGTGGATCAGCTTTTTTCGGTTGAAAAACTGATTAGCGTACAAAATTTCGAAATGTAGTCGGTACCAAAAGAAGTTCGGATGTTCTGATTCTGAGGTTGTCTTTCTTCATTATCAACCTATGAGTATTTGCTTAGCCTAATAAAAGGGCAAAGGAGGAGGTATCAGGTTGATAAAGGAAGAATTAATTATAAGAAGAAGTCAATGAAATTAAAATGTTTGGAGGAAGGGGAAAGGAATAATGACTGACAGTTATCCAGAAATAGGTGAAGTGATTGGATATATTCATCAGCATATATACGAACCGTTATCACTTTCCGAGTTGGCTCGTTATGCTGCCTATAGCCCGTACCATTTCACTCGCATTTTTAAAGAAAAAATGGGTATCTCTCCGATATATTATATTTCGGCTTTGCGTCTTCAAAAGGCAAAGGATTTGTTACTGCACACGAATTTGAGAGTACGGGATATTGGACTGGAAATCGGTCAAAAAAGTTTAGGAACATTTACGACCCGATTTACTGATCGGGTAGGCATGACACCTTCCGATTTTCGGGACTCAGTGCAGAGATCGGAGAATCATTTTCGTTCTTTACAAAAGCTTAGCGACTGGTCTGATTCTCATATTTCCACAGATCAACAAGCAACCATAAAAGGAACCGTTAAAGCGACCGTTCCTTTTGAGGGATTGGTTCTAATCGGTTTATTTGCTAAACCAATACCTGAAGGGCTCCCGATCCATGGAACGCTCGTTTCTTCGTTAGGAGACTTTCACATAATTGATGTCAAACCAGGTGTTTATTACTTAATGGCTACCTCTGTCTCTTGGGGAATGCAGGTCATGGACTTTCTGCTTCCTCAAAAAACCTTACGGACGCGATCGAAAAAGCCAATCATCGTAGAATCGGGTTCCTCCGTCCCACATCAAGATGTAATTCTCTATCCTCCACGACTCGACGATCCACCAATCCTTATCTCCTTGCCATTGTTAATGAATAATTTTCTCCAAAAAATTCAAAAACATAGCAATCGATAAGAAATCTAGAAGGATAGGTGTACAATAACAAACAGTGAAGTATACCACCTTTAGCGCGATCTACTTCTATTAAAACAAAGAAGCTTCCAAAGTTCTAAATATTCTTGACAAAATTGACACGAAGTTATTCCATAAAAGGGTGCGTTTCTGGAATGAGAGGAACGCTTTTTCACTAAGGTAACTTAAAAGAGGGGTAAAAAAATGAGGAATTTCAGAAAAAAAGATTATATTATCGCTTTTATAATTATTTGTTTAGTTATGATAATGAATATATTTCCTCAAGGAAACATTTTACAAGTAATATTCAAAACAATATTTGCAAGTATTGTTGGGGCAATGATTATTGGAACGATTACAAATTTATTGTTTAGAAAGAAATAATTATTCTTCAGCTAAAGGGCGCGTTTATGTAGGAACGCGTCTTTTTATTGTATTGGGCCAGATTGTGGAACAACACCTTTAAAGGAAACTGGATATTTATGTTAAAATATAGAAGAGATTGTGAAGCTTTTCACTTAAACTAACGTGGCAGGTTAGTACAATAAGAAAACTATTTTATTTCAATGGAACTTTAGCGAGAGTAATTCGTAATGTTATTTAAAGATTTTGATAGTTGGGGGGTGTCAATTTGGAAGTAAATCCACAAACGTCTCATAATATTGAAATAGTTACCAAGAAAAAGATTAGTATAAGGACAGTGCTAAACATTTATGGAGCCTTTACCTTTCTTGGGTTAATATTGTCCATTTTTACTGTTCCAATAACTATTAATGGAGATATGGAATTTTTTCGTAATGAAATGAAACCTAAGGAAATAAAGGAACTTTTACTATTCACTTTTGTAAGTGCTTTTATCTATTACTTTTTAGTGAATATATACTTCATAGGGCAATTATGGAGAAAAGTATTTTTTGCAACTCTAATCCTTTTATTTGGTTTTAGTATATTTATGATTTTTTATCTCCTAAACTATCCAACACCCCACTAAAAAATATTAGAAATCTATATTTTTATTCAACTATCGGGTGCTTTACTTCAATAAGGAGTAAGGCTTTTTTCTTCTTCAACTAAAGTGGCAGTTTAGTTGAAGAAGAATCCTTTTATTTCTCTCGAATCAATGGAATTATGTGGTAATATTGAGTTGGAAGAAAATTGATTTTTAAAAGGGAAAATCCTATTGGAAAATTCAATCATTGGTGGTGTGATTCTCATTGAAAACTATCCAAAAGATGTATGAGCATTTAAATTGGGCTAATCAACGTATTCTTGAAACATTGCAAAGTATTGAAGATGAAAATCAAGAGCTGAGCCGTTTATTTTCCCATATCCTACTTGCAGAAAAAGTATGGATAACTAGATTACGAGGATTGGACAGTTCACGACTGCCCATCTGGTTAGAGGTCGATATAGAAGTCTGTGCAGAGCTTATTATGCAAAATGAAGAGAGCTTAACAACATTTCTTACTAATTTAGCAAATACTGACCTAGATAAATTAATATCCTACACAAATAGTAAAGGAAAAGAATTTAAGAATTCTGTACGGGATATTTTAACTCATGTAGCATTGCATGGTCAGTATCATCGAGGACAGATTAACTCACGACTTCGAGCAGATGGTATTGAACCAGTTAATATTGACTTTATTACATTTGTGAGATAGATGTATTCGGGGTAGCCTTGTTTATTACCTAGTTTATGAAATGCGTCTATGTTCCACTAACGGGTGCGATGCTTAAAGAAGGCATCGCCTTTTTTATTGTGCTATCAAAGCTATAAGGAATCTGGATACGCCGTCAAATAAAAAACTTAAATTTGTCTTATTATGAGTGCTTTACTTCAATATGGAGTAGGGCTATTTAGTTTTTATCACTAAAGTTATTGAATATTTTAGTACCAACTATTAATAGTAAGTGTTAAAATAAATTGGAATGGTTTATATTACCAATTACTACATTGAAGGGAGGACTCGACTTGTATTATTTTATTGCTTATATACTGAAATTTTTCTTACGGGTATTTGGAAAAATAGATGTTTACAATATAAAAGCCTTACCTGCTAATGGTCCTTATGTTTTAGCGTGTACACATACTGGCTGGGTTGATGTTATTTACCTGGGCACTATCTTATTACCCTCAAAAATACATTATATGGCGAAAAAACAGCTTTTTTATAATAGGATATTATCTTGGTTATTAAAGAAGTTAAATGCTTTTCCCGTAGATAGAAATAATCCTGGACCAAGTGTTCTAAAAATACCAAAACGGCTTCTATCAAGAGGAGAAATTGTTGGAATCTTCCCAAGTGGAACAAGGTCTAATGAACAAATAGCTATGAAACAAGGTGCCATTACAATTGCACAGCATTCTAATGTTCCAATTATTCCTGTAGCTTATCAAGGTCCAAACAACTTAAAAGAACTTTTATTGAGAAAAAAACCTTATCTTATAATTGGCGAACCTATCTATATAACTTCAAAAGATAAAGAAGGAAGAACATATTTTACAAATTTCTTAGAACAGAAATTAAATGAATTGGAGAGGGAAATTTCACACAATAGTGAAGTAGGTTAGTTAATTCATACAAATTGTTACTAATTTAAATAATCTTAGCTAATAAATCAATTTTTAGGAGAGATACAATGACTATATTGGATTTATTGTTAGAATCGAGTAAACAGTTAATTAGTGAAGTGAAAATATTAAATTTTGAAGAACTTAATAAAAAATCAACTCCAGATAAGTGGAGTATTGCACAAATCTGCCATCATTTATATTTGACAGAGAGTTTATTCACAAAGGCGATAGTAAATGGGTTAAATGATAAAGACTATGAGAATGTTGTTGCTAAACCTATACACTTAGTTTCTGATAGAACACAAAAATTTGAATCGCCAGAAATCGCCAAACCGTCTGAAGAACCTTTCGAAGTTGAATTTATTATAAATTTTCTAACTGAATCGAGAGTTGAATTTTTAAATATTCTTCAAACAATTGAAGATAAATCTGTCCTATCTAAAAAGGCTGAAAATCATCCTGCATTTGGTGAATTATCATTAGTACAATGGATTGAATTATTGTACTTACACGAGCAAAGACATATTGAACAAATAAAAGATTTAAAGTCGTCTAAATCCTATGACTGATAGTTAATTAGAGCTTATTAAGGGGTTCTATTTATTAAAGTTTGTGAAGGATTTTACTTAAACGAAAGGGCGCTTTAGTTGAAGAAGAAGAGTTAGTCTAAATGGTATTTTATAAAAAACATAAAAGGGAGGAGTAAATTGTACTCCTCCTTAAAAAAATAATTAGAAACGACCCATTGATTGTTGAGCCATTGCAACTAGGCGTTTAGTAATTTCTCCACCAACTGAACCGTTAGCTCTTGATGTTGTTTCAGCACCAAGGTTTACACCAAACTCTGATGCAATTTCATACTTCATTTGTTCAATAGCTTGTTTAGCACCTGGAACAACTAATTGATTGCTGTTATTATTGCGTGCCATAAAATCATCTCCTTAAAGTTTGTAAGAATTAGATTATGCAAGCTTGCTTAATGGTAGTTTGATGTATTTGGACAAAGTTATACATGTAAATTATGGAAACTTAAATACCTAAAGAATTGTTAATATTGAAAAGATTTAACAATGGTAGTGGTAGTTGAATATAAAGAGGAAGAGAGAAAAAATTAATAATTTTCTTTAAAACTTCGTGTATAACATTCTTTGATGAGAAGAATGTTTTTTTATTGTGATAAAGATTTATCTATAAAACCAAACCTATTATATTTTTTATAAGGCATTTTTACTGTATTGTTTTCAATACCTTTTTGAAAATAAAAAAATTCACCTAAAGGCTAATGAGAATTTCTAATAACTAAATTGTTTTTTTAAAAAACTTGTTCAGCTAACGGGTGCTTTACTTCAATAATGAGCATTACAATACCGAGAACTGTTATTTGTGATGGAGAGATTATTACACAGTTGGTGAAGGAATTGGAGAAACAAGAATGAAAAAGATTGAGGATAATTGGAATTTGCCTTTTTAAGCCCCTTTAGGTTCCGGAATGCTGCAATGGCTTATGAGGAAAAAAGGGAGAAACAATTATAAAATTGTTTCTCTCTTTTTTTCTCACTATTCTAATAACACGATTTATTAATTCCGGTAAAAAGCACGAGACAAATGTAATCGCTTCCATTAATATAGATAGTAAGAAATAGGAAGAAGGGATACAAACAATGGAACTTTTATTTGAACAATGTGAACATAACCAATCGGAAGAACCTTGTGAAGAGTGTATTCCAAAAAAAGAAAGGGAAGAGGATTTCGAATTGGGAATTGGGGATAGATTAAAGGAAGTGTCGATTGACTGCAAAATTTATTAATGGGCAAGACTTACTAATACTAAACCTGTTATTGCTATATATTTTTAGAACATCATTATATGAAATCGGGTGTGATGCAATTGCAAGATATGAAGAAAGTAAAAGAAGATTTTAATTCAATTGGTAAATTTTCTGTCCAAGAGTTTGAGTGGGATCACAATAATCACTATCATGATTATCTTCTTCGCTTTATGCCTAATAATTGCAAAGTGGCGATAGATATTGGATGCGGTACTGGAGAGTTCGCAAGGAAATTAGCAACCAAATCAGATCAGGTTTATGGATTCGATTTATCACCCATTACCATAAAGAAAGCGATCGAGTTTTCAAAGTCATATCGAAATATTCACTATCTGACTGAAAATATATTAGACTATACATTTAAAGATGATTCGGTAGACTGTTTTTCATCCTTGGCAGTTTTACACCATATAGATCTTCACGATATATTACCAAAGTTAAAGAAGGCATTAAAACCAGGTGGAGTTCTGATATTTCTAGATTTATATAACCAAATTATTCTTTGGGATTATTTATCTGACCTTTTAGCAGTTCCATTAAATAAATTCTACTTAAAAAGAAAACCTCAGCGAAAAAAAACGGAAGAAGAAATATTAGCGAAGCAAGAACATATGAAACATGACAGATATTTAAGTAAATATGAGTTAATTAACATTTATGATCCTTATTTACCGGATAATCAGTTCAAAATCCATCTATTTTGGAGATATTCATTGGTGTGGCAAAAACCTTATCAGTAAAAACTTTCTTAATGCTAACAGGTTAGTGATAAGTTGTTTACTTCTTCCACTAAAGGTCGCATTTCTGGTGCAAAACGTTTCGATCACAAAATGAGAACGGTTGCAGATTACTCTGGTAAAAGTTCGTGTATTGGATCAGGTTAATTTACAAGGATATAATTTTTGAGGTTGTTAATATATAAGCATTTAATTGCGAATTTAAAAGCACTAATAGAAGGAAAGGAAATACCTTTCATTTAGAGTATTCAATAATAGGGCGCTATTCTTTAATAGAAGGCGTTTTTTTTAGGCCAGATATCGTAGAAGAAGGAAGGAGTTAATAAGAACTAGTTAGAATAAAATGTAGTGTTAATCTGTTTATGTTCTAGGTAAATTAAATTTGAATCTTAATTTATGAAGGGAGATATAAAGTGCAAAACTTCCATTATGAAATTGTGGAGATACCTGCGTATCGAGGAATCGGATTATGGGATGGGCCATATACAGAAATTAGTACTTTGAAAAATCTTATTAATAGCATGAGTAGTAGAGTGGGAGAGTTAGATCAAGCTGTCAATCCAAATGTTCAATTAGGTTTATCCTATCATCTTATGCCTGATGGATTTGTACATTATTCTGTTTATGAAGTTAGTGAGGAACATCTACTTCCCGATGGTATGGTAGAAATAAATGTACCGAAGATGACTTACTTAATGACGTATCACAAAAAGGGTCAAGACATCGGTCAAACTTATGGAAAAATCTTTCAATGGCTTAAGAATAGTGACTATGACCCTTATATAGAGCCAGATGTGCAATATTACGATGATTTACCGATAAAACACGAAAGATACCCGAATGATCGTGATTTTAATAATCCCCATTTCGATATCTTAATTCCTATTATTAAGAGGAAATAAATTCAAATATCCTTTTTAACCGTAATAGTTAGTTGTTCAATTAAAGGGCGCGTTTATCGAGTAACGCGTCTAAGGCTATTTGTGGAATAAGGTAACTATTTTTTCTTGAAAGAAATAATTTTTAGTTCCCCCAATGAAGAAAGGTAGTATAAGGGAAAAACAGGATAAGAGGAATTTATGGGTGTCATCAAGACACTTTTGTAGTTGTAGATTTAATATTAATAATACGAATGGTGTGGTAGTTTTTTAAACTGCCATGCCATTTTTTTATTAGTCAATATCTTACAAGAGAGCCTTAACCAAATGTGTTACACTAACTATCAGAAATCAAAAGGAGGTTGTTCGTATGGGACAAGAGGAAAGAACGGTACGTTTTGATCATGATTTACAAATAGAAGCTTATCGTTTTGAAGGAATTATGCAAAAATTTCCGAACCACTTCCATGAATATTATGTGATTGGGTTTATAGAGAGTGGACAAAGACGATTATCTTGTAAGAACAAAGAATATGTAATCGGAACCGGTGATATTATATTTTTTAACCCTCTGGACAATCATGCCTGTGAATCAATTGACAACCAAACATTAGACTATCGCTGCTTGAATATCAAGCCTGAAATCATGCGAAAAGTTACAAAAGAGATTACAGGGCAAGATTATCTTCCTTCCTTTACTTCTCCTGTTGCCTATCATAGTGAACAAGCTCAATTGTTGCATAATCTTCACCAGATGATTATGGATGATGAAATATCAGATTTTGAGAAAGAAGAAACTTTTTATTTTCTTATTCAACAGCTTATTGAAGAATATACCGAAGCCATCGAAGATACAGAACCGAGAGCTATTAAACAAGAAGTTGAAAATGTCTGTCACTACATAGAAGTACATTATGCAGAACATATTGCTTTAGATGATTTAGCAAAGATAGCTAATATAAACAAATATTCTTTGTTACGCTCATTTACCCGGATTCGGGGGATTACCCCGTATCGTTACTTACAAACGGTACGTATTAATGAAGCAAAGAAACGATTGGAACAGGGGTAAAACCACTTGATGCGGCAATAGAGACGGGTTTTGTAGATCAAAGTCATTTTAGCAATTTCTTTATGGAATTTATTGGATTAACACCCGGACAATACAGGGATATTTTTATTCAGAATGATAAATGATCTGCTTTAATAATTTCCCACATTTATTACCATTTTCATTTGGGATTCAGCTCAAATATAGGAGTTTGATTTTCGTGGGTGAAAAGTCATCATCGGAAAAACGTAATCCCAAATAAGATAAAAAATAAGGATGTGATTATTTTATGCTTAATGAAGAAATTCGCTTTTCCAAAGCTCTAAAATCGATTGCTAGAAATCAAGAACTAAAATCCTATTTTCAAAATTCAAAAGAACTTTTCCCGATTTTTATTAAAGGTGCTAACCGATTTGTGGCTGGAGAACCACGTACGGAAGGGCTAGAGCGTGTTATAAACCTATATAACAAAGGGTATCAGGTTTCATTAGAATTTATTGGCGAAAATACAACATCCGAAGAAGAATGTATGCTTACCAAAAATGAATTCAAAGAATTAATAAAAGATCTCGGGAATAATCAAATGAAGGCTACCGTATCATTTGATCTTTCTCATATCGGAATGATGATTTCTGATGCAGTAGCATTTACTAATTTAGAAGAATTAGCAAAAGAAGCACAAAAACATAATATTCAACTTATGATAAGTATGGAAGAATCACAAAAAACAGATGAAATTTTATCACTATATAAAAGGATATCAAATTTATTCTCAAATGTTGGGATAACATTACAAGTTCATTTGAAGCGTTCATCTATTGACATAAATGATCTATTGAAAACCTCGGGTAGAATACGTTTAGTAAAGGGGGCTTATCAAGAGTCTGAAGGTATATATATCCCAAGATCCGAAGAGTTAAATAAACGGTATATAGAATTTGTATCTATGTGTATAGATAGTAATCATCCATTGTCTGTCGCTACACATGATGAAAATATATTGATGGACCTAAAAGCAAAAGGATTTCTTTATAGTTCGAATGTTGAAGTTGAGATGTTGGATGGGGTTCGACCTGACCTATTAAGATTTTTAAAGGAGGATAATATCCAGGCTAAAGTTTATGTAACATATGGTAGTGAGTGGTATTTATATTTAGTTCATCGTATTGCTGAATATCCTCCGAATATTTATACTTTTATTTCAGATATAATTGAACAAAATACCGATAGAGAAAAAATAAATACATACTAAATAATGAATATTATTTTCTAATGTTTCCTATAATTTAGTATCTTCAACAATCGGGCGCGATTGTTGAATAATTCCCAATCTCTCAGTGATATAAATGAGAAATTGGGATTTTTAATACTGGAATATCCTTAACGTTGTAAATCCGCGTTTTGCTGGCGG
>JBNJJO010000032.1:0-56164 GCA_051750265.1 Bacillota bacterium | reverse complement strand
AAACTGCGGTAACTCACAAAACTGTGTTCAGTCATGTCCAAAGGGTATTCCTTTGACAACATCTATTGCTGCATTAAACCGTGATACAGCGATTCAGTCATTCCGTAATTTCTTTGGAAGCGATCAATGAAAAACTTCTTCATTATGATGTAGATCTTGTGCCTCAGTGAACACGAAATAAAAAATTGGAGCAGGAATGTATGTATTAGCATTTTTCACGACGTGATCGTACTAATGTTTTTAATTTTTTAAATGAGATTAAACGGAGTGATATTGCCGATAAATTTCAGTGTGTGCTTAAGGACCTCTATGGGTCCTTTTTAATTTGCAAACTAGATTTTCTATAATGTTTCTTTTTCTTGAATTACATAGCAACTTTATAACTAATCACTTCTAAGTGTTTTAGGTTTTCATTAATTTTATTCTGCACCTCTAACTTATGCTGCATCATCATCCCTTTTCTCTGGAAGAATGTTTCATCTCCTAATTCATAAAGTTCAACGTATTCTCTAATTTTGGAGATGGGCATTCCAGTCAATCGGAGAGAGCGAATGAAATCTAACCATTTAATATTGTCTTCTGTATATATTCTACGACCTCTAGGATCACGGGTGAAAATTAATAATTATTGGTCAGTGTTTTCAGTCATATTACTCGAACCTTTAGCATATGGGTACGTTTCTCCGTAACCTTCAACATTGCCAGCATGCTCTCTGTGATATTCTGCTCCTGAACCTTGACGATTATTAAGTGATTTACTTTTTTGCTTCTCATTATCTCTAGTTTGATTTGACAATATTTTCACCTCCTAAACAAATATTAGAATGCTTAGTATTAGTGGAATTATTCAAGGGATGTAAAAAAGTTTTTTAAAATGAACAGTACGCCTATTATATACAGTAAAAGAGGCGTTACTAGTTTCACTAACGTAAGCAGGTTAATTCAAGAAGGAAGATGCGTAATGGTTATTGAATGAAAGATTTCGAGAACATATATCGGTGGTGTTTATACCGGATATTGAAAGTGCGTGGGATAAAGTAGAATCACTTCAAAATGATGTAGCCATTATTTTTGGCTTGTCTCACGGACAAATCCTGTTTTTCCATCTACCTGGCTTAAGATCTCACCATTAATTGCTGTTGTACTAGGTGTTGTCTTCTATCATGAACATCCTACATGGCTAACATGCATAAGCGTTTTAACGATTATAGTCGGAACGGTTCTAGTAAATTTCGAAACATTACGGGGGATGCTTTTGGGGAATTTAATAAAAGATACTAAAACTAGTAAGATAAAGATAGGTCTTGAAATGCCTTATTTTCTTGTTTTTTAAAACTCTGTTAATGTTTATTGTGGATATTTATATTAATAATGGGACATCTATATTTTGAGGTCGGCTCTAAGGGCTGATCAAGGCGTCTGCGTTTTCTTGAATTTTCAACAAAAAATGATAGTTGCAAAAAATCACTTCAAAAGAAGGTGATGCTATCGATGATACCGAAATATAAAAGAACTATTAATAGATTTAGATTAATAGTTCCATATTATAGCGTTACAGAATGAACGAGACCTAATGATACATAAATGCATATAAAAACAAGGAGGACTTTTTTTGGATTTACATCAATTTACTTCGGGAAAGATCCATTTGAATCAATTCGCTAATCATTTAGTGCAAAATGGAGCATCTTTTCATGTTCATTACTGGGGAGTTATGCCAAAGCATTATAATAATTTACTACATAAGCATTCTTTTTTTGAGATATGTTATGTGGTTGACGGTAAAGGACTATATATAGACGATGGCAATACATATTCATTGGGAGAAAACATAATATTTTTATCAAGGCCAAACGTTTTACACCAAATAAACAGTGAAGAAGGACTATTTCTTTTATATGTTGGATTTGAATTAATCGAATCGGAATCAAGTGAAGAATGGATAAGGATCATGGAGGAAGCCAAGCGAAGTACTAATCTGATAATAGATGTAAAAGAAGATACAACTGCTGCGTTACTTTGGAAAACCTTGCTTATCCAAGCGACAAAGTCCGATAAAGCTTTTTTCGAAGAAATTTTAACAAACTTAGCTTACTCCCTTATTCTTTCGTTACTGCAAACATTTGTGCCTTATTCACAGAAAGACAATCAGAAGGACATTCCTGAAACGACTTCAACACTCCTTAGCCAAGCAAAATTATTCATCAAGGATAATCTATCACAATCCTTAAAACTTACTGATGCTGCTAGTCATTTGCACATTTCCGGTCGGCACTTGTCCCGAATATTTGTATCTGAATTAGGTGTAAGTTACTCAGAGTTTGTTCAAAATGAGAGAATACAAAGAGCTGCTATATTACTCAAAACAACAGACTTATCCATCAAAGATATTGCTGAAGAAACCGGTTTTACAACGGTTCACTATTTTACGCGTGTTTTTACTTCTAAGTTGCGCAGTTCACCCGGGCTCTTTCGATCTCTCTATACAGACTTAAAAACAACTTCATATAAAGATAAAGATGGCTAAAAACCCTCATCTAATGCTACGCATAGTGGGGGTTTTTCTTGTTGTTTAGGAATTTATAAAATACTAGAACTGTGGATAAACGCTCGGCATCCAGGTCCGAAGCACAGAAGTGTGCAAGTGCCGGCAAGAGATGAGGCCGCCCGAGTTTTTGACTGCCTCTATGGTCTAGCCACTTATGAATTGAAGGTAAAAAACACCTTCTATTATAAGCTTCTTATTTGCCCGAGCCTGATCAAGGTGCTAGCGCTTTTGTTCTTCAAAAAGAAAAGCATATTACAAATTTAATGTTCACTTTAGCAAGTTGTCTTTAAAGTGCAAATAGTTGTCTTTATAATATAAAGACAATTTTTCTGTGTTGTCCTACAATTACAATTGTAAATGATTAAGTCAGGTTAAATAGAAAACGGTTATATAATAATGTTTATTAGTGTATGCCAACTAGAGGAGGACTGATAATGTAGGTTATGAATCACATGTTACTTATGAAGATGTCTTTTAAATGCAAAAATATGTCTTTGTAATATAAAGACAGTTATTCTATTCTGTCCTATAATTACAATCGTAAATGATTAATTTTGGTTGAATTTTAAACAAAATTGAAAACGATTACATCCAAAAGTTTTTTTACTAAATCTCAAATTGATAGTTGGGAGGATGAAATGAAGTTGAGCAAATGAATAAAAATACTCAATGAAACTTCTTGGTAATCCAAAAAAGGAAAACGATTACATTTCCAGATTCTTTACTGAATTTCAACTTGGGGCGAACGGATAAATGGTTTGCTTTTAATCTCGTTTTATTTCGTTCTCGTTCCCATCGCATCTGTTAGACATCAAATATAGAGAAATGTTCCTTTCTATCTGTAATTTAAAAAACTACAAATGAATCTACATCTCCTCAAAACTAAAGACTCGTAAAAGAATGGTTTGGGCACAATAATAAAAAGAATCGTACCAGAGCAGTTTAAAATAATATAGGCTCTTTTCTAAAAGTTTGTTGCTTTAGACTTATAAAAATCGGCTTTTGGATTTTTATAGTAGAAACTATAAGCAATTTCAAGAGAGTACCACTTAGTAAATAAGCGAAAAGAGCACGAAGATAGGCTATATCCGTAAAGTATAGTTATTTACGAAAAGCAACAATCTTTGCGAAAACAGCCATAATATAAAATAAATATTTTAAAGCATCAGGAGGAAGAGTACATGATTAATGAAAAAGTGACGTTGATATTAGAAGATAAAATTAACGTGATAAAAAGTGGTGAGACGTCCATTTATTTAGTCGGACCTATCAAATTACCCGTTACCTTAGATGGCGAAACAACGATCTTCCAATGGTATTGCTGGTTACGTTGTGAGTATATGGCTGGTCATTTTTGTGATGACGGCTCTTATAATACGGGAAGTATCATTGAAAAATTAGCCTCATCTAATTTAGCGGAAATGCAGCAATCAAGTGTGTTAGTGTATGGAGATTTTCAACATTCTGCAGATGCTCTTATCCGTATGCATAGCATTTGCCATACAGGAGATATTTTTGGCAGTAAACGTTGTGATTGTGGCTTTCAATTAAAACAAGCGATGAAAATGATTGCGGCTCACGGATCCGGTGCTTTATTTTACTTAGCGAATCACGAAGGAAGAGGCATTGGATTATTTAGTAAAGCTATGGCTTATGTACTTCAAGAAGAAGGATTAGATACGGTGGAAGCAAATTTGGAGCTCGGGTTTGTGGATGATGCACGTAACTATGATGACGCCATTCGAGTATTAAAAACACTGCGCTCCAATCCAGTGACACTAATCACCAACAATCCAAGAAAATTAGAAGCCCTTCAACAGTCAGGTGCCAATGTTGCAGGCAGAGTTCCGTTATGGGGAGATATCTCCGAGTTTAATGAAAAATATTTAGAAACAAAAGTCGTGCGTTCCGGTCATTTAAAAAGAGGATGTCCAGATAAGTGACCATGATAAAGTGAAGGGGCTCTGACTCTCTGACATCTACATTGACAGAGGGACTTAATCGCATGAAAAAAGGAGCATCAGAGCTCCCAAGCTGGAAAGTCGTTCTCTTTCTGTTTCTCATAATCTTTCATCCTTGAATATGAGTTTGCTAGTTTAGAAAGGATAAATCCTTGAGGGCGGGATGTTTCTACATGACCGTTTAACTCTTGAATTTTAATAGAAGCAAACATGTTTGCTACTAATGCTAAATTTTCAATCGTGTCCATTAATTCAGGATTGTCATTGAAATTAATATTAGCTATGGAATAAATATAGTCTAGTTTATTACTTATCTGTTTTAGTGTTTCGATATCAAATGGCTCATTTTTCATACGTTTCCACTCCTTATTATTAAAGCATATGGAATTAAGAGCGATGTGGAACGGAAAAATAATTTAATGATCGAAAAAAGATAATTAATTTGCCTATTTGTGGGCAAAGAAGATTGTTGGGAAGAAATAGAGTGCAATGCCTGTGATAAAAAATGAATTAATTTTGTTTATGGTTTGATGCTGGATTTTTATTAGGTTTTGGTAGTAAATTTTTTAATTTATTTTTCAAATAATCCTTAAGCATGTCACGTTTACGTTTTTGCTTTTTGTCACGATTTTTCAAATAAGCCACCATCCTTAGAATAAGTTTTAACTTATTCTTTTATTATAACTCTAATTAATCTAATTACCTAATAAGACCAAATCATTGACTTTGAAGTGATGTTCGAGATGGAAAATACCTAATAATGATCAGGTATTATCCTTTTTATAGTTGCTTTGATCTGGAGATATTTCTTCTGAAGCTTCAGTCTGAAAACGTAAATTATTCAATTCAAGATATGGTTCCTTATCTCTTAGAACATTTGTAATCATATATTTATGAAAAAACCATTCAAAGACAGCTACACCGATTGATATGAAAATAGATGCCATAAACACATTATTTTCATTGTAGGTGATGTTTGCGAGATAGAACCAAGTTAAAAGCATGGCTATTGCAAGATCAGAGATGGTGGCAGTTAAATTATTCGTTCTGGGTAGTAGTAAAAGATCACCAAGGATATAAGAGACAATTCCTAAAATAAGCGTTAGTGTAAGTACATTCACAAAGGAATAGTTAAAAACTAGTCCCAGAATAACATAAATGAGTACAAAAGAAGCGACCGTTTTAATCGCGATAGCCTTGATATGTTTCATACAAATCATCCTTCCTTTTTCAAGATTATGATTTGCTTAAGATTTCATGATTATTCAAGAAATTATCAACATTGCCCTCTTGGTATGATATGCAGTTTTTGAAGCTAAAGTATGGATTAAATTAAAAGTTGCAATAAATCCTAAAATTGGTAATGTGCCAATGGATTTATTAAAATAGATGAATGGGCAGTAAAATGTAAGAGGGAGCTGAATAGAAAAATGACGAAGCAAACACGAATTGGAAGAACAGATTTATATGTCAATCCGATTGAACTTGGAACAAATGCTGTTGGTGGACATAATCTTTATCCTAACCTAGACGAAGAAGTAGGAAAAGACTTGGTTCGATCTGCGATAAATAGTGGGGTGATTTTTTAGATACGGCTTTTATTTACGGACCTGGACGATCAGAGGAGTTAGTAGGCGAAGTCATAAAAGAAACAGGAAAGCGTAGTGAGCTCATCCTTGCAACAAAAGGAGCACACAAACTCGTAGGCAATGATGTCGTTATTGATAACTCACCTGCTTTTTTAAGGCAAGCTGTAGAAGATAGTTTAAAAAGACTACAAACAGATTACATCGATTTATATTATATTCATTTTCCAGATGAATCTATACCAAAAGATGAAGCAGTTGGTGCGTTAAAACAACTAAAGGATGAGGGGAAAATTAGAGCAATAGGAGTCTCTAACTTTTCAATTGAACAGTTAAAAGAGGCTAATAAAGATGGCTATGTTGATGTTTTACAAGGAAATTACAACTTGTTACAACGAGAGGCAGAGCAAGAATTCTTGCCGTATACAAGCGAACATAATATCTCGTTTATCCCCTTCTTTCCACTAGCGGCAGGCTTGTTAGCTGGTAAATACAACAAAGAAATGACTTTCAATGATTTGCGAGCAGATATGCCTCACCTCCAAGGTGAAGAATTTACAAAAAATCTAGAAAAAGTAGAGCTTATCCGCAAAATTGCTGATTCAAAAGAAGCTGAAGTGGCTCATGTTGTCCTAGCATGGTATTTAACACGCCAATCTATTGACGTGCTAATCCCAGGTGCAAAGAGAGCGGAACAAGTAGTAGATAATTTAAAAACATTAAATGTTCAATTAACGGATGAAGAGATTAAAGAAATAGACCGTATTTTTCGATAAATACACTGGTACACTTCAGCAACAATTAAAGAAGAATAGATAAGAGAAGTTAATACCTATGAGGGTTCAGCTTTTATGAATAGTAAGAAGTAAACGTCCTCTTCATGGTAAATGAAAATGGACGTTACTTCCTATTAGTACGTAAGCTTTATTTGGCTTACGCTCTTAATGTGGATGTAGTGGTGTCGGTAAGGTAAAAACACTCAAAAAATGTAAACGGGGTTTTTCCCATTACTTCGCCAAATGATAAATATTTAATACATCTTCCTCATATAACTTAACAAAATTACCTAATGGTCCTTTTTCTGTTCCTTTTTTAGCCATTTCTTCAAAGTGCTCTGTATCAATATTAACTTCCTTCAGTGTTACCGGCATACCGATCGAGCTGAAGAATTGTGCTGTATGCTTGATCCCTGTTAAAGCTGTTTTTTCTAAGTCATTTAAATCAATTTCTACATCCCATACTCGATTAGCAAATTGAACAAATCGATGTAGATCATGCTTATAGACATATTTCATCCATGCTGGGAAGATAATCGCCAATCCAGCTCCATGTGCAATGTCATAAATACCACTTAGCTCATGTTCAATATCATGACTAGCCCAATCACCAATTCTGCCTGTTCCTAACAGATCATTATGTGCAATCGTTCCTGACCACATAATCTCTGCTCTTGCTGCATAATTCGTTGGATCCTCGATAACCGTGTGTGCATTATTGATGATTGTTTTTAATGTCGCTTCACATAAACGATCGGTTAATTCTACATTCTTTTCATTTGTAAAATATCTTTCTAATATATGTGCCATCATATCTGTGATTCCACATGCTGTTTGAAAAGCAGGTAATGTGTATGTAAGCACTGGATCTAGGATCGCAAACTGTGGTCTCATTGTAATATGTCCTGTTGCTCTCTTATACCATCCATCTTCGTTTGTAATAACCGTTCCAGAACTAGATTCACTACCCGCAGCAGGAATGGTTAACACAACACCGATTGGTAAACAATTTTCTACCGCGCTTTTCCCATCAAAGAAGTCCCACACATCACCATCATAGTATACACCCGCAGCAACCGCCTTTGCAGAATCGATCACACTTCCTCCACCTACAGCAAGGATAAAATCGATGTCATTTTCCTTACAAAGTGTAATTCCTTCTCTCACAAGACTTACTCTTGGATTTGGCTTCACGCCACCTAATTCGAAAATTTCAATATCCTGTTCACGTAATGACGTAACAACTCTGTCATATAGCCCACTACTTTTTATGCTTCCTCCACCATAATGCAAAAGAATTTTTTTGCCATATGCAACAGATTCTTCCCCTACTATTTGTTCCTTATCTTTACCAAATATTATCTTCGTACTATTATGAAAAATAAAATCTTGCATGCCTTTTCCCCTCTCATACTAGTTATATAATGTTATAATATTACTTTTAAAAATAAATAAAGGCAATCGCTTTCATGTCGAAATAAATAATTGAGTTCTTGTGAAATAAGAGAAAAATGATTGTCAACACGACCAGTTTCGATGTGAATCAGTAATAAAATCTGAGAGGTAAACTTGAGCAGATTTCTGTCCTCGTATAAACAAAAGCCACTTTATCCCTAATTATTTGCTAATACTATATGTAAGTTGATCATGTTTAAAGTAGTGTGGTTAAATGAGAAAAGGTACATTCGTAAACAATTGAAACGTACAGTCAAATACAAAAAAAATATATTTCTGGGAGGCATATAATCTCCCATTTTTGATAATAAAGATAGTTAATATTCTTGTTGGTAAGTGTACTATTTGTACCCAAATGAATTTCTTAAATTGAGATGCGTGTTACATCATTAGAAATCAGTAAATCAGCAGAAATGCAACAGAATTGAAATCCTTTATAGAAATAAAAATGAGGTTAGAAATGATTGATCTTACTAGCAGACTACTGCTATATATACAAATGGATTATTAACCAAATTCAGAATGGCAATTATTTAGGTGTGTATATGTGGGGAAAGGAGAGGAGTAGCAATTGAAAACATTATTAATTGATATGGACTCTGTAATATGTGATCTAATGTCCGAATGGCATAAACGCTATAATCGGGATTACAACGACAATTTAACGATTGAAAAATTGAAGTGTTGGAACTCTGAGAAATATGTTAAGCCTGAGTGTGGAATGAAGATCTATGATTATCTAAAGGAACCTGGCCTATTCTTTAATTTAAATCCCTTACCAAATGCGATAGAGGTGTTGGAAAGGTTACATACAAAGTACGATATTCTAATCGTAACTAGCAGTGTTTCTACTGCATTTATGGAAAAGGAAATGTGGATTGAAAAACACCTTCCTTTTATTAATAAACAAAATTTGATTTTTGCACATCGTAAAAATATGATATGTGGTGACTTATTATTTGACGATGCCCCCCATAATTTAAGAGAATTTTCCTCAACTGGACGACTTGCAGTAGCCATGGATTATCCTTACAACAGGGATGTAAACGTGCCGAGAGTTAGGGATTGGTTAGAATTCGAACGCTATTTAAGTGAAAATAGGTGGGAGATTTCTCATGAAACATGTTGATGTCATTATTATTGGTGGTGGACCAGCTGGAATTTCCGCTGCGATATGGTGTAAAAGACTTGGAATCAATCATCTACTTCTTGAAGAAAAAGGACATCTAGGTGGACAATTGCTTGATATCAAAAATAAAATTATCGATTACCCTGGTATCATTGCTGAAAATGGAAAAGAATTGCAAGAGATTTTCATGAAGCATTTTTATGAATTAGGGTGTTCGTACAAATTAAATGCAGCCGTGTTATCTATTAATAGTTCTACAAAAACTGTAGAGGTCCAAAGTGAAAACAATGCAGAAAAAATTCAATTTGAATACGTCATTTTAGCGATGGGGGCTGGACAGGCGAGCCTCCAAGTACCAGGGGAAAAAGAAATGATAAAAAGAGGGGAAAGGTATTCTGCCACAACTGATGCCCATCTATTTAAAAATAAACCAGTCGTGTTTGTTGGTGGAGGGGATCGTGCTTTCGAAGGAGCAATTATATTAGCAAAAGCTGATGCACATGTTTATTTACTAAACCGTTCAAAAACGTTTAGAGCAAGAGACGAATATGTTCATGCTGCATATAAAATGGATAATATAAAAATTATCACGGATACACAAGTTACCGCCATTCATGGAGAAAAACAAGTAACATCGGTAGATTTAACAGATAATAATGGAAGTACATCTACAATGAAAGCAGACGCGGTATTTGTCCGGATAGGAGCAAGGCCGAATAATAAGTTAATTAGACATATTGTAGATATAAATGAAAAAGGCTTAATTGTAACAGATCACTTTGGTAAGACTAGTGAAAACTTTATTTATGCTATAGGTGATATTTGTTTAAATCCTTTATTTTCTAGTATCTCCTCGTCGATAGGTCAAGGGATGATCGTTTCAAAGCGTTTATCATTACTTATCAATACTTAATAGTAAGGCAATAAAGGAACATAAATACAAATAAAATGAAAAATGATTTGAATATTTTTAAATCATTTCTCTTTTTGTTATCGATCTACCTAACAGCCTTAGTAAGTACAAAACTCCTATTTAAACAATTTCCCCTTAATCTCCCACTGTCTTTCCCGACAACCCTTCTTCCAATCCTTTGACCAAGGTGGTGACATGGAAAGTATGGATGGTAGAGATACAAGTGGCTCTTTGGATCAAGATGATCAATCAAAAGGAAAGCAACCAGATATGGGTCAAGGGATGCCAGAAAGTTCATTTGATTCAAATCTAGTATCCTACCTAGAAGAACATAATGATGGAGAGAGATTCTTATTAGCTGTTTCATCTGCAAAAGATGCATATTCTTTTATGTTAAATAAGATTATGCAGTAATGGCAATGGGAGGTTTCTCAGGTAGGGATCCTGCTCTAACGGTAGAAAAACTAGAAAAAACTAGAAGATAATGAAGGGAAATGGTGAAGTGAAATACTTCCTTCTCTCAAGTAAAGGCGCCGTCAATCTGAAACAGCTAGTTCATGGATCATCGAAAACTGTGAGGAAGTCCTAAGCAATGAATGGAGTTCTAATACTTCAGAAGAAACGAATAGCCCAGAATTTGGAAGTCGGCAAACATTATATGTTTACAATGGAGATGAATAAGAAGCATGAGGAAAACTGGTTTGTCTTAGGATGGACCAGTTTTTTATTTATAGGGCAAATTGGATTTTTTTACCAGGATCCATGAATCGTTTAATACATTAAGACATTAGTGACTAACAAATCTAAACTTAATTCCATGATGTTAAGCGTTGATCCGAAGTCTTATTCTTTCTTTAATTTTATATGGATTGTATTGTAGAAGCACAAAAGGCAACGCCTTATTCTTGGAGTTGCCTTTTCATGTTTCCAAGAGATCATTTATTAAACTAGGTACTTATTCTTTTATCAATAACTCTGCTGTTCACTTCCGGAAGGGAACGAAACCCCCATTGCACGTAAAGAATCTTTTGCTTGTTTTAAGTAGGCTTCTGCTTGAGCTTGCCACTGAATAATCACTCTAATAACCGATTTAAATTCAGGACTTGCATTTTCCTCCATTATATTTAACCCTTCACGAACTTTTTTATCCTGAGTTTCAGCATTTACTATACAAGTTACCATCGTTACGATAATGGATTGCTGTTGCTCACCGTTTACTAGCCTCCGGGATGACCCTACAGAGGTAACGCGGTGGTAGGAAGCAGGAATTAAATGACTGTGCATCTCGTTATTCCCTTTTAAATCCTTAGTTTGTGGTATATGGAAAAGTTCACTACTCATCGCACATACCATTTCTTCTGCATACAGACTTGTTTGTAATAAATTCAAAATAGGTTCCCAGTTGTTAATTCTATAGTAGTACGGAAACAATCAAATCAACTCCTCTTTTCAGAAAATTAAACGCTTATCTTCAAGGTATGATTCAATAGACTAATTAATGAAAATGTATTATCCGGCTGTATTTGTGAAGTGAAGAAAATAAGATTTAAAAATAAAAAATACCTCTGGGGTGAAAATGGTGACCTGAATTTAAACCGAAAAGGATAAACACTTATTTACCAGGAGACTGTAAAATAATTCCTATCCCTTAGCAACCTTTCGACATATCGAGGAGTGACAGTGACACCGTTTATTAAAAATTATTTTCACTGTTATGCAGAGAAACAGTTAGAGGCCTATCAAATATAGTGATAGCTTTTGAGTGATCGATTTCATGTTTTAAAATGATACATTTTGTATACATGTTGTGTATATATTGTCATTAAAATTTACAACAATAAGATTAAGTTATATCAAGAAGAAGTTTAACTAAAGAGTAAAAGTTACCTTTAGTAGTAGCTCTTTTGTATTCTCTTAAAAAGGTAAAAGAATATGACCAAGTACTTAACCAGTCATCTCATTAGGTTAATTCCGACTGGTCACAATCGGGATTAAAGTAGATCAGACCACACGAAGAAATTATAAATAATAAAGAGGAAAGGAAATGTTATCGCAACATTGCCTTTCCTCTTTATTGAGATAATCTTTTAGTGATATTTTCTAGCACATTTGTTAGTTCACCAGTTTTGTATTTTTGAATGAAGTCACTATATAAAATCTGTAATACATCATTTACAGTAAACGTTATTTCAGGTTCTAAATCTGTAATATCACTTAACATCACTTCAATCCTTAGGGCTTCTTTCCTTTTAATAATACAGTCGAGTTCCTTTTTCCTTTGAGTCTCTTTATTGATATGTAGGGTTTCATTTTCACCATTATAATTAAAGACTTCTATAGATTGTTGTTGAACTCGTGAGCTTAATTCACGATATAAGTCATAAGGGTTGTTTCTCCGTTTCGCTTGGTAAAGAAAATCAACTAAAAGAATGCTAATCAGATCTGATTGTGTGAATTGTCTCTCTATAATTTCAGATACATCGTCACAAAAAATTTCTCCTCTTAAATACTCAGAAACTGGAACAGTAAAAGAATAAGTAAGATCTATTTTAGGAGCAAACTTTCGGGAAGCTTTATGAAGTAATTTGTCAAATAATCCTGTTGGAGTATAAGTTAGATCCTTTAGCTCTTCTTCATATAAGTTATATAACCTTTGATCTGTGTAAGGTTTGCTCATAATAATTCCCTACTTTCTATACTTAGCATAAATGAAACAATTCGATATGCAGATTCTTTTAAGCTACAATCCCATTCAACTTTATAATTAAATAGTAAATCGTGAAAATGTTGATCTAGCTTAGCAGGGTATGGCTGCCCTTTTGGATCATAAGAGCATTCAGGAAAGTGATAGTTAGTTTTTAATGCTTTAATTAATAAAAATGTGCAGTATGGGGTTGGATCTAATCCTCTTTTTTTAGCTAACTCTTTAATTAGTTTTCTTTCGCTCTGGTTAAATGGGATTTTGACATCTTTACGTTTATCGCATCTTTCTTTTCTACCTTCGGCTTTTGTGATTGGCTTTTTCCGAACGTTTGGTGTCAAATTGAATGTATTATTTTTTGTTACATTATTATCAAAAATAGGATTTAAAGGTTTCATACTGTTCCCTCCCTCTTCGCTTTTCTTCCTCTTTTATCCTAGTGCCAAAATGTCAAATTGTTATATTCCTAGTCTATTCAGAGAGGGGATGGATAGAACGTTTAAAATAACAAATTTTTGTACAAACTAATAGAAATACAAACAATTAAGATGAAAAGGAGATGAACATATGGCTTCTAAAAAGAAAGAGAAAAAGAATAGTCTGGAAGAAATAGATAAAAAAACAATAAAAAAATTTGCTGATTTAGCAAAAAAAACAAAAATCGCAACTATAAAGGTAAGATAAATAAAATTTTAGTTTTAATAAGCCTTCTAATATTGTAATTAAAGAGAAAGTCCAATTTCGTCAAAGAGTCTTGTACAAGCAGTAAAAATTGCATATATACATAAAATTAAATTATTTCGGACAAATTTCCTAAGATTGACGTGAATGATCTTGAACATGTTCTACAGTATTATAATAATGGAAACGGAAGCGTGATTGTGATGGGACACAATCATTTTATGTAGAGGATTTTTAAAAGGTCCAAAAGCTCTAAAGCTTGGGAGCTTTAGAGTGGATATAAAATAAAATTTAATGTTAAGTTCTTCTTGTTCAACTTAAAAGGTAGTTTGAACAATGTATTTTTAGATAGAAAACAAACAAATTTTAGTTTAAACAAATGTTTATTTCTTTCTCTGTACAGCAAGAAGTAATTTTATTTAACTATATAATATCAAATAGACTCTAACGAGAAACTCATCATTCATCTGAAGGATGAGTTTACGAACAAAACGAAGTCTAAAAAAGGGGTTTCACTTGTTTTATCTAATCTAATTAATTTATAAAGTAAAAAGATGAGGTGTTTGAATATGAATAAAACAGAGTTAGTAAATGCAGTTACTGAAAAAGCTGAGTTAAGTAAAAAGGATGCTGCTAAAGCAGTTGAGGCAGTGTTTGAAACAATCTCTAAAACATTAGCTGCAGAGGAGAAAATTCAGCTAATTGGTTTTGGAACATTTGAAGTACGTGAGCGAGCTGCTCGAACAGGACGCAATCCACAAACAGGGGAAGAAATGCAAATTCCTGCATCTAAAGTTTCAGCATTCAAACCGGGCAAGGAATTAAAAGAAGCTGTTAAATAACTTAACTATTCAAAATAATTTTGTATAAAAGCTCTAAGGATAAAAAAATTCTTAGAGCCTTTTCCAATTAAATATGTGAAAGTTAAAAATATCCCAATAGAGTAAACCTTTTAGGGACATTTAATTTTGCAAGATTACTATAATTAGCTACTTTAGTATGGTTTATCAGGTGAAAATATTAAAGGGATTTCCATTACAGAAGCTCTTTTTTTATGTCGAAACTTGTTTTCTATTAACCTTCGTAAATGTAAGCGTTTTCTATTATAATGATAGTGGGTTGGATGGCGTGCGTGGCCGATACTAGGAACAGGGAATAAAAGAATTTCATTTTTTATTAATATAAAATTAGCCTTTTTTTGCAGTACCCAGTTTCTTCAGGTGCCGATCACGAATAATATCACGTTAAATTCAGCTAAGACTGATAACATTCCAAGCTTGGCTTTTCCTGCATTTTTATAAAAAAATGATAAGGGAGGATTTTGTATGGAGTTCGTTTTTGGGACATGGATGCCATGGCTGTTATGGATTCAAGGTGGATGTTTAGTTTTATTCTTGTTATTATTATTGTTCACTAATAGGTATACAAAAAAGAAGTTAGAAGAAATGGAACAAGAAGATGCATTGCACAGTCCCATTAACGGTAAGTGAACATCATGAAGATATCCTTCAAGGTTGTAAGAACATTGGTGTTCAGTTTCATTTAAGTTCCAGCATACCCTTGCATATTAAGTTTAACAGCATTATTTATTTCTTTAATTGGCTGCAAACATAATTAATGTCTTTTTAATAAAAGGCTGTTTTCGCAAAGATGTTGCTTTTCGTAAATAACTATACTTTACGGATATAGCATATCTTCGTGCTCTTTTCGCTTATTTACTAAGTGGTACTCTCTTGAAATTGCTTATAGTTTCTACGATAAAAATCCAAAAGCCCGATTTTTATAAGTCTAAAAGCAACAAATTTTTAGAAAAGTGCCTAATAAAAAAAACAGGGTCGTTTTGTACTGACCCCTGTCAAGTACTTATATCCGAAAGTAGGACTTCGTACGATAGGCGTTCAATTTCGGGATACTTGGACAGGAGAAACGGGAGAGTTGTATGCGGGCGTAGTGGTAATGGCAGCCGGTTGTATTGAGACACCGCGCTTATGGCTTAACTCCGGATTGCCGCACAATCCATGGGCAGGAAGAGGGCTGACTAGCCATTTTTTTGACAGGGTTACGGGAATCTTTGACGAAAAAGATTTGATATCAATATTAGGGACTCCGGATGCCAATCCGTTTATCGGACATACATCCGGCGCCAGATTAGATTATCCTGGACTAGGATTTATTCAAGTGGCAGGGTTGAGCCCCGGTTTAACAGCTTGGTTCATCTATGGTTCCAGCCAGTCCGGTTTCAGTAACTTGCACAAACCTGATCCGGAGGCTCCGTGGCAGATATTAGGAAATGTCTTTGGCAGCGAATTAAAGGAATTAATGGCTGATTACCGGAGAATGATGAGTATATTAATTATCACGGATGATGAGGTGGACTGGCAAAACGGGGTTACACTGGATCCGTTCATTCGAGACGAGCATGGACCTGTTCCTGTTGTTCGTTATTTTCCGACTAAACGCACCTCGGAAAGGCGAAATCAATTGGCCAAAATCGCGGCAGACTTACTGTTAAAAGCAGGTGCAAAAAAAATAATTCGTTCCGATGGATCTCCTGGGATTTTTATCCATATGGAAAGTACAATGCGGATGGGTTTCATAACGGATACGACGTGTGAAGCCTTTCAGGTGAAACGTCTGTATATTGTTGACAACAGTGTTCATTATAATTCCCTTGGGGGTCCCAATCCGACTCTTACAACTCAGGCGTTAGCGACACGCACAGCGGAAAAATTGGTTCAAAAATACTTTAGTTAGAGAATTGTCAGTAAAAAACACAAACAGAATCCCTTGTAGAGTGAAGAGATTGTTTATTTTACATTTGAAGGGTATCAAAACAAAATTGAGCAAAACAAGTGTGTTTATTATAAGGGGTTGTCCCCCTAGCCATCGAGTGAAGTTTCAGAGCTAAGCGTTCTGAGGCTTCACTTTTCTTTTTTCTAGCCTGTTGAATATGAGGCGCGGCTGCCAGACTTTCTTACAGCTCACATATACATTACACAGTTCCATCGTTTCTTCAGGCTATAAGGTTTCAAGGAAGGCTTTTGGTCCCAACTTCCGAAACCCTTTTTCTTCTTTTTGATAAATCCCGACATTTTACTCAGTTCTTCAGAGAAACAGTTCCATTCTTCTTGGAGAGACGATGTTTATAGATTCAAAAAGCCCCTCCTTTCAAACAATAGAGTTTCTTCAAAAGGATCGTCAACATCAAAATATATGAACAATATTCTCTTAACTTGATGGCTATGGGGGCCTCCATAAAATTCTTAACTTTATTGTTGTTGGGAACCGGGTGGAACATAAAACGGTGGTACTTTAATCCATCCGCGTTTGCGCATTAAATGTTTCAATCTAGTCCCAAAAGCTATTTTTTCCGCTTGGAACTGAATAAACAATAAACTGACATCTGTACGAATTGACTCAGAAGCGGCACCAGCTGCTCGCATAATCAAACTGATGATTTTTAAAGATAATTCGTTGGCAATCACATCATCCGTTAATTTAACACCAAGCGGAATACCGTTAGAATCCGATATTGGCATATCTTCAGGGGCAGGCGGTAACGTAATTCCTTCCTTAATCATGAAATCATGGAGCCGGTTCCGTTGACTGTTTCCGAGTTTCATATCTTCTTCAAGGATTGCTTTAAGTTCTTCATCCGTCGTGGTATTTATAGCTGTTTGAACGGATACTTTAGCTAATTCAAGGCCGGCCAAGTAAATCCAACATGACATCACCTCCCCGACATGAAGAGGTTGGTTTTCATCTTGAACTGTTATGGATTTAATGGCGTCAATGACTGATTCCAATATATTTACCATGTGGCACCTCCCGATTTTGTAATAAATCATACATATTGTTTGTAACGAAAGATTTTTTATTCCGAAGTTGTATTATTTGAAAGGTTAGCTAATAAATCTACCCTCTCTATTAGATCATTTTTTCAGTGATCGCTTTGTTAAGATTGTGTGTCCTAGAGACAGACCTCTGCTGCTGAAACGCAGACTTGCTACGGTAGGTGAAAGCACTTGTTACTTTTCTATTCGCACCAAATTTGCATGATTTATAGAAAGGATTCACTGGCATGACTGCGTACGTCCAACAAATTAGAATAGAAAGGGTGCGCATTTCTTGATCTTTAGAGCCTCCTATTATAGAAATTTCACTCATGGGGGGGCGTCAACTTCAACTTTTTCACAGGCACTCATGGAACTTGGTCGTTCAAAGAGCTAGTTATTTAAAAATGCACTGTGTTGATAAAGGGAAAAATGGATTTCTCTGTTACAACCCGTTACGGAGAACCGTATCCTAAATGACGCATATGTTTTTAAATATGTTGTTTGTATAGTTTTTACAGGGGAATCAAGGCGGAATATAAAGCACACTTGCAGCAATTTTTTATTTTACATAGAGTGAATCTTCAACTCTCATTTCACTTTAGCTCCAAGGACAGAGTAATTTGGCTGAAAAACAGGCTCATACACCTCTCATATATGCTTCTGGACTAGCTGGATTATGCGCTGTTTGATTTGGAAGCTCCTACTCTAGACTTGCCAACTTAGTCCCGGATTTTTCCAACAATGTTTCGAAGGTTTTTTACTTGTACTTGCCGCCTTATTGATAATGTGAGTAGCCTATTTCCGTTTTGAACGGTTTTACAAAATTTAATAAAAATAGGTATTTGAATCAGTAACTATACCCAAGCATAGTTCATATTTTGTTGGGGAGAGTATTCGAAGCATTGGGTGATTCTCCTGTTACACAGTTGTTTTTCTGATATGTTCGTTCTGTTCCCCTTTCATGTTGCTGACACACCTTGTTAATTTAAATACGGAGGTATGAAAATGAATGATTTCCATAATGAACTTCAAATGTTGAATGTTGGCGATTTCCAAGCGAATGAGGCAGTTCCTTGGGACCAAAATCAGTACTATATTGATCAGGCTAGACAATGCGGTGGTTTTTCTCGTTGCTTTAGATGCTTTAGATGCTTTAGTTGCTTTTTTTGCTTTAACTGTTTTTTTAGTTGCTTTAATTGTTTTCGTTGCGGTGGTAGTTGTGGTGGTAGTTGTGGTGGTAGTTGCGGCGGTAGTTGCGGCGGTCGTTGCGGTGGTCGTTGTGGCGGTCGCTGCGGCGGTTAATAATTCTAGTTTTGTAACGAAATCTGTGGTTGCTTAAGGAGAAGAGGTTGCCCCTGCATGAGTTGTTGTAGGGGCTCTTCTCAATAAGATTAGACATAAAAGACAAATTGCAATACATAGGATTAAAGTGAAAGTGAAGATGGAAATTTGAGAAATAAATAACGGGTAAGGAGGAGCGAAATGACAAATTTGACCCCTTCTATGCGTCTGAAAGTGAAAAGGGATACGTCTTTTCTCCCTGATCCAAACAGCGGTGTGTATTTTCGGAACAACTTAAGTTCGTTCCGTATGGAAGGCAGTACGATCGATCAGTGGGTTGAAAAGCTGATGCCGATGTTCAATGGGGAGTACACATTGGGGTATTTAACAGACGGATTGCCTGGTCCATACCGGGATCGGGTGTATGAAATTGCAGAAGTGCTGTATCGAAATGGGTTTGTTCGGGATGTGAGCCAAGACCGTCCGCATCAATTGGAGGAACAGGTTATTAAAAAGCATGCTTCTCAAATTGAATTTTTGGACAGTTTCGGCGATTCGGGTGCGTACCGTTTTCAAGCCTATCGTCAGGCCAAAGTGTTGGCAGTTGGCTCTGGTCCTTTTTTTGTTTCGTTGGTTTCAGCGTTGATTGAATCCGGATTGCCTAAATTCCATTTGCGAATCACGGACTCGGTACCGACCAACCGGCTGCGGTTGATGGAACTCGTGGTACATGCCCATAAAACAGATCCCGATGTAGCGGTAGAGGAGGTCACTCTGCAGAAGGAGGGGGTGAGTTCTTGGCGGGAGATTGTGCGGCCGTTTGATTCGATTTTGTATGTGTCGCAGGAGGGGGATGTAGAGGAACTGCGAATTCTTCATACGGTTTGTAGGGAAGAGAAGAAGCTGTTTCTCCCCGCCATATGTCTGCAGGTAGGTATGGCAGGTCCGGTGGTGCATCCAGACTCTGAAGGATGTTGGGAGTCCGCGTGGCGCAGTATACACCAATCCGCGTTTTGCAAAGACCAGCAATTACACACCTTCTCTTCCACAGCGGGAGCGATGTTGGCCAATGTAATTGTGTTTGAAATGTTTAAAAAGCTTACGGGAGTGACCGAATCGGAACAGAAGAATCAATTCTACATGCTTGATCTGGAAACGTTGGAAGGAAACTGGAATTCGTTTATTCCTCATCCGTTGGTGAACGGACGTGCGGCAGCCGAATGGATTCAAGATTTCGATCTGAGGCTCGAACAGAGTTCGAGCAGAGGTGAGCAGAGCAAATTGTTTTTTTACTTTAGCCAGTTGACATCAGGGGAATCAGGAATTTTCCATATTTGGGAGGAGGGGGATTTAAAGCAGCTGCCGTTAGCTCAATGCAGAGTTCAGGCAATTGACCCGTTGTCGGAGGGACCGGCTGAGCTGTTGTCAAGCATTGTTTGTTCAGACCTGACGCATGAGGAGGCAAGGCGAGAAGCGGGTCTAGCAGGGATTGAAGCTTATGTGTCGCGAATGGTCGGTCTGCTTGTTACGACTCTGCCTCCACTTCATGAAGTAGAGGGTAGTATAGTAGAACCGCAGGATTTTGTTGGTGTCGGAGCGGGGGAAACGTTTGCGGAATGCGTTTGCCGCGGGTTGCAAAGGTGTTTGGCCGAGGAGTTGAGCAAGCAAAAGGTCGATCAGATCAATTCTGTCTCTCGGGTGCAGTTAAGTGCGGTAGAAGATGAACGCTGCCGGTTTTATTTGCAGGCACTGACTACGATGCAAGGAGCGCCGATAATCGGTTTGGGAGAGGAAGTGTCCGGTTTCCCTGTGGTATGGGTCGGTACGAACGGTCGCTGGTTTGGCAGTGTAGGTTTAAATATAACCATGGCGTTGCGGAAAGCGTTACAACAGGCGCTTATGAAGGAACAAAACCAAGCGACTTCCCTCACGACACAAGCTTTGGAGGTTTCTTCCATGTTTCTAGAAGAAAAGGCGCCACTAATCCTAGTAATCCCTGCATGTGAAGAGACGATACAATCCGAGGTCTTGCAGTCCGCCATGCAGGTCTTGGAACGGAACCGCAAGCGGCTTATGGTCTTAGAACTAGCGCTTGAACCATTTTTGAAAGAGGTTCTGGCAGGGGTGTATGGTGTTTTGTTACGAGAGGAGGAATCCCGGTGAGTGCTGTCGTGGTGGTTGTCGGAGAAGGATTGTTGGCGGATCACGTATGCAATGAACTGTCCGCCCAATACCAGGTAGTTCGTCATACCGATTTCGAGACAGGAGTACCGGAAGCGACTGATTTGGTTCTGGTGTTGCACGATGCCTGGGTTCCCTCCGTTCATCAAAAGGCGGAAGAGGTGTTACGACAAACCAACATCCCTTGGCTACGAGGCTTTGTTTCATTTGGGGAAGGCGTGATCGGGCCGCTGGTTCGCACAGGTACGCCAGGGTGCACCCAATGTGCGGACATGCGCCGTCTCATGGCAGGACGCGACCGTAAAGAGATGTGGGAGCTGCAACAGAAGCTGGCGGAGAACGGAGGAATGGCGCGTGACATTTGGTCATCACGTACGGGACTTTTGCAGATGGCTTACCTGCTGGGGGCGGAGGCAAAGAGAGTGGTGCAAGGCAGCGTGGCCCACTCAGAAGGACGGGTGTTTTTGATCAACCTGAAAACACTAGAGAGCTCATGCCACTTCATTCTACCCGATTCGTTGTGTTCTGTCTGTAGTCCGTTACCTGACGATTCATCGACAGAGGCCAAAATTTCACTGAAACCAAGTCCGAAAATCAGCACCAACAGTTACCGCTGTCGTTCTTTGGATGATCTAAATAAAGTGCTGCCTAAAGACTATCTGGATCACCGGACTGGATGTTTGAATGGGAAAATATATGACTTTACGCCTCCGTTTGCTGATGTAATCGTAAATCTGCCATTGTTCTCAGGGGACGAGGGAACAGCAGGCCGTACTCATTCATATGCGGTAAGTGAGTTGACCGCCATTTTGGAGGGCTTGGAGCGCTCCTGTGGTGTGGCGCCCCGTGGAAAACGGACAGTGGTCCATGATAGTTTCAGTAATCTGAAAGATCAAGCTCTAAATCCTGTAGAAGTAGGGGTGCACGCGAAGAAACAGTATGCCCGTCCTGGTTTTCCATTTAAACAGTTTAATCCTGACCGCCCAATTAATTGGGTATGGGGCTACTCCTTTTTGCAAGAACGACCGATTTTAGTTCCGGAGTTGCTTGCCTATTACAGCTTGGGGTGCGGGCAGGGATTTGTCTATGAAACGTCCAACGGATGCGCGTTAGGCGGAAGTTTGGAGGAAGCCATATTCTACGGCATTTTGGAAGTGGTGGAGCGTGATTCATTTCTGATGACTTGGTACGCGCAGCTGTCCCTTCCGCGTCTTGACCCTTATTCCGCTAACGACCAAGAATTGGAGTTGATGGTCGACCGTGTGCGGGCAGTGGCGGGATATGATCTGTATTTGTTCAACTCGACGATGGAGCACGGAGTTCCAAGCGTTTGGGCGATGGCGAAAAACAGGAAGCAAAAGGGATTGAATATCATTTGTGCGGCCGGAGCTCATCTGGACCCGGTACGGGCAGTGAAAAGCGCGGTTCACGAGTTGGCTGGCATGATGCTGACGCTTGACGAGAAATTTGAGGAGAACCAGGAGGAGTATGTGCGTATGTTCCAAGATTCTTCCCTGGTACAGAAGATGGATGATCATGGCATGCTGTACGGTTTGCCGCAAGCAGAAGAGCGCCTACAATTTTTGCTGGACGATAATCGTCCGTTACGAACGTTTGATGAGGAATTCAAGTGGAAGTCGAGACATGCAGACCTAACTGATGATCTACAGGACATTCTTCAGGTGTTTCGCCGATTGAACCTCGATGTGATTGTAGTGGACCAGTCGACATCGGAAACTATACGAAATGGACTATATTGCGTGAAAGTGCTGATTCCGGGGATGTTGCCGATGACATTCGGACATCACCTTACCCGTGTAACAGGGCTGGAGAGAGTGCTCCGGGTACCAATGGAACTTGGGTATATGAAACAACCGCTGACACTTGAACAGCTCAATCCACATCCGCATCCGTTTCCATAATCGGTAACTAGGAGGTTAGGAGGATGAGTCTAGAGGCATTTCTGCACAATCTACATTTTGACACTGATAAAGCAAGCCCACCTGATTGGGAAGTGGACTGGAAAGATGCACCGCTTGCGTATAAGCTCTACCGTGGCTTGTCTGTGGTTCCGTTTTCTCTGGATGTACCGCTGACGCTTGAAGGACAGGAAGCACCCGCAAAGCCTGACTTTCACAGAATCGGTCATTTTCTCTGGTATGTATTCGGCCTTAATCAAGTTTCCCAGGCATTCTTTCCCTTGGATTCCACTGAGCAAGCGGCGGACATAATGCAGTCATATCGGCGGTTTGTTCCTTCCGGTGGGGCGTTGTATCCAAACGAATTGTACGTGTATCTGAAGATAGAGGATTTGCCTGCTGGGGTGTACCATTATGATGTGGCTCACCACCGCTTAGTATTGTTGAGAGAAGGCAATTTTGATTCATATATAGCACGGGCTCTTGGTAATCGCTGTGACATGTCCGCTTGTTTTGGTACTGTTTTTGTGTCGACAATGTTTTGGAAAAACTTCTTTAAATACAATAACTTTTCTTATCGTCTGCAAGGGTTAGATGCTGGTGTGCTGATTGGACAGTTATTGGAAGTGGCGAAACGGTTTGGCTTCGCATCGGGGGTGTACTTCCAATTTCTTGATCGGGCCATCAACCATCTACTTGGGCTATCTGAACAGGAGGAGAGCGTATATTCGGTTATCCCGTTATCAGTGGAACCTACAATCTGGTTTACAAAAGGGAGGACCATAGACGTCTCCGCCACCGAATTGTGCCGAGAGTTGCCGGCAGTTCAGCATAATCACTACATCCGGTCACAGAGGGTCAAAGAGTATCCAGTGTTAACAAAGATGAATGAAGCGTCCATGCTAGAATCAACAAGATCGTTTCGGCAGATCAAGTCGAAGGAGAGAATAAATTATGAGGGGCAAGTGGTAGCTCTGCCTCACGTGAAGCGGTTGTCGTATGATCTGGCGTCGGTCTGCCGCAAGCGATATTCACCGGACATGGATTTCGTTATGGAAAAGGTAAGTCAATTGCAACTGGCCACTCTGTTGAAGGAGGCCAAGGCTTCCTACTCGTATCGAAATGATTTGGATGGAGCACATAATAAACATGATTCCCGAATCTCACTTTATAGCTGTTTGCATAATGTTGAAGGTATTCCGGATGGTGCTTATCATTATGACAGCGATACTCATGTGTTAAAACAGGTACATCTCGGAGATCATCGACTCCAGTTGCAATATGGAATGCCTGTAGGTAATGTGAATTTATTCCAAGTACCGCTCTGCCTACATGTGGCAGGGGACAGGGATCACTTTAAAACGGCACTAGGGTACAGAGGATATCGTATCCAACAAATGGAAGCGGGTATGCTCGTGCAACGATTACTGTTAGCGGCGTCAGCCATTGGGATGGGGGGGCACCCACTTCTCGGCTTTGATGCGAACTTGTGTGATGAGATTTACAAGATGGATCCACAAGCGAAAACCAGCCTAATCCAAATTCCGATCGGTCCCTATCGACATCGCCCTTGGTTGAGGGGAAGTTTGCATAGCTAAGTAAGGCAAGAATGAAAGCTTTGGTTCTGTTGCGAGTAAATTCGTTTTTTTTCACAGCTTAAAAATGAGCACTAAACCTTAATTGAACGAATAAAAACACTTCCTGTCCTCGTACCACCTTTGGATAAACAATTAGAGTCAAACCTTACATAGAGGTTTGCTCTTTTTTATTGACGAAAAAAGAAGTATATATCTTAAAATGAAGAAAAGCGCAATATCCCGCTTGATAATGAATAAAAAAACAGTGTATACAAATAGTAAAGGAAAATGAATTAAGATAATATTCATCTTGAATTTTCCAAAGGAAACCTCTGTGAATGCTTCATTAAAACCAAATTAAACTATTGAACTTTTTATTTAATCTTATGGATGTGACAAAAATGATTCTTTCCGCTTTTTGGAGTTTCTATATAATTTTGCTTATTTCCTTCTGTCTTTTTAAAAAGCGATTACACTTATTTGAGATAATTTTTATGGAAGATAGTCTGGTTGGTAACTCATTCAGTTTCTACAATAATTACAATGAATTTTGGTTATTTAAAAATATCAGAACAACCAAAACATTTTTGGTTACATATATACAAAAGAATAATAATCTATCCGTTAATAATTATTTGGGTCATGGATATACAAATCAGATGTAAATATAAGGCTAAGATCATCATAATTTTCTCTTCAATTATCCTATTAACTTTGGTAGAGCATATTTCTATTTGGAAAGGTGTGCTAATAAATTGGAATCGATACAAATGAATGGTGTATTATCCTACTTATTCTCATTAACATAATCTTATTTAGGCTACCTAAACGTTTTCCTAACGCAATAACCGTGTTAATCATCCTTCTAAGCATTGCAATCGCAAAAACTTTTGATCATACAATTGCCGTATTGCCTGTTGACCTTTATGATTTGAATGACACCAAGCGATATGAGCTCTTTGATTTAATACTGTACGCTTGTTATCCCCCTTTTGGCTAGAGGGACTTCAATCATTATTTAGAGAAAATTTTAAAGTGATTTATGGAAAAGAGCACGACGTATAACTAAATAAGTAAATAGTACATTATACGAAAAACAACAATCTTTACGAAAACGGCCATTTGTTAAGATACAGGTTTTTAAATATAATGGTTGGAGTATATTTTACTCATTTCCAACCTATCTACTAGTAATTTCTATATACCTTATTTTCTTTGAATTTGTTTCAAACTACTATGATAAAACAACTACATGAGAAAATTAACCTACCAATCTTTAACAAGACAAGCTAATAGTTTGTCAACATTATTAAAACTTAAAATATTTCAATAAAATGCATTAATTCTATTGAAAATAATGGTTATCAAGCAGCCATAAGGAAACAGAAAAGAAAATAAATTAAAGGTTCACTCCTACGTTTTATCCAATAATGAACCCAGTGCCGTTCATCAAACAGGTGGGGCTCTTACTGTTTTTGCTTAATCATGCATGATTAATGATGACAGAATTAGATAGAAATGTTTAGTTCATTCACCAGTTGCATCTATTTAACCTATTTGATTGTGATCGGAGTCCCGTCAAACTTAGTGAATGAGAAACCACTGAATTTCTCCTTGTAGGTCGCCCTGTAGTCCCTAAGAATGCTTATTGCGACATCTTCTCCAAGCTTCATCCCCTCAATCCCATCGGAACGCCAATGGACGCCGGCTGTGTTGCGGCCTAGGGAGATATTGGCGGCAAGTTTATTCAATTCCCCGCCTATTGTCAATGGTTCTCCTGAATAAGGAAGCAATGAGATGCCATCCGAACTGGCGGCGACTGGATTTGGGATCTCAAACGATTCGTTAAAGAATGCCTTGAGAACAGTGGCTCCAGCCCCAGCGATGGCTGCGTGGCCAGCTGGATAAGCCGAATGGGTTGGGCAGCCTTCCGGATAGGACATAGGAAGTAAGTAGCTGCCGAACTGGTTGAACACTTTTGAAATTACCTGAGAATTGAGGAGTTCTGAGTTTATCGGGTAGCTTGCGGCACCCATCATATGGTTGTGGACGCGTCCTCCGAACTCCTCGGGACGAAGTCTACGGTGGACAAGGAATTTTTGGAACCAGGCGGCCTCAAGTGCTGCCCGCCCCACTTTAGTAACTAAATCCAGAATATGTGGGGCGCCGAAGGTAATAAAACCACCCTGGGTTTCTGATTTAAGGTAGGGGTTGGATTCATCTAATGCTCCCCTGCCGTAACTGAGCAAAACTAAACAAGCGGAAAGCGGACCCTGGAAGGAAAAGTCCTGATGAACATATTCACCCAGATCCCTTCCATTGCGGATATAGCGAGATGTGGAGTCGAATAACGGTGCCGCAGGATTTGAGCCGTTCTGGATATCCAACCATTTATCATAGGATGTCATATGATCAGATCCCTCCACAGTTGTACGATATCGTTGAGCGATCGTTGTCGCACCATAGGGGATGTCTTTCCATAGAAATTGGGAGATATAGGGGCCTGTTAGGTCACCGGGTGTATCCCCGCGGAATAGGGTACCAGTTGTGACTTTGCCGCTGGCTTTCGGCCCGCGAAAATCAGAAAATGACGATAACTCTGAAGCTGCCTCCATGGTCAGTGGATTTGTGCTGTACTCAAGAAAAGGCACATCGCGGGTCAGCGCCTGCCAATATAGTTCAGCCATTTCACCAGCCTCCCAAGCACTTTTGAAGGAAGGAGGTACGGCGATACCCAAGTTGTGGCAATCAGTTCCTGCAAGATCAAATGCATAAGCGGCTTGAGGATTTGCAAGCTTGACGTCACCGCCGAGAGGAATGGATTCAAAATGGTCTTTCTTACCGGTTATTAGGGCCTTAATAAATTGGTTATAGGCCTGGAGGTCAACCTCGCCAAGGGAATTATGTGGCAACCCCTTAGAAAAGCTGCCAATTTTTGTTGGATACAATTGTTCGTCGCCATTACATGGATGTTCAGTGAGGGGAAGTTTCATCTGGGAAGATGCTGCTTTAAGACGAACGCGAAATGCTTTCTCACTACGCTTCTTTGCATTTAAAGGTCCGATTAAACTCTTTTTTTTATTAGTAGACTTGTTTCTTTTTGTCATCTTATCACCTTTTTTATTTAATATGTTACTAGGAAAAAAATCCTACTTGCTCGAAAACAATATCTTTTTTTATATTAATATATTCTTTCGCCTCTCTAATTTCTTACTTCAATCGGTTCAGTATATTCATATTTGTTTAATAAGTATGGGTTGTTCATCAATATGAATTGCCCAATTAGCTATTATTAATTGACAAAAATTCATTCAAAAACCCCTTGGTTTTTACAAAATATTTAACTAGGCTTATGGAGTACTGAGAGAATCTCCGGATGCATAACAGCTGCTATTTGCTGCTACTGTTCATAATTTTACCTGTAGACTAAACCGCTATGGGCGGCGCGGATATAAGCATTCCGAGTTGGCAGTTAAGGATATAGCGGAATTCCTGAAGCTACTCAGCAGGAGAGCAGCTACTTCTGGTGTTCTCATTTAGTCATATGACAAAATATTATGTTATAGGTTAGTAGACTCCTGGCCATGTAAAATTATACTGTGACAGATTATGATTTTATGGACCTTCTGGACAGAAGGTATAAAACGGTATTAGTTGTATTCACTTTGCCCTCCTTTCAAGGTGTTCAGTTTTCAGTTCAGTCGGTTTTAATGCAATAAGTTCACGATCAATACTCCATGCAAGCCATATCATGCAAACGTAAAAAGGTATTAATATCATCTTTGCTTGAATATACCTATTAGGTATGTTCAAGCAAAGATGATTTAAATTAGTTTTCAGGAGGTATGCCATGGAATTTGTTATTCTAGGGTTTTTAATGATACGAAATTTAACTCATTACGAACTGAAGAACGTCTTACAACAAAAAGTTTCTCCATTTTTTAGTGCCAGTTTAGGAAGTATTCAAGCAGAGTTAAAAAAATTGGAAATCAACGGGCATGTTGAGTTCAATGAAGTGGTTAAAAACGGCCGAAGAAAAAAGATCTATGCCATCAACGATCTAGGCAGGCAATACTTTTTGGACTGGATGCTGACTTCAATAGCTCCCAATCAATTAGAGCAAGATGCCGCAACGCGGTTGCTTTTCTTAGGTTTAATGTCCTCTTCAGATCTCCTTGCAGTTAATCAAGAAGAAATCATCAAACAACTTGAATCCACAGTCCAAGATTGGTTTAGAAACCTTTTTACTGAGATGGAGGCTAATCTTGATGGATAACAATGTTGAAATAGATAGAAAGTTGTTATTTAGAAACGCTCAAATTTCTTATTATATAAGGGGAAACAAAGGAAAAGAAACAATCCTATTTTTGCATCCCGCATTTGCTGATCATAGAATTTTCGAAGCGCAAGAAGACTATTTCAAAGATCATTACCAAGTGATTTCAGTAGATATGCCTGGGCACGGCGGCAGCCGAATCCATGGATCTAAAGTCACATTAAGAGACATGCCTGAAATTATAAAACACATATTGGAAGAAAACAGGGTTGCAGCCTGTCATGTTGTAGGTGTCTCACTAGGGTCTCTTGTGGCCCAGGCGTTTGCTGATCGTTATAGAAATTGTGTGCAGTCCGTAACAATCGTGGGTGGGTATTCTATACACAAGGCGAATGGACATATATTGAAGACTCAGAGAAAAGAAGGGCTTAAATGGGTATTATATATCTTATTTTCAATGAACAAATTCAGAAACTATGTAACTTCGGTTTCATGTAGCAGCGATCGGGGGCGTGAGGTGTTCACACATGGGATTCAACAATTTCGTAGAAGCTCTTTTCCAGCGATGGCGGGAATGAATACTTTTTTTATAAGGAAAGAAAACCCCATGCCATACCGTATGTTGATTGTTTGTGGAGAACATGATTTAAAGCTTGCTTTGGATGCCGCTCATGCATTGCATGAATTAGAAATCCATTCTCAATTGGTGCTGATACCAGGGGCCGGACACTGTGCAAATATTGATGCTCCTAATGAGTTTAACACGATTTTAGAGAATTTTTTATCAAATATCTAATTGCTTCATTCTGCTTGTCGAGATTCCTGTTCTAAGAATTTTATTCAAGAAAATAGCCGGCAATGAGGAAGTGAGATAGGGGCCCTGTCCACGAAATGTGGAAAAAGTACGCTAATGAATTTTGTTTTTGCAAGATTACTATAATTAGAAGTATCCCGTATGATTTATTCAAAAATACAAATGAAAACCGAGATACTAGAGCGAAAATTTAAAAGTGCTTAAGGTGTTTTAATGATAATAAAGTTGTTTAAAAAACGCCAGCAATGTTGTTCCATTAAGGTTTATAAGGGTTAATATAGAATTGTTTTTTTAAAATATTTATGAGTTCTACATCGTATGAAATAGGATGAAATTCCCGCAATTACACTTCAAATGAAAAGGGGGAGAATGACAATATAGAAGTAAAAGTATACTTTTCTATTTTTTTGAGATAGAACCTAGTGTTCTTGAAGATTACGGTGCTTTTGATGTGTCACTTATAAATGATTTGCCTTTATTCATTGATCCTTTTCTTCTTTTCAATAGTTCTAAGATAATAGGACTCCACTTCAAAGGCGAGCAGGATCCAGAAACTTAAGTGAGTTCAACTGGAAGTTTTTTAATACTAACAGCTGAAACTCATTTACCAAATGATAAAAGTAGTGTATTCTTAACCATGTGTATAGTCCTTTATATTGGATTAGGGCAGGAACCACCATGCCTTCCATGTAAAGGCTTTTTTATTTCTTCACATAGGAAATAGCTTATTAACTGCTCAAAATAGATAATTTTAATAAATGAATTCGTAAGACTAGCATGACATATTAGATAACACTTTACATCATTATGATTATACTGAGAACTTAATGTAACGAATGTCTTTTACGGAGGTCTGTATTTATGTATACAGAAGATTATCATAAATCGCGATATTTGATTATTATAGATACTATAAAAAAAGAACTAGATGAAGGTAATTTAAATCCTGGTGAGAAACTGCCTTCAGAACCTGAATTAGCGAAACAATTCAAAGTAAGTCGGTCAACGGTAAGAGAAGCTTTGAGGGCATTAGAACAAGAAAATATAATTACAAAAAAACATGGCATAGGAACTTTTATAAACACGAAACCTAAATATACAAGTGGTTTAGAGGAACTTTTTAGTGTTACAGACTTAATTCTAAGAGGAGGACATACTCCTGGCACAAGGTTAATCTTTTCAGACTATATAACACCAAGTGTTGAAGAAAAAGAAAAATTAAAACTTAAAAATGACGAAAAAATATTTTTAGTTAAAAGAATAAGGACATCTAATCAACAACCACTAGTATTTTGCATAGATAAAATCCCTGAGCACCTTTTACCAAAGGGATGTACATTGGACAGGGAGTCAATCTTTCATTTTTTGGAGGACAAAGCAAATATTAGAATTGATTATGCAACTACAAACATTGAAACGGTCAATGATTTACCAGAAATCTCCGAAAGCTTAAATTGCGATGAAAAAACTCCTTTACTAGTCCTAAAACAATCTCACTTTGACGAAGAAAATCGCCTTGTATTATATTCAATAAACTATTTTCGTTCCGATAATTTTAGTTTCAATGTTTTCCGTAAACGCTTAAAGTAAGGGATTATTAAGTCCCGATCAAGAGAAAAAATATATACAAGTCTAGTTAACTTCAACCAAAATATAAACTCGTAAAAAAAAGGGCGGTGATTCGTTTGATTCACGGCCCAATATTTTACTTTCAAAAAATATTGAATAGTAGAAAACGAAGTGCTAAAATTATTGTAACGCTTCCACTTGTCAGACATCCAACAAGTAACATTTGTTACTAATTACTAGATGTTTAACATATTCGTATGGGAATACTAACTGGTACAAGATGGAGGATTTTTTTGTATTAAGTATTAGGAGGGGATGAATTGAAAAAGGCTTATATAAACGCTACCTTTTTCACAATGGATAGAGAAAATCAAATCTTTGAAAATGGTATGATGATCGTGCAAGATCAATCTATCTCCTATATCGGCCCTCACTCTGTAGAACAGCTAGTTGATGTAGATCAAGTAGTGGATCTTCACGGAAAATGGGTTCTGCCAGGTCTGGTAAATACCCATTCGCACATTTTGATGACTATTTTGCGCGGCGTCGGGGACGACATGTTGCTAAAGCCCTGGCTTGAAAATAAAATTTGGCCTATTGAGGCCAAATTCACATCTGAAATTGCTGCGGTAAGCGCCGAGCTTGGTGTTTTAGAAATGTTAAAATCTGGAACGACGACATTCTCGGATATGTTCAATCCAAATGGAATAGACGCAGATAATGCAATGCAGCTAATTGGTGAAACGGGTATACGTGGAGCTTTTTCGTACACTATTTTCAGCTTCGGGACAGAAAAAGAACAAAAAGCGAATCTCTTAGGGGCTGAACGGTTTTCCAAAAACTATAAAACGTTTGCCGATGGCCGTCTAACGACAATGGTGGCACCTCATAGCCCGTATGCTTGTAGCCCGGAAGCGCTTGCTGAAAGCGCACGAATCGCTAAAGAGAATAATTTAATGGTTCACATTCATGTTTCGGAAACAGATTTTGAAGTCTTGGACATTGAAAAGCGTTATGGGGTTCGTCCTGTAGAGCACCTTCGCCGTTTAGGGCTTTTTGATCAGAAAACCGTGATGGCGCATGGGGTGGTTCTAAATAATGAAGAGAGAGCGATATTAAAGCAATATGATGTAAGAGTTGCCCATAATCCGCTCAGTAATTTAAAGTTGGGGTCAGGGATTGCTGATATAGTTAGTCTTTTGGATGCCGGAATTAAAGTTGGGATAGCTACAGATGGCGTAGCATCTAATAACAACTTCGATATGTTTGAGGAAACAAGAACCGCTGCATTGCTGCAAAAAGGTGTAAATAAAGATGCAACGAAAATCACTGCACAAACAGCGCTGGCTATGGCAACGAGAATAGGTGCTGAAGCCATAGGTATGGGACATACGGGTTCTCTGGAAGTGGCTAAAAAGGCAGATTTTATTACGATTTATCCTTATGACAAAGCACATTTACAACCGCTTAGTGAAGCCTACTCACATCTGCTTTATGCGGCAAGTGGACGTGATGTATGTGATGTGTACATTGATGGCAATATGATTGTCAAAAACGGTTGCTGCTTAACGATTGATAAAGAAAAAGTGATTGCTGAAGTAAATCGTCTGCAAGCAATCATTTCGCGATAATTTACAAGTTTCTTTTATTACAGCTGTAAAATTTTTTAAGTCTTTCTTGTCGGACATCAGACATATTGTAGATTTAAAACGTTATCACACTTGAATTAGTTTTTATATAAGCTTAAGTTTGATCACTTGAAAGGGGAAAAAACATGAAAGTAAGTGAAAAGGTTCAGAAAACAAGGAAATATCTGCTTTCTCGAATCGAACAATGTCCATCCATCGGCTTAATCCTTGGATCAGGACTTGGCGTATTAGCAGAAGAAATCGAAAATCCCATTATCATTCCTTATGATGAAATTCCTCATTTTCCTGTTTCAACGGTTGAAGGCCATAAAGGTCAGGTAGTGATCGGTGATTTGCAAGGGAAACGTGTGATCGCAATGCAAGGTAGATTTCACTATTATGAAGGGCATTCACTCGAGGCTGTTACCTATCCAATCCGTGTCATGAAGTCAATTGGGGTTAAGCAAATGATTGTAACGAATGCAGCTGGTGGAATAAATCCATCCTTTAAGCCCGGTGATTTAATGATTATTGAGGATCATATCAATTTGACCTCTCAAAATCCGTTGATTGGTCCGAATGAAAAAGAGTTTGGTGAGAGATTTCCGGACATGTCTGAAGCTTATTCGAAGAAATTGATTGCATTAACAAAGGAAGTAGCCATAAGTAAAAATATAGATGTTGTGGAAGGGGTCTATGCCGGGGTGCTTGGACCAAGTTATGAAACACCAGCTGAGATTAAATTCTTTGGCATGATCGGAGCTGATGCTGTCGGAATGTCAACTGTGCCAGAGGTAATTATTGCGAAACATTCCGGGTTAGAGGTACTCGGAATTTCCTGTATTAGCAATATGGCAGCGGGAATTTCTGAACAATCATTAACTCACGACGAAGTGATAGAAACGACTGAAAACAGTAGAGATCAATTTTTGCAATTGGTCAAAAAAACTGTTGCTGTTATGTAGAGAAATAGTAAAGAAACGTACAGGATCGGCAAACTGCATGGTTTATACACAGAAATATGATTAGCAAAAGAGAATCTTCAAGTAATATTGGTTATGCTCAACGGGTATAACGGGTGGGTGTGGGATTTCAAAAGAAGGAATGAAGGATAATGATTCAGCATTTTAGTCGATATTTTCAGTTGGAAGCACATGAGACGACGTGGAAAAGAGAGCTTACTGCAGGAGTGACCTCCTTTTTCACATGTGCATATATCATTTTAGTCAATCCCTTAATCCTAAAAGACGCGGGGATCTCATTAAGCATCGGTGTCATGGCGACTATCATCGCCTCCATTTTCGGCTGTTTGCTAATGGCTCTATGGGTCAATGCACCAATTATTATGATTCCAGGGATGGGTGTGAATGCATTTTTTAGCTACACAATAGTTCAGTCTCTTGGACTCACCTGGCAGCAGGGACTTGCTGTGGTAATCATTTCTGGATTGCTTTTTTTTCTAGCTAGTATCACTCCTTTAGGAAACCGGATATTAGTGACAGTCCCCGGTTCGATAAAAAACGGTATTACAGTAGGCATAGGCCTATTTCTCACATTTATCGGGCTGCAGAAGGGTGAAATCATTCAACCTAGCGAATCTACTTTTGTCGCACTAGGGGATTTCGGAAATCCTGTCGCACTGTCTACGTTAGCGGGCCTAGTGATCACTCTGATACTGTTTGTACGCAATGTTAAAGGAAGCTTGTTGATCGGCATCTTCTTTACCAGCGTCCTGTCGTTTTTGCTGATCGGTAAGTCAGAAATGGTAGATAAGGAAGTAGATTTTCACGCTTACGGTCAGGTTTTTTCCCAGGCTGATTTTAGCGTTCTTCAAATTTCTTTCTGGATCGCCGTTTTTACCTTAACCATGATTGTTCTTTTTGAAAACATGGGGTTACTAAGTGGGATGTTGCCGGATGTTAAAAAATTTCCCCGTGCATACAAAGCAGTTGCGCTCTCTACGATTGCATCGGGATTCTTAGGCACAAGCCCGACTATTGCCGCTGCTGAAAGTGCATCAGGAATCTCTGAAGGTGGGAAAACGGGTATTCCGCCTCTAGTGACAGCGATCTTGTTTGCATTTGCTGCGTTAGCGTTGCCGATTATCCAGCTAATACCAGGAAATGCTGTTTCACCAGTTCTAATCATCATTGGGGCATTGATGATGAAAAGTGTTCAGAACATCTCCTTTAATGATTTTTCGGAAGGCTTTCCCGCATTTTTAATTATTGTCGGCATCCCTTTGACATCAAGCATAGCAGACGGTTTAGCTTTCGGATTTATCGCATATCCACTAATGAAGGTTGCGATCGGCCAGTGGAAACAAGTGTCCCTATTAGTGTATTTAATTGCCGTGTTATTCCTGTTGAATATCATCGCTTCATCTATGTTCGTACATTAGATATTCAATGTAGGTTACTAAGCAGAAGCGCTACCGGAGGCAAAACAGGAAAAGGATGCCGTCTTTGCCTTCATGATTGGTGTTTCATTATAAAGAAAAAATGAAAGGGATTTCATAAAGCTGCTCTACCAATAAGTTCGAAAAAATATATAGGGGGAAACATGATGAATTTTTTATGGGGAATTTTAGGCGTAGTTTTTATTTTAGGAATTGCTTATCTTATGTCAAACAATAAAAAAGCAATTAATATTCGTACGATCTTAGGCGGGCTATCTATCCAAGTCTTTTTTGCCTTTATTGTCTTAAAATGGGAAATTGGTCAATCTGCTCTTAAATGGCTATCTTTAAAAATCCAAAATATTATCAACTATACCAATGAAGGTATTAAGTTTTTATTTGGTGGTTTAGTTGGGAACGAGAGCATAGGTTTTATTTTCGCTTTTCAAGTTTTAACCGTTATCATTTTCTTTTCATCACTAATTTCTGTCCTTTATTACCTTGGAATTATGCAATGGTTTATAAAAATAATTGGTGGGGGGCTTTCAAAGCTATTAGGGACAAGCAAAACAGAATCAATGTCTGCAGCTGCGAATATTTTTGTTGGTCAAACTGAAGCACCCCTTGTTATAAGACCATATATTTCAAAGATGACACAGTCAGAACTTTTTGCCGTTATGACAGGTGGTCTTGCTTCGGTTGCAGGATCTGTCTTAATAGGATATTCATTAATGGGTGTTCCTCTCGAGTATCTTTTAGCAGCAAGTTTTATGGCAGCACCAGCTGGTTTAATTATGGCAAAAATTATAGTGCCAGAAACTGAAAAGTCTCAATCATCCGATGAAATCAAAATGGAAAAGGATGAGAATGTTGCGAATGTGATTGATGCTGCCGCTAGAGGAGCATCTGATGGTTTAGGGCTTGCTCTTAACGTAGGAGCTATGTTACTTGCTTTTATTGCGTTAATTGCTCTAATTAACGGAATCTTAGGTGGTGTAGGTAGTTGGTTTGGTATTGAGTCTTTTTCTCTTGAAATGATTTTAGGCTGGGTATTTGCACCAATTGCTTTTATAGTTGGAGTACCATGGGCTGAAGCACTTCAAGCTGGTAGTTATATCGGACAAAAAATTGTGTTAAATGAATTTGTAGCTTATGCAGCATTTGCACCTGAGATGGAAAACTTAGCCCCAAAAACAATTATAGTTGTTAGTTTTGCTTTATGTGGCTTTGCTAATCTTGGATCACTTGCTATTCTCCTAGGTGGTTTAGGTGGTCTTGCTCCAAACAGACGCTCAGAGATTGCTAGACTAGGGATTCGTTCAGTAATAGCAGGTGCATTGGCGTCACTTTTAAGTGCCGCAATCGCCGGAATGTTATTTTAAAGACTATCATTCATGATATTAATTTGAGAATGGGGTTGAAGGCTATACAATGGTGATAGGTCTTAATGAATGAAGGTGGCTTTAGTTCAATAACCACACTGTTATTAATAATCTCATTCTTCAACAATCGGGCGCAATTCTTGTACAAGGAATTGTGTCTTTTTTAGTTATCATCGTGAGCCTCCTATATATCTGGTTATTAGGTGTTGAATACCAGACACATATAGTGCAACAGATAAACTCGTTCGAATTGAGCTTTCTACTCTGAAACTTCACCTAAGATAATAACCAATAAAATTAATAAAATACGTATTAGACGGTCTTTTGTAACAGTTTTTAAAAGAGCAACAAGAACAATTCCTATAATCGGATCGTCCTCAATCTGAATAATTACCAATATGTCTAACAAGGAAATAACAGTGTCAATAACGTGATCCTCATGATGATTATTCACTAGAACTTTCCCTTCTGTTTTTGTATTAAAGTATTACTTCACCGTAAAAATGGTGTGTGCTTTTGGAGAAAAGGGATTTTAATAAAAAAAGTTATTTTATTGCTTACTACGCCGACAATATGCAGTAGCTTCTACAACTTTTGAGGCTAGGGAAGGCCTATTTATCTGGAAAAACTCCATGATTCGAAAAGATTTTTGTGAAAAACAGCCTGGAGTAGATCTCATGTTAGATAATGAATTTCTATCCAATTATTTCAGGTCTAAGAAAAAAACCATTGCATCCATAAAAGGTGCAATGGTTACTAAAGTTTTTATTAACTTGCAATTTTTACAGATTTTGCTGCTGCTTTGTAGTGATTTTCGAAGAAGTCATTTGTTTCATGAACCACAACTTTGCTTAACAGGATAAGAGCTACTAGGTTTGGAATCATCATTAAAGCATTAGCCATGTCAGCAAATGCCCACACTGATGTCAGGCTTGTAACAGCACCGATTCCGCAGGCGATGATGTACACTACACGGTAACCCATAATTCCTTTTGTGCCAACCAGATACTCGAAACACTTTTCACCGTAAACATACCAGCCTACAATGGTAGAAAAACCGAAGAAAATGACTGAAAGTGCAACGATATATTCACCGACGACTCCAAGGTTCGCGGCAAATGCAGCACTTGTTAATGCACCGCCGTCAAGTCCGACTGGATGAGGAATGCCTGAAATCTCTCCCCCTGAAGGATCCCAAAATCCTGAAAACATTAACACAAGTCCTGTCATTGTACAAACAATGATAGTAACGATAAAGGTTCCTGTCATCGCAACTAATGCTTGTTTTACTGGGTGGTCAGTTTTCGCATTTCCTGCAATGAGAGCTGCTGTTCCTAAACCTGCTTCGTTGGAGAAAATACCGCGGGATACTCCATTTCTAATTGCTTCAGAAACTAAGATCCCAACAAATCCGCCTGTTGCTGCAAGTGGATTAAAAGCATAGTGAAAAATTAATTTAAAAGCCGGTATAATTTGATCAAAATTAAGCCCAATAATAAATAATGATCCGCCAATGTAAAGCACTGCCATTATAGGTACAAAAAAGCTTGCCACATTGCTGATTCGCTGTAATCCGCCAAAGATGATCAGAGCCGCTAGTATAGCAAGTATAATTCCCGTTACCAAATGGTCTACGCCAAAAGAAGTTTTCATCACCGCTGCAATGGTATTTGATTGAACACTATTTCCGATTCCAAGTGCTGCAAATGCACCGAAAAAGGCGAATCCAACAGCAAGCCATTTGAATTTCTTTCCAAGCCCTCTTTCAACATAGTACATCGGTCCACTAGAATATTCGCCATTTTTATTCTTAACACGATATTTCATTGCAAGTAATGCCTCGGCATATTTTGTTGCCATTCCAAACAACCCAACAACCCACATCCAAAAGATGGCACCTGGCCCTCCAAGTGTAATGGCAGTTGCAACTCCAGCAATATTACCATTACCGATTGTGCCTGCCAATGCGGTCATTAATGCTTTAAAGTTACTAACGTCTCCTTCATCATTCGAATCACCTTGTCCTTCTTTCGTAAAACCTAATTTAAAGGCGTAGGCTAACTTTCTGAATTGAAGTCCTTTGAGCATAATAGTCAAAAAAACGCCCGTACCGAAAAGGAGAATTAAACTTGGTGTCCCCCATAATATTCCATTAATTTTATCTAACGCTGTAAGAATATCCATCAATGCCCTCCTATTAATTGTTAACGCTTACATAGATTCTACCATTTTAGTGTACATCCTTTATTGTATCATTATTAAAATATAACTTTATATTTTTGTTTGATATCACAAATGTATTTATTATTATAAATTTTCGAAATAATTAAAAATATATTCTCAATATTTTTTGAGGATAGCTCAGATAGAATTTCCATAATTGATTTTGAATCCAGGGACTAGAGTGTGTAAAAGTATTTAGATATAATGTAGAGTATACTTTATTAATAGAAGATAATGGTTATTCGTATGTTAATAGGGCGAAAAAGCAGACCAAAATAAGGAGCAGTTTTTTATGAGTGATAGATTAATTGAAAAAGATCCGTTTGCTAGAGCTTTTGGCAGTGTAGAAAGCCTAGCTGATACAATTAAAGATATTTTGGATTGTCCTGTTACGATTGAGGATGCAAACCATCGCCTTCTCGCATATAGCTCACATGATGATGAAACGGATTCAGCTAGAATCGCGACAATTATTAAGAGAAGAGTTCCTGAAAATGTGATTAATCAACTATGGAAAACCGGTATAATTCCAAAGCTTGTACAAAATGAAAATCCAGTCCGTATTCAAGAGATGGATGAAATCGGACTGGGAAATCGTGTTGCTGTATCAATAAGAAGAAACAAAGAAATACTCGGTTACATTTGGGTGGTCGAAGGGGAAAAACGGCTTTCTGATGATCAGCTAACCATCTTAAAAAATGCAGCCAAAGCAGCTAGGACAGAATTATTGAAACTCAACGCAGTCAAAAAGAAGAATGATGAAGACTATCAGGATTTCTTTTGGAAGCTATTAACAGGACATACTTATTCTGAAAATCAAATAATAGAGAAGTTTGAAAAACTAAATATAAAATTCCCTTCGCAATTTGCTGTTCTTGTTTTTAAATTCGAAGATAAAATTATACCGCAGATTGAAAATAAGATTAACTATTTAATTACAACGAGCCAGAAAGTAACCAATACTTTTTATGTCTTGATGCAAAATGAACTTATAATAATGGCTTCACCCACACAACCTCCTTTTACAAAGAGGATATTAACCGAATTCATCCACTATTTCATAGTTGAAATGAAAAACAGATTTGATGTGGAACATGTGCAAGGGAGTAGCGGCACCATTTATGACAACTTTGATAAAGTAGAAAGAAGCTACCAAGAGGCATTGAAGGTAATTCGTTTAAGAGAGCGATTTCCCGAAGAAACGAACGATATCTATCATTACCAACAACTCGGAGTTTTTCGATATTTGGATACGATTCTGGAAAAAAGGCGCGAAGATACCTTTGAACATCCTGTAATTTCAAAATTAAGAAAATATGACAAGATGAACAGGGCAAATTTATTGGAAACGATCGAAGTCTATATTAGCAATGACAGCAATCTCAATGAAGCTGCAAAAAAGCTTTTTATCCATACCAATACGTTAAATTACCGTTTAAAAAGAATCTATGAAATTACTGAAATTGATTTAAAAAATATGAATGAAAAAATGTCATTGTATTTGGATTTGAAGCTGATGCGGCTAGAAGAAAAGAACCGTTTGTAGAATTCCACAAATGGAGGGGCTCAGATTTTGCATATTATCACAATGAAATTTGTTATTTCAGTCTCTATACTTAGAGTAGTCAACATAATTAAATTTCATCAAAGATTGAAAGGGGTATGAATATGTTAATCGGAGTGCCTAAGGAAATAAAAAATAATGAAAATCGTATTGCGATTACTCCAGCAGGGATAGATGCTTTTGTAAAGGCCGGACATAGTGTTATGGTTGAAACCGAAGCTGGAATTGGTAGCGGTTTCACAAATGAAGATTATTTAAAAGCAGGGGCAAAAATTGTCAGTACTGCTGCAGAAGCTTGGTCTGCTGAAATGGTTATGAAGGTAAAAGAGCCGCTTGCATCTGAATATAACTACTTCCGTGAAGGATTAATTCTATTTACATATTTACACTTGGCTGCAGAGCCTGAGCTGGCAAAGGCATTAACAGAGAAAGGTGTAACAGCTATTGCTTATGAAACAGTTGAAGTCAACCGTACTTTACCTCTTCTTACACCAATGAGTGAAGTGGCTGGAAGAATGGCTGCCCAAATAGGTGCTCAGTTCTTAGAAAAGGTTCATGGTGGAAAAGGAATTCTTCTTTCCGGTGTTCCTGGTGTACAGCGTGGTAAGGTAACAATTATTGGCGGAGGGGTAGCAGGTACAAACGCTGCAAAAATGGCAGTAGGACTTGGTGCTGAGGTAACGATTGTTGACCTAAATCCTGACCGATTACGTCAATTGGATGACATTTTTGGCAAAGAAGTAACGACGCTTATATCGAATCCATTTAACATCGCTGAAGCTGTGAAGAATTCTGACCTTGTAATTGGCGCGGTATTAATCCCTGGTGCGAAAGCGCCTAAACTCGTAACAGAGGAAATGATTCAATCGATGAAACCTGGTTCAGTTGTAGTGGATATTGCAATTGATCAAGGCGGAATCTTTGCTACTACAGATCGTATCACTACTCATGATAACCCAACATATGAAAAACATGGGGTTGTTCATTATGCGGTAGCAAATATGCCTGGTGCTGTTCCAAGAACATCTACAATGGCTTTAACAAATGTTACGATGCCTTACGCATTGCAAATTGCGAACAAAGGTGTTCAAAGGGCAATTGCTGATAACCAAGCATTAAAACTTGGTGTCAATGTTGTGAATGGCAGCATTACTTATGAAGCTGTTGCAAAAGACCTTGGTTATGAATATGTTCAAGTTGATAACACTGTAGAGAAAGTTTTAACTTTTAATTAATGAAATAACGATCAGGCTGGCAAGGGTTCACTAAGAAACCTTACCAGCTTGTTTTATGGTAAGGAGTATCGACTCTCTCTTTTAAATAATTTGAAAACAATCCCCTCATGGTCATAGCGATTATGAGGGGATCACTTATTTCTAGGAGGCTAGATATGGGTATTTCAGCCACGTTAAATCGATTACAACATCTTCAACAATCGGGCGCGTTTCTTTAAAAGAATTGCGCTCTTTCTTTGTGTATCGGGCCAGATTGTTGAGGAACGCTTATTTATGTTGAAATATATTATAGAGATTGTGAAGGTTTTTACTTATAGCTCTCACATGGTATACGCAGCTTCTACGACAGCACCGACAATTATATCACCGCTTTATGGGCGGAATCAATTAGAAATACCTTGGACCTTAATTATCATAGAAGTTATAAGCGATTTCGACATATGAAAAATGGAAAAAGAGAGAATTAGTTCCAATATGAATAAACTTACGAATACAAGTTAATAGTTAAAGAGATGTCCATTCTATGAAAAACCGCCATCCAAAGCTAAGGCGGTTTTTCTCATATCGTTTAATTTCGACAATAACAACAATAAAGTTCCATTTTTCGGTCCTCAATCTCAAATTGTAAAAGCTTCTTATATAATGGGATCAATTAAAATCCCCTTGTAACGCCTGTATTTTGATTTTGCAAAGTCCTAAAGTGTCAGAGTCAACTTAATGCTTAAAAGAGCCTTTTGAATAGTTCCCATAAGGTGGTTTTGCTTAGCTAATAAATTAAAATTTCCGAAAGAGCTTCACATAATTTAAAGAGGTAGGTGAGAATAAAAATGTTTTTTTATTATTTTTCATTCAATAAGGAGGAGTTTATAATGGACAAAAGTACAAAAGAGAAAGTTGAAAAAGTGGCTAGAGTAGCAGCTGATGCAGAAGTAGCAAGCGCATTTGGAGTTTTGAAAAGTCAAATTAATCAATTTCAATCTGAATTAAATCGAGCACAACAACCAAATCAGGAACAAGGGCAACAGCAAGCTCCACAACCAAATCAGGAACAAGGACAACAGCAAGCTCCACAACCAAATCAGGAACAAGGACAACAGCAAGCTCCACAACCAAATCAGGAACAAGGACAACAGCTAGCTTTACAACCAAATCAGGAACAAGGACAACAGCAAGCTTTACAACCAAATCAGGAACAAGGACAACAGCAAGAACAACAACCAAATCAGGAACAAGGACAACAGCAAGCTCCACAACCAAATCAGGAACAAGGACAACAGCAAGCTCCACAACCAAATCAGGAACAAGAACAACAGCAAGCTCCACAACCAAATCAGGAACAAGGACAACAGCAAGCTCCACCATCAAATCAGGAACAAGGACAACAGCAAGCACAACAACCAAATCAGGAACAAGGACAACAGCAAGCTCCACAACCAAATCAGGAACAAGGACAACAGCAAGCTCCACAACCAAATCAGGAACAAGAACAACAGCAAGCTCCACAACCAAATCAGGAACAAGGACAACAGCAAGCTCCACAACCAAATCAGGAACAAGGACAACAGCAAGCTCCACAATCAAATCTGGAACAAGGACAACAGCAAGCTCCACAACCAAATCAGGAACAAGAACAACAGCAAGCTCTACAACCAAATCAGGAACAAGGACAACAGCAAGCTCTACAACCAAATCAACTTTTACAACAAATTAACGCAATTAGGTCTCAATCTTACCACCAACAACAAGAGGCTGATCAACAATTGCAACAAGCTATACAGCAGGCTGTCCAAATTTTGAATCAAGCTTCTCAATATGTTCAAACGAATCGAGCATTAACTCAGATGAATCAAGCTGTAAACCAAGCACAACAGCATTTACAACAAATGATTGGGGGGCAGCAACAAGGTCAGGGACAACAACAATTTGGTCAACAACCAAATTAAAAGAACATGCAACAACAAGGTCAACAAGACCAACAACAATTCGTTCAATAAATAAACAAACGAGTTTTTGTTCTCAAATTATTCCCTGTCATGATTTTGAAAATGATGCTTATTTTAGGTCATAAAAAAATTTGATAAAATGTTAAGGGCTGTTCCAAAATATAATAAAGAACGGAAAAAAAACTCAATACATATCATTTATCTAATAAGCATTACAATCTTTTCAGTTTTATATGTGCTTGCTATTTCAATTGGATATTTGTCTTATAAAGTCTGGTCATTGTGGTATTCAATTGGAATGCTTTTCTTACGTTGGCATCTTTCCTTTTATGAGAAAGGGGGACTAAAGCTATCAGCTAATAAATAATAAATAGTTCTTATTGTGCTAAAGGGTGCTTTCCTTCAATAACAATCTTCAGCAATCGGGCGCATTTCTTAAAAAGAGGGCACTGCCAAAATAGTAGTTTTGAAAAATGATAATCTTAGGGGGGACCAAAATGACTCCCCTTACGCAAAAAGAGCCATAGAAATATTTCTAGAGGCTCTTTTTACTTTGACAATTTTTCATTTTTTTTTAAATATACTTTTGCAGTAGCCTCTAAAAAAGAATTGTGTCTTTATTAAGAATCGAAAGACATCAATGGTGTAGTCAGTATTTTTAGGAAAAAAACAAGTCTAGAGTTTCCTTTTTTATAGGAAGCTCGAGCATTCAACCCACTGATAAAGGGAAACCTAAAGGGCATACTAAGATTATATTTAAAGTGGGAGGATATAAATTTGAGTACAAAAGAGAATGCATTATCTATCTTCGCCTTAGGCGGCTTGAATGAAATCGGGAAAAATATGTATGCAATCGAATATTCAAACGATATCGTGATTATCGACTGTGGCAATAAGTTTCCAGATGAAAGTTTATTAGGAATTGATTTGATTATCCCTGACATAGCTTACTTAGTAGAAAATAAAGATAAAGTCAGGGCTTTAATTGTCACACATGGACATGAAGATCATATCGGGGGGATCCCGTTCTTCTTAAAAAAATTGAATGTACCCGTTTATGCCACACGCTTCACACTAGGATTAATTGAAATCAAATTAAAAGAACATAAACTTCTAAGAGAAAGCGAACTTGTTGAAATCAACTCAAACTCAAACTTGAAAATCGGAGAAATGAGCGTAAGCTTTTTCAAAGTGACCCATAGTATTCCTGATTGTTTGGGAATGGTCTTTCACACACCAGAGGGTAATATTGTACATACGGGGGACTTCAAGTTTGATTTAACCCCTGCGAATAATGAGCATTCGGATATTCATAAAATGGCTGAAATCGGCAAAGAGGGGGTCTTGCTTCTATTGTCTGAGAGTACCAATGCAGAACGTCCTGGTTTGACCCCATCGGAACAAATGGTAGGTGAACATGTGGAAGCAACTTTCATGAAAGCCGAACGCAAAGTTATTCTTTCTACCTTTGCTTCAAATATTAGTCGCGTTCAGCAAGTCGTGAATGCAGCGCAAAAAACAAATCGAAAACTTGCGTTGCTTGGACGAAGTATGGTTAAGGTCGTAGCGGTTGCTATGGAACGTGGTTATTTAACAGTTCCTGATGGAATGTTAATTGATCCACATGAGATCAATGAAATGGCTCCTGAAAAGGTGGCTATTTTATGCACGGGGAGTCAAGGAGAACCATTGGCTGCTCTTGCCCGCCTGTCCACTGGAAACTTTCGCGGTGTTGACATTTTACCTGAAGATACGGTTATCTTTGCAGCAGGTCCAATACCCGGGAATGAACGAAATGTCACGAGTATCGTAGACAACTTATTTGCACTTGGAGCCAAAGTGATTTATGGATCAGGAAGTACATCTGGAATGCATGTTTCCGGCCATGGTTATCAAGAAGATTTAAAACTAATGCTTACATTAATGAAACCAAAATATTTTATTCCCATTCACGGTGAATTTAGAATGCTACACCATCACCGTTTGTTAGCTGAATCTGTTGGAGTAGAGCAAGGAAACACGTTTATCATCAATAATGGCGATGTCGTCGATATTGAACATACCATTGCCCGTCAGACCCGGAAAATACCGGTTGGGAATACCTACGTAGACGGGGGGGATGTCGGTAATGTTGGGGAATTTGTGTTACGAGACCGCAAACAGCTTTCAGAGGATGGAATGCTCATGATTGTTTTAACTATGAGCAAAGCGGAAGGAAAACTGATTTCTGAACCCAATACCATTTCTCGTGGATTTGTGGATAGAGATTTCTCGGAACTCCAAAGAGACGTTAATCGACTTACTACAAAAACTGTTAACGAGCTACAAGAAGCAAATAGAAACCAATGGAATGTAATGAAAAAACAAATAAAAAAATCAATTCGACAATATGTATATACACATACTAAGAAAAATCCAATGATCGTTCCTATACTTATTGAAATTTAATAGGGGGGAAGTTTTAAAAAAATGAATTAATTGATCTTCAACAATCGGGCGCATTTTCTATTCGCCATATGCGTTCTCTTCTGAAATCCATAACATAGACTTCGGTATAACCGTTCCTGTATATATCCGTCCGTAAACGCACCGTATACTAATGAAGCGAATGTTCCTCACCTACCTAACTTGTCTTATGGCTATACGGCTCCTGTTTATGGATATGGCGGTCACGATCTTGGGTGTCATGGTTTCGCGATCATAGAAGTGTTGTTTATTTTATTAATCATTATAGGCGCAACTTTCTGCGGTTATAAAGGTTGACCTACTTGCACCCAAAAAAAGACACTAATCAGTAGTGTCTTTTTTCTTTGAAAATATTTAAAATTGCAATAGCTCGGTTTTCTCCTCTTTAGTAAAAGTTCCCACTTTCCACCTTAGAGTCTTATTGGTTATCTAGAAGTTATAAAACTTCTGTACAGGTAATTCTTCGGACGATGTATAAAGAGTAATAAAATATGACCGGGTGATGCCCTATCTCGAATTTGGTATGGTTATGATAAATTTGTTTTGAAGGAAACACTTTCTATTTTGTCGAAATATAGGAATGATGGGAGGAATAGTATGAGTTGGTCAGTAATTATTGGTTTTATAGGTGGACTAAGTGTTTCGATATTTACCATAGTCGGAAATATTATTTATAAGCACTTTGAATATAAGCAAGCATTCAGATTATCCATAATCGAAAATGCATACAAAGAGTACGAGATAAGAGAAGATAAATAAGCATATTACTGAAACCATACAAACAAATGAGGGGTTAGTTAAGTTTATTGCAGAATTTATGTATGAGGTAAGAAGCCAATCTCAAGGGAATTATGGAATCGAAAAAGTTGGCGGGTCAGAATTGAATCGTTGGGCCATTTATTGATATTGACGTGGCACAGGAACGGCTTAATACTATCAAAGAAGAACTACACAATTATGATTTTAATCAAAAACAAAGAGAGGCTATAACAGTATTTTTAGATACTGTAAGTGGCAAACTAAGTGACACATTTTAATGTCTCAACGGTTTAACGAGGCGGTGTGCATATTTTACAGTCTGTCGCCTCCTACTATTTAAAATGTAGAGGTTTTTATCTCAAAGGGTTGAATTGGGATTATTGCGATAAAAAATAACGGAAACTCTAGGTGATTAAATGATACATATATTTTTGGGTGAGACAATCAGTTTTGATTTAATTTACAAGAAGCGTACAACCATGGGTATTTATATAGATCTTTATGGAAATGTTGAAGTACAGGTTCCTAAAGGGACATCTGAAGAATGCGTGCTTCAATTATTAGAGGAAAAATGGGATCTCATCCAACAAAGAACAAAAGAAATGAAGGATAGAACTGTTGGGCACATGGAGAAGGTCTATGATCAGGGTGGAAGCTTTCTTTATTTAGGAAACACCTATCCCATTCTGATCTCTCAAGATACAGATATCAAGAAAGACAATGTTATGTTTGAAGGGGATAAGTTACACGTATATGTGAAACAACAAGAAGATGAAAGAATAAAACAAGCATTAAAACGTTTTTATTTCCAGCAATGTAAAGCCTTAGTAGAGAGGCGAATTCAGTTCTATCAAAGCAGCTTTAAATTAAAACCACGTTCTATTCGTATTTCTGATAGTAAGAGTACCTGGGGAACCTGTGATTCAATGAGACAGTTAACATTCAATTGGAAGCTGGCGATGGCACCACTGAAGGTGATTGACTACGTAGTCGTTCATGAAATGTGCCATATGGTACATATGAATCACGATCGATCCTTTTGGCGTCTTGTTGGTAAAATACTACCCGATTATGAGCAACGGCAAAACTGGTTAGCTTTATCAAGTTGGAAAATGGTTGTTTAACGGTAAGATATGAAAGAATAGTGGCTGTCTGTTTTGTCAAATAATAATGATTGGTGGTAAATCATGTTATCATTAAGTCAAATGGATATTAAAATAGAAGGAGTTTGGATCGATTGGAAGAAAAAAGTACATTACCGGAAAATTATGAGGAATTAAAAAAGCAGGCAAATCGAACGTCTAATTGGCGAGAGCGTTTAGATGCGGTGGAAGAGTTAGGACATTGGAAGAATAAACAAATAATCGATATCCTTATGCGACTAATGAATAATGATGCTGTGTATAAGGTTCAAGAAGCTGCATTCCGTAAGCTGAAAAAAATTGGTGAAGATGTTGAATTACCGCCAAGGAAAAAAGGCGACTTGGTTAAAGATGTAACTAAAATCTTGTTAAGAATCAAGAAGAGTTTGCCAGAAGGTCATAGCTATGAAGAGTTCAAGGCGAAGTTACAGAAGATGAGACTTGATGTGTATGATACGTACGAAGGTGATAAGGGAGCAGACTTTGATAAGTGGCTTGAAAACATGTGGGCGTCACTTTTGAAAAAGTAGGATAACATAAAGCGTCATAACACTCTTTTACCAAAGCCAAAAACCCTATTTCTGATATTTGAAATCGGGTTTTTAGTAAGTGCCGTGCTTGGTGCCCAAATTTATAAAATTACAAATCACAAGAAAACACTAGGAAATAAAAAAGATTGATAAATCAATACTTTAGGGTATATGGAGATACTAGAAAAACAGGAGTCAAGTTACAATTAAAACTCTCTTTAAATTTATGCCTCGTAATTGAGACCTGAATTGACTCCCTTTCTTTCCTTATATATTATTAAGATGTTTCTTATTTTTTTAAACCCCATATCACTTCATCCTCCTATTTTGGAATGTAAGATTGAGGTTCCCTGTCAGGTATCTTTATCTTACAACATGAAGTGACTGGGGTCTTTTTTTTGAGAGGAAAGACCTTTCTACAACATTATCTAATACACCAAGCACCCAACTCCAAGTCATCCCTCCTGCTTTGGATAGTGAAAAGCATATAAGCAGTACAGGAAATCGTCAAAAGGAAGGGACGATTCCCCCTCCTGCTCGCCATGTCCGGAAATACTCGTTCTGATGGCGTTTCCCCACACCTGAAGGCTATCGTTATTTGGATTGTAGAAGTAAACGCGAATGCAGCCACCAGGGTCAGGTCCTACTCTTTGAATAAGTACTGCATGGGCTCCGAGGGCCAGGCCAGACTGGTTGTAAATGGTGATGCCAGCAGGCTGGGGGAGCTCTTCATTGACATTTGGATTGTACGTAGGGTGATAATGACGGTAGAATCTGGAAGTGAACTCTGAGTCGCTATAGATATCTGAAAACTCGGTCCATATACCTTTTACATGAAAAGCAGGGTTGATCCATTTATGGAGATCCTGGCTACGTCCTCTGGCAGCTTTTAACATTTCCAAATATATAGATTGAAGGTGTGGAATAAAAAGTAGTGAAACTGTATCAATATTTGTCTCATCATCCAGTGGGACATGCTCAAGCGTATTGGAGGAAAGGGATCTTCCTTCAAAATCAATGGTGATTTTTCCGTATTCCAGGAAATGATTAAACATTTTTAGCAGCATGACAGGCTCCTTTTGTGACCAATAACTGAGCGCTCTTGTCGACTGGCACGTTGGGTTAAAGCCCTGACCAATCCCTAGCGGCTGCCCCAAAACGCTTATCATTCCCGAGACAAGAGAAGAACGAAGTGAAACTGTTTCTGTTAGTTTATTAACTGCAGAAAGTCTGCTCTTAATCTTATCATGAATGGGAACCACCATAAGCTTCTCTACTTCCTTTACGAGTTCACTCGTAAATACATCTCGCTGCAGAAGGCGTGTCAAACCATAAATGCTTTTCCTGGTTTTTACCGTAATGGCCAAAGAGATTAGAGAAGAAACCAAATGCAGATGCAATCGAAGGTTTTCTCTGGCTGTTTCGTCCACGGCTAGCAGGTTCTGCAACAAGTACGGCTTTTCTTTATTTATATAGTTCAAGAATAGTGCATGGTACGGTGAAACAAGTCCGGTACGCTCTATTGATGTACGCAGCTGATCGGCCTCCCGGATTAATAATAAATCATTGCTGGCTTTCAGTTTATTTTCATAACTAGCCCCGGCAGCGGTAGAGGCAGACATATCCGATGGAGAATAAACCGCTTTTTCGTAATGCCCCCAGCCTGAATCCACCTCTAATTGACCACCAGCTAATCTTCTTGCACTCGCAATCACTTTCAGGATTTTATCCGTAACAATTGGCCTTTGGACGGCGAGATTATTTACTTCCTGATAAAGACTTTGAAAAACTAGCGGTGAAAAACAATAGTCTGAGATAAATCCCAGAAGCTCTACCACCTGTTTGTCTTTGAAAAGTTGCTTTACCCGATTTTCTTCCGTTTCCCTCAATAGCAGAAGATCCAGATTCAAAGCCATAACCTTCGTCAAAAAATTGTTTGCTTCCTGCGCGGACATTTCTGGATGCTCATAAACACCTCTGGCAATGGCGAGAATTCTTAGATTGCTCAATGTCTCGTTTGCTGCAATAACGCCTCCGGACTGGAGAGTGCCCCTAACTAGAACAGGATTGAGTTTGCCTACATTCTCCCATACTCGCCCTGCAAAGACCCCGGCTTGATCAAAGAGATGCGCATATTGAAACAGTTTTGCTAATCCGTGCTGTTCCTTGAGAAGGGCAGCAGCTTCCTCATAAACTGCCTGCTGAAAAAACCTTTTATTTGGTGTAGAAGTTCCCCATAACTGATTAAAGGTACGTTGAAACGAATCATCAGAAGCAAATTGTAATAGTCCCATATGTCAACTCCTTTCCATGATTTTGGCTTACTCGTATCATATTGGCCATATTCAAAGAGAATTACTACATACTACTTCAAAAAGAAAAGTGCATGCGTCTGGTTACGACCTGACAAGAACTTGAGAAGGCAACATCTGATGGGAAAAAGCAATACAATTTTATCTTGTTAAAAAGGTTCTGTGTGATTGTTAGTTGCTTAGTGAATATAAAACCTTATTTTAATTTATTAAAATTGCGTATTTCATAAGAAATACGCAATTGTTGATTATCCGCTTCAAGTATCCTACTGTATAAGAAGGAGAAAAGAGTTAATGATCTCTTTTTCCCAGGACTTAATTGTTCTTTCCATGTATTTATTTAATGGATCAATACAATGCTTCAAGGTCCTCACGAAGATTATGTTCATCACTTTTCTTTAACAACTTCATAAATCCTTTTTATCTATATATGCACTTTCCAATTGTGGTGTTAACGAAAAATATTATATTGATTGTTACATATAAACTTAGATTGATCTTACTTAATGTAAGAAAATGTAACAGAATTTCTTTTGTGGATTTATTTTATGGTGTTATGTAACATTTTTTTGGGGGAATTTATACTATTCGATTGTTTGCGCTCTAAATGTTCTTTTTTATAGTCATACTTAAGAAGAGAATCTGCAATGAAATTTAATATGATAAAGAATATTAACATTAATACACGATATCAGCGATGTGTGAAGTCCTCTGATTACCAAGAAGTACATAATTGAAGTGTAAGAGCGAAGAAAATCAAAAGAAGAACACCTAAAAAGAGAATTAACATAATATGTTCATTGGTTTAATTATATTGGAATTCATAGATCATTGGACTAATTAAGTTCAGTTGATTTCAAACTAGAATTCCTTAGAACAAAAAGGACCCAGAAATTACATTCTGAGTCCTTTTTGTTACTAAATGATTTGTAAACATACTGCAGCTACTTTTTCATCCCCATACATAATCCTTGCCCCAGCTATCTTTTGCCAGTGCTTCTACTTCTTCAACAAGGCTTTCCTCAACCATAAAGACGTCTCCCTGTTCGTATGGGTTATAGTGAAATGCGTACATTCTTGATAAAAACTCATGAAGCGGCAGTGACGATTCACCTTCAAGTTCACCGAAACCAGAAACGCTTGGCTCTATGCCCTGGCCCCAATTCTGACCGCTATCGTTGTTTGGATTATAAAAATAAATCCGGTAATCTCCGTTTTGGTCTTTTTTAATCCTCTGAATCGATACGGCGTGAAGACCGAGCAGTGCACCATGTACGTTTGTGGTGAAAATGCCAACCGGATTTGGATAAATCAATTCATACCCTTCATTATAATCCGGATGGTGGGTAGCATAGAATAGCTTAACGAAAGTCGGATAATTTGTAACATTCAGTGTGACTGGATCGATTACATTAATAAATCCTCTTGGAATCCACTCACCGTAAAATTCCGTGTTCACCCACTTATGGCCATCCTCACCGCGAAGGAGCGTTCGTTTCATCATTTCGTTATAAATTTTATCCAGATGGGAAACAAGAACAATTGATACCGGATCCAAATCTTGGTGGATTTCCCCGGCAACTCCGCCATCAAGGAGACTTGAGTGGATTGTCTCTCCTTCAAACGTCATGTCAATATCATTATCACGGGCTGCACGAGCAATGTATTCCAGCAGCTGGCCGATTCCATGCTGGGACCAGAGGGAAATCGCCCTTGCAGACTGGCAGGTTGGATTGAGACCTTGTCCCACACCAAGCGGTTGGCCTAGAATACTTATTACCCCAGCAACGAGTACACCGTTTAGGCTAATCCCACCCTGTTCATATTCTGGCTTTGATAGAATCTTTTTCACCTGAGCATGAATTGGGAGCTCAAACAGGCGGCGAATGGCAGGGAGCAGCGAATCCTGTGTCAGCACCCCACGGTCAAGCATGCTTGCAAGTCCGTATATTGCCTGTCGTGTTTCAGGGAAAATGGACAGCTGGATCATGTCGTGAATTAGTTCTCTATTGGCATTAAAGCTCGCAGTCCCTGTTTCCGATAAATCTAGAGCAGCTGGAATCAAGTCACGGTTCTTTCGGTTAAGGAACCGTAAAAGCACGGCATGATATGGTGAAACAAGTCCAGTATCTTTCATAGTCCCTGCAAAAATGTTAGCTTCAGCTTCAAGTTCCTCAGCATAGGCATCCTCCACTCTGAGCCTGTATTCCCTCTGATTAGAAGCATCCCTGCTTAGCGGTGTTGGAGAATTGGCAGCACGTGAGTATTTTTCAAGAGCTTCAGCTGTTTTTTCATCAATTCCACTTTCAATTAATTGTTCAGACATGCTGATCATGTTTAAAATTTTCTCGACCATGATCGGACGCTGAACTGTCAGACGGTCCATCTCCTGGACAATTTTATCGGCGATCGCCTTAAAGGAAAGCTCCTTACCAAGGTAGCGGAACAAGCGTTGAGCTCTAATTATATGATCATCCAATTGAATACGGCTTTCCTCGGTTACCGGGGGGAACAAAAGGTCGAGATTAAGGGCCAGGACTTCATTTAAAAATGCTCCTGCCTCTTCCGCATCTAAGCCCTCATGCTTGTAATCTCCTTTCGCGATTGCAAGCATTCTCATATCACTTAACAATTCAACAATGGAATTGACTCCTTTAAGCTTTAATGAACCGCCGACAAGCGGTGGTTGCATTTTTGTCGGATCTTCCCAAGGGCCCTCATGGAAGACACCAGCTTTGTCAAAACGATGGGCATTTCTATAGATAATGGCTAGCCCGTCATCAGAATCAGCAAGCTCGATCGCCAGCTGGAAGACGTCTGTCTGATACATGCTTTTGGCAAATGACTTTGCCTGCTCAAGTCTGTCTAGTGCCGTTTCATATCTATCTTGTAAAACTACTGTTTGGTTAGTCATCCTTCTTCTCTCCTCTCCTTAAAGGTAGAAATCATATTTTTCGTATTCTTTCATGAGGGTCCTCATTATCTCACTGTCTTCCCCAAAGAAGAAAATCGTTCCGTAATGATTCCCATATCCCACCCGTTCTGCCACTTTGGATGTGACAGGAATGAACATATCATGTTTTTCAAAATAAGGATTGTTTTTGAGCTCTTCAGGTACATTCAGTTTTTGGATAATATGTACGTTTGGATATACCATTAGGCTGCCGGCATACCCTTTTGCCGATACCACTTCCTTAGGGAAAAAGGCTTCCAGTTCTTCTTCGGTTGTATCTGGATCGCTGCAAAGCACCTGGGCTTGAAACGCGCTAAAGCCGTATGCCTTTTCAATCAACTCAAAAATATGGCCACCAGGAATACGGGCAGCAACCTCGCCGAAATTCAATGTTCCATCAGGGGCAATGAAATATTCAGGATGGATGATGCCATATTTGATTTCAAAGGCGTCCACAAGCTTCTCAATCGCTGCCTTTATCTGTGGCCGCCATTCTTCAAGTGAAGGGGAAGCAGGCACAAAGTTGGAGTGACCAAGCTTTACGTACTCAGTAATATTCAGGAATCTTACCTTGCCGTCATGGATAAAGGCTTCACAGGAGAATTCCTGGCCATCTAGGTGACTTTCCATCAGAAGAGGAAATTCTGAATCTGAAATTAGCTCAATCTCGTGTGGATCACGAATCATTCGATGGCCGACTGTACCTGCTTTACTCAATGGCTTAACATGAATAGGGTCATTAGGATCTCCATCTAGCTTGATCAATGCCTCATTTACTCTCTTTAAGAAACGATAAATATCATCCTTGTTGTGAGCTTCTTCAAATACTCCCACTCTGATGCCTGCCATTTGTGCTTTACGCTTCATCAATCCTTTGTCTCTCAATAGAAGAGATTTATTGAATATGCGCGGGTTATTTCGAAACTTTGCATTCAGGATACCAGCCCATTCAACTGTTTCCTCGTATATCGGTATAGTAATTTTTGTATTAAGATTCTTCAGTTTTTCGTAGAGTTCATCTGACCTCTCATTTAATTGGTCATCAAATTGCCATGGAATAAACTGGATACCGTGTGTGTCAGCAAAAACCTGAAATTCAGGAGGACCAACTACCAAATACGGCCGATCCATTTTGTCAATTGCTTCTATTGCTGGCAGGCTCCAGCCGAGCAACGCTGTTATTTTCCCTTTATTCTCTACCATTTCCATAACTCTCCCTACCTTTTGAATTATATAATTTGAAATGTAACCTCCTCTATTCTAACAAAAAAATAAATTCCAAAAATATAAATAATTCCCACGATTTCGACAAAAAAACGTTTTTTAAAAGTTATAAAAGTAAGAGTTCACACAATAGACATTTATTTATTTGAATTTTAGGACTATTTCGACAAAAAAACCCCGTTTTAAAGTTTTATTCCAGGATATAGAATAGGAAAAGTGGTGTTATGTGAAAATTATTCCATTTATCATCGAAAATATTTTAACTATTTCGACAAAAAAACCGGTTTGAAAGTTTTACTCCAAGATATAGGATAAATGGTGTAATATTCAAAATTGAACAAAGGGGAGCAAATTCATGAGCGACTGGTATACCAGGTTAACTGATTATTTTCCAGAAAAAGAAATGAAATCTAAAAATCATTTTGAATTACTTTTTCACGAAAAGGAAGGAAATTATCAATTAGAGGAAGGCCCAGATCATGTACTTGTATACTTTGAAAAGTCTGACTATTGCTTTATTGACTATATTTTAGTTTCCGGGAGCAGTCGCGGAAAAGGGACAGGTAGCATGATCCTTGACCAGTTGAAACAAAGAGGGAAAGCGATAATACTCGAGGTTGAGCCAGTTACACATCTAGATATAGACTCGGAAAAAAGAATACGATTCTATGAAAAGAATGGATTCTTTAAGATGGACTCCATTCAGTATGAAAGAATCCATTTGGTCACAAATGAGTTGAATAGTATGGATATTTTTTGCTGGTCGCCAGTACAAACAGCGGATCAATGGGTGTTTGACCGAATGCAGGATGTATATGATGAGGTACATGCATATAAAACCATGGAACTGTATGGACGCACTGCCCAGCAGGTATCAGATGTCTTATGGCTAAGAGAGTTAGTTTTTAGTAAGTTTAGTTGAAATTGTTAGAAAAGCTTTCTAAACTCGCACCTGCTCTAACTTTTATCGGAAGTTGGCGCTAATGGGTGCTCTATCTTACATCTTTTTAGTCGGGAAAGTTGAGCGGATTCAGGTTAAAGAAGAACGATCCTTAGAAAACAATCACTCTACATAATATAATATAATTAATATAAAAGATTATTTTTACTCTAATTCTCAAATATGTTGGCATTGAACCTCATTTTGCTAAGTTTATAGCTTATGAGTAGCTTGTTTAAAAATTAAGCGCTATCCTTAAAAT
>JBNJJO010000031.1:0-56240 GCA_051750265.1 Bacillota bacterium | reverse complement strand
TTAACTTTTAAAATGTCCCAATTAAATGTTCCAATTTAAAACTGATTATGTTGTATTTTTGTAGTATTTCAGATTAAAACGTAGGGGGATAACTGAGGAGCAATTTTTATAGTACTTTCGTATTTTTCATATTCAACAGCAAGAGGAACTTAATGCAAGTTCAGCCTTAACGTTAAATAAAGGTCAATGTTAATCTTAACCTTAACATTAAGATAATGTTAAGGTTGATCAAACTGAAAATGTTTAAGAATTAAAAACCCTAAATGATTGTATAAAAGAGCAAACCTTTTACGGAGTTTGCTCTTCTTTTGTGCTTGGTCCAAAAAGCGAGAAACGCCAAAATAATCGACTATGAGTCCGTAGGTTTTGTTGTCATCATATAACAGATGCCATTAAATATGTAGATAAACTTGCTGCTAACCCTAATTTTAAGGGGTGTGCGAAGTAATGTTAGAATATCCAGAGAATTCTATAAAAGTACACTTTTATAGATTCATAAAAAACTATAACATTTCAGTCTATAATCATATAAATTTCACTTTATAGACGTTTATAAAAAGTAATATAATTTTTTGGACGTTTTTGTTGAATGACAATAAGATGTTTAAAAAATCCAGTCAAGTTATTCCATTAAAGGGCCAGATAATGGAATAAACTAAAAGGACAGTTAGATATGGTTCCTTTATCACACAACCATACAGTTGCTTACATTTGACGAGCAACCGTAAAGTTACATATACTTGTCAGGTAACTGCAGGGTTGCTTATATTCAAGGAGGTAAAACATGGATTACATTTCACCGAAAGAAGCGGTGTTAAAGGTGAAACGGTGGCCTAAAGATACCATAGCGGCGGGTCGTCGTCATACCGTTGGGCTTAAATCTGACGGAACGGTGACGGCTGTGGGTGATAATAAATATGGCCAATGTGATGTAAGCGGCTGGCGCGATATTGTGGCGGTCGCGGCGGGTAATGTTCATATGGCGACGAACACGGGTAATGCTCATACAATCGGTCTTAAATCTGACAGTACTGTGGCGGCTGTGGGTTGGAATAAGCATGACCAATGCGATGTAAACGACTGGCGCGATATTGTAGCGGTTGCGGCGGGTTGGCGTCGTACAATTGGGCTTAAATCGGATGGCACGGTGGTAGCAGTGGGCCGAAATAATGAAGGTGAATGCAATGTAAGCGGCTGGCATGATATTGTGGCGATCGCGGCGGGTGACTGGCATACCATCGGTCTTAAATTGGACGGCACGGTGACGGCTGTGGGTAATAATCGGTATCGCCAATGCAATGTAAGCGGCTGGTGCGATATTGTGGCGGTCGCGGCGGGTTATCTTCATACAATCGGGCTTAAATCGGACGGTACTGTGGCGGCTGTGGGTTGGAATAAACATGACCAATGCGATGTAAGCGGCTGGCGCGGTATTGTGGCGATTGCGGTGGGTAGTAATCATACCATCGGCCTTAAATCGGACGGTACTGTGGCGGCTGTGGGTTGGAATGAGTATGGCCAATGTAATGTAAGTGATTGGCGCGATATTGTGGCGATTGCGACGGGTTGTGCCCATACCGTCGGGCTTAAATCGGACGGCACGGTGGTTGCTGTGGGTGATAATGAATATGGCCAATGCGATGTAAGCAGCTGGCGCGGCATCCAACTGCCCGGCAATTAGTTTTTAATAACAACAAGCCAGAGAATCACTGAACGAGTTAATGAGCATTGCTTCAGAAATAAGGCTATTCCATTAAAGGGCGCAATTGTTGAGTAACGAACTTAGTAAAGAACTTTTTTATTACGCATTTTTCGATAAATCATGCCTGATTAATTAAACAACTATTTTTTTAAACAGCCGCATTTCTTAATAGAAGAATGCGGCTCAGATTGTAGACAAAAGGGGTTCGGAATGGTTTCATTCCGAACTCCTTTTGTGATTTTCTTTGCATTTCATCTTAAATGAGTAAGGATAGACCACTCTTAACCAAAAGATTTAGGCTATTTCTGGACCTCGCCATGTCCAGTTGGCCATCTTCTTCAAATTCATGGCAGCGAAAGTAAGCATCGCCTGCATCGACAATTTTTTAAGTCCCCTTAATGTTGTCCAACGCATGCCATGCTTTTCTTTTGCATCTGCGAATACGCGTTCAATAGTTTCTTTGCGTTTCGCATAAATTGGTTTTACATCTTTTTGATGACGTAAATGGTCAGCTTCCTCCACATACTCTTGCCAAATATGACGTGTCACCACTTTTTGATGATCTTTACTCTCTGTACATTGCGCTAAAAATGGACATGTAGCGCAAATATGCTTCGGTGATTTATACTCACGATAGCCTTCTTTATTCGTTGTCGAGTACTTCAAAATCTCACCAGCTGGACATAGGTAACAGTCAAAGTATTCATCATAAACGTATTCGTGTTTTCGAAAGAATCCTTCTTTTGTGCGGGGTCTTGTATATGGTAAAGCAGGTGTCATTTTGTTTTCAAATAAGTACTTCGTAATGGCAGGTGTTTTATAAGCTGCGTCTGCCGCAACAGCTTCAGGCTTTCTAACTTCCTCAATCACTTGTTCAACCAATGGCTCTAAGATCTGACTGTCATGAATGTTGCCTGGTGTAACAATTGTCCCCAGCACAAAGCCGTTACGGTCTGCGGCCGCATGAAAAGAATAGGCGAACTGTTTTGTCCGTTCGTCTTTGACGTAATAACCACTCTCTGGATCGGTTGTGCTTTCTTTGATTTCCTTCGATTCTTCCTTCTCAAACTTATCAGGTGGGAACGGCTTTTTCCCATGATCTTCACGGTCTTGGTTGATTTCTTCTTCAAGGCGTTCTTGATAGGCACGTGTTTCTTTGCGTACCACTTTCTTCTCGAATTTATGCTTATTCGCACTCGCTTTGACGTGTGTCGAATCGATAAAGACGTGTTCTGCGCTAATCAATTTCTTTTCAGCTGCCGTTTTTAAAATACGATAGAAAATCTGTTCAAATAAATCGGTATCTTTAAAGCGACGCTCATAGTTTTTACCAAAAGTCGAGAAGTGAGGCACTTTATCATGGAAGCCATAGCCTAAAAACCAACGATAGGCCATATTTGTTTTCAATTCTTCGATCGTTTGACGCATCGAGCGAATACCGAATGTATATTGAATAAATGCCAGTTTAATTAAAATCACAGGGTCAACACTTGGACGACCTACTTCCGAATACATATCTTCCACCAAGTCATAAATAAAAGAGAAATCAATTGTCGCATCAATTTTACGAACCAAATGATTCTCTGGAACAAGTTGATCCAAAGCGATCATTTCAATTTGATCTCGTTGAATGGAATTATGTTTCGACAGCATCGTCATCACCTCAAGATTTTTATTACTTCTATTTTAAATCAAAAAAGACTGTAGGCAAACTCGATTTTTATCGAGTTTGTCTACAGTCTGAGCCGCATTTCTTAATAGAAGAATGCGGCTTTTGTGCTGTCGAAAGTTTATTTGTACTGCACATATTAAATTCCTCATCGAGCCAAATTATAGTTTAAGAGTAAATTTTTCCAAGGTATTTATTTCAAATCAAGTGCATCAATACTTTGATTACTTACTTGATAAGCGATACACCAGAACCCCAAAAAATGATACAAAACTAGTGTACAACAGCATACAACAGAATACAACTAGTATACATTTTACATACAGTTAACATACATTAAACATTAAATTAATAAACGGTGATTATAATTGTTCCAGTATAACAAATAAGGAGGAGTTGAAATTGATAAAGTTCTGACGATAATGAAAGGTTCTTGAAAATAGAGGCGAAAGTTTTTTGGGAGAATAAAGGAGGATATTTTAATGGACAACAAACCGTTAAATCAACGCAGTTTTTTAAAACGAACAACGAAAATAATCGGAGCTGCCCTAGTATTAACACTTGTAATCTCGCTAGCGGTAACGAAATTTCCGACATTTTATGAAAAGAAAGTGGATGCCGCAACTAATTCATTCCGTTTTGTTGTAATGGGGGATAGTCGGGGCGAATTACATGGCACTAATGAAATCACACTTCGTTCTTTGATGGACAAGGTTAAGGGGCAATCTGTACAACCCAACTTTGTTATGTTTACTGGAGATCAAGTATTTGGTGGTGCTGATGTCGAGTTTCAGTTAATCGAATGGAAAGACATTATTAATGATTATTATCCAGATAATATGATTTATCCGGCGTTAGGGAATCATGAGCATGACGAAACGGCCTTTAGCAATGTCTTTAACTATCTTCCAAATGAGCAACTTCCAGGTTATCAACGCAGTGCTTATTATTTTGATTATGGCAATGCTCGTTTTATTGTAATGAACTCAGATCGTAAAAAAACCGCCGTCAATATTCAACATTATCCAGATTATATAATAACTGATGAGCAACGCAATTGGCTAGAAAATCTGCTGGCTACCAGCGATAAAACACATCATTTCGTGATGTTTCATGTTCCAGCTTATCCGATTGGTTCTCACCACGGTGCGTCGCTGGATGCACATCCTGCAGAACGCGATGCAGTTTGGGATGTGTTGGATAAATACAATGTGACAGCGGTCATGGTTGGACATGAACATAACTATAACCGACGTAAGATTGATAGTTCCTTTAATGGTAACGGATATACGTTTGACAACACCATCCATCAAGTTACGCTGGGTGGAGCAGGTGCACCACTCAACAACACCAACAAGGATTCTCGTAATGTTGAAGTGGGCCCAGCTGCAAAAGATCATTATATGGTTGTGGATGTTGTTGGTGGACAAGCGAACTTTCAAGTGTATGATACAGAAAATAACGTAATTGATTCGTTTACGGTGAATCGTAATAACAAAAAGGCGGGGATCAAGTGAAATTGATCATCCACGTGCGTGATTTGGCGGTTACACAAGGGAGTGTAACCGCACTTCTATTTCTTATGATCCCTCTGGTTCATCTGTTTAGCGATTCTCCCTATAAAGGGGCTGCCACCTTGCATGGGCTGGCTTCCGTTATGACGATGATCGCCTCTTTTGTAACCGTTCATTTGATTACCATGCTATTAAAAGGGAACAAAGCGATTCTGCCCCCATTGACGAAATGGCTCTGGGTTACAAATTTCCTTATCTTACTTGCTATTATTTTTGGTAATTGGCTGTATATTGGCTACCGTGCTCCAGATAGCGTACAACAATGGTTGCAGTTTCATGAGCCATCTATGCACTTTATCGTGATGGAGTTCAAAGAATTTGTTGCCTTGGGTTCATTACCTTTTGGTGTGATTGCCGGCATTCTGCTACGGTCCTATCGACGGATGGAAGAGAAAGAATTGGCGGGTTTAATTGCCTTTTTTGTATATGCCTCTTGGTTATGTTTACTGCTTAGTTTTGTAACTGGATTTGGATTAGCGTTGTTAAAATCAGTATAAGGTGGGGAAGCCGGGTGAATCAGGTGAAGCAAGGATTGCCAGGAAGGGTCTGCACCATCGTTTTTTCCAGCTGGTGCGCTCTTTATACTTTAATCGGCCTGCAATGGTGGAGTGTCATTCAACCGCTTGAGTCGAACCTTGTCTTTGCTCAAATGGGAAAATGGGTGCCGTATGGTTGGGCGATTGGTCCATATGCTGGTAAAGAAGTGATCACTCTCATCGTTTGGGTTGTTACACAAGGAATATTAACGATCGTGTTAAAGAAACGGACTTTTTCTGTTGCTGTTTTATATCGTAGGTCACTTTATCTCTTTATAGGATTTCTTCTTTTGTTATGGCCGCCTTTTTATCACATGCTATGGGGTTGGTTGCCGAATATACCATAAAATGAGGGGGATGAAATGAAGCCATTTTTTTTAAGTCAATATCGATTGTTGAGCAGTACTCTGTTGTTGGCTGGACTGATGTGCCTTTCCCTGTGGGGATCTAATTTTACCAATATAGGCGCAGGAGAGTACCAGGCACCGCCAGCGAATTATCGTGTAACATTAGTGAATCAATCGCTTGCTTCCGTTAGTGACGAATGGATAAGCGAGCGGAAGCAAGCGATTTGGATCGGCCGGATTGGAATGTTAGATCAGATGCCCTCTTCTATCCCACAAACAATGGTATACCCCATTTATGATCAAAAAATCAGTGAACAAGCTTTTGCCAAACGCTATCTTCTCTTGCCTGATTCAGTGCCTGGATTTAATAAAACGGCCTATAATACAGACTTTGGAGATTTACGCTTATTTGTATTAAATGGGTCGAGATTGACTGATCAAAGGCAGTGGGAGTGGCTAGAGCAAGAGAGCCAGAAGCAGGATAAAAAGAAGTTTCAGCTGCTTTTTGTTGATGGTAATCTTAATGCGTCTATGTGGGAACGTTTGAGAAAAATGCAGGTGGATGCGGTTTTTAATAAGGATCAACTTTATGTACAATCAACCAGGGTAAAAGCAGTTTCAACAGATTGGGATGATCGAAAAGATGGATGGGGAGAATGGCAAGGCACCAATATCCGTTCATTTGAAATAATGGGAAGTGAAGATCATTTATCCATTCAAGCAGAATCGCCTTCAGGAGCTATTATGCAAAAAGTAGTTTTTCATCCTTTATCTGAACAAAATCAAAAGAAAAAGGATCAGCCGCTCATCACATATGGGAGCGTGTGGCAATATCGGTTGGGGGATGAATCGATTCCGATTACTGTTCCTACTAATATTGATTTAACAGGTGAACATCCCATTACCGAGCGGGTACACCTGCCTGTATCAGATTGGCGTCATCGGAAATTCATTGCGGACGAATGGAATAAGGGACGCGCTCCGATCGGGAGTAAAGTAGCTTCAACCGTAATGAAATGGGTGCAAACTCCCATTCCTGCCGAGCGAACGCCTTCTGCTTATTTTCGTCAATCCTTTATAGTAACAGATCCAAAGAAACTACAGGGACTCCGACTTCATGTCACTTTTGCGGATGGCTTTGTCGCTTATCTAAATGGCGAAGAAGTAGAAAGAGATGGTATTAAACCAGGATTAACAGTACCAGAATCGCTTGCGGTAGCGAATGAGCCTACATTTCAAAGGGATTATATCATCACCAAACATTTAAACAAATTAGTGTCTGGAACAAATACGTTGACGATTGAAGTGCACAAAAGTCATCCCCATGCCAAAGAAATGATTTTTGATGCAGCAATCATCGCTGAGACGAAAGAGAAGTGAGGGTAGTAAGATGGGTAAAATGTGGTGGTTATTTCTTGTTTGCTGTTGCTTGATTACGGGGTGTCAGGCTGATGATGAAGAGTTGATCGCTGATGTAGCGCCAACACCCAAACATCTGGTGATTAATAATGGGGATGCATTTGTTTGGGAGCAGGTAACCGTCACGATCGACGGGACATACCAAATGAAAGTACCAATGCTTCCACGAGGAAGATCAGGTTACTCTTACAAGCAGTTTAGTAATAAACAAGGTGAAAGTTATAAACCTACTCATTTTGGTCCGAAACGGGTTGAAATAACCGTAATGGATACGCGTTCAAAAAAGACAAGTAGGTATGTTTGGTAAAAAGAAGTTACCTCAATGAACGTGTATCCGTCAAATAGACATATTTAAAAAGCTGGCTATTACCACCATGAATCCTGAATGCTAAAGGACTCATGCCGTGTTTATTTTGTATTCTCTCTTCGTTATAATAGGTTAATGTACTCAATTAGGGCTACTTGTACTTCTTCTACAGTTTGTGGTGAACTGAAGCATGGCATTTTACTTTTGAGATGCCCAAAGAAGTTCTCGATACTTCGCATTGTCCCAGCAGTTGCCTCTGCGGGACATGGATTGTTAAGACCATATTCGCCAAGGTACTTGTGTAAGATGGATTTGTGAACTGGTGTCCCTGATCGCTATGCAGGAGGGCCCCCTTTCTCAAATCCTTTTTCTTTTAATTGTTTGATTATTTCCATTACTAGCTTCTGTAAGTAATATCAATACAAAACTTCTTACCGGGGGCATCAGAGTAAAATTGGCGATCCAACACGTTCGGGATGGAACCATGTGGTTGCTTTCTTCTTTTAAAAGGGTACAGTTCAAGTGTAGGAAAAATCGGCTTTTCTTTATCCGTTTAATCGTATAATCCTTTTCGATTTTAAAAAAATAACTAAGGAGCATTTTTGCAACTCTTTCGTATTTTTCGATATTCCGCAATCGGGCGCTATTCTGGAACAAGGATAAGCGCTCATTTTTCATTTTAGGGCCATTTAATTGAAGAAGGTTAATTCCATTATTTTACATTCATCTTATATACATCTTTGTTAAAACTAATGAAATGTACAATACAGTTTTATATAGGAGTAAATTAAATGCATTTAATCCTTTTAATCATGGTTATCATTTTTTCTTTAATAAAGGGTGATTGGAGAAATTGGGAAAAATACTATCCTACAATGCTATATACGTCTTTATCAACTTTCCTTTATGAATTTTTAGCACATAGTCATTACCATTTGTGGGAACTTGAAAAAGATTCTCATTTTAACCTTATGAATGTTCATTTTGTACATAATCTTATCATAAACACTCTAATAGCCTTTGTTTTTTTGTCTAATTATCCCAATAATCTTAAGAAACAAATTACATACACATTAAAATGGATACTTATATTTGCTTTCTTGGAATGGATAGGGGTTAGGTTAGGAATGATTACACACCATAACGGTTGGCATATGGGATGGTCAATATTATTTACTTGTGTAATGTTTCCTATGATAAGACTTCATTTCGTTAATCCCCTTTTAGCGTTAATTTTATCAGTATTCTGCACTTTGTTTTATTTGTTTGTATTTGATTATTTGTAACCGTGATTACACCTACATCTAGTGACAGAAAAGGATTGTATAAATACCTAAATTATGTAAATAATTATGATCTACTAGTAATAAAGGAGTATGAACATGTCTAAAAAAATCCTAGATTTTCACTGCGACTTATTGATATTATTTGGAATATTGTTTGCCATTCGCTTTATCTACACAAAAGAAATATACATACAGGCATACGGATACACTATAAATACGCTTGCCTTGCTTATACACACAATTGTAGTTGTTGGACTATATAGATCAATGGACAAGAAAACTAACGAAAGTATAAGGTCAAATAAGAGTTAGATAAATCAACATGTGTCGCCCCCCTAATACAGTTCACGTTTAGTAATCTCCTAATGTTTAATAAAGTATGAACCCGTTTCAACGACCTGAGTAATTCCAGAAAAGGACCTTTTATTGAGTAAGGATTACAGAAGTGATCAAAATTTTTTATAAAAGAATGGTTAAATTGAATATATTAAGGGCGAGTTTTGATCACTCTTTTTTTCAAAACACGCCCTTTCTTTTTGTTCGTTTATCAAGACTTTTAGTATTAATTTGATCAAACATTATTTTAAAGCAACAATAGGGTCTAAAAACTTGTGAAATTAAAGGTTTTGATCAATCTTTTTAATAAATCTAAAATTTGATTAATTTAAGTCAAAAGCTAAGAATTACAACTTAGCTAAAGAGATTAAAGAAGAGCTAAAAACAAGGGACATCAATGCTAACTATCAGAAGTTAATCTATTACTATGCTATTTGAATGATAAAGAAAGAATGAAAACTAATTATTTCCATTAATATAAAACATTAGTCCTAATTATTTAAAGGTAATTTATCCTTTTTGTGGAATAAGTAAACATTAAGATGAAAGGACTGAAACTAATGAATAAACATTACTCAATATTGAGTTGCTTTTTCGTTTAAAAAAGTACGATTTTACGAACAGGGAATTTAATTGATATGTATGTTGTAATTTATTATTTATTCAAACTGATAATTGGGGAAATGGGGTATTAGAATGAAAAAAGTCATTTTAACTGGAAACGGTTTATCAGTAGGGCTTAATAGATCCTTTGCTTTACAAAATATTACTAAAAAATTTTATGATCAACTAGATGTAGAAAACAGAGCATTCATAGAATACCATATGGAAAGGTTAAAAGAAGGTAAATATGATCAGTTAGACTTTGAGGAGGCTATCGCAAGTATTGAACAGATACACGATTCTTTAAACCACTATGTTACCTTTTTGACTACCCTTGAGGGAGAGAGATTTTTAGAATCATATAATTTAAAAAGAAGTGAATTAGGAAAACATCTGGATACTGTCAGACAAGTTATAAATACATATACTAGTTCAATTGTTGAAATTATTGATGGAAATGTAAAATGGGATGAAATAGGAGATAATTTATCTGGTTTTATTAACTTTTTACAATCTGAATTTAAAGACAAACAAAATGAATTTGACCTTTTTACACTTAATTTTGATTTATTATTAGAGACTATTTTATTAAAACTAGTAGATACTGATTTATTTACTGATTTTCATATTCCTCGTGGTAATTACGATGGAATGGCAAAATTTAATTTTGATCCTGAGATGGCAGCAGCAGTATTTGGAGAACGAAACATAAAATTATATCACCTACATGGTTCTTTATCTTCTTTCAAAAGACTAGATGATGGAAGGATTTTTAAATTAAGAACAGAGGACATGCGCTTAGGAGATATTTATAAGAGGGTAAATGAGCATAACTTAGTTCCTTCCATTATTACTGGTGGTTATAAAAGTAATAAGATTCAAACATCACCATTTAATTATTACTATAGGGAATTTAAGAAGAGGATGGTAAATCCTGATTCTCTTTGTGAAGAGTTGTATATAATTGGTTATAGTTTTAGAGATTCACATATTAATGAAGCTATAAGTGAAAGACTTCGGCTTGAAAGGAAAGGAGACACTCCTAAAAAGTTGAATAAATTAGTAATTGTAGATTATCAAGATAGTCCAGAAAGAAAAAGGGAATTTGTTAACCACATAAATAAAGAATTAAAATTGGGGTCAAGAACAAGTAATCGTTTTGAGTATGATGATGAACGGATAATTTTTGATGGGGTTGACGCAATAGAAAATGTTATATATTAAAATAAAAACATGGCGTAATCTTAACAATGGGAAAAATTTTGAGGAAACAAACTATGATTATAACCTGGAGCAAACCCTTCACTGGGTTTGCTCTTCTTTTAAAGATCAATATAAAGTTGCAGCTGACACTTTGCTGGTGTTACCCCTTATAGGCCCAGTGACAGGGTTCGTGTCATAGACCGCAAAGTAACGTAGGAAAAGTAAGATACCATTATGGTAAAGATATTTGGTAATACTTTGGCAATATTTTATGGTAAACCTCAAAGCCAATAGTATCAATGAACACTATAGTTTTGCGGTATCATTACAATAACTGTGATTTTTGGTAATAATCAGCAAAGAAATCTTGTCTGTTTTCCATATACAGTAAACAACTTTGCGGTTCATAGCAGCAACCCTGTCACCAAGCCTAATAGGGCTTATTATAGTTAATTTCGTCACATAGAAAAATAGATATAATGAGGTGGGGTTAATGAGTAGGATTTGTACCATCCATAAAACCATAAACCATGAACGGATGCATAGCATGGAAGATAAAATAGAGCTTTACTGCCCTAAATGTGAATTAGATAAGCTATGGGAAGATGAGAAACAAAGGCATGATGCTATTATAAACAACAAGAAGAAAAGCCGATTGCATGGATTTTATTGCTTAACAGCATTCATTATAAGCTTACTGTTTTGGCAAAATTTTTATCATAGTTTATGGTATTGGATTATCGTCTTTTTTATGTTTATTTTCTCTTATAGCTCGTTTGAAGATTTCTTTTCGAAACCATTAACAAAATCTTATGAAGAAGTGAAAATTAAATTTGAACAAGAGAGAAAACGACATAAGGCGGTTGTTGAAGCGTTTAAAGCAAAAAAGTATAAGGAGTATCAAAAGAAAGTAGCAGATATTTCTGTACTAGATAACATGAATGGATTTGAATTTGAAGAATACGTCGCAGATTTATTAAGAAAGTTACAATACAAGAATGTAAAAGTCACGCGAAAAACAGGAGATAATGGGGTAGACATATTAGCAGAGAAAAACTCTCGGAAGTACGCAATTCAATGTAAACGAAACAACCCTAACAATAAATTGAGTAATGCAGCAATACAACAGGTATTTACAGGAAAACAGTTATATAAATGTAGTCATTCAATGGTTATCACAACGAGTTATTTTACAGAACCCGCATGGAAGACTGGAAAAGAATTAGGAGTCACTTTATGGGCTAGAAACAAGTTAATAGAAAAAATCAATAAAGTAGCTCTTCCTTATATAACATTCGAACAATACCTTGAACCGTACTATGTAAATCACAATAATAAGAAGACCCAACATGCCTGATATAAAAAATACAAAGAATCCAAGTGTAATTGGGAAATTCAATTTTTTCCTTCTTTTGATAAATTATATATTCTAAATTAGTAAAATAGTAAATCATAAAATCGAAAGGAAATTGATTGTTATGATCAAAGTAATTCTTCAAGATAAAGGAGCTAGAATAGTATTTATAATATTAGGTATCTGCTTCTTATGTTTAATACTGTATCATTTTTTTGGTATTGATTATTTAGTTAAAAAATTTGAAATGTACTCAGAAGCAGAAGAGTTTTATTCTCAAAAGGACTATATTCATGCGATTGAAGGCTTTGGAAATTTACCTGGTTTTAAAGATTCAGATGAAAAAGTGAATGAAATCTTCAATATTATGACCAAAGAAATAGATAATTTTCTTGTAAACAAAAAAACCTTTCAAGCCCAAGAATACATATGGGTATTGAAAGATTTGTCATTATCCGATGAACAAAATTCCATTTTAAAAGAACAAGAAAGAGAACTTCAAAGGCTACAAGATATACAATTAGCCGAAGAAAGAGAAAAATTAAAATACATAGAACCTTATGAAGGTATGCTTGAAACTGAAATTGAATATTCCAGTTGGGGTCCTCCTACAGAAATCAATAAAGATGTAAATTATGAGTCTCTAAGAGAAGATAGAAGAGTTAAGCACTATAAATGGAAAAAAAGAGATGAACATGGAAGAATTATTGAAATTAAATCATTAATGGTTAAACAAGGCTTTGTTTGGGGAGAACCAGATATATTACATTATTTGGTAAATAACTAAGTGCGCATAGATCACCTGATGTACGATCGGGCGCGTTTGTGTAATAAGCTCAATAGCTTCTTGCTGATCCGTTTATTAGAGAATAAAAACACCCTGGGTACCAAAAAGGTGCCGAATGGGTGCCGTTATCGATATTATTTTATATTGTTGAGTGAATATTCTAGTGGGGAACAAACGTTTTGTTGTGTGCTTTAATTAAGGTTAGATTGTATGATGTTCTCATGTAAAACTCCACAATCTATGGGCGGCATGATGTAAAAAACACATCATAACCCCTTGATACAAAAGGAATTACGATGTGTTTGAGTTATGATCGGCCAATAAAAATAACATTTTAATACCATTTTTTTCAAAAAAACCCGATATTAAGGAGTTTCCAAAAGTTTGAAAGACTTTTTGCGAAGCATCCTCTTTCATTTTGTCAGTGACGTGAGTATAAATTTTTAACTTGGTTTTTATATCATTTCATATCAGCATGACCAACACGTGTCATAATAGTTGTAATATCGAAACCAGCTTCAGCAAGTGAGTTTTTTGTATCGCTACAAAGATTATTACAAACTAGCATCTGTTGACTTAAAATAAAGTTTGATCATTTCGGCGAATACTAGCGTCCGATTGTAGAATAACGAAAATATGAAAAATAGCTTTCGAAACTTTTCACCTGTTATTAAAACAACTATCACAGTATAAATTTATAACGAAATTAAATAAGTTTTAGTTTATTACTATTTGACACCCTAAAGGGCCTATCAGAGCCCCTTGTTATGGAGAACACTATTTTTTCTAGTTTGCCGACACTCTAAGGATAGGTTCCAGTTATTACTATTAATGTTAATCATTTGTAGATTGAAGAGTATTTCTTTTTTGGTTTAAAAATCTAATCGAAGCAATGAATCCACGTGATGCCCAGAACGTGACTGTTAGAACCAATAAAGTATGAAACCAGTTCCATTTTCTACTATATTTTACTAACCGAGTATTTCTATCAAGCCAAACTTCAATTACTGTCATCGGTACACTAAATATAAAAACGCTTAAAATTGTTTTCAATAGTTTTAATTTATATGTAAATTGACTATAAATTACACATAATAAAGGGAATATTACATAATCAAATATAATGTTTGTGTCAAAAGAATCAGCAAAATATCTATATGGGTAATTAACTAATTTTTTCTTTGTTACAGGGCTATTAATCAAAGTAGTAATAAGTGTTTTGATTAAATAAACGAGAAACCAATCTTTTATAGGCCCTTTTCGAAATAATAAAGACCAACCACCTAACCCTATAATAGTCATTATTTGAAGTATAATTTTATCTTTCATAAATAACACCTCCTAATGTTATTGTGTCTTTCTTTTTTAAAATTATGATGTTTTAACAGTTTTTGAAAAAATTCTTTTTAATTTATATCCACCGAAAAACTTCTTCTTGTTATTCCCAATTTAAATCCGAAACACATTTATAGTTACAATGTCTAAAAATAACAAAATAAAGAAATAATAATTTAGATACTTCGAAAAAATGGAATGGCCAATAATTAGAATACATTTTTTAAAATTACCTTTAGTAATAGGAGGAAAGTGTCATTATGGATAAATTAGAAGGAGAATCGCAATCCAATCAACCCCATGGAGGACATTTTTTTGAACAAATAAAAAATATGATGACTAACCTGGTTTCTACAGACCAATCCTCCCAATCTGTATCTAGCGTGGTTAACTTACCTGTCCAATTAAATGAAACGGTAAGTATTCCTCATACGAAAGCAACCTTTATGGCTTTTGCAGACGCAATAATTCCATCAACCTTAGGGGCATTGGATTTACGATTAGACGATTACATTGTTTGGACATTAGATCATTATGTATCTATCCAAGGAGAATGGGGTGTGAAAAATCCTCAATTATCTTCTCAAACTGCGAGAATACTTGATATAGCAGCTTTTCAACTGATCGTTTCCGGAAATATGAAAGTACCTCCTGATTTTTCTACTTTTCCAGATGGTGGTCCATTTGCAGCTCTTTCTCATGAGGACCGGTTTGAAGCGATCAGTTTATTAGAAAATCTGCAAGTTGATCTAGAAGTCCTCCCCTCTGCATATCGAAACAATGCTGGTTTAGTTAAGAATGTCGTAACTTCCCTTCATCAAATGGTTATGTTTGGCTATTATTCAGAATGGTTTTCGCTTGGATCGACACGATTAGCTTACCCAGAAGATCACCGACTAGAAAGACATCGATTTGTTTGGGAAAAACTGAATTATCCTGGTCCATCATTTGGTTATCGAGCAGTTCGAGGATTTTTAGTTGATAAATTTTCAGAAGAGGAGAAATGAACAATGAGTATAGATGCGGATGTAATCATTATTGGTGCCGGTGGAGGCGGGGCTGTTGCAGCCAAAGAGTTAGGAGAATTAGGGATCAAAGTCATCATCCTTGAAGCCGGCCCTTGGTATGGAAATAAAAAATGGACCAATCCCAATCGAGAGCGCGGATCTGTAAGTAGTTCCAGTGTGGGCGACTTAGATATTGACCTCTTACGTCAACAATATACAAAGAATGAACATACGATGAATTCATATGAATTTGGCCGTTTTCGATGGGGACCTGCCGATCGCCGCCGCCCACCATGGTACCGGAATGTCCCTAAAAACGGACTTATTTGGCAAGCCACTGGCGTTGGTGGGACAACACAACATTACTGGGCAAATTCACCTCGAGGTTATTCAATAGCAATTGATGAGGTCTGGCCAATTTCTTATCGGGAGTTGATTCCCTATTACGAAAAGGTAGAAGATACATTACCCGTTCGACCTGCCCCTACCACTGCAAAAGAGGAATTGTTTTATTACGGTGCAAAAAAAGCAGGATGGTCAATGCTAAATACTCTGAATCCTACTTCACCCGGTTACCGTCCTAACCCAAATGCAATCCTGCACCCAAATGAACGATTGATGGATTCCGATACCAGTATAGAAGAAGTATCAAAATTGGAGGGGTGTACGCTTTGCGGTCATTGTATAAATGGTTGCCCGCATGGCCCATCGGTTGATAAAGTGGCTAAACGCCCGACCAACATAAGTTATATTCCTCTTGCCTTAAAAACCAAAAATGTAGAAGTTCGACCTAATACATATACAACCAAGATTTTGACGGAAAATCATCCTAAGGAAGGGCTTCGTGCAACTGGAGTTCAGTACCGAGATACATGGACAGGAGAGTCCGGTGAATTGTACGCGAAAGTGGTGGTAATGGCAGCTGGTTGTATTGAAAGCCCAAGACTCTGGTTAAATTCAGAACTGCCACAAAATTCGTGGGTTGGACGGGGATTAACTCACCATTATTGGGATTGGGTAACTGGTGTATTTGATGAAAAGGATCTAATGGGCATACTGGGACAACACAACGTCAATCCATTTGTTGGCCCTACATCAGGGGGGCGATTAGATTATCCGGGATTAGGAACTATCCAACCAGCTGGCGTTAGCCCAGGATTATTTGCTTCTTTAACCTTTGGGTTTACCGAAAGTGGATATCATTTTGCACAGAATGCATCTTCTAAAGAACCTTGGGATCTACAAGGACGAGTAGTAGGAAATGAGTTAAAAGAATGGATGTACAATTACAAAAATACATATAGTATATTGGTCCTTACTGATGATCAGCCCCATAAAAGGAATGGTGTAACCATTGATCCATTAGTAAATGATGAGCACGGACCAATTCCAATAGTACGTTATACGGCCAGTAAGGAAGATAAGGAGAAGAGAAATAAGTTAGTCAGGATTGCAAGTGATATTATGCGCAAAGCTGGAGCGAAGAAGATCATCCGCACAGATTGGCCATCTCACTTGTTTGCCCATATTGAATCTACGATGCGAATGGGTTTTGTTGTGGATAATAATTGTGAAGCGTATCAAGTTAAACGGCTTTTTATCGCTGACAACAGCGCTCATTTTAACGGGATTGGAGGACCCAATCCTACGTTAACCACTCAAGCTTTAGCTACACGAACTGCTGAAAAATTAGCAAATATATATTTTAGTTAAAGCATTTTTCCACACACGGGATTTATCACTTCCTATAGTAGAAAAGGCACTTTTATCGAAAAGTGTCTTTTTCTAAAAAAAAATTCCTTTTGTTAGTATGCAAGAAAATCGCCAAGGGATCAATATTGTCATCGTCCACCCAGTTTTCCTCTATTAAAGAGTCTTACCCTCGTATAAACTCATACCAATCAAAGCCAAGGAGAGGCGTCTTTAAACAACATTATTGTTAAATTAAACGACTCTATTGTAAATTAACGACTTTATTATCACTCAAAAACTTAAGCATCAAAACAGAAACGAAAAATAAAAAGCTTCATCAGAGTATCAATGAGTATTTCTAAAAATCATTTGTGATAAAATGCTGTTTTAATCTTTCACCATTCTCTATTGAGTCGGTTTTTTGCAAACCATTTTGCAAACAGAAAGGCCACTCGTTAACGGAAACAACAGAATGACCAATTCAATAGAGGTAAGTTTAATAATAAATTCATGGAAAGGAAAATCTTGAACGGAGAGGGTAAAATGAGATTAATAGGTTTCCGGTACCTCGTCTGCTGGGGATTCGAATTCCATAGAGTTTCATAAAATCAGAAAAGACAAGGATTTGGGCAGGTTTGCCGTCCTTGTCTTTTTTAGTTGAGAAATCAAATAATCTTGTTAGTGGACAAACTTATTTCTCCTCATATCCTCCCAAATTATCGACATGCTTTAATATACGATCAAATATAAAAGACGTCTGGTTTGATGATGCAACAAAGACATAATTATTCTATTTAGAATATTAGTTGTTTATTCTTGGGTATTTTAAATAAGTGTATATGGCATTTAATCTATGTATGTTTTAGTAGTATATTTATTAAGGTAATAGTATAATTACACACTTTTGGATATGAATGAACATTTATTTTTATTCATAATTTAAAAACTGCAGTATTCCATTATCGGGCCATTTAATGGAGTAAGACTTTTAGTGATTTTATAGTAAAATGTAGGAGGGAAATAGGAGGGATACATATGAGTATTAGAAACTCAGCAAAAGCTATTATAATTAGTGGAGATAAGGTTTTATTAACAAAAAATCAAGATAATGAGGGGTATTTTTATCTTTTCCCTGGCGGAGGACAAGAACATGGCGAAACAATTCATAACACATTATTAAGAGAGTGTATTGAAGAAGTTGGAAAAGAAGTAGAGATTGGAGAGCTGCTTCATATTCGTGAGTATATAGGAAAAAACCATGAGTATTCTTCATTTGATTTTAATGTTCACCAAGTTGAATATTATTTTGTTTGCACCTTAGTAAATAACAGTTATAAAACACCTACCAATCCTGATAGCCATCAAGTAGGCATAGAATGGATACATATTAATAATTTACTCGAATATAGGATATATCCCAAAGAACTAAAAAAATATATAATAAAGCATTTAAATAATGAAAAGTCTCCAGTTTATTTAGGGGATATAAATTGAAATCATGTTCAACAAAAGGCCCGATTACGGAATAAGTACAGTCGCTTTTTGTAATATGATGTATATATTAGAAACGTACTAGGAGGGTATTTAATGAAAAGAGTAGATGTAGTTTATTCACTTATTTATGATGAAATACAAGAAAAAGTTTTAATGGTTAAAAACACTAAATATGATAATTGGTCTTTACCAGGTGGATCTGTTGAACCAGGAGAAACTCTATCACAAGCAGCTATACGCGAAGCTAAAGAAGAAACTGGTTTAACAATTGAGATTGACCACATTATTACCGTTAATGAAGCTTTTATGACGAATGATGACAATCATGCACTTTTTATAACATTCAAAGCAAGGATAATAAGCGGTGAAATTTCAATACAAGATACTGAAACAATTTCAGAAGTAAGATGGATAAATTTAAAAACAGCTGATGAAATGATGCCATATCATAAAAATGGTATTAAATATTTGCTAGATAAATCAGTTCCTTATGTATTTCAAGGAGTGGTAGGTTAATAAAACCCCTATTTATATAACTATTTATAAATGAGTTCAGGGCTCTGTGGGGTGTTAAACCAGCTTATAGAAGCTCAAAGTTCTATTCCGTTAAAGGGCGCATTTCTGGAGTAAGAAATGTGCTCTTCTTAATGAATTGGGTCAGATTATAGAATAAATTCGTTGAGCTAACTAGAAGTTTGAGCATGATTGTTATAATAAATGTTAGTATTTAAATGTTTTGCTTTGGAGGTATTTACCTTGGAAATTAGGAAAGCAAGTAAAGAAGATATAAAGAGCGTATCAAGGGTTTATGTTGATAGTTGGAGGAATACTTATCGTGGTCTAGTACCTAATGATTATTTGGACACATTATCGTACGAAGAGGCAGAAAAAAAGTGGATTGATTTTTTAAATAATGAAAATGACCCTTTTATTTACATAGTAATTAATGATGCAGGGAAAGTTATAGGTTTTGCATCAGGTAAAAGCATTGATGAGGAAAATTTTGATGGAGAATTATATTCACTTTATCTCTTACAGGAATCTAGAGGATTAGGTATAGGAAGGCAGCTGGTTTCAGCTATTGCCAAGCATTTTAAAGAAAAAGGTATTTATTCTATGATGGTTTGGGTAATGAAACAAAATAAATCTGGACTTGGTTTTTATGAACGTATGGGAGGAAAAGAATATATTTATAGGACTAGTATGTTTGGAGGAACCATAGTAGAGGATGTTGCGTATGGCTGGAAGGATATTTCAGAATTATGCATTGAGTAAGAGTAATAAAGATTTACACATGTGACTTTGGTAAAGTGTTCTTTTCAAATTTCATACTTTCGTTATTCAAGAATAGGGCGCTATTCCAGAACAAGGAGAGTGTCTTTTTTGTAGAAAAAAAGGATGAGTTAGATTGCTTATTTTGAAATAATTGGTATTAAGTAAAAGAGGCAGGATTGCTGAATAGATAGTCGTATTATTTGCTTTAAAGAATAAAAAGGGGTGATCCGATGAAAATCCTTAAATTAGATCATTTGGTTTTGACTGTAAAGAATATTGATAAAACATGTGAATTTTATAATCAAGTTTTAGGAATGGAAGTTATCACATTTGGAGAGGGCAGAAAGGCACTACACTTTGGAGAGCAGAAAATAAACCTACATGAAGTAGGCAAAGAATTCGAACCAAAAGCAAAATCACCCATGTCTGGTACTGCTGATTTATGTTTTATCACAGATGTTCATATGTTAGATGTGATTGACCATTTAAATAGTTACGGAGCACCTATTGAAGAAGGTCCAGTAAAAAGAACAGGAGCATTAGGATCGATAACCTCTATTTATACTAGGGATCCAGATGGTAATCTAATAGAAATTTCTAACTATTAAAATTTTATTTGCTTTTTAATTAATTTACGGGTGCGATGCTTGAATAACAAGAGTATCGCTTTCCTTGTTCGAACGGGCGCATATCTGGAAGAATTGCGCTCTTTCTTTGTGTATAGGACAGTTTTACCGAATAAGTGATGATATAAGTTTGCGGTGGATTGTACTTTAACTAACGAAGTAAGTTGTTGATATTTTCAAAAGGAGTTAAAAACAGTTATGACTCAATACATATATATTGCTTCACCAATGAAGCTTCCTAAAGGTTCGTTCGGTTCAAATCCCGTGTCTTCTGAACAACCCAATGTCTTTAAAAGTGAATTAGACTTTGCACATCTTTATTTTGAAAACAATTACGACGGAAAACTGAAACAAAAAGTTTCATATAGTCCCCATTTCTCATTCATTCACCAGGTGGCAGTTTACGCTAATTATATCCCTTTAAAGTATAGATTAAAGGGGACACCGGAAGAAGAAAAGTGTTTAAAAATACTATATTCTTATTTAGAAGAAGCCCTTCAATTCAGTGGAATTGTAGAGAATTTTACTTCCCTTAGTGGTAAAGAAGATTTGGAAATTACAAAAAGGAGAAACATTCGATGGATGGAAGTAAAAACACCTTATGACTTAGTGTTGGAAGACCGTGAGTTTTGGGAAATTACATTTTAAAAAACATTATATATGCCTTTTGAACTGGTGCAATTAGCTGAATAAATTTATTCCATTATAGGGCGCTTTAATTAAATAATATAAGCTGTAATTTTTTTTAGATAATTATGGAAAATACTTTAACGTGATAAAATAAATTAAATCTCATTCCTGTTAATTATAAAAAAATCATTAGATCATGTTATTGATTTAACAAGACCTCATTCCGGAGGATTATGGAAAATTACATTTAATGTAAATTTTTATCTCCAGTGACATTAAAGAAAGTAAATTCACATTAAAGTTGGTACTTTTACATTAAGGTTAGTAAAATTGCATTTTATAAATCCCGATGGCTGTTTCAGCGTATCGGGATTTTTTTAAAAATTAGTGCAACTAACCAATAATGATTATTAAGAGATAATATGGTAAAATATATGTGTTCAGGAGGTTCCAAATGAATCGATTAAACCCATTGAATGACTTTTTATTCAAGAAATTGTTCGGAGATGAAAAGGATAAGGATATTCTTATAGGATTTTTAAATGCAATACTCAATTCAGATATTGTGAATTTGACGATTGAAAAGGAAAATCTAGATAGAATTAACGAAGAAGATAAGTTGGGGATTTTAGATATAAAAGCTAAAACAAAAACAGGAGAAAAATTTAACATTGAAGTTCAATTGTTAAATCAAAAGAATATGATACCAAGAACACTCTTCTATTGGTCAAAGCTTTTTGTGGAAGATTTTGAATCAGGTAATCTATATTCATCACTTCAAAAAACCGTGACCATCAATATTCTTGGTTTTAAAATGGAGGAATTAAGGAATGAGTATTTTCATTCCACTTATAATTTACGTGAGTGTCAATCTAAAAACTTATTGACGGACTTGCTAGAAATCCATTTCATTGAGTTTCCAAAATTCGAGGAAATAAGCGATGATGTGAATAATCCCTTACATCGCTGGTTATTATTCTTAAAAGAGGATATTCCTGAAAATAAGTTGAGGGAGGTTATCAGTATGGATGTAATTCTTAATAAAGCTGAACAAAAGTTATTAAAATTAAGTGCTGATCCTGAAACTAGAAAAGAGTATGAGCGAAGAGCAAAAGCTCTTTCGGATGAAAGAAGCAGATTAGAGGATGCTGAAAGTGCCGGGATTTTAAAAGTAGCCAAAAGCCTACTGGATAGTGGTATGCCACTATATGAAGTAGCCAAGCATACACCTTATAATGCCGTGGAATTAGAGCGATTGCTAAAAAGATATAATTTCATATAATGACTTTCCACCAGTAATCTGGTGGTTTTTTTTGTTATTAAGAATTAATTCACGCTTTTATTTACCAAATATAATGTGAAAATCTAAAAAAGCAAATAAAAATTTACCAACTTTAATGTTGATTAGGATAATTGATGGTACGCCTAAAACACATATGTATTGGTGATTCTAATTTTACCAACTATAATGTAATTGAACATTTCATAATCCTCCGGAATACAGTCATAATTCTCTGGAATGAATATTCATAAACTTCCGGAATATATAAGTAACTAAAAGGGACAAATTCCATTTCCTTTTTTGGATATGTGAAATTTAATATCAATAAAATGCTATTGAAATGGAAGATAGAAAAATCAAGGTACAAAATTTAACACTGCTGCATAATGCAATGGTGTTTTTTGTTAACGATTTTAATTATATTGTAAAAAAATGTCTTGTTAATAAGACGAAATGATAGAATATAGTAGAGTTTATTTCTAACTATTTGTTTAAAAGATAACAGAAGAACCCGGAGGTAGTTAGTATGTATATATCTAACTTAAGTTTGGAGAATTTCCGATCATTTAAGGAAAAGAAAACTATAAATTTTCACGAAGGTATCAACGTTATTATTGGACATAATAATGCTGGAAAAACTACAGTAATTAAGGCATCAGAGTATATAGTTTAATGTCATTTTAGTTTAGACTTTAATGTCAATGATCAAGAGTGGACGATAGGATTACCACTTTATTTTTTTGGAACTTTATCTTAGTTTATTTTTCTCCTTTTCTTCTATTGCATCGCTTCGTAGTCCATAAAAAAGTCGATAATTTCTTTTAATAAAGCATTGCTTCCACTGTATAAATCACGTTCTACATCTCTAATAGCTGTTAAAAACTGAAAAGCAAACTTTTTCATACTCTCAGCATCAACTGAATTCTTATATTCAAGTTGGCCCACATAAATTTTATGAACGTATTTTCGTAAAAAACTATGTTGTATCTCATTCCAGTAATCATTTATGTCATCACTTTTGATTCTATCAATCTCTGTTTTATATTCTTCCATTTCTTTTTCAGGAAGAAGAAATTCGTAGGTGATTTTAGCTTTCAATTTTAGTTAACCATGTGGAAACCGTCACTAAATCATCAGAATAGTCCTCTTCGTTATTCGATTCTAATACGGTTGCAGAAATAATAATTTTAGGAGGGGTTTTTCTTAAAGCTTCACAAGTAGTATTTTTGTTAAAGTCATCAATTGATAATCGTTTACTCTTCTTTGCATCAAATAATAGCTACGTTAAATGCTGATTTAACGAACATTTGTATAGACGTGCAGAATGTTTGTTTGGTATAATTAAGGAAATACTTTTTAATATGGAATTGGAGGTAAACTTTTGGTTTCCATATCGTTAGAAAATTTCATCAAAAGTTATGTAAAAAATAACAAAGATGTGAATGTAAATGAACTTAGAAAAAGCGTAAATGATTCAGTTAAGGAAAAGAAAAACGGAACAACATGTAGGATATGTAAAAATCAGATATGGGCTATTGGTACAGCTATAGTTGGTTGGAATGGCTGTTTTTCTTGTATCACTGGAGAATCCAATCATAGTGATGATTATGAGATTGATGAAGTGAATTTTTAAATTAATACAAAAAGCCTAGCCGATAATCATAAGGGCCAAGAAATACTCTCCCCTTTTAAATAGGAAATTTAGAAAAGAAACGTACGAAAACAGGTTAAACGTCCATTTTAGTCTACAAAAATGAATTTACTTTTGGGTATAATTTAGATAGAAAAAACTACCTATTAATTGAAAATTTACCGTATAAGAAGGTGTGTGTTCATGAATAAATTTAATCATATTACTAAATTAAAGAGTGAATTAGACCAACTGAGACCCCTTCCTCCAGAAGCTGTAAAAAATCTTAATGAGGTTTTTCGTGTTGAATGGACTTATAATTCTAATGCAATTGAAGGCAATACTTTGTCCCTAATCGAAACAAAAGTTGTTTTAGAAGATGGTTTAACCATTGGAGGAAAACGACTTAAAGAGCATTTTGAAGTCATCAATCATTCAGAAGCCATGACAGTTCAATATATTTTCATTCTCTGTGGTGTAGCGCCGACCTTGCGCTACATGGATGGCTAACGGGGGCATTAGTTGAAGATCGAGCTGCCATCAAAGGCAACTTTTTCTTATTGAACTCCCTCAGTTTAATATGATTTTCTCACGAATACTCGCTTATTCGCAAGATTTCAAAACCTATTTCGTGCAGCCTCTACTATTTCGGTGGTAATTGATGTAAGGTGATTGATTTCGAGGATATGTTCATTGAGTAAATAGACGGTGAATAAGTCTAAAATTACGGTTTGTGACTTTCATGATGCTTGTGAGCGCCTCGTAATCGGACAAGTCCTCTCGTTTAATGGAGTCATTCCATTTATATTCTAAAATATGGTGCATCTCGTCTTTACTGAGTTTTTGAAATTCATAAGCAAAACCAATGCGGGAGTAAAGCTGGTGATAACGTGCTAACCTTTTTTCAATCCCTGGCATCCCGATGAATATCATGGCTAAGTCATGTTGATCGTGTCACGAAGTTGCTCTAAGTGTTGCAGTTTCAGACGATCGATTTCATCCACTACAATTAAGTGAATCCCTTCAAAAGCGTTAGAAGTGTTCAATTCCTTCTCACCAATACGTACCCGATAGACGTCTTTCACTATATTAAATCGCATCCCCATCACATGAATGGCACCAGTTAATTTCGTTGCACTAACAGGTGGGGCAATGACCACAGAATCGTTCCGGCAATTATCCTTCCTTAGAAAGAGAACTACCACAGACTGAGAGGTAAATAAAAAAATACCTCGTTATATTTTCTTACATCACCGGTGACAACAGGTAATACTTTCTATACGATAAATGTAAGAACTAGATGTAGCAGGTGAGTCAGTGTGAATTCTTCTTATAAAAAGCAGCTGTCACAGTTATATAATGAGGTTAATCAAGAAATTTATAGTACGGGAGTTAGTAAGCAAAAGATTGATATCCAAGATGATCGTATTGTCATTTTTGCTCAAACAAAGCGTTCTCCTTTAATTTCAGTTTTAAGTGAAAGGTATCCTGAGTTAACCTTATCCGTTGGTTTTAGCCGTGGAATATAAACGTCGATTAAAAGAAAACATTGAGAAGCATTTTGGAATAAAGGTTATCAGAATATTTAAGGATTACGATTCTGAAAGTGAACATGCTTGTACGGTAATATACATAGAGCAATCGATTGATATCTAATAAATACTATCGTTGGAGAAATTGTGATTTATCATTTTTTCTTCACGAACTTGTTTCAAAAATTCAGGAGCTTAAATTTCGTTATACGTGATTTAGGAGCCGTGGATATAGGAGGACACCCCTTCTATTTCTGCGGCTTTTTTTATAAAAGGCTTTGTTATAGATAAAGGTTGATTTTGAAAATTACATTTTTAAACCTAGGTATATTCAGGGCTTAGAATGCTTCGGTGCGTAATCGTAAGGTGTCTGCTGTTTCCCAAGTGCCTAATACACAGGCTAAAAAGAGCATCAGTTTCATTTTGCTCAAATTTGCTTCCATTTCACGGCTTTCAAGGAACTGAATCCAGGTCAAGTATAGTTGTAAATATTTCGTTGATACACCGTTGAACTTTCTTATCCATTTCTTTAGTCGAGAATGGTAGTTGTTAATGTTATTCAAGTGATAAATACCACGTTTAACATACTCTTTTTTACTAGTGTTAATGATGATATGTTCGACATCATTTATTTTGGAATATGACTTGTAAGAGTGATGAGAATCCGAACATAGTACAGCATCACCTTGTAGAAGTGGTGTTAAATTTTCATCTAATTGTTGAGTGAGTATCCGTCCCATACCAACTACTTTGGATAATGTAGTTTTATTACGGTCTCTTGCGACTAGTACGCATACTTGTTCAGAGGAAATGCCTCGTTTAGATGCAGAACCGCCACGTTTTCGAGGTTTTCTATCTGCGATTACATTTCTTCCTTTGCGGCTCTCTAAAAAATAAGTTTCATCGGTTTCTACTATACCTTCAAAAGAAGGTGTATGTTGCTTTGCCAAAGCAGATAGAATCTTGTGCCGCCAGTAGAAACAAGTCGTGAAATGAACACCGACAATTTTAGCAGACTCGCGAAGAGATAGCCCCTTTAGCATACATTCAATAAATGTTATCCACTTATTAGCTTTTTTGGACCGATATAGTGGAGTATTCGTTAGGTCATTGCTGATTTTAAAGCAATCCTTACATTTATATCTTTGACGACCATTACGCTTACCGTAGCGAACAACAGACACACTTCCGCAATGTCGACAATGATAACCACTAGTAAATTTACGTTCTCTAAGCTCACCAATTAAGTTACCTTGTTGAGAAGCTTCAGGGGTAAAAATACGTTTGAGAAATTCAAATAGATATTCTTTATCCTTGTCTGTTAAATCGGAAACGTCAGCTAGGATATTCGCTAAAGTCGTCATCTGCCTTACCTCTTTCGTAAATATTCTTACGATTAGGATGGAACAATTTACCAAAATCTATACAATTTCAACCTTAAACCTTAACAAATCCTTATAAAAAAATTAAGGAGGAGTAAAGATGTATTCGAAGATATTCTCATTAGGTTTTCAGCATGTTATGGCTATGTATGCTGGAGCGATTCTTGTTCCATTGCTTGTTGGGAGGGCATTAGACCTTACCCCGGAGCAATTCCTTCCTTGTTGCTATTGACTTATTAACTTGCGGTATTGCAACATTACTGCAAGCATGGAAAAACAAATATTTTGGTATTGGTTTACCTGTTGTTTAGGTGCTTCCTTTGTTGCCCTAACACCGATGATTGCTATTGGATCGCAATATGGCATTCTGCTATTTACGGATCCATTATAGTAGTGGGGCTCTTCATCCTTTTGTTTGCTCGATATCTTGGAAAACTCGTAAAGTTTTTTCCACCTGTTGTCACGGGGACTGTCGTCGTAATCATCGGACTATCGTTAATTCCATCGGGAATTAGAAATATGGCAGGCGGAGCAGGGAGTCCAGACTTCGGCAGCTTAGATAATTTGATGTTGTCCATGGGTGTCATTGCTTTTATTCTCATTATTAATCGATTTTTTAAAGGGTATGTCCGTTCTATTTCAGTGCTTTTAGGTATTATTACAGGTACAACATTTGCAGCAATGATGGGGAAGGTAAATTTTCATGAGGTTTTTGAAGCTTCGTGGTTCCGTATTCCACAACCGTTCTATTTCGGTGTTCCATCTTTCGAGATCGGTCCGATACTGACAATGTTAATTATAGGACTAGTCATTATTGTTGAATCAACGGGTGTGTTTTTTGCACTAGGGACAATTTGTGGTCGTCCTGTTACACAAGATGATCTTACTCGAGGATATCGAGCAGAAGGCCTGGCAATTACCTTAGGAGGAATTTTTAATGCTTTTCCCTACAACACCTTTGCGCAAAATGTAGGACTTGTCCAACTCTCGCAAAATAAATCAACAAAAGTTGTCGTTGCAGCGGGTAGTATCCTCGTTTTTCTTGGTTTAGTTCCTAAAATTGCGGCCCTTGCTACGGTTATTCCTGCTCCCGTGCTTGGCGGTGCTACGGTTATATTGTTTGGAATGGTTGTGTCTTCAGGAATAAAAATGCTAAGTTCAGTGGATTTCAACGACCAACATAATGCACTCATTGTTGCTTGCTCGATTTCGTTAGGATTAGGGGCTACCGTTGTACCAGAGTTATTTAGCCAATTGCCTTCAGCTCTTAGAATTATCGTTAGCGATGGAGTGATTACAGGAAGCTTAACAGCTATCTTTATGAATCTATTTTTTAATTTCCGTTCGGTTCTAGCTCCAGCTCCAGCATCTCTCCAGCATGAAGAAGCTAGCGAAGTACATGTGTAATGAAAAAAGTTAAAGGAGTTAAGATACATGATTACTATGAATGATTTAAATAAAATTCCATTGCCTGATTTTGTTGAGAAGTTAAAGGACATATTTGAACACTCTCCTTGGGTAGTCGAAAGGGTAGGGGAGTTTCGTCCTTTTAGTTCCAGTGAGTCTCTTTATGAGCGGATGGTTACTGTTGTCCAAACAGCAAGTGAGAAAGAAAAGCTGAACTTAATTCAGGCCCATTCCCATTTAGGGACAAGAAAACCGGTAAGTTCTTTTTCTCAGAATGAACAAAAAAATGCTGGATTGAGTCAGCTATCAGTTGCAGAATATGAGCTTATGTTGGATATGAATAAGGAGTATGTTCATCGATTTGGTTTTCCCTTTATTTTAGCTGTTCGCGGAAAAAATAAAAATGAAATTCTTCAAGCAGTGAAGGACCGATTGAAAAATTCAAAAGAACAAGAATTTAACCAAGCATTATCAGAAATTTACCGAATTGTAAGGTTTAGAATAGAAGATCAAATTATTTAATAGAGGATGTTGATCAGATGAAGGGACTTACTATACATATATTAGATTTAACACATGGCCACCCTGCTTCAGAGGTAGATATCGAGCTCTATCGTTGGGAAGGTTCGGCAAGACGTTTGTTAAACAAAGCAATAACTAATTTGGATGGCCGATTAGATGATCCCCTGCTTACATTGAATGACATTCAGTCAGGAGAATATGAACTACTGTTTTATATTGGAGATTATTTCAGGAAAAAGGGACTGCAACTATCAGATCCTGCTTTTCTTGATAAGGTATCAGTACGAATCGGTATTAATAACTCGACGTCACACTATCATGTTCCGTTGCTCGTTTCACCTTGGGGTTATCAGGTCTATAGGGGAAGTTAACATTCGAATGACTGGTTTGGTTGGCAACAAGTAATATGTTCGAGAGGAATGAAGAATCATGAGCTTAGAAGCTTTAAATGAACAAGTAAAAAAAGATCTTTCTTATCTTGTAATAGGTGGAGAGGACTTGGTACTTCCAACCCACCATCCTGAAGGTCATGTCTATGATGCAGTGATCATCGGTGGCGGCCAATGTGGTTTAGGTACAGCCTTTGGTCTTTTACGTGAGCGAATATCAAATATTCTTATCATTGACGAAAACCGCGAAGGTTACGAAGGACCGTGGATAACCTATGCCCGTATGGTGACATTACGTACGCCTAAGCACTTAACCTCCATTGACCTTGGGGTTCCTTCTCTGACTTTCCGTTCCTGGTGGGAAGCACAGTTCGGACGAAAAGGCTGGGAGGCTGTAGATAAGATTTCACGGAGCGATTGGATGAACTATCTACGATGGTATAGGAAGGTTCTAAACTTGCCTGTCGTTAACGAGGTGAAGCTGAAACTTGTTGAGCCTATGGAAGAAGGGATTCACCGTTTGCATCTTGAAGGAGTGGGAGCACCTTCGAATTCAATATTGGCACGCAAGGTAATTTTGGCAACTGGTATTCAGGGCGGCGGAGAATGGCATGTGCCATCTATGATTTCCAAAAGATTACCTCGTAATCTCTATGCTCATACCTCTGAAGCGATCGATTTTGAGGCACTTAAGGGCAAAAGGGTTGCTATTTTAGGCGGAGGGGCTTCGGCTTTTGATAATGCTAATTTCGCTTTATCAGAAGGTGTAGCTGAGGCTCATGTATTTGTCCGCCGTAAGGAAATGCCGAGAATCAACCCAATCCGTCAGATGGAAGGGTTAGGCTTAATTGAACGTTTCCATGTTCTATCTGATGCTGATAAATATGCCGTTATCGCCCATTTTTTTAAGCATAATCAGCCGCCGACAAATGATACCTTTAAACGTGCAGCTTCGTGGCCTGGCTTTAATCTGCACTTAGGTGCACCATGGCTGGATGTTGAGGATAAAAATGGGGGTGCGGTGGTGACCACCCCACAGGGTAATTTTACTTTTGATTTCTTAATTATTAGTACTGGTCTTGTCACCGATCCAGCCTTACGTCCTGAATTAAATCTTGTCGAAATTCATATTGCTCGCTGGGGCGACCGTTATAAGGCATCAGCTGAGGTATCGAGTCCTGTGCTTGATGCGCACCCTTACCTTAGCCCTGGCTTTGCTTTTACAGGCCGCAATGAAGAGGCTAAAAAGCACGTACATGGAATCTTTGCATTTAATTATTCGGCTTTAATTAGTTGTGGTATCACTGCCTCAGCACTTTCAGGAATGAGATTTGGAATACCTAAGCTTGTGTCAGCTGTAGCGGACCAGCTTTTCCTTGATGATCATAAAGAAATTCTAAAAAACTTCTATACTTATAATGAAGCTGAATTTGTTGGTGAATGGATGAAAAAGAGTACCTTACAAGCATAGGGGCGTATATAAGAATAGCTAAAGGGATACTTTGCCCAGTTTTATAGAATGTTAGAATTGATTTCTACTCAACAGGTGGGATTATAGCTTTAGGGCTTGCTGCTGGAATTCGTGCAACAGAAATATCTGAACTTTATTTAAAAAAAGGTGAGGAAATCTTTCCTAAAAAAATATTTACAAACAACTTACTATCTTCTAAGTACCCAAATAGGCCTAATACCAGCGAAGCTGCTATAAACAGCAATAAGCAATTTAGTATACGTCAAATGCTTGATTTACAAGGGAATTAGGTAACCAGTTGTAACAAAATACTATCACAAAACTTTCTTGTAACAACACTTCAGACCCTTTTGGAATAAATAGTTATAGGAAGTGTATCTTTATTTCGGGTGGTGACAGCTTCGCTGGTACTTCTCCATCATAGAAAATTTCCTGTGATGAATAAAGGTGGCTCTAAAATCTATGTCATGTCACATATTCCAACAAAGAAAGCAATGAAGAATATGAGATATAAAATTAAAGATTTTACGGAGAAAAGAAATAAACTTTATCTAGATATAACTGAAATGATAAAGGGATTAAATAGGAAACTCCAAGGATTTAAGAACTACTATCTCATTTCACCAATCGCCAAAAGATGGCTTAACCGAATTGATTGGTATGTAATCGAAAGATTAACATTGTTTTGGAACAAGAAACGAAATAAGCGACACAAGCATAGTAAAATGGGTCAAGTTATTAAAATGACCCAACACAAACTCGTGAAATTAGCTACGTAAGGAAAGTACGTAAAGCCAAAGAAAGAAGAACATCGGAAAGCCGTAGGAGGGAAAACCTCACGTACGGAATTGATGAGGGGAAGCAGGAAAGAAATTGCCCTCCTGTCTGGCTTAGTAAGGTGGAACATCCTGAAACCCGAGGACAAGAAGGCAATGTTTAATTCCTGTTTTCTACTCTACTAAGTAGGGAAGTCTTCTCTAAATTTCATATTATTCGAACATTTGATAAAATTTTTTTACATTGATTCTTCTTATTCTTTTAGGTATATAGGTGAATATCGCAAAAAATATGACATTACCTAAGTCTACCATATATATGCAACATGTGTTTTCAAACTTTTATTAATGATTTTCTAGGTTGACTTTTTCTATAGTTTATTTTTGTATGTTTTTCAGCAACCTCTAGCATTCTCGTTGCTGCTACCTGAGCTTTAATAGCCAATTGTTCTTCATTAATATTTACAAGCCTTCCTTCTTTAACTACTACTTTTCCCCCGACAATGGTAGTATCAACTTGTGAAGTTCCAGTTAATATAGGTAAAGAAATATCATCAAATAAAGCACCTGCAAATTCCAATCGATTAGTATCAATCATAAATAAGTCCGCTGCTTTCCCAACTTCTAATGAGCCGATTCCGTCTTCCCAGCCTAGGATCCGAGATGAGCCTCGTGTTGCCACATACAAACAATCCTCTGCACTTAAAACAGTCGATCCATGTTGTAGTTTATGAAGTAAGTTCATTACCTTTAATTCTAAAAGAATACTAGAGGCATCATTTGAAGCGGAACCGTCAACTCCTAACCCCACTTTGACACCTGCTTTTAACATCTTCTCAATTGGAAATGTTCCTGACGATAACTTCATGTTACTACTTGGACAGTGAGCTATTCCACATCCACATTGACCAATTTTTATAATCTCATGATTATTAAACCAAATGCCGTGTGCATACCAAACATCATTTCCTACCCATCCAGTTTCCTCCATCAATTCTAACGGTCGTAGCCCTAATTTTTCTATACAAAATTGATCTTCATCCATAGTTTCCGCTAAATGCGTATGTAACCTTACACCGTAGCTTCTTGCGAGAGCTGCTGATTCCTTTAATAAGTCTTTACTAACTGAGAATGGTGAGCAAGGAGCAACTCCAACACGTAACATTGAAAATTTACTCGAATCATGATAGGTCTCAATAACTCTTCTAGTATCTCTTAATATTGTTTCCTCATCCTGAACCACTTCATCTGGTGGCAAACCGCCTTTTGATCTACCAAGACTCATCGATCCTCGCGTAGGGAAAAAACGTATGCCCAAATCATTTGCTGCATGTATTTCTTCATCAATTAATTCTCCACTTATCGAATTCCATTTTTTGAACACACGCTCCACCGTCGTGGCAGGTGTTTCGGTTTGTTTAGCTGCATGAGTCACGGTTGCCCACCACTTGGTTGGGAAGGGATGCTTCAAAAGATCTGGTATAGCGTTTACCGGGTGCTACACATTCGTATTGCCAGACAAAAGAGGCTTCACAATGGGTACACGTCATGCGAATCGCTGGAAGAATGAGAAAAACACGCCGACCAAAGGTAGGGAGATGACATACTTTACGTTGATACGCTACACCCCGGCGAATAACTTGGTTGGAATGACAAGCTGGACAAGGTTGTGTGTAGGCTGTTGGTTTCACATGAATAAAAAAGTCCTCATCTGTCTTTTCAACTTGGAAAATAGTTAGTTCTTTTAAATCAAGTAAAATACTGTTAAAATGAGAGTGCATCTGTATACCTCGTTCGGTTGTTTGGTGGTACTTTCAACTTTAACGGATACAGATGTTTTTTTATGCTTTTTTATGTGTCAAGAACAGACTTTGGTGTTGAGCCATTTTTTTAATTGGATTTATTGGTTCTTATATTTTCGGAATGGTTGGGATTGGTGGTTCCATCATAAAATACCCTATGCTTCTTTATATTCCCCCTATGGTAGGTAAAACGGCATTTAGTGCTCATGAGTATCAGGCATAAGTGCTGTTCAAGTATTTTTTGCCACTATTGGCGGAGTCTGAGCCTACCGAAAAGGAGGTTACCTAAATAAAACGTTAATTAGTTTTATGGGTGATAGTATTTTAATAGGTAGCTTGATTGGAAGTTATAGTTCAACATTTATGACAGAAGGTTCTATTAATTTCATTTATGGGATCTTAGCTTTATTAGCAGTTGTGATGATGTTTCTTCCAAAACCGGGCAGGGATGATCTTCCTCCTGACACCATTCAGTTTAATAAATGGCTTGCCGCTCTTCTTGCGTTCATTGTAGGAATAGGTACAGGAGTTGTCGGTGCTGCTGGTGCATTCTTATTAGTACTGATTATGTTAGTGGTATTAAAACTCCCGACAAGAGTCACAATCGCCTCCTCCTTAGCGATTACCTTCATCTCATCAATTGGAACAACGGTGGGGAAGCTTACAACAGGGCAGGTTGAATTTATGCCAGCGTTTATTATTGTTATTGCTAGACTACTAGCTTCACCATTAGGAGCAAAAGCCGGACAAAAGATGAATACGAAAATACTTCAATGGATTTTCGCTTTATTAATCTTAGGTACATCTATAAAAATATGGATGGATCTTTTGATGTGAGGTAGGTGTAGGTTAAAGAATTTATGTTTTGAAGCAGCGTACAATAGTATGCTGCTTTAACTTTTGTTAAGAATAAATATTTATATGCTGTGAATCATTAATCAAATATTCAATGCTTTGTGGTTAAGTTTTATATTTCTAATCCAGTACCTTGCTTAAATCGTTTAATGACTGTATGTGTTTGTACACGAATGACCCCTGTTAATGGGTAAATACTTTTATAAAGAAATTCCTCAAGTTGGTCCTCATCTTTTAATAAAGCATGCATGTGAAGTGAGCTAGGGCCGGTCATTTGATATATGCTAATAACACAATCTTCTTCTGCTAACTTATTGCCTACTTCTTCAATGTATCTAGGTTCAACTTCAACCTCAAAAAAACCAGATGTTAACTTTCCTAATTTCGTTGTATTTACTCTGATTGTAAATTCTTCAATGATTCCATTATTTATTAGTAGTTCCACTCTTTTTTGAATAGCTGCTCTTGAGAGATTGTGCATTTTGCCTAATTTAGCATAGGAAATTCTACTATTCATTAGTAGCTGACGAATTATTACTTGATCTATTTCATCAAGGTTTGGGACGGAAATCATTTATAATCACCTCTACAACTATTTTGTCATTAAATTTTTAAAATGTAAATCAATTTTTGTAAAATACGTTTACGATCGTTACTAAAATTCTGTTATTTGATTTACATATTTAAAAAACTCTGTCAGAGTATATTACATTCTAATTTACAAGGGTTGTGTTAGTCTCATAAAATCAAACCAACAGAAATGACCACAATTTTTTGAGGTGATAGAGTGTCTAGCATACTTATTAGGAACGCGACTGTAATACCAATAGATTCAGATAACACAGTATATCGAGATGGTTATGTTTACATCAAACAAGATAGAATTCAAGAATTAGGAAATTGGCCAAAGGATGGCAGTAAAGATTTCTTAGAAAGAGAAGCCAGTACCGTAATTGAAGCAAAAGGAAAAGTTGTACTTCCCGGACTTATCAACGGACATACTCATCTTTTCCAAACATTTATGAGAGGTGTATCTGATGACATGCCATTAGCTGAATGGCTTAGAAATGTGATTTGGCCTTTATCGATTGCAATGGAACCTGAGGATTATTATTTAGCTGCATTAATAGGGTGTATTGAAAATTTAAAGTCAGGTGCAACTTATATTAACGATCATCACTATGTTCATACATATCCAGAAAATGATGGTAATGTTCTTCGGGCAATGGAAGAGTCGGGGATTAGAGGACATATGTCTAGGGGAGGAGTGGATTTAAGTTATGAACCTCGATTAAGCGAAACACAAGATGAAATATTTTCCCGAACAGAGCAATTGCTCGATAAGTGGGGAGGAGCAGCATCTGGAAGAATTCAAATTGGAATGGGACCTTTGAATTTATATGGATGTTCTAGAGAGTTTCTTGAAAAAGCAGCTAAATATAGCCTAGATCGAAATTTAATCACTCATATTCATGTTGCGGAAACAAGAGATCAAATTGATAACACAATGTCTAGATATGGTTTGAGAAATTTAGAATTAGTAGAAGCAGTAGGGATGCTTGGACCAAAAACACAAGTTGTACATGGAATTTGGCTAAATGATAACGAGTTAGAGTTAATTGCTAGAAATCAAGCTTCTGTCATCCATTGTCCTGTGTCAAATATGTATCTAGCTTCAGGTGTAGCACGTGTCCCAGAAATGATGGAAAAAGGAATTAATGTAGCACTTGGTACCGATGGACCTGGGAGCAATAACTGTCAGGATAATTTAGAAGTATTAAAGATCACTGCGTGTCTTCATAAAGTAAATACTTTAGATTCAACGCTTTTACCACCAATGGACGTTTTGAAGATGGCGACAATAAATGGAGCAAAAGCCATGGGAAGAGAAGATGAATTAGGGAGTTTAGAGCCAGGTAAGAAGGCAGATGTTGTAATAGTAGATTTATTAAAATCTCACATAAGTCCAGTACATCGGTGTTCGTCCGCTCTAGTTTATAATGCGAATGGAAATGATGTAGACACGGTAATCGTTAACGGAAAAATTGTTATTGAAAAAGGATCATGTGTGTTTGTAGATGAACAAGATGTGATCCAAAGAGCTCAAAAGAGAGTGGATGCATTACGATCTCGATTATCAAAAACATATCCTATCTTTTCTGTAATCGAATAAATGGAAAGGAGTGATGACATGAGAGTTGGATTAACTCGAAAGGTAAATAAAGCGAACTTAATTAAATGGACAATTGAGGCGTTCTTTTACTTGGGTGCAATTTTAGTAGCCTTTCTAGTAGGTGGCTTAGTCATGTCCCTTGTTGATGTAAATCCAATTGAAGCTTACGGTGTCATTTGGAATGGAGCAGTAGGAAACATGGATAGTTTTAAGGAAACTTTAATAAAAGCAACGCCATTGTTATTTGCTGGTTTAGCTTATACATTTGCATACAGGAGTGGCCTATTTAATATCGGGGCTGAAGGACAAATTTATGTTGGTGCTTTAACAGGTGCCATGGTGGCTCTACTTTTCCATCCACTTCCATTCGCTATACATTTACCAATAACATTAGTATTTGGCATGATCGGTGGGGCGCTATGGGCTGGGGTTGCAGGATGGTTAAAGGTAAAAACAGGATCAAGCGAGATTATTAGTACAATCATGTTGAATTATGTAGGGATATACCTTGTTAGTTACATGGTGACTGGTCCTTTGAAAGAAGCTGGGGGAAATTTGCCACAAACAGCGAGCTTTCCTGATAGTGCTATTATTCCAAGAATTCTAGATTCTAGATTACATTATGGTTTCTTTATTGCTATCTGCTGTGCCATTGTTCTCTATTGGATTCTTAACCATACCTCTTGGGGATATGAAATTCGTTCAGCTGGATTAAGTCAACGTGCACCAAAAATAATGGGAATTCCTGTTGATCGAAACTATTTGTTAGTGATGATGGTAAGTGGAGCTATGGCTGGCCTTGGGGGAATTGTTGAAATAGCAGGTGTTCAACAGCGATTACTTCAAAATTTTTCTCCTGGTTTTGGGTATGACGGTATCGCTGTTGCTCTAGTGGGAGGAGCTCATCCAATTGGAAACATTGCTTCTTCCATTTTATTTGGAGGATTAAGAAGCGGTGCAAATTCAATGCAAAGATTAACCGGTACATCTACTTCTTTTGTTTATATTATTCAGGCGATTATTATCATTCTAGTTTTGTGTAATCGATATTGGTTTTGCCATTATAAGAATAATTTAATTAATAGATTGATAGGTATAGTTAATCGTCCTTCTGAAAAATCAATAGGGGGTGTAAAAGATGACACTAGACGTCTTGGTTAGTTTTGCGGAAGCTACTGTCAGATTATCAGTTCCAATTATATTAGCTGCTATAGGTATCTTATTCATGTCTAAAAGTGGGGTACTGAATATAGGGATGGAAGGGATGGTCTTAATAGGTGCACTTGTTGGAGTAGTTGGGGCTGATATTTTTTCAAGTTCAATAATGGGAATGCTGACTGCGATTGTAATCGGTGGAGCGATAGGTCTCATATTTGCTTTCCTAGTCGTAACAACAGGGGCAGATCAGGTAGTAATAGGTACTGCTTTTAATCTATTGGGACTTGGAGTAACCACTGTTTTTGGAAGAAAGTTATTAGGAATGGGAACGGAAGCTGTAATGGTTGATAAAATACCAGATTTGGAGATTGACTTTCTTCAACAAATTCCAGTGATAGGTTCTATCATCTTTAGTCAGAATGTTTTGATATATTTTGCATTTATCATGATTCCAGTTACTGCATTTTTGTTTACGAAAACTAATTGGGGATTAAAGGTCCGATCTGTTGGTGAAAAACCACTTGCAGCAGAAACGGTAGGAATTAAAGTTCATCGAATTCGTTATTCATGTTGTGTAATCGGTGGGATGTTTTCAGGACTTGCAGGCTGTTCACTTACTTTGGGAATTCTTAATCAATTTACGGAGAATGTTGTTGCAGGACGCGGATTCATCGCATTATCAGCAGTAATATTTGGTCGTTGGACACCAACAGGAACGATGGGAGGAGCACTTTTATTTGGAGGAGCTGATGCTTTACAACTACGACTTCAATCATTCGGTATAGGAATTCCATATCAGTTTATGCTGATGTTTCCATACCTATTGACGATGATTACACTAGCTTGGTTTTCTAGAAAAACAAGTCAGCCTGGGGATACTGGAATCCCGTATAAGAGCCTTGCGAATCGAAGTTAAAAGTGAAAGGAGGTGGTTGCTATGAACACAATATTAGAAACAAAGGGGCTTGTTAAGAGATTTGGACAATTTGTAGCGAATCAAAACATAAACCTTACCGTTAATAATGGTGAAATACATGCAATTCTAGGTGAAAATGGTGCAGGTAAAAGTACTTTAATGAATATGCTTTCAGGGCTGCTTACTCCTGATGAAGGTGAAATTATTTATAAAGGAGATTCTGTTAAGATTCAATCACCTAAGAAAGCAATGGAATTAGGAATTGGAATGGTACATCAGCATTTTATGTTGATACCTGCATTTACAGTTGCTGAAAATGTCATGCTTGGGCTTAAGCAATCAAAGGGCCCTCTTTATGATCACCAAAAAGCTTGTGACGATATTCGAACGATCTCTAAGGAATATGGCTTAGATGTTGATCCTACTAAAAAAGTAAATGAACTTTCAATTGGAGAACAACAACGTGTTGAAATCCTTAAAACATTATATAGAGGAGCAGAATTTATCATTATGGATGAACCAACAGCTGTACTGACTCCTCATGAAGTCCAAGAATTATTTGAAGTCCTTCGATCATTAAAAAAGCAAGGAAAGACCATTATTTTTATCTCTCACAAGCTTCAGGAAATTGAATCGATATGTGACCGAGTTTCAGTACTTAGAATGGGAATGCATATTGCAACGCTTTCAATGAAGGATACAAATCCTAAAAAATTGGCCCAAATGATGGTCGGCAGGGAGCTGCATTCGCCGGATCGTCATACGTCTACTATTCTAGAAAAAATTGTGTTAGACATTAAAGGTGTTACAGCTACAGAAGACCAAAAAGATGTTATTCAAAATGTTTCTTTGCAAGTCCACGAAGGTGAAATAGTAGGAATAGCAGGAGTAGATGGAAATGGTCAACGTGAATTAAGTGAAGTGATCTTTGGGTTAAGAGATAAACGAAGCGGCTCGATCCACATTAATGGAGATGAATTAATTAAGCCGAATCCAAGAAAGTTGACAAATTTAGGGGTAGGTTACATCCCTGAAGATCGCCATCAAGAGGGACTTATTTTGTCAATGTCAGTTGAAGAAAATTTTATTGCTAAATCCTACAACACTCTTCCATTCAGTAGGGGCGGAATATTAAGTAAGCGAACAATAAAACAAAATGCAGTTAATCTTATTCAGCAATTTAAGATTAAAGCACAGTCCCCAATTCATCCGGTGAGTCAACTTTCAGGAGGGAATCAACAAAAGGTTATTTTTGCAAGAGAATTAATGTTGAATCCAAAAGTATTAGTGGCCATGCAGCCAACACGTGGAATGGATGTTGGCGCATCTGAATATGTACATCAACGACTCCTTGATGAGAGAGATAAAGGCTGTGGAATTTTACTTATCTCTACTGAATTAGAGGAAATTTTGCTCCTTTCAGATCGGATTGCTGTAATGTATGAGGGACAAATTTTGGGCATTTTTACAAGGGAAACCATTAATCTTGATCATTTGAGTTTATTAATGGCGGGAGTAAAATCACCTTCAACAGAAGTGATATAAATATTTGGGAGAAAGAGGGATGAGAATTGAGGAAAAACAAAGGGTTTATCATTTCAATGGTTATGGTTTGTTTAATGATGTTGATAGCTGGGTGTGGTTCTAATGAAACTACAAATTCTGATGGTAAGGGAGATTCTTCAACGTTAAAGGTTGCTTTGTTGACTCCTGGTCCAATAAACGACAACGGTTGGAATGCTACGGCCTATCAAGGGTTAGAAATGATTAAGGAAGAGTTAGGAGCTGAGACAACGTATTCAGAGAAAATCGGTCAATCAGACATGGAAGAGTTTATTACTGGTTATGCAAAGGATGGATATGACGTTATTATTGGTCATGGCTTTGAATTTGCCGATACGATGATGAAAGTTGGAAAAGACTATCCTGACACTTGGTTTCTTGTGACAAGTGCATCTGTAAGTCAATCTCCAAACGTTGCATCCATTAGCGTAAATGACAAGGAACAGGGATATCTAATGGGAACTGTAGCAGCTTTAGTAGCAGAAACCAATACGGTTGCTGCGATAGGAGGTCAAGAAATTCCACCAATTTTAAATTCAGTAAAAGGATTTGAAGAAGGTGCAAAAGCAACAAAACCTTCAATTGAATTGTTAACGACTATGACTGGCTCAAGTGATGACGTTGCAAAAGCGAAAGAAACAGCCATATCTTTTATTGAAAAGGGTGCAAGTGTTGTTATGACCAATGCAAACCAAGCTGGCCTAGGTGGGATTGAGGCGGCAAAAGAAAAAGGTGTTTTGGCTATCGGATCAAACCAAGACCAAAATCCAAATGGACCAGACACCGTTGTTACGAGTGTTATTAAGGATTACCCAAGAGCAATGACAGTTGTTGTTGAAAAAATTCAAAATGAAGAAATGAAGGCGGAAGCTCTGTCACTTGGAGCAAAAGATGGTGCAGTATATTTAAGTCCATATCATTCTTTTGAAGATAAACTTTCAGATGAAATTAAAGATCAAATAAATCAAGTTGTAGAAGATCTAAAGAGTGGAAAAATTGTCGTGAAAAATGACTAGAGTGAAAGAGACTATAAACCAATAAAGGAGCTGGTATTTATGAGTATATTATTAGAAGGTAGATTAAAAGACGTGGTTCTAGAAAATGAATGGCATCCGGTATACAAGGCTAGTGAATTAAAGGATAAACCTGTTGGTATTATTTTAATGGGAGAACGAATTGCCATTTTTCGAACTAAAAATGGAGTGCATGCATTTCGCGACCTATGTATTCATAGAGGGGCCATGCTATCTGAAGGATATATTGAAAATGATCGAATTGTTTGTCCATACCATGGATGGAAATACAATGAAGGTGGAAAATGTGTTTGTATTCCTGCTCAAGATAAAGGAACAAAAATTCCAGAACGTGCAAAAGCAGAAGTTTATCACTGTATTGAAAAGTACGGAATTGTGTGGGTATGCATCGGCACACCCACGAGCGATTTACCATATCTTGAGGAGTTTGAGGATGAAGCGAAAAGACCATTAGTGTGTGGACCATATGAAGTAAAAGCGGCTGGAACACGAGTGATAGAAAATTTTACAGACTTCGCACATTTAATGTATGTTCATGGAGGATTGCTTGGGCATCCAGATTATTCAAAGCTACCGGATTTTAAAGTAAAAAAAGAAAAAGATCGGATCTATACAGAAGAAGTACCAATTTTTCAACCAGTTGCCCACTCTGGCTCTGATGCAAAAGATGGAACAACATATGTTTATGTAAAAGAAGTATTCCGTCCTTTAGCCGCTCGATTATCAAAAAAAGATGCTGATACAGGTCAAACATTATTCATCTTACTAACAGTGATGCCAAAAAGTGAAAAAGAATGTACAGTATATATGGTTGTTTCACGTAACTATGGTTTTGATGTACCTGATGAACAATTTATTAAGTTCCAAGACACTGTATTTGAACAAGATGCATGGATTATCGAAACGCAAAAGCCAGAATTATTACCACTTGATTTACAAGCTGAACTGAACCATAAAGCAGATGTCCTTTCTGTTGCGTATCGAAGATGGTTAAAAGAATTAGGTGTAACAATTGGAACAACTTGATGGTTTTATATTGATTAAACAAGATCATCGCATATCTATTTAAAGATCGTTTTTTGATTGGGAAATAGGTGTGAAACTCCGGGTAAAACATATTATTCTACTTATTAGAAAGGAGTTAAAGTAATGCCAACATATACAATAGTAGATAAAGATACTTGTATAGCCTGTGGAGCTTGTGGAGCAACGGCGCCAGATATTTTTGATTATGACGAGGAGGGCACAGCTGAAGCAATATTAGATGATAATTTGGGGATAACAGTAATAGCCGAGGAATTATATGAAGATTTAATTGATGCGCAGGATGGTTGTCCTACAGAGTCGATTAAGGTAGCAAATACACCTTTTAGTAAGTAGAGAGGGAGGTAAATCAACCGTTTATCTTTATAGTTTAGCTATTAAAAAGATGTTTTTTCTCCACTTTTCCAAATTTGTACAGCTCTGAGGAGTAAAAATTCTTCGAGATAAATTCAAATTTATTTCCCTCTAAAATACGCTAAATATGAGATAATTTAACTGTATTAACACTGTAAAACTAGCGTATTTTAGGGGGATTTATGAATGGTGTGCCATCTCTGATTAAAGAAAAGGTACCGCATTATTTATATGCACATACCTCTGAAATTATTGATTTTGAAAGACTTAAAGGAAATAATGTTGCTTTTTGGGTGGAGGTCCTCAGCATTGGATAATCCCAATTTTTACATAAGAAGTAGATGTTGATGAGGCTAATGTTTTTGTACATCGTAAAAAGTTACCACGTATTAATCCAATCCGTTATTTGGAGAAATCAGGGTTAATAGATCGTTTTCTTACTTTGTCAGATGCAGATAAATGCGCCATTATTTCCTATTTTTAACATAATGAAGTACTAATTAATGATAAGCTAGTAACTGCAGTAGCAGATCAACTTTTCCTAGATAAAAGTAAAAAGATCCTGAAAACTTTTATAATTATGATGAAGTTGAATTTGTAGGTTTGGATTCTAATTATTTACAGTTTTTTTGTATTAATAAAAAAATTTTTATAAGCTTAATTAAATATTAACTCAAACTTCGCAGACTGAAATCGTCAAATAAGCCTTGATATAGTTAGGCAGACCATCAACCCATTGTTGAAGTTGACTTTTGATTAGTTTTTGGATTTTCTTATTTGACTGTTTAAGGGTATCTTCAAGAAGCTCGATTAATTGCTGTAAAGCGACAGCCCAATCAAGTTCATTTACTTCATCACAAAGTTCATAGAAGAGTCCACCTAGTGTACGATGATCCGTGTTGCAGCGATTTTGCCACGACAAGACGATGTATCTGGAAAACACAATGGTTGTGTGGCTTACAAGTAAATCATATGACATACCCTGAAACTCTATTTGCAGGCGTAGTAGAGATTTGGTCGTCTTAAAGAAGACTTCAATATCCCAACGCATTCCATAGATTCGGACAATTTCTTGTTCAGAAAGCGTACAGTCTGTGCTAAGAATCGCAAGCCATTCGCTCTTTTTGTTTCGGTTTTGAACAAACACTACCTTTACTACAATGCCATTTGCCATCGTAGTATGAATAGAACGCAAAATGCCTTTCTTGTTTGAGATAGGTATGGCTACCTTATACAATTCTTTTAATGACAACCTTTGATTGTTTACCAAATAGCGTTGATTCGTTGCCTTGACCATACCAATCACGTCAAGACCAATTTCAACGATGGATTCAATAAGGGGTTGTTGTGTAAACCAAGTATCCATTAACACATAATCAGCTGAAACACCTGCTTGTAGTGACCTTTCAATCATGCTTGGGATGATTGAAGGAGCTGTTTCTAATGCTTCTACACGACGTTTATATCCTGAACTTCGTTTGTCAATGTTCTCGGAAATCCCATTGATTTGTGCGTTCTTTGAGCTTAGTAAAGTAAAATCAAGTGGCATAAAAGTAAAGCCATCTGACCATCCAAGAGTTAGCATGCGAAAACCTTTATAGAAACACTTATTCAAAGAAGAATGATCCATACAACGTGCTAGAAGCTCAACCTTTTTACTACGATTACGATCATACATGGAGTCGTCTATAATCAATACTTTTGGACGTTTTGTATCTGTAAGCTCTGTGACTTTTTTGATCGTATAGGCACCTAAAAAAGTTAAAAAACGACGCCATGCAAACTTAGAATGATTCATGAAGCGATAAACAGCGTCTTTAGCCGGGTAACGATCTCCCTTCTTTGATTGAAGAAGGGTAAACCAACTCTTGTGGTGAAAGATTAAACAAAAAACAAGTTGGAACAATGAGGAAGCTCTGAAACCAAACTTTTTAGTAATTCCAGCCTTACGAAGATGTTTGAAAATCTCTAACTCAATGAAAACTGTCATTTGATAGTTGATTGTTTTGGTCATTATGCTCTATCATATAGGAGGCACCTCTTCTGTTTGGTAGTGTATTCTAGACAAATCCACTATACCAAAGAATGAGGTGTTTTTTGTATTCATAAAGCATATTGTCAAGGATCATATTGAAATATAGAAGAACCATACAGAATAAACTACCGAACCTATTTATTTAGGTGCGAAGTTTGAGTTATTAAGAAGTGACTATACGTAATCATTTTACTGGTAGACTATACAATCATGAAACATGATATCTTAATAGACATTATTTTTTGGTCATTTAAAATAACAATCTATAAATTATTAGTACTAATAAACTTTTATTGAACCAAAAAAATACTATGTTAGAAAATATTACAAATAAATAGATGTTTTTATTTTTAAAGATTACTATAATAATAACTTATTTAATTGGTGAAAGGTGAACACATATGGGGGATATTACAAAAAAACAATTAGCTGCCCTTTATAATGAGATTAGCAAAGAAATCTTTAATATAGGTGTACATGATCAAAAGATTGATATTATTGATAATAAAGCATTTATCATTGCAAGCTCAAAGCGTATACCTGCATTGGATGCACTAAAAGATGAATATAGTGAACTCGTCTTTTCACTAGATTCCGCTTTATCATCAAGGTATAAAAAGCTGTTAAAAGAGAGATTAGAAAAATCATTAAATGTAAATATAAGTTCTGTTTTTAGAGATTACGATCCAGTTCAGGGAACAGCGTGTACGGTTATTTGTTTTGAGAATTCGATAATTAGATAAATAGAAGAATTGAAGAAAACACATTAATATGTTTTTTCTTCAATCATTAAAATAAAGTTACGGATGCTTAACCTCTGTTTACGGAAGGAAAGAGCCGTGAAAACAAAAGATGAATCTTCATCCTTTGTTTTCACGGCCTTTTTCTTTAAATCATGCTTTAGAGAGTGGGATATTCTGAAAAATAACTAAATAAATAATTTCTGAAGGAAGGATGAAATGATATGAAAGAAAATACAACAATACAAAAAAATAAAAAAAACTCTGAGTATCCTCGAGACTGCACCTTTACATTGGAAGATTGGAATGTTTTAAGTAAATATTGGTTCCCTATTGCCAGATCAGAGGAAGTGACCGATAAACCATTAGCTGTTAAGCTCCTTGATGTAAACTTGGTGACTTATCGTACCAAAAATAAAATTGTTGTTGCACGTGACCTTTGTGTACATCGTGGCGTTCCTCTTAGTATGGGTTGGGTAGAAGGAGAAGAAATTGTTTGTCCTTATCATGGGTTTCGGTATACAACAGATGGGAAATGTACAGCTATTCCAGCTCATCCAGATGCAAAGATATCCCCACGTTTATGCATGAAGGTTTATCCAGTAGTAGAAAACTTCGGATTAGTTTGGACCTCAATTACAGGAGAGATTAATAATCTTCCATCATTCTCTGCGTGGGATGATTCAAGTTTTCAACAGATTGTCTGCCCATCTTTTGATTTTAATGGTTCATCTGGAAGGCAAGTGGAAGGATTTTTAGATGTCGCTCACTTTGCATGGGTGCATACAGAATCATTTGCAGATCGTAATAATGCTATCGTTCCAAGATACCAAGTTGACCCTAAGGAGTATGGTTTGCATGTGGTATATTTAAGCTCGGTATGTAATTATCCAAAGGCGTTTCAGCATCGCAATCCAGAAGGTTTTGAATGGCTGCGTGTCTTTGATGTATATCCTCCTTTTACAGCTACCTTAAAGGTTTACTTTCCGAACGGTGGAGAATTATGGATTATGAATGCAGCAAGTCCAATCTCTGCTAGAGAAACTAGATTATTTGCACCAATTGCACGTAATTTTGACAAGGAGTCTCCAATTGAAGATGTGTATGCATTTAATCTTCAAATTTTTATGGAAGATAGAGAAATGGTTGAAAATCAAAAGCCCGAAGATTTACCATTGGACCTTCAAATGGAGGCTCATATTAATGCAGATAAAACATCTATTGCTTATAGGAAACTTCTAAAACAAATAGGTCTTGGAGATCTATATACAAGTTAAGGTGTATCTTTTTATAAACTAAATTTTTAATAATAAAAATTGGTATATAGGAGGATTTAGATTGAAAAAAGATTCGAAGATATATGACATTACAATTATTGGCGGAGGTCCAACAGGGCTCTTTGCATCCTTCTACGGAGGAATGCGAAATTCATCTGTGAAAATTATCGAAAGTTTACCTCAGCTTGGGGGCCAGCTTTCAACTCTTTATCCTGAAAAATATATATATGATGTAGCTGGTTTTCCAAAAATAAGAGCACAAGAGTTAGTTAATAGACTTAAAGAACAAACGAAACAATTCAATCCAACGATTTGTTTAGAACAAGTCGCGAAAGATCTTGAGATTCAGGAAAATGGTCTAATTAAACTTAATACCGATATAGAAGAACATATAACAAAAACCATAATTATTACTGCTGGAAATGGTGCATTTCAACCAAGAAAGATGGAGCTTGAGGGAGCCGAAGAATATGAAGGAACAAACCTTCATTATTTTATTAATGATTTGGAAAGATTTAGAAACAAAAAAGTTATTGTTTGTGGGGGAGGAGATTCTGCTGTTGATTGGGCACTGATGCTTGAATCAATCGCGGAAAAAGTAACTCTCGTTCATCGAAGGGAAAAATTTCGAGCACATGAACATAGTGTTGAGCAACTACAGGATTCAAACGTTACAATAAAAACTCCCTATGTACCACTAGAAATAATAGGAAATAACAATCGAATTAACGCTGTAGTCCTTGAAAAGGTAAATGGGCGCACGACAGAAAAAATTGAAGTGGATGATGTGATTGTTAATTATGGTTTTGTATCTTCACTTGGCTCTATAAAAGACTGGGGATTAGAGATTGATAGGAATTCCATTTTGGTCAATTCAAGAATGGAAACGAATATTCCAGGAGTTTATGCTGCTGGTGATGTCTGTACATTTAATGGAAAAGTAAAATTGATTGCAACAGGCTTTGGAGAAGCACCAACGGCTGTAAATAATGCAAAATCCTATTTGGATCCAAAAGCAAAAGTACAGCCGCTACATAGTACGTCTGTTTTTGCTTAGTGTAGAAAGGGGATAAGATATATTAAATGGCTAAATTTACGATTGTTGATAAAGAAACTTGTATCGCTTGTGGAGCATGTGGCGCAGCTGCTCCTGATGTTTTTGATTATGATGATGAAGGATTGGCTGAAGTTATACTTGATAACAATACAGGGATAGTAGCTGTAGATGAAGATTTATATGAGGATTTATTAGACGCTTGTGATGGTTGTCCAACAGCGTCAATTAAGGTGGCAGACACTCCTTTTCGCACAAATATACAATTGATTAGATAACATTTGATAACTTTTAAATAATAATATTATGTCTGGAGGGAACAACATAATGATAAAAGAACATGTATTAGTAAAATAATGGCAACCAGCTGCTTATTCTCATGAGTTGAAAGATAAGCTATGCAAGTATTTATCCTTGAAGAAAGAGTTTTGCTGTTCAGAACAAGTAAAGGCATCAATGCTTTCAGAGTTTTCTTCCGAGAAATTTGCTCATACGTTTAACTTATGCGTATTGAAAATAAGCGATTCCAGAAGTCATTTTGGGACATTGATTGAACCATTGAATGCCAGCTTGTAGGCCCAAAATAAATGGCAAGTTCTCCAGGAAGTATAAACTAGATAACAAAGGATGTTAGATAATATGACAATAATTCTGAATTTTTAGTTAATTTAAACAAATGTATTTATCTTTTTTTACAAATGTGTCAAAGATTATTCAAATGTTTTATATTAAAATTGGTTCATGTGTTATATTTTTTAACGTTAGATAGGTGAATTTATGTAGTGGTAGTATTAGTGTTGTGAGATAATCTAACGGTGTTTGGAGTGGTAAAAACATTACGGTAAAAAAATCCAATAGGAAAGGTTGATAGATATGCTAAACGAAAGATACAAGGGTATTGCATTTGAAAAAAGATTTCTACCTCGTCTGACTACAGAAGAGGTGAAAGAATTAAGAAAGGATGATGCATTAATTATTCTCCCCATTGGAGCGATTGAACAGCATGGTCCTCATTTACCTATTTATACTGATACTTTAATTGGAGAAGGGTTGTTAAATCAGGCATTTGAACTGCTTGATGAAAATGAGAATATTTGGATTTTACCACCTTTACCTTATGGAAAAAGCACCGAACACGTTGGCATGCCGGGTACGATGACCCTATCAGCCTCAACGTTACAATCAGTTGTAATGGATATTGCAAAAAGTGTTCATGTAAGTGGATTTAAAAGACTTCTCTTGTTTAATACGCATGGAGGCAACCATGATTTATTAAATATGATTTCAAGAGAAATTAGAATCGAAACAGGAATGATGGTATTTCGATTAAATCCTGGCTCATCAAAAACAAATTCACTGATCACTGAACAAGAGCAAAAGTATGGAATACATGGGGGAGACGTAGAAACCTCTATGGTGCTTCATTATAAAAACAACTGGGTTCATCCTGAAAAATGTCCAACTGAATTTATAAGTTTACCAGATAATACTAAGCATCTTTATTTAAAAGGAACTAGCTATTTTGCATGGGTAATCAATGATATTTCTACTTCAGGTGTAGCTGGTGATGCTAAAAAAGCAACATTAGAGAAAGGAATAGAAATTAATAGATTTGTTTCTGAATCACTTGCTGAAGCATTAAGAGAAATGCGTCGTTTTGATATAGATGAAATAAATAACAAAATGGTCAAACAGTAAAGGAGGCGATTAGATTTGAGTCAAACTATACCAATTATATCTGAAGAGAAACAGCAAGCTTTAGTACATCCAGTCGTTTATATGAAAAATGTAAGTAAAGTGTATCCTAATGGAAAAACAGCTGTTCAGAATGTCAGCTTAGACATCAATCAGGGAGAGTTTATATCGTTCGTTGGACCTTCTGGATGTGGAAAATCTACGATCTTTAATATGATATCTGGAATTATTAATCATTCTGCAGGAGAACTAGAAATTCTAGGTACAACACCTACGCTTGCTCAACAACAAAGCACAGATGTGTCATTCGTCTTTCAAGAACCAACTCTTCTGCCATGGCGTTCTGTTTTAGATAATGTCATTCTTCCTTTAGAATTCCGTCATTTTACTAAACAAGAAAAAATTAAAAAAGCCCATTACGTTCTTGACATGGTAGGATTGTCAGATTATACAAAGGCGCTGCCTCGAGAGCTTTCAGGCGGGATGAAAATGCGTGTATCCATTGCACGGGCACTTGTTGCAAAACCGAAATTACTTTTAATGGATGAACCGTTTGGTGCACTAGATGAGATTACAAGGCAAAATTTACAATCAGAGCTCCTAAGAATCTGGGAAGCGGAAAAAATGACCGTTTTGTTCATTACTCATAATGTGTTTGAAGCAGTTTATTTGTCAACAAAGATAGCAGTTATGACACCTAGTCCAGGGAAAATTGAATCAATTGTAGAGGTTCCACTTTCATTTCCTCGGCAAGAAGATTTTAGAACATCCTATGAATTTAGTGATATCGCTGCAAAAGTATCACAAGATTTAAAGTTTTAATAGGGATTAATAGGAGGAGATCACATGTGGATTAAACATTTTATAGATTTATTAGGTGAAGAAAAGGTATTAATCTCAGAATCTGTTAAAGAACGATTATCAAAAGATTATTATTGGTATTCTCCGGTACTATATAAACAGCTGAAAGATAAGGTAGCTGACTGTGCTGTTCAACCAGAAACCATTGATGAAGTAAAAATGGTTGTGGCGTTTGCTGGAAAAAATCGCGTTCCAATAACAGTTAGGGGAGCTGGAACAGGGAATTATGGGCAAGCGATACCTTTAGAAGGTGGGATTATTTTAGATGTGACGAAGCTAGACAGCATCATAAAAATAAACTCAACAACAGCACATGTTCAAGCGGGTGTGAAACTTGGAGTACTAGAAAAAAAGCTCAGACAACAAGGGAAGGAATTAAGAATTTTCCCGAGCACCTATATGAAAGCAACAGTAGGAGGATTTTTATGCGGTGGATCAGGAGGAATTGGTTCGATTAGATGGGGAAATTTGTGGGATGGTAATATCCAATCGATTACGGTTATGACGATGGAAGAGGAGCCTCAAATACTAACGGTAAGTGGTGAAGACATGGAGGCGTATATTCATAACTACGGAACAACTGGCATTGTTATTGAAGCAACATTATTCATAGAACCAAAAGTAGATTGGGTCCAACATATTGTCTCATTTCCTACATTTCAGTCAGCCGTAGAATTTAGTGATGCTCTTGCTCATAATGAAGGGATTATTAAGCGCCTAGTTTCAGTTTGTGAATGGCCAATTCCATCACATTTTCAAGGGTTAAAAAAATTCCTTCAGGAGGATAAATCAATTGTGATGCTAGAAATAGAAGAAGAAGCAGAAGAAAAACTAGAGCAACTTTCCAAAGAATATGAAGGAGAACTAACTTTTAAAATTCCTGCAGAAAAGTATCAAAAAGGCTTAAAGTTATCTGATTTTACTTGGAATCATGCTACGCTATGGGCTCATAAGCATGGAGAGAATATGACGTATTTGCAAGCTAGGTTTGACAAACATAGAATATTCGAGCAGATGAATGCCATTCGTGCGAAATACGGTTACGAAGTACAGTTTCATTTTGAATTTATAAAAATTAAAGGTGAGATTACACCTGCATCACTTCCAGTTCTGATCTATCAATCAGAGGAACGATTAAATGAGATTATCGACTTTTTTGAAAGTGTAGGCGTTCAAATTAATAACCCCCACACCTATTTACTAGGTTTTGGAGGATATAACTTAAGAATGCGTGAAATTGAAAATATGAAGAGTAAAAACGATCCATATGGTTTATTGAATCCTGGAAAAATCCCTAGTAATAAAGAGATATTTCAATAAAATAGGAGGTTGATTTAGATGGAGCATACTCATCTAGAGGTAGCTAAGGTTCCGTTAAAAGAGAGTAAGAAGAAAAGTCTGAAGATTCCAAATAACATTATACCACCTATAGCAGTATTCGTTTTCTTTCTTTCTTTTTGGCAGTTTGGTGCACAACTATTTCAAATCCCTAACTACTTATTACCAAAGCCGACTGATATTTTTCAAGCGGCAGTTAGTAATTGGGAAAACCTTAGTACAGCCGTTTTAACAACAATTACTGAAGCAGTTGTGGGATTTGTTTTTAGTGTTATTGGAGGAGTGGTAGGAGCAATCTTAATGGCGAGCTCTAAGCTATTAGAAAAAAGTTTGTATCCTTATGCCATTCTTTTACAAACCATTCCGATCGTTGCAATTGCTCCAATTATTGTGATTTGGTTTGGTTCAGGTATGAATGCCATTGTTATTATTGCTTTTACCATTGGGTTTTTCCCAATGCTTTCGAATACATTAATTGGTCTGAACTCAACTAGTAGTGGAATGATTCATTTATTAAAGCTGTATCAAGCTTCCAAATGGCAAATCATGTGGAAGGTTAGAATTCCGGCTGCATTACCATATATTATGGCTGGATTAAAGATTTCCTGTACATTGGCTGTTATTGGAGCCATTGTTGGTGAGTATATTGCTGGTATTGGAGGAGGATCTGGTGGAATAGGATATGCCATTACAGTCGCTTCATCAAGATTGGAGACTGCTTATCTGTTTGCATGCGGAATATCTGCAGCCATTTTAGGCATTGTATTTTTCCTCATTGTGAACTTGATTTCAAAACTGTTATTAGGATCATGGCATGAATCAGAAATGAAAAAACAAAATTAATCGAAAAATAGGGGGCACAAATATGAAAAAAAGAAAGCTATTAAGTAAATTTGGGGTGTTTATTAGTGTTTTATCTTTATTCATTCTAGCAGCATGTGGAAGCACTGAATCGTCTAATACGGCCGGTGATGAAGAAAAAGATTCAGGTGAGAGTACGAAGCTAAGTGAAGCGAAACTTGTAACCAACTGGTTTGCACAACCTGAGCATGGTGGAAATTACGCTGCATTACAACAAGGCTTTTATGAAGAAGAAGGATTAGATATGACTGTTGAGCCTGGTGGACCTAAAGTTTCTGCTACTCAAATTGTTGCATCTGGAGAAGCTCAATTTGGTTACACACAAGCAGAGGATTTATTAATTGCTCGAGATAAGGGGATTCCTTTAGTTGCAATAGGAGCGATCTTTCAAAAAAGTCCACAAGTATTGATCACTCATGAAGGTACAGTAGCAGATTTTGAAGACTTAAACGGTAAAACAGTATATACAGCACCTGGAAGTGGATATTGGGAATATATTAAGTCTACGTATGATTTAACGGAAGTGAAGGAGATGTCTTACACTGGTTCTTTAGCTACATTTATTGAAGATGAAAATGCAGTCACACAAGGTTATGTGACTTCTGAACCATTTTCATTAGATGAACAGGGAGTGGCAAATGATTACCTCTTTATCCATGATTCAGGATTTGAAACGTATGGAAATATTATTTTTACAACGGAAAAGGTAATTGAAGAAAATCCAGAGCTTGTTCAGGCATTTATGAACGCGACTGTAAAGGGATGGAATTATTATCGAGAAAACTGGGAAGAGGTTAATCCATTTATTCAAGAGGCAAATCCAGAAATAACGCTAGAGAAAATGGAGTATGGTGCTCAAATAGAAGAAGAGCTTATTTTTGGAGGAGATGCTAAAGAGAACGGATTCGGTTATATGTCTGAAGATCGTTGGTCAATGCTCCAAGATGAACTATTAAATTTAGACATTATTAAAAATAAAGAAGATATTTCAAATGCCTTTACAGTAGAATTTTTGGAGAATTAATATGAGAGATCATCAAACATTGCAGCTTGATAATGTTCGCTTGCCACAATCCCCACCTGGACAATTGTTTCATGTAACAGTCCATAACGGTTTATATGAATCAATTAAAAAACAGAGTGAGTCTACTAAATATGAAGGCAAAGCTTTATCAACCATTAGTATGGATCAATTATCGGACAATCATATCATTGATGTAGAAGGAAGATATCTTCTTCCTTCTTTTGTTGATATTCACACACATCTTGATAAAGCCTTTTCATTAGCGTCTGTGCCTAATAAGTCTGGCACACTTCAAGAAGCCATTACAAATTATAGTGAGAAAGCTTTTTCTTTCTCTCCTAATGAAATAAAAGAAAGGGTTAGACGGGCAGCACTTCAGTCTCTATCCTATGGAACCACACATGTTAGAACACATGTGAACTTTGAAATTGATGTTGATAAGAACCATGCACTCCGTCAGTTACAAGCTGTTCTTGAAGTAAGAGAAGAGTTGAGTTCACTCATGTCATTACAAATTGTTCCAATGTTTTCTTATGTATCTTCGCGTCCTAAAAAACAGGTAGAGATTATAGAAGAAGCTGTTTCCTATGGTGTTGATGGGATTGGTGGGGCACCACATTTATCTCCTCATTCAAAGGAAGATATTGATTGGTTATTTCAACTTGCTGAAAAATATGGAAAGTTTGTCGATTTACATGTTGATGAACAAGATGACCCTAATGTATGTACAATTGAACATATTATTAAAAAGACTCAAGAATACAATTACCAAGGAAAAGTGATAGCAGGCCATCTCTGCTCTTTGTCAGCAATGGATGAAACTAGGGCTACTTCGCTTATAGAAGGGATGGAAAAAGCCAAAATTGGTGCCGTTACATTGCCAGGGGCAAACATGTATCTGCAAGGAAGATATGACAAAGGAATAGTCCGAAGAGGAATTACGAGAGTAAAAGAATTAATAAACCAAGGAGTTTCCATTGCAACAGCATCAGATAATGTGAATGATCCATTTCACCCTTTCGGTAGATGTGATTTACTACAGATTGGACTATTAACTGCGTATACAGCACATTTAGGAAGTGAAGATGATCTACATCACCTTCTGAAAATGATGACAGAAATTCCTGCTTCATTTTATGGATTAGATAATCATTGTGTAGAGGAAAAAGCAAAGGCAAGCTTTGTTCTTGTTGAAGGAGAAGATATGTATCAGTTATTTGCTAACCTTTCACCATCTAGATTTGTCTATCATAACAATCAATGGGTGAGCAAGACAAAAGTAGAGTCACAATTGCTTGTTCCTCAAAAAACAGTAAGCGTGGATTAAATGTATTTAGGGGGAGAGTCGGTGTATCAAACAGTTGTTAAACATGTAAAATTTATTGAAAAAGATTCATTGTTTCATATTGGGATTAATAATGGAAGAATTTCAACCATTACAACAGAAGACATCCATGGTGAAACAGAATGGGAAGCAAATGGAGGAATTGCTCTCCCGCCTTTTGTTGAAATGCATACACATTTAGATACTGTATTAACAGCTGGTAAATCTTTAAAGAATCTATCTGGAACCTTGATGGAAGGAATTGAACGTTGGCAAGCGCGAAAAGAAAGACTAACATGTGAAGATGTTATGGAACGAGCGGAAAAGGCCATCTATCTCTTTATACAGCATGGAGTGCTTTATGTTCGTACAGCAGTAGATATATCTGACCCCGAATTAACAGCATTAAAAGCAATAGTTAAACTGCGTGATAAGTTAAAGCACCTTATTGATATCCAAATCATTGCTTTTCCACAAGATGGAATTATCTCATGCAAAGAAAACAAAGAACGGTTAGTTGAAGCAATTGAACTTGGAGCTGATGCAGTTAGTGCTGTTCCACATCTTGAATATACTCGTGAAAACGGCATTTTGTCGTTAAAAGAGTGTTTTTCTATTGCGGAAAAATATCATTCATTCGTCCACATTTTTTCAGATGAAATAGATGATGACCAGTCCCGTTTTTTGGAAGTGATTGCAGATTTAACAATAAACCATAAAATGAAAGGAAGAGTCACTGTCAGTCATGCAAATGCATTGGCCTATTATGCGGATAGCTATGCAGCTAAGGTTATTTCCCTCGTAAAACAAGCCAATTTATCTGTTGTGTCGTGTCCATTAATAAATTGCACAATGCAAGGACGCTTTGATCGTTATCCGAAAGGCAGAGGAATAACCAGAATAAAAGAACTAAATGATTCAAAGGTGAATGTATGTATTGCTCATGATGATATCCAAACACCTTTTTATCCATTCGGTAATGGGAATATTCTACAAGCGGCTCATATGGGTGCACATCTAGCACATATGACTGGAGAAACGGACATAGCTCAAATTTTGAAAATGATTACTTATAATGGAGCACAAGCTTTTGGGATACAAGAAGATTATGGTATTGCTGTTGGGAAAAAGGCTAATTTTATTGTTTTATCGGTAGATAACGTTATTGATATGCTAAGCAATCAGCCTGCTTGTCGCTTTGTTTTTAGAGAAGGAAAATTAATTGTGGAAACAAAGCCAACAGAACCGATGTGGTATTCAGACTCGTTAAAACCTGCAAGTGAAGGATGTGTGTAAACGAAAGGCCTTTTCTCAATATCATGTTGGAAAAGGCCTTTAAGAATGTTGTTTTTAAATAGGTTCTTTGTAAGAAAACCGTTTTAGGTTGATAGGAGCGAAAGGTGCGAGACTCCTGCGGGAGCAGAGGGACAGGTGAGACCGGCTGCAATCATTGCCATAGCAATTGGTACTTGTTTTTTATTTATGGCTTTGTTAAGTTTTAGGGTTGATATTGTTTAGATCCAGGTGAATTGTGCCATCCTTATCGTAAGAATATTACG
>JBNJJO010000030.1:0-57224 GCA_051750265.1 Bacillota bacterium | reverse complement strand
TATTTTACTTTTCAAAACTTGTTGGCTGTTTCGCAGCAACGTATTCAAATATAACATCCCATTATTCCTTTAGCAAGCTTTTTTTATAAAAAAAGTGAAAATGATTAGAAAAACTTGGCTTGTCCCCAAGTCCTATGGCGAATTCTTCAGTTTCTCTTTTACTATCATCCTTATAATATAAATTCTGATAGTATAAAAAAAGAAACTCCTGCAATTAGCAGGAGCCACTTTTAACGATGTCTCATTTGTGGAAATAATAACACATCACGAATAGATGGAGAATTAGTTAAGAGCATAACTAATCGATCTATACCGATACCAAGGCCACCTGTTGGAGGCATTCCATATTCTAGCGCTTCAATAAAATCTTCATCCATCATATGCGCCTCATCGTTCCCTTGTTCTCTTTCTTTTAGTTGACCTTCAAAACGTTCCTTTTGATCGATTGGATCATTTAACTCTGTAAATGCATTTGCATGTTCACGGGCAACAATAAACAATTCAAATCTGTCTGTAAAGCGAGAGTCATCATCATTTTTCTTAGCTAAAGGAGAGATCTCTACAGGGTGACCATAAATAAATGTAGGTTGAATTAATTTTTCTTCTACTTTTTGTTCAAAGAATTCATTTACAATGTGACCATATTGCATATGCTCTTTAATTTCAACATCATGTTCTTTTGCAAGATTGCGAGCTTCTTCGACAGACATCTCTTTCCAGAAGTCAGCACCTGTGTATTCTTTAATCGCATCTACCATATGGAGTCTAGTCCATTTAGGTTCAAGATTTACTTCATAGTCACCATATTGGACTGTTGTCGTTCCTAATACTTCTTTGGCAATATGCGCAATAACGTTTTCTGTTAGTGCCATAATATCTTGATAATCAGCGTATGCCTCATAAAGCTCAATCATCGTAAATTCAGGATTATGACGAGTGGAAATACCTTCATTTCTGAAAACACGACCAATTTCATAGACTTTTTCTAATCCACCAACAATTAAACGCTTCAAGTGAAGTTCAATCGCTATACGCATGTATAAAGGCATGTCCAATGCATTGTGATGAGTAATAAACGGACGAGCAGATGCCCCACCTGGAATTGAATGCATTGTTGGAGTTTCAACCTCTAAGTAACCTTGATCATCAAGATAGCGGCGCATTGCTTGGATAATCCTGCTACGTGTAATAAATGTCTTCTTACTTTCCGGACTCATAATCAAATCTACGTACCTTTGACGATAGCGTTGTTCAATATCTTTTAATCCATGAAATTTATCAGGTAAAGGACGTAAAGATTTTGTTAATAGTTCAAAAGATTTTACCTTAATCGATAACTCTCCTACTTGTGTCTTAAATACAACACCTGTTACACCAATAATGTCCCCTAGGTCTGCTGTATTAAAGATCTCATAGGCTTCTTCACCTATTGCATCCTTACGAACATAAATCTGAATTTGACCAGAAAGATCTTGAATGTGGGCAAAGCCAGCTTTTCCTTTTCCGCGCTTTGTCATAATACGCCCCGCGATCGTAACGGGTATTTCCTTCTCTTCTAGTTCTTCTTTCTCTAAGTCATTATAAGCAATTATTATATCTTCTGATTGATGAGTTCTTTCGAAGCGTTTGCCAAATGGGTCTAACCCTTTTTCTCGTAAAGTATGTAATTTCTCACGTCTAACCTTTAACTGATCATTTAATTCTTCTTTATTCATTTCATCGTGACTCATATCAACAACTCCTATCCTTTACTAAATAAAAACAGAAAACTGCCAGGAGTACTGGCAGTAAAGCAACATAACGTTAAGCAATCAATCTCCTAATGGTTATCCAACTTGACTCGTACTTTCTTGCTTTGCTTCAATCTCTTCTACAAATTCATCTAGTAGTGTAACAAGCTCGTCTCTCGTGTTCATTAGGTTAATATCATTTCTTACTTTCGCATTACCTCTAATGCCTTTTAGGTACCAAGCAGCATGCTTTCTCATTTCTCGCACTGCAATATCCTCATTTTTAAGAGCAATAAGACGGTCTAAATGAAGTTTACACACAGCCATTTTTTCGCGAATACCAGGCTCATCAATTAATTCACCATTTTCTAGATATTTTACTGTACGATAAATCATCCAAGGGTTCCCTAGTGCAGCACGACCGATCATTACACCATCTACACCCGTTTCCTCAAGCATACGTTTAGCATCTTGTGGTGTCGTAACATCTCCGTTACCAATTACAGGAATATTTACAGATTCCTTTACTTCTTTAATGATATCCCAATTTGCAGTTCCTTCATACATTTGTACACGTGTACGACCGTGTAATGCTACTGCTTTACCACCAGCACGCTCTACTGCTTGAGCATTTCTTACCGCATAAATATGCTCTTCATCCCAGCCCATACGCATTTTTACTGTAACTGGCTTGTCAACAGCTTCTACTACCGCCGACACCATGTCATATATTTTGTTAGGATCTAAAAGCCATTTTGCACCTGCATCACACTTCGTAATCTTTGGCACTGGGCAACCCATATTAATATCAATAATATCAGCTGTTGTATTTTTATCAACAAATCTAGCAGCCTCTACTAATGTATCTTTCTCTCCACCAAAGATTTGTAAGCTCAAAGGTTTTTCACGCTCATCAATATAGAGCATACCCATTGTTTTTGCATTATTATATAAAATAGCCTTATCACTAACCATTTCAGCACAAACTAGACCTGCACCAAATTCTTTTACTGTTAAACGGAAAGCTGCATTACATACTCCTGCCATAGGTGCTAATACAACTCTATTCTTTAATTCAATATCGCCAATTTTAAACATATTCTTACCTCCTGTCCTTCTAATAATTAATTAGGGGTTAACTCTTCAACTGATATGTTTAGAGCTTTAGCCACTTCTTCAATAAAATGTTTGTCGGGTTCACGATTGCCTCTTTCTATTTCACCTAATACAGAAACAGAAACACCAAGATCTTTAGCAAAACTCTCTTGGGTAAAGCCTTTTAACTTTCTAAAAGCGCGAATACGTCTACCCCATTTTTCTGCTTCCATATTCGTACTCCTTCTTTATCTTGTAATTGATCTATGATAGTCGAAAGTGGTTCTTCTATAGTGGGAATGCTAATGTTCTTGCTTAATTCAAATAATGGAATTAAAACAAAAGCACGTTCATGCATTCTTGGGTGTGGAACAATAAGTTGTTCTGCTTCAATATTTTCATGATTATAAAGCAAAATGTCAAGGTCTAAAGTTCGCGGACCCCATTTTACCTCCCGTTTTCGATCTAGAAGTCTTTCAATTTCTTGGAGCACATTTAATAGCTCAAATACTGTTAAATCAGTGTTTACCTTAATAACCATATTTAAAAATTTATCTTGATCAGTGTAACCAATTGGATTTGTTTCATATATAGAGGAAATATCTTCCACGCTAATAGAAGGGTTTGAATTTATCCTTTTTATAGCATTTTTTAGATATTCCTCGCGATTCCCTATATTTGAACCAAGTGCTACATATGCTTCAATCTTCATTTTCTACCCCTTTTGATTTCAACAGCTACTTCTTTATAATGTCCTGGTATCGGCGGGTCAGGTTTTATCATTTTTACCGTACAAAAATGAACTGTATTAAAATCTGCTAATATTTCCTTTGCAATCTGTTCGGCAACGGCTTCTACGAGTTTGTACGGCTCGCCTTCAACAATCCTTTTACAGCATTTATAAAGTTCTGCATAATTTACAGTATGCTCTAATGCATCTGATTCTCCTGCATTTCTCAAATCCAATTCTATTGTTAAATCAACTCTAAAACGTTGACCAAGTTTATTTTCCTCTTTAAAAACTCCATGATATCCATAAAACTCCATACCATTCACATAAATCTTATCGATGATATTATCCTCCTTTTCCAAGCATTGCATCCATCATTTTTGCCATTCTTGACATCTCTAACACATCATGAATCCTAATGAATTGGCATCCCTTTTCAATTCCTAAACAAATAGTTGCACCCGTTCCTTCCATTCGCTCAACTGGTGGTAAATCTAACACTTGTCCGATGAAGGACTTCCTTGATGTACCTAATAATACAGGGTAACCTAACTGTACAAAAGAATCTAAATGTCTCATCACCTGTAAATTTTCTTCAATTGTTTTAGCGAAACCTATACCGGGATCTAAGATGATTTTTTCATCTCTCACTCCAGCATCCTTTACAATTGTAACTGACTCTATTAAGTCGACAATCATATCTGGAATTAATTGATCATATTTACGATCTTGACGATTATGCATAAGAATAATTGGAACATCATAGTTTGCAGCTACACTTGCCATAGCTGGGTCTGCTTTTGCACCCCAAATATCATTTATAATAGTTGCTCCTGCTTCAATTGCCTGCTTAGCAACTTCAGCTTTATATGTGTCAATAGAGATTGGAACCTCAATCTCCATTGACAGTCTTTTAATAACTGGAATAACTCGCTCTAATTCTTGTTCTAATGATACAGGTTGAAAACCGGGTCTTGTTGATTCTCCACCAATATCAATTATGTCAGCACCGTTTTTAATCATCTCTTTCGCATGGGATATGGCTCGATCTATGTCTACATAATTCCCACCGTCTGAGAAGGAATCTGGTGTCGTATTTAAAATCCCCATTACTTGCGTTTTTCCACCGTAATTTAGGGTATATTTTCCACATGTAATTTGTTGTTGTTTCGTCATCATTTTCATTTTATCATCCAACCCTTTATAACTCATCTATACTTAATAGTTTTGTCCGATAACGACTATATAACTCATTTAGCTTCTGTATAATTATGCCATCATTCCCTTGGAAAAGGTGATCATTTATATGTTTTAGTGGTATAACCTCTTGAGAGGAATTAGTTATCATCACTTCAGTTGCTTCTACCATTTCTTTTTGTGTAAAAAAACCTTCTTGAAGAGGAATTCCAAGCATTTCTAAACATTTAATGACAAACTGTCTTGTTATTCCATTTAATATACCCGTTTCCAATGAAGGAGTGTATGCTACATTGTCTTTTACCCAAAAAATATTAGAAACAATGCCTTCAGCCACAAATCCTTGTTCGGTTAAAAAGATCCCCTCTACTTCGGGAGTTTCTCTTAGTTCTCGCTTACCCAATATATTATTTAAATAATGATGAGACTTTAGTCGATGCGTTCCCTCTGGTGTATTTCTCCGCAAGTGTAAAATCGAAGCATTCTTTTCGACTTTTTGTAATACTGGGGCTTTTCTCAAGAAACAAAGAACATTTGGATGCTCGTAAGGTTGTAACAACTTGCCAACCTCACCATTTCCTGCTGAAATATTTAAGCGGACAGTTACATCTTCTTCTTCACATTGATTTAATCGAAGTAATTGCTGAATCATTTGATACATTTTATCAGCTTCAATCTGATAAGAAATCCCTAGATCAAATAGTGCTGCCTGTAATCTCCTTAAATGGTCATGAAAAAGAAAAGGAAACCCTTTGTATAACCTGAAGGTTTCAAAGGCTCCTAAACCATAAAGAAAGCCATGATCGAATGGAGAAATCGTGGCTTCAGTATCCTTTATAAACTGTGAATTACAATAAATATACACATTATTAGCTCTTTTCTACTAATTTATATTGATTGATAAAGTTTTTTAATAAATCTTTACCAAATGAAGTCATAATTGATTCTGGGTGGAATTGAACACCTTCGATAGGTAACGTTTTATGACGAATCGCCATAATTTCATTTTCATCAGTCCAAGCTGTTACCTCTAAGCAATCAGGTAAAGTATCATTCTTCACAATTAATGAATGATAGCGAGTTGCCGTAAATGGATTTTCCATGTCTTTAAAAATCGTTTCTCTATTGTGATTTATTTCTGATGTTTTACCATGCATCAATCGTTCTGCACGTACAACATCACCACCAAATACTTGAGCAATAGATTGATGGCCAAGACACACACCAAATATCGGTATTTTCCCAGCGAAATACTCAATAGCTTCCATGCTAATTCCCGCCTCATTTGGGCTACATGGTCCTGGTGAAATCATTAGGAATTGCGGCTTTAATTCTTCAATTTCTGAAATGGTTATTTCGTCATTTCGCTTTACGACCAGCTCTTCACCAAGTTCCCCCAAGTATTGCACCAAATTAAACGTAAAAGAATCATAATTATCAATCATTAAAATCACTATACTCACCTCAGCCTAATATTTTCTCTTCTTTACTCAACTCAATTGCCTTAACCATAGCTCTTGCTTTTTTTAATGACTCTTTATATTCATACTCTGGATTAGAATCAATGACAATCCCTGCACCAGATTGAACATACCCATACCCATCTTTCGCAAATAAGGTGCGAATGACGATATTAAGTTCCATGTTTTCATCAAAGCCAATCCAACCAATAGAACCAGTATAAATACCTCGTCTTGTTGGCTCTAACTCCTCGATTATTTCCATCGTCCTTACCTTAGGTGCTCCTGTTATTGTACCACCTGGAAAGGTCGCTTTGATAATATCTCCATAATTTGCTTCTTTTTTTAAGTTACCTTGTACATTTGAAACAATATGCATCACATGTGAGTATTTCTCAATGACCATAAACTCATTAACATGGACAGACCCATATTCACATACTCGTCCTAAGTCATTTCTTTCTAGATCAACAAGCATAACGTGCTCTGCTCTTTCCTTCTCATTCTCAATCAATTCGTTTGCAAGCCTAATATCCTCTTCTTCATTCTGTCCTCTTGATCTTGTCCCAGCTATAGGACGGGTACTTACTGAGTTACCTTGTTTTTTTACCAATAACTCAGGTGATCCACTCACAATTTGGAATTCAGGAAAATGCAAATAGGCCATATAAGGAGAAGGATTTACTTTACGCAAAGCTTCATAGATCTCGATCGGAAGGCTTTCTAATGCAAAGTGCTGCCTAACTGACAGATTCACCTGAAAGACATCCCCTTGAGAAATATATTGTTTAATATCCTCAACAGCTTTCATGAATGAGCCTTTTGAAAAAGTGATTGGAGTTTGAGCAGTTGTTTTTGTCACTACATTTACGTGATTGAATATCTTCTGTTCACATGTCCAAGTTTCCTTCATCTTTTGCAATTTCAGTTGTGCAATCTGTTTTTCCTGCTCTTGATAGTAATGTGTGATTAACCAAAGCTTTGATGTGTGGTGGTCAAATACAGCAATATCATCAAATAATAAAAAATACAGATCAGGAGTTTCTAGATCATCTGCTGCTTCATTAGGTAACTTTTCAAAGTACCTAACACAATCGTAACTGATAAAACCAATGGCTCCACCTTGAAAATCTGGTAAGTTCGGATCCGTTTTAGTATGAAATTTTTGAAACCAATGACGAAAGAGGTCAAGAGGTGCCCCTTCTATTACTTTGGTCCCTTGATTATCGGTTATGAATAGTTGATGGTCCTTACCCTTAACTGTAGCAATCGGATTAATACCTGCAATGCTATACTTTCCACCTCGGCCACTTTCCAAAAATGCATGCAGATCTTCATCTTTTGTTAAATTCTTATATTGCTCAAAAAAGTCGCCCTTGTAATCAAAATTAATACTTAAAGATGCCCTTCCTTGCTGCATGACAAATCTCTCCTTTAAAACTCTTACTTACATTTTACATAAATGTGATGGAGAAACCATAACTTTTTATTAAAAAAGCGTAAGCAGGTTGGGATATCCCCACTGTTTTTGATTAGTATGCGACAATTATTTGAAAAAATAAAACGTAAAAGAAAAGAGGCTGACTATTGATTAGTCAAACCTCTTTTTATATATCACGTGGTAATAAAACCGGTATTAATCATATTGGTATAAAGGCGTACTCAAGTAACGTTCACCATTATCTGGAATAACAGCCAATACTTTCTTGCCTTTTCCAAGCTCTTTAGCTACCTTTAAAGCTGCGAAAATAGCTGCCCCAGACGAAATTCCACCTAAGATACCTTCTTCTCTTCCAGCTCTTCTAGCAGTTTCAAAAGCTTCTTCATTCTTTACTGTAACAACTTCATCATATATATTTGTATCTAAAACATCTGGAACAAATCCAGCACCGATCCCTTGAATTTTATGTGGACCTGGTTTTCCACCTGAAAGAATTGGAGAATCTGTTGGTTCTACTGCATAAATTTTTATGGATGGATAGTTTTCTTTAAGCACTGATCCAGCTCCAGTAATTGTTCCACCAGTACCAATACCTGATACGAAAGCATCAAGCTGCTCACCCATTTGTGAAACAATTTCCTTACCTGTTGTTAAACGGTGAACTTCAGGGTTTGCTTCATTTTTGAATTGTTGAGGCATAAAGTAACCATGTTCTTTTGATAGTTCCTCTGCTTTACGAATGGCACCATTCATACCTTCAGAACCAGGTGTTAGAACAAGTTCAGCTCCATAAGCACGCAGCAAGTTTCTACGCTCCATACTCATTGTATCTGGCATTACTAAAACAGCTTTTAAACCTTTAGCAGCTGCTACCATTGAAAGTCCAATACCAGTGTTACCACTTGTTGGCTCAATAATCGTATCTCCTGCTTTTAAGTTACCGCTATTTTCTGCAGCTTCAATCATTGCAAGACCAATACGGTCTTTAACACTACTACCTGGATTAAAATATTCAAGCTTTAAGTAAACATCAGCACTATTGTCATCGACAAGTCTATTTAACTTTACAATAGGTGTTTCTCCGATTAATTCATGTATAGAGTTTGCTACGCGTGCCATATTATTTCCTCCCCTATCCCGAGTAACTTTATTGGATTTATAAGTAATATAACAATAATTCTCATAATTGTCAAAACATTTTATGCTATTTGAACTATTTTTCTCTTATTTATTCCCATAAAACCAGGTAACACCCATTTCATCCCATAATGGTTCAACAGTCACAGAACCCTCCATTTGCTCAAGCGCAATTTGTCTGCGAATTTGATCCTTAACATCCTCAAAGCTATAGGATTTCCCTTCAAGTTTTTCGTGAAGTAAAATAACTGCATAGCCTGTATCAACTTGAATTGGTTCACTCCATTCCCCATCGCTTAACTTCGGTACAGTCTCAAGGTAGGCGCTCGGAACATACTCATTATCATTTGAGAAAAATCCAATGTCGCCACCTTGATTGGCAGTAAATTCATCAAGTGATTTTTCTAAAGCTAGTGCTTCAAAGCTAGAACCACCATTAAGCTCATCTATAAGCATATTAGCTTCTTTCTCTGTTTTTACGATAATGTGAGATATATGATACGCCTCATCTATATTGTATAGGTCTTTATTATTTTCATAAAACGTTTTCAATTCCTCATCAGGAACAGATACATCGCGTGTGAGTAACTCCTCTAGCAAGATGCTATAACGTATTTGTTGTCTCCAATTATCTTCATTTCCGAACTGTTCTTCATCTAATGAATTATACATTGATTTATAGACCGCTAACTCACGTTCGATCACATCATCAGAAACTGTAATATTATATTTTTTTGCTAGCTCATCTACTACTTTTATATTAACTAATTCCTTTAGTGTATCCTTCCCAAAACGAGATTCTAGCTCAGCCATCCATTGCTCTCTCGTAATGGTCGTTTCCCCGATTGTAGCAATTGTTTCACTCGATTCTTCTTTACTAAAAACAGAAATAACATTTCGTTCCTTTGATAGAAAATAGCCAACCGTTAAGCAGTTTATGATAACTAAACAAAAAATAAGACTCCAAAATGTTTTTCCGCTCAATTTATCCAACTCCTAGTAATCCACCTCTAAGCATTATTTAGCTTCTTTCTTTAATTCTTCCAGATCCTCTCTAGTCAACATGTATACCTCATTACAAAAGTGACACTGTGCTTCAGCTTGATCTTCCTCATCTATCATTGACTGAATTTCTTCTGCACCTAAGCTAACAATTGCATTCTCAATGCGTTCTTTTGAACATTGACATTTAAATACAACAGAGTGCTTTTCTAATATTTTTACATTGCCTTGTCCAAGCACTTCTTCTAAAATTTCTTCTGGAGTTAGTCCACGTTGTATTAACTTAGAAATAGGTTCCATTTTGCTAAGTCGTTCTTCAATTTTAGTAATTGTTTCGTCATCTGTTCCAGGTAACAGCTGGATGATAAATCCACCTGCGGCTAAAATAGTATTATCAGGATTTACTAGGACTCCAACTCCAACTGAAGACGGAATCTGCTCGGATGTGACCAAATAATAAGTAAAGTCCTCTCCAAGTTCTCCTGATACAATTGGTACTTGCCCGGAGAAATGTTCCTTTAAACCTAGATCCTTAACAATTGTTAAACTCCCCTCTGTACCAACTGCTTTTGCAACGTCAAGCTTGCCTTTATCATTTAAATCAAAGTGGGTTTGAGGGTTTGTTACATAGCCTCGCACTTCACCTTTTGAATTACTATCTACTAAGATCACTCCAATAGGTCCTCCGCCCTCAACTTTTATCGTAAGTTTAGCGTCACCTTTTAACATAGAACCAAGCATAACTCCTGCAGTCATAGATCTGCCTAGAGCAGCAGAAGCTGTTGGCCATGTTTGATGTCTTTTTTGCGCCTCAGAGATTGTTTCGGTTGTTCTAGTTGCATAGGCTCTTACTTGGTCATTATATGCTAAAGCTTTTATTAAATAATCCATGATGTTAAACTCCCTTCAACATATTGATTTATTTTAGCGGAGCTCCGTTCCTATTACGTCTAACACACTTTAAGCTAATGTATTTCGCTCATAAATTAGCTGTAGACCCCTTAGTGTTAAGAATGGGTCAACAATATCTATACAGCCTGATTCTCTTGCGATTAACGGTGCGAGACCACCTGTAGCGATGACCTGTGGCACTTCCTTCGACTGTTCTTTTATCCGCTTAACAATTCCCTCTACTTGTCCCACATATCCATATAAAATTCCAGCTTGCATTGCACTAACGGTGTTTTTACCGATAATGTTATCAGGTCTTGTAATTTCTATTCTCGGTAGTTTTGCAGCTCTTGAATAGAGTGCTTCTGTAGAGATATTAATACCTGGAGCAATCGCACCACCCATATATTGCTTGTCCTCATCAATGTAACAGTATGTAGTAGCTGTACCAAAATCTACAATCACGAGTGGGCTGCCATAATCTTGTATGCCTGCAACAGCATTCACGATTCGATCTGCACCTACCTCACGAGGATTTTCGTACTTAATATTCAACCCTGTCTTAATTCCAGGCCCCACAACTAAGGGTTTTATATCAAAATACTTCATGCACATTCTTTCAAGCGCAAACATAATTGGTGGAACGACAGACGAGATAATGATCCCCTCTATCTGTCTAAATGAAAAATTTTCGTGTTCAAAAAGATTTTTTATGATTATTCCAAACTCGTCTTCCGTTTTATTGCGACTTGTTTCTATTCTCCAATGATGCTTTAAAGCATCCCGATCATATACCCCTAATACGGTATTAGTATTTCCTACATCCAATACAAGAATCAACAGTATCACCACTTTATTATTGTTCTTTTTACTAAATTTATTATTCCGTTCCATTTTATCATAAAGTTTAACTTCCATCATTGGGGTTTTCCTCATCCCAAATGATGGTTAGTTGAACTTATAAGGCTTTTACGGGCAGTCTTTCTATAACTTAAACCCTTCTATTCCCCTAAATCTCTTATGTAATTATCTTACTGCCCGTTAATGCGGGGCAAAGTTTAACTTCCATCATTGGGGTTTTCTTCATCCCCAATGATGCTTAGATTGAACTTATCGGGCTTTTCAGAGCAATCTTTCTATAACTTAAACCCTTCTATTCCCCTAAATCTCTTATGTAGTAGTCTTACTGCCCGTTAATGCGGGGCAAAGTTAACTTCCATCATTGGGGTTTTCTTCATCCCCAATGATGGTTAGTTTGAACTTATCGGGCGGGGTCTAACCCCTAATACTAAAAAAGATCGATGACAAGTTAGTTAGCCATCGATCTTTTTTTCTACCTATGATTTATCAGAAGAATCCTCTTCATCTTTTTTAGATTGAATATTTACTTTCATATCTTCTGAATTTGCATCTTTTTCGTCTTCGTTGATTACTACTGGACGATCAGGAAGCTTTCCTTTCTCAACAAGGCTTGCAATTTGTTTTGCATCAAGCGTTTCAACTTTCAATAATGTTTGAGCAATCAATTCTAACTTTTCACGATTATCAGTTAAAATTTGTCTTGCACGCTCATAGCTTTCCTTAATGAATCGTTGAATTTCCATATCTATTTCATGTGCAATCGCATCACTATAGTTTTGTTCATTATGAAGGTCACGACCTAAGAACACTTGACCTCCTTGTGCTTGACCAAATTGAAGCGGTCCAAGCTTTTCACTCATTCCATATTCTGTAACCATTTTCCTTGCTATGCCTGTTGCTCTTTGGAAATCATTATGTGCGCCGGTACTTACTTCACCGAAAACAATCTCCTCTGCAACACGACCACCAAGTAAACCTGTAATCTTATCTAATAGTTCAGGTTTCGTCATAAAGTAACGATCTTCTTTTGGAAGCATAACTGCATAACCACCAGCTTGACCACGAGGAACAATTGTTACTTTATGTACCATATCAGCTTCGTCTAAAACGACACCAATAATTACATGGCCTGCTTCATGATACGCAACAATATTTCGTTCTTTCTTGGAGATAACACGACTCTTTTTAGCTGGACCTGCAATAACACGGTCTGTTGCTTCATCAAGATCAGTATTATCAATTTTCTTCTTATCATGTCTAGCAGCAACTAAAGCTGCTTCATTTAATAAGTTTTCTAAATCTGCACCTGAGAAGCCAGGAGTACGAGCTGCAATTGCCTTTAAATCTACAGTTTCATCTAGAGGCTTATTACGTGAATGTACCTTTAGGACTGCTTCACGGCCGATAACATCTGGTCGATCTACAGTAATTTGACGGTCAAAACGGCCGGGACGTAACAATGCTGGATCAAGAATGTCAGGTCTGTTAGTAGCAGCAACAATAATAATACCTTCGTTTGCGCCAAAACCATCCATTTCAACAAGCAACTGGTTAAGTGTTTGCTCACGCTCATCGTGACCTCCACCTAAACCTGCGCCACGTTGACGTCCAACAGCATCAATTTCATCAATAAAAATGATACATGGTGCATTCTTTTTCGCATTCTCGAATAGATCACGAACACGTGATGCACCGACACCGACGAACATTTCAACGAAATCAGAACCACTGATAGAGAAGAATGGTACTCCTGCTTCACCAGCAACCGCTCTTGCAAGTAAGGTTTTACCTGTACCTGGAGGTCCCACTAATAAAACACCCTTTGGTATTCTTGCACCTAGCTCTGCAAATTTACGAGGATCTTTTAAGAATTCAACGACCTCAACTAGCTCTTGCTTTTCTTCATCTGCACCAGCTACATCTTTAAACCTAACTTTCTTCTTTTCTTCGCTATAAAGCTTAGCTTTACTTTTACCAAAATTCATTACACGACTGCCGCCGCCTTGAGCTTGGTTAAGTAGGAAGAAGAATAATATAAAGATAATAACAAACGGGATGATGGATGTAAAAAATGTAACCCATCCACTTGTTTCTTCTGCAGGTGCAATTTCTACAATTTTAACGTTGTTTTCCTCTGCAGCTTTGTCAACTCGATCTAGCCCTTGTTCAGTTGGTATATATGTTAAGAAGGTTTGATCCTCTTTATAACCCTTCATTGTACCTCTAACTTCAAATACACCTCGAACCGGCTGCACTGACATTTCTGTTACATTCCCTTTATTTAAGTCAGAAATGAAAGTATTGTAAGTTATTTGCTCCGTTTTTGGATTTGTACCAGTAAAGAAGCTAACAACCCCAATTATGACTAAAAATATAAGTAAATAAAATATGGTATTACGGAAGATCCGATTCATTCCTTACCTCCTCCCACAGTAAACGCGAATATTTTAAATAGTATCATAGAAAATCATGGTAACACAACAATTTAGACTATAGAGATTCTGTATTTCAATTAATTCTATTACTGATAAATTTCTGGCTTTAATACTCCGATATAAGGTAGATTTCGATATTTCTCATTGTAATCAAGTCCATAGCCAACTACGAAAGCGTCTGGAACATCAAATCCTACATAGTCAGCTTCAATATCTGCTTTTCTTCCAGTTGGTTTATCAAGCAATGTGACAATCTTGATTGATTTTGCTTTTCGATAGCGAAATAGTTTAACTAAATAGCTTAGTGTTAAACCACTATCAATGATATCTTCAATAATTAGGATATCTCTTCCTTCAACAGAAGTATCCAGATCTTTAATGATCTTTACTTCTCCTGATGAAACTGTGGATGTACCATAGCTTGACACATCCATAAAATCCATTTCCAAGTATGTATCAATGTTCTTTAAAAGATCACCCATAAAAGGCATTGCACCTTTTAATACGCCAATCGCGAGTGGAAAGCGATCTTTATATTCCTCTGTTAGTACCTTACCTAACTCCTTCACCTTTTCTTGAATTTGTTCATCAGTCACTAAAATTTCTTCGATATCTTGTCTCATAAAATGTGTGCCCCCTAGAACATCATAGCTCTTATAATGTAATACTACGAATTCATCCTCGTTTGCACTTTCAGCCTCAAAAATTGATTTTTTTAGCCCTGGTAACCAAAGGATATTCCCGCTTCCGTCTTCAACTATCGGCCATGAATGTCGGCAATGTAATGGAATTTTTTCATCAATAAATATATCTTTTACCTTTTTCCGACCGTTCATGCCTTTCAATTTAATTTTATCTCCCTGTTCCCTGGTTCGAACAATAAGAGGCCCAACTAACGCTTTGTAATTTAGTAGAAATGATTCATTTCCTTTAAGCTCTGTGGAAACATTCCTTACTAAATCACACGTAATTTTATACCCATTTGGAAGTGTTACAACGGAAGGGATATCAAGTTCAAAACAGTATTTCTTTACTTCATCATGCTCGAAAGTAAACAAACAATTTTGATATGATTTAATCACTTTTAGACCGCCTGGGTAATCAAGTGAACCTGAAGGGTGATCTTGCGAGAGTAACCTCAGTAAGCTCTCAATATGTATTGAAGAAAGAGAAGAATGAATATTTTCGTATAGATAGTTTAATATTAGTTGAATCCCTCTTCTTTGTAAAGGCAAAGGTAGGTTTAGAAACCTATTAATGTCAATTTCCACAGCTGACTTTTCTTTTCTTTTCAATACTGTATTCATTTGTTGCTGTGTTAATACATGTAAATACGTTTCATCATCTAATAAGGTTTCACTAAAATATTGAAATCTTTCATGAACAAGTGGATTTTCCTTCTTTAGAAAAGGTAGCACATGTTTCCGAAAGCGATTTCTAGTATAAACCATCTTTTCATTACTTGGATCAAACATAGGTATCAAGCTTTGTTCTTTACAATACGTAAGTATTTGTTCCTTTGTATTACCTAGCATTGGCCTAATAATGTATCCGTTATGGAAATTTCGTTTTACTCGAATACCAGCAAGTGCTTCCCCAGTACTACCCCTAACCATCCTCATTAAGATTGTTTCGATTTGGTCGTCTCCATGGTGACCAAGCGCTAAGTACTTAGATTGATACTTATCTAAAACCTTCTTAAAAAAATCGTATCTACATTCCCTGGCAGCTACCTGAGAACTTAATTGGAACTTTGTTGCATAAGCATTTACATTAATTTGTGTTGCTTCACAAGTTATATTATGTTCCTTGCAGTAATTAAGGACAAATAGCATTTCTTCTTTTGACTGTTCACCCCTAAACATGTGGTCTACATGTGCAGCAACTAGCTTTAGGTTCCATCTATTCTTTAGTTTATCTAGTAAATGTAGCAAGGCTAAAGAATCTGGTCCTCCTGATACACCTACAACGACAGTAGAACCTCTTTTAAGCAAGTCATGCTTTTGAATAAGGGTATAAAAATTTTCCACCTTTTCTCCCTCTTTTGCAAAATAATTTCCTTGGAATTTCCTTTTACGTTACATCTCTATCCTACCATTAATTCTGATAGAACAACAAAAGGGAAGAGACCGTTCACACATTCAACATATTTTTCGAACTAATTTACAAAAGATTATTTAATGACCTTAGTTTTGTAAATACCTTTTAGGTTAAGTATAGAGTTTCATCTCTACATCAAATAATTATAAACATAAAGAGAGTAGATTAAAAAAACACCAACAAGGATAACAATTGTTTCAAGGATCCCACTCGCTTTTTTTCTTTTTTTGGTTTTCTTAGCTTGTTTTCTAGTTGTATTAGATTGAGGTTGTGCCTTTTTTGATGCATAAATCTTTGAATTGTTAGGTTGAGCCATTTGAGTTTTATATGTTTTTGTTTTTGGGTTAAGCAAGTAAATAAAATCTGATTTCATTTCACTTGCACTTGTGTATTTCCCCAAAAGTGCTTTTTGTAAAACTTCTTTATGTTTAAGTAAGAAAGGATGTTGATTTATCATCTCAAATAGTTGCGCTCTCCCATCACCTTCACTCTTTTTTGTGAAACGTTTAGGATAAGCAGCATTTACAATTACCATCGCCACCGAAAAAAGATCATACGTAGGTTCTGCTTTGCGAGTACCAAATCCCCAATATCCTCGATCAAAGAACTCAGTGAATTCCTTAATTGATCTTCCTTGTTGTGTAGTTCCTCCAACATCGATAAATCTAATTTTAGGCGGAGGACCCGAAATAAGTATATTTTCTGGTTTTAAGTCACCGAATACCCACCCTTGTTGATGAAGCTTATCTAGATTCGTTAATAGCTGAAGTGCTAATACATCAGCCCACTCTATTCCTCTCTCTTGAACAAATTCAAGAAAATTATTACCTTGTACATACTCCATTACATAAAAAGGAAGGATTTTTTGCGGAGCTAACTTCCAATCATCTACATCAAGCAAAGAAGGCCCAAGAGAAGTACCTTGGACCTTAGAAAAGTGCTTTAGCACATTTACCTCTGAAGTAATCGCCATACTATTCTCACTTAGCTTAATCGCGACTTTCCCTTTTTTACTTTCAGCTAAGTATACGTTGCCTGTTGCGCCTTGTCCAAGCAGCCTTATAATTGTGTAACTCTCACCGTTCCACTTACCATTTATTACGGTCCCCGAAGTAAGATTATATACCTGATTCATCGTAGTATTCTTCTTCATTACTTAATAAACTTCGTAAGGATCGCTTCTTCTTAAAATATTGGATTGCATCTCTTATTGCTGGACCAGTTGGCGTAATACCTCCTGTTGATAGCTTAGGAAAAATTGAAGATAGAGATTCAAGCTTCGGTGTCCAATCGAGAACCTTCTCCACCTCATCCTTTTTCCCAGGAAATACTGATACTGAAAATTGATTTTCTCCAATTCTTGAATTCAAACTAATAGAGAGATCAAGTAGTGCTTCCTTAACAGTAGGGAGCTTTGGCTTCATACTTGCACTTGTATCAACTAATATGAGGATTTCCAGGCTCACTGTTTCGCCTAGTTCATCTACAACCTCCATTACCTCTCCTCTTTTTTCAGGTGGTAATTCTTCCATCGAAGTATGCTTGCCAAGTATCTGTTGCAATTCTTTATTAACAACACCTTGAAGTGTTTGAGTCATAGCCTTTCTCGTTACCATTTGTACAGTTTGAGATAACTGATGAGCATATACAATTTGGTGTACACCACCACCAGACATTGAAATCCCTTCAATTTCTTGAATCGCTTCTTGATCTATCACGTTTTCTTCTACTACACCAATGACATTTACTGTTATTCCTTGTTCCTGCGCTAATGCAGCCATTGCGATTGGATCTTCCCCATGATTTGAACAACCGTCAGTTATTAATAAAATTTGCTTTAAATGACCCTTTGCCATATTTACCCTCCTAGAGAGAAGTATAGTTCTCCATATAATTTCCTTTGTGTTAAACCTAATTAAAAGCAATTAGGTTTAACACAAAAACTAAAAGTATATGAAATATTCATATTATTACCATACTCGCCAGAAGAGGGTCTTTTTATACTCTAGTTTATTCTTAACCTATTTTCTTTGTTTCATATTTTGAAACAGGAATGCTAGCCCATTTCGGAGTATTATGCTCAATAGAAGAAACAACCACCGTCATATCGTCTTCAATTTTTCCTGATCTTGTTCGTATGACTTCTTCCATGATAAGATCAGCGACTTCCTGAGGATCTTCCGTTTTTATTTCACTAATTTTTCGCTTCATCCATAAATCGTAATTCTCTACATGCTTTGGCCCCTCAAAAATACCATCACTCATCATGATAAGGAGGTCTCCCGCTTTAAGCTTCTCTCCAACAACATCGACATCAAATTCTTCAATAATGCCCATTGGTAGATTGCTAGCTTGAATTTGAAAGATTTTATCCCCTCTTTTAACAAAGCTTGGAGTTGAACCAATCTTTAAAAATTTGCTACTTCCATCTTGTAGATCAACAATCGCTAAATCAAGCGTTGAAAATATTTCATCTGTCGTCCTAAGAGATAGAATCGAATTTATCGTTTTTATCGCGACTTTTTCTTCTATCCCTGATTGTAAGATCTTTTGCAGAAGTTTAATGGTTTCATTACTCTCAAAATGAGCCCTTACTCCGTTCCCCATTCCATCACTAATAGCAACAGCATATTTTCCTACTCCTAGATCAATCATTGAATAGCTATCACCCGAGACTAATCCACCACCTTTAGCAGCATGTGCAACACCTGTTTCAATCCGGAATTTTTTTGCTGATCCAAATGAAACATGACAATAACCATTAGGATAGTTTGCACATTCCTCGTTTTTTACAATAATTGACTCCTCTAAAATATCAGATAACATTGGCGCGATAATTTTTTCGCATTCTCCATGTCCACCACAGAATGGAATATTCATTTCGATATCAACATTTCCTTGCTCTAGGCTGTATATATCTACATTAACAATTTCAATGCCAAAGTTTTGTAAGGCATCTAGAATTTGCTCCTCCTGAACAAAATGATTTTCACGTTCTCTTTTTATTTCCTTTGAAAGGTCTTCCATAACATGTGATACACCTAATAATTGTTCGGCAACTAATCGTCTGCTTTCTTGTACTTCTTTTTTAAGCTTTTGATTTGCTTGAAAATAATTGATTTCTTGCTCGATTGTTTCTTCTACCTTATTTGCTTTTGAACAATGGCGCGCAAAGTCTTTCTTTAATTTTAAATTATTTTGATACGTTTTTTGTTTCGTTTCATGCATAATTGTTTGCATATAATCATAGGTTTTATCAAAGTTCTCTACCCAACACTTCTCTTTCTTAAAACAATGCTGACAGGTGCTTTCAGTAATACTACTTAAAAATAGATCTGTTTCTCGTTGTTCGTCATCCGTTTCGTCTTTATCATAAAAGGTGGCAAAGCTCTCTGATAATGCTTGAAAAACTTGAGAAAATTGATCAACTCGGTGGGCTGTTACATCACGAATTTTCCGTACATATTGTTGTTGTTCTTGGGCATGTTCATTTGTACCAGGAATATGTTTAGCTAATCGCACTGTTATTGCTTTTGGGGTAATCAGGAATAGTAAAATCGCGATCATTGATTCAAGTAATGTGGTCATTAAATCCGATGACCCTTGACCATACAGTGAAATCAACACAGACCCAATTAATAAACCAATAGCGGTACCTAATTTTTGCCCTTCTCTTAAAAGACCACCTAATAGACCAGAGAACGCAAGTAGACTCATATGATATAAATTTCCTACATTGGCTAAGCTTAAAATCAATCCTGTTACAACACCCACTGTACTACCAATACTAGAGCCTCCTATGAATGCAAACAGAAGAACAACATAACGAGAAAAAATATGCTCTGCTTGCAGGTTTTGATAAGAAACCCCAACTAGACCAGTCATGACGGATGCTAGCAGAATCATGATGCAAATAATTTCTTCAACCTTTAGGGATTGTTTGTATTTTCGTGCAGAAATGAGCGGAATACTTTGAAGAAATATTAATGTTAAAATAAATGATAAGCCAGATTCAACTCCCGCCATCATATAGTCATATATTGTAAACGAGGATTTTATCACGTATGAATATCCCATCCTTGTTAATGCTACAGTTCCAAAGATAACAAATGGGAGAATCTTTAATTGATCCTTAAATACATACGAAGATAATCTATTCAATACTAAAAAACCAATTATGGAAATCGCAATGATCGAAGAAACCTCAAAAGATACCGTAAATCCACCTGCAATAAGTGATAAACCGGCTAATAATGCTTTATCTCGTTTCATTAAAAAAATAGCACCAAAGAATGGTAATGCGAAAGGCAACACTTCTGACAAAATAAGAGCTCGTCCTAACAAAAACCCGATTAAAACATAGACAAGTCCTTTATGTAAGAGGAACAGCTGCAGTCTAGATGAAAATCGATGAAAGAATCGATTGACCACTTGTTGGGTTTTTACCATGCCCAAATCCGATATCGGCTCCATTAACCTTCTTTCCACTTTTTCCATAGTTCACTCCCCCACTTAATCTTGTTGCTGTAATTATATCGAAGGTTTGAAAAAGATTTTGTCAAAATAAGGTATTCTATTCCAAAAACAGTTCGACTGTTTTTGAAAAATGCGACAAATATCCAATTGTTTTGGAGATTTTTCTTATGTCTTTCGTCAAAAACTTATGAAGCATGTAAAGACAAGTCAGGATTATGTCAAATGGAGTATGGGGAAATTCTCGACCTAAATATTTACCAGAGAAAAATAAAGTAGCGGTACCTTATTAGATCTGCTCTATTTCGTTTGATGTCAGTGGTGAGTTTGGCGAGTAATCACTATGAGGTTATTAGTATTTTATAGTTTGAAAAAATCAGAGTTTTTACGAGCATTGGATTAGTACATCTTTGATCCTCAATCAACGCACGTAAAAAAACTAGTTGCTATCATTAGCAACTAGTTTTTAATATGACCCGTACGGGATTCGAACCCGTGTTACCGCCGTGAAAGGGCGGTGTCTTAACCGCTTGACCAACGGGCCATTACATTATGGTAGCGGCGGAGGGAGTCGAACCCACGACCTTTCGGGTATGAACCGAATGCTCTAGCCAGCTGAGCTACACCGCCATAATTTTTAGAGGTAAATCCTTGTCCTCTTCTGAGGCACAAGATATATAATACAATCGATTTGAAATTACGTCAATACAAAAATAAATATCAGAATATTTCGCGATTTTGACTTTAAAAAAAGGAAAACATCTAAAGGATGTTTTCCTTTTACGCAAAATGTATAGAAAGCAGCAAGCTAACCTCTTCTAGCTCCACGACCACCGCGTTTTGATTCAGTATTGCGCTTCAATGAAGATAAACGATCTTCACTATCCTTTAAGAAACGACTCATTTTTTGTTCAAAGTTTTCTTTGTTATTACTACGGAAATCATTTCCTCTTTGTCTTGGGCGATCTGAATTCCTTGGACGATCTGTGTTTCTTGGACGTTCTGAACGTTCTGGTCGCTCTGGGCGATCTGGACGCTCTGGACGCTCTGGACGATCTATCGCTTTTTTGATAGAAAGACCAATTTTACCATCGTTCTCAACATTTATTACTTTAACTGTAACTTCGTCTCCGACTTTTAAGTGATCATTAATATCCTTCACATAATTATCGGCAACTTCACTGATGTGTACGAGTCCTGTTGATCCACCTGGTAGCTCCACAAACGCTCCAAAATTAGTAATTCCCGTCACCTTACCCTGTAACTTGCTGCCAACTTCTATCGACATAAAAATAATGCTCCTCCTTAAACAGATAAAAAATCATTCGAATCTTTATTATATTATACATAAATAAAAAATCGAGTGTCAACAAGGCTAATCTTTTATGTTAAAGATGATCTCATTGTCATCAGATAAAAAATAGTCTCTTCTTGCAATTTTCGCAATATACTCATCATCGTTAAGTTTAACGATTTCTTCTCTTAATAATTTTTCTTCTTTCTCTAATCCGGTCAGTTCTTCTTCTAGCATTTTTTGCTCGACAAGCTTTTCATCTATAGCACTTGATTGATTGAAAATGGTGGTTAGCATAATAGCAGAAGAAATAATTACCAAAAGTCCGAACATCACTAATCTTCTAAATAAGCCTCTTTTGCGCCTTTTTGAAAGTTGTTGTTGTCTCTCCTGCTGCATCATATATTGTGATTGTAATTCCGTAATTTTCCTTGATCTCTCGAGACTCATACATACCCTCCTTACTTCTTCTTTATCCGTAGCCACCAAGTCCTTATTATACTAATTGTATTCTTGATTTTTCCAATAAATCCTGCTAACTGTCTTATATTTCTTATAAGAAAACTCCTAACTGATCTCGGAACAAGTTTCCATAAAAGCATTAAAAGGAGTCGAACAGGTACTAATAAGATTTTAACCAATGAATATAGAAATTGAAAAGCCCATTTTGTTAATCTCCACAAAAAATTCAACGTTCCTAATAAGATCACAATGAGTAGCTGGACTAGTCCTATAATTGGCTTCACAATCATAACATGACCAACCTTTAACATAAAACGATATATGCTCAGGCTTGTCTGTATTAAACGCTCAAGAATACGTAAATAAATCTGTTTGAGCAGGCTCTGATATGCTGCGTATCCACATAAAACAGCTAAGAAGATATAAATTCGCAGTTCTCCCTCATTTACGAGCAGCAATAAATAAAAAAGGATAAGTCCCTGAACAACCCAAAACATAAAATCATTGATAAAGACAACCCATCTAGCTCTTAATGGCCGCTTTAAAAAGCGACCATATGTATCTAGAGCTGCCCCTATCCATCCACCCATACCAACCATTGCTAACATTGTATAAAACTGCGTTGTTAGACTCATTTAAATAACTTGCTAAAGAGTCCTTTAGCTTTCTCCGCATGCTGTTCATCTAAGTAAATAACGTCAAAAATTCTGCTACCTTTTATTGAAACAATGCCTTTATCTACATCCAAATTTTTCATCTGCAGGTTTTGGCCACGAATGGCTAAAGCCCCCATGACTGTGTCTAAAAGAAACTCCTCATTGTCAAAGCTCTCGACTTGTTTTACGCCAGTAATCTCTAACAATTTTCTCCCTCTCATGATCACATCATGCTCTTGGATTGCAACTTTATGGACAGACGAATTGTTATCATAGTATTGATTCATGTTTTACCTCCGCATTCTTATAAAGGATTTTCTTCTTCATGTGTATGTAAAAAGAATGCGATTTAGAACAAGCCTATAGGAAAAGCGGAAGTGCCTCGTTCAGTTCCGACAAGCATAAGAGGCACATGAATAGCTAGGCACTGGAGCTTGACACCAAAACCCTGTCAAAACATATAATTTCTGATAGTAACAGACATAAGACTATTCTTGGTTTACCTATTCCTGATTTACCTTTTCTTCCTTAACAATCCGATAAAGGTTTGTTGCATCTTCTTTCCTCGTTGTTTCCTTCAAATCTTCAATTTCAACAGTAACTAACTTTTGACCAAAGCGAATTAAAAGTTCATCACCAATCTTTACATTTGAACTTGCTTTACCAGGTGTCCCATTAATGGAAATTCTACCTTGATCGGCAATCTCTTTCGCTAATGTTCTTCTCTTAATTATCCTTGATACTTTTAAAAATTTATCTAGTCTCATAGTTATCCCTATCCCTCTTTATCGATTTTCTTTGCTTCATTCCAATATACATCCATTTCTTCTAAGGACATGTTTTGAAGCTCTTTTTGATTCTCTATTGCCTTTTTTTCTATATAAGTAAAACGGTCATAAAACTTTTTATTTGTAGAAGATAGAGCTTCCTCTGGCTCAATTTTATAATGTCTTCCTACATTTATAAGCGCAAATAACACGTCACCAAATTCCTCCAGCAATAGGCGCTCGTCCTTATTCGAAACTAGCTCGTCCTCAAACTCCTTTATTTCTTCCTTTACCTTTTCCCATGTCCCTTCAATAGTTGGCCAGTCAAAACCAACCTTTGCTGCCTTTTTCTGCAAATGAAAAGCTTTAGAGAGTGCAGGGAGTGAAGTTGCTACAGAATCAAGGATTGACTGTTTACCGATTGAATCCTTTTCTTTGCGCTTTATATCATCCCAGTTTGATAAAACCTCTTCCGTGTCTTGTACAGTTGTTTCTCCAAAGACATGTGGATGTCTACGGATCATTTTTTCCGAAATTCCTTTAATAACGTCATCAATTGAGAACATCCCATCATCTTCACCAATCTGTGCATGAAGAACAACTTGTAAAAGAACATCCCCTAACTCCTCAATTATATGATCAATATCCTCTTCCTCTATTGCCTCAAGTAGCTCATAACACTCCTCTATCAGATACCTTTTAAGTGAATGGTGTGTTTGCTCTTTATCCCATGGGCACCCATTAGGTCCACGTAGTGTAGCAATAATTTGGCGTAATGATGTAAATTGATGATGTAAGATTGCTCCATTTTCAATAGGTGGAATGTATACACTTGTTAAGTTATTAACGCTTGTTTCACGATCTAGTTCATAAAGTGCAACCTCTTTAAGTTGTTGTTTGCTACTACCCGCCGCTGTAACAATCATTACTTTATAGTCATCTGGCAGCTGCTCCATTAATGTTAACTTCACATCAGACGCAACCATTTGATCATACACCTGTGTAACGATCACATGCCCCTTTAGCTGGAGTTGTTCACTTTTCAAAGATAATGCATCAACGAGCTGAAACCCTTCAATTGGATCAATCTCTAATGCTTGAAAAGTTGAATCAAGAAAGCTTTGTCCACCTTCGACACGAATCGTATATCCCTTTTGTCTTCCCTCTGTTAATAGAAGCTGGACTGTTTTTTCTGCTACGAGCGGATGTCCGGGTACAGCATAAACAATGTTAGTTTCTGCAGCCCTTTTTAAAAGTGTCTCAACAATTTCACTATACACTTCATCAAAATGATCATTCTGTTCATAAATCGTATCAAAAGCTTCATAGCTTATTTCACTATTTAATTCCTTAATAATCGGGTGCTCTTTTGTACGTAAAAATAAATGTTCCGATTTCATAATTAATTGGTATACACCAAAAGGCAACTGATTTAAGTCACCAGCACCTAAACCAACAATTGTGATTTCCTTGGCCATCAATGAACCCCATTTCTCTTATTTTATAAGTTTTTTTACAATCGGAATGTATTGAAGCTCAGCACGAGAAAAGACGTTAAATTTTAAAATAGTCCATCCATAAAAGCTACCACCTATTAACACTCCAATAAAAGCAGCAAAGGTAGCATAAATACGATTGTCTAAGTTAATAAATAAACCGACAATTAGTAATAAAACAATTAAAACAAAGACCATCAAACCGATTGATATACCTATTTTCGCCAAACTTTTATAATCTTTAAAGGAATATCCTTTTCTCAACATATACAAAATCGTCATCAGTGCAACAATGCTATAAGAAAGAACCGTTGAAACTGCCGCTCCAACTACTCCATATTCTGGTATTAGCCATATATTCAAAAAGTATTTAACACTCACTCCAACTAAAACAAACAGAGCCGGAATGAAGGTATATCCTAAACCTTGTAGAATAGCAAACATCGTTAAGCAAAGTGAGGTAAACAAAATAGAAGCACTTAAGACCATTAATACTATTGATCCTGAATCATTAGTAAAAAGCATAACATTCGTCGGTTTCATAATCGCGATTAATCCCGCAGACGCACCTGCCCCAATAACAATACATACCTTAAGAGATATATTTAGCTTTTCATGGATTAATTTTAAGTTATTTTGAACCCTTGCACTTGCAATGACCGGAACTAGTGATAAAGCAAGAGATGTAGCAACAACTGTACCTAACTGAATAAGTGGTTGTCCTCGGTCATAAACGCCCTTTGTTTCCTTTGCCAGAACCTCACCCATTCCTCCACCAACTAATAGTGAATATAGATTGATTGCATCAATAAGTTGAATAAGAATGAGCAGTAAACTACTAAGACCAATTGTCCAACTATACTTAATTAGGGCATAAAGTATTTTCCATGTTTGAACAGGTGCAGAAACATTCCATCGCATCATCGTCTGTTGTTTTTCCCCTGTCCAAAATCTTATTAATATGATTAGAGCAGCTAGGCTTCCAACAATTGATCCTAATAATGCACCAACACCCGCATCGTATAAATTATAGCCAGCTCTAACCATATAATAAGAGCTTAATAAAATAAACGATACCCTAATTCCCTGCTCAATAACCTGTGAAACAGCGGTTGGGTGCATATTTTGCTCCGACTGATAGTATCCTCTGAAAATCGATAGGATAGGTACGATTAAAAATGCAAAAGACGCTACTTGAATAAGCGGTGTTAAGCTGGAATCCCCCATATATGATGCAATCGTGCCAGAAAATATGTATAACAAAGCTGATAAAAAAAGGCCGGTTCCAGTTAGATAAAGAAAAGTTATCGTCATGATTTTAGATCGTATATAAATAGACTTTCCGTATCCATAATCTGTCATAATCTTTGAAATCATCACTGGGAAACCTGATGTCGCTAAGATAACACTCATCCCGTAAAACGGGTATACTTGTTGGTATATATAAAACCCAATATCTCCTACTATATTCTGATACGGAACACGGTATGCTGCGCTTAATATTTTTGTTATTAATCCAGCAATTGTTAGAATAACCGCACCCTGCATAGCCAAATTAATACTATTCTTCTGGACGTTCATGTCCTTCTCCTCTCAAAATTCCTCTAGCTTGTATTATATAAAAGCGCAAGCGCCTTGACCAGCCTCGGAAAAGAACAAAAGCGCAAGCGCCCGTTTAGCGACGTATGGACTGGAGCGCTCCTAATCTAGCTGCGGCTCCTAGCTCTTCGAGTCATAAGCCAAGCAGCTATTGGGAAGAAAACCACTTCCCATTAGCTGCTCGTCTGATGCTTGTCAGAGCGGAACAGTCGCCTCCGCTTTTTTAATGTATGAGATAAAGGAAACACGAAGAGCGGTAGCGATTCGATGTTGACTTAGCGTATAAGGAGAGCGAAGTACACTAGTCGCTGGGCGCTGGAGCTGGATGTCATGTGCATATCCATAGTACAAAAATTTTATAATTTCCTGGTAAAGGATGAAAAAGAGGTAGCGAATTCGCTACCCCCGTTTTCCTTCAAAATCACTGTTCCATTTGTCGTGCTAAAAATCCTGCAGCTGTTTCAACAGCCTTATGTTCAACTTCGCCAATCGACTGCTCTCTGGAGAAGATTATGACAGCTCCAATTGGGTCACCGTTAGCGACAATTGGTCCAATCGTATATGATTTAATGTCTTCATTAAGTCCCCCAATAATTTGAGTTTCTCCGGCATCTGTTTTTAAAACTGAATTTCTTTCCTCCATAACCTGCTCGACAACGTCACTAATGCTCTTATTCATGTATTCCTTCTTAGAACCACCAGATACAGCAATGAATGTGTCTCTATCACAGATCAAGACTGGATGACCCATACTGTCGTATAGGGCATCTGCATATTCCTTTGAAAAGTCACTTAGTTCGCTAATTGGTGAATATTTCTTCAGAATAACCTCACCATCACGATCAACAAAAATTTCTAATGGGTCCCCTTCACGAATTCGAAGAGTTCTCCGAATTTCCTTTGGAATAACTACGCGACCTAAATCATCAATGCGACGAACAATACCAGTTGCTTTCATCTTATGTTGCCTCACTTTCATCGGATGATAGGGAAAAAGATGATTGTTTTAATCCTGTTCATGGTACTAGAGATGTATAAACAACTCTTACCTTCTGAATACATGTTTTTTTAAAAACTTATTTACAGGAGCTTTCTCTTTATGTAACAATCACCATTTGTTGAATTTAGTATCCTTCACAAGCGATGTAATATACATCATGAAAGTGATTTTTTAACAATTTTACGATTTAGCAACTAATAAGCCTATCCTTAAATCATATGGATTAAACCTAATTAAGAGGAATTCCCTCTTTTTTTACATGAGATAAACCATTAAGCAACTCGTTAATAATGACTAACCATTTTTCTATAGTAATTCCTTTCGTAGCAATAGTTATTTTTAGTCTACTACCTTCCATACCTAATCCAACCATACGGTTATACTTGTTGCTCAACTCGAAAAGTCTATGTCCATCAATTTTATTACTTGTCTCTTCTTCAATAAGCATGGTAATCACATCTTTTTCTTGCTTAATGAGTTCTACTCTTTCTTGAATCGCAAATACCTTGATTTTAGCCATTTGGAACAAGTAGTCAACCTCAACTGGGTATTCCCCGAAACGATCGATCATTTCTTCCTGTAGCTCTTCTAATTCCTGTAGAGATGTAATAGCTCTGAAACGCTTATACATATCAATCTTTTGACGTCCATCCGTAATATAATCCTGTGGTAAATAAGCATCCACTTGAAGGTCAATTTCAACTTCAATTGCCTTTTCTTTCGGTTTATCTGTTTGTCTTTCTTCAATTGCTTCTTTTAACATTTGTGAATAAAGGTCAAAACCTACGGAGTCTATGAATCCATGCTGCTGCGCTCCTAATAAATTCCCTGCACCTCTAATTGAAAGGTCACGCATTGCAATTTTAAAACCAGAACCTAATTCCGTAAACTCTTTAATTGCTTGAAGCCTTTTTTCCGCTACTTCTGTTAAAACCTTATCTTTTCTATATGTAAAATAAGCATATGCAACTCGACTTGAACGCCCAACTCTACCTCTAAGCTGGTAAAGCTGTGATAGTCCCATTTTATCTGCATCATTAACAATTAACGTATTTACATTAGGAATATCTACACCCGTCTCGATAATGGTCGTGCTGACTAAAACGTCGAATTCACCTTCTAGGAAATTAAGCATAGCAGACTCAAGTTCATTTTCTGTCATTTTTCCATGTGCATATGTGACTCTAGCATCCGGTACAAGCATGGAGATCTCTTCTGCTTTTCTTTCGATATCTTCAACACGATTGTATAAAAAGAATACTTGGCCTCCGCGTGCCATCTCACGTTCAATCGACTCCCTTACTAGAACACCATTGTATTCGACAACATATGTTTGAACAGGAAAGCGATTCTCAGGAGGCGTTTCGATAACAGATAAATCACGCACTCCAAGCATCGACATATGCAGGGTTCTTGGAATTGGAGTTGCTGTTAACGTTAGTACATCAACATTTGCTTTTAACTGCTTAATCTTCTCTTTATGTGTTACACCAAAGCGTTGCTCTTCATCGATAATAAGTAAGCCTAAATCTTTATAGTTAATATCTTTTGATAAAAGTCTATGTGTCCCGATAACCATATCAACAGTTCCATTACTTAACCCTTTTGTTGTTTCATTTATTTCTTTTCTTGTTCTAAAACGACTAAGTAGACCGACGTTTATCGGATAATCTTGAAACCGCTCTCTAACAGTTTCAAAATGCTGCTGAGCTAAAATTGTTGTTGGAACTAGTAATGCTACTTGCTTGCCATCAGCAATCGCCTTAAATGCGGCTCTGATTGCAACCTCTGTTTTCCCATAACCAACATCTCCGCATAAAAGTCGGTCCATTGGTCGTAAACGTTCCATATCCTTCTTAATTTCTTGTATCGATCGAATCTGGTCTTCCGTTTCTTGATATGGAAAGGCTAATTCAAATTCTTTTTGCATCTCTCCATCTGGTGAATATGCATATCCTTTACTTGCTTCACGCTCAGCATATAACTTAATTAAATCATCAGCGATATCTTGAACAGATGATTCAACCTTCTTTTTAACCCTGCGCCAATCATTACCACCAAGCTTGTAAATCTTAGGTTCTTTACCTTCCGCACCAACGTATTTTTGTACTTGGTCAATTTGTTCAACCGGTACATATAACTGATCACTGCCTTGATACTTAATATTTAAATAATCTTTATGAATCCCATTTATCTCAAGTGTTTCAATACCTAGATATTTACCAATTCCATGATTAACGTGAACAACATAATCGCCAACCTCTAATTCAGAATAGCTCTTTATTCTTTCTGCATTAGAAAGTTTCTGTCTTCTAACTTGCTTTTTTACTCTCTTTTTAAATAACTCTTCTTCCGTTATAACGGCAAGCTTTTGCATAGGTAGCTCGAAACCCGTTTGCAGGTCGCCTTCCATAATGGAAATTTTACTGCTAACTAATGATTCCAATTCACCTAGTATTGTGGCACTTATTTCATAGTCTTCTAAAACTTGTTCTAGTTTTTTTGTACGTTCCTCGTTAGCACCTAAAAATACCACAGCATAGTTTGATTTCTGCCAACGATCAAGTTCATTTCTTAGAACATGCATTTGACCATGAAAATTTTGCATTTGCTTGCATGATAAATTCAAGATATTTTGTGGACTTGTATGAGGAACATGCCTTAAAAATAGTGAAAGATATACTAAAGGATGCTTCGACTTTGTAACCACATCTACATAGGAGTGGGACATTTTCACATCTTGAAATATCTTTCCTTCTTCAAGTAGACTCGTATACCATTCGGCCTCTTCCCTATCCAACTGATCATATGTCTCGTGTATTCTACCTATTTCATCTAGGATAACAATAGATTCATCTGTAAAATAATCTAGTAAACTAGTAGCCTTATCATAGAAAAGTGAGGAATATTTAAAGATATCTTGGCTAAATTGATCATTACGTAAGCGCTCTAGATCATATTGAATGTTTTCAATTAGCAATTCCTTTTGTTGTTCACTTTTCATTTTTTTAAGACTTTTTGCTAAACCTGCTTCCACAGCTTGAATACTACGACTTTTAGATTCTTCATTCACAATCATTTCAATTGCAGGTCCAATTGAGATTTCCTTTAGCATATGTACTGAACGTTGATCATCTATATTAAAAGAACGAATTGAATCAATCTCTGTATCAAACAATTCAATACGAATGGCATGTTCTTCGGTTAGAGGATAAATATCAATAATTCCACCGCGGACACTAAACTCACCAGGAGAGCTAACCATGTCAGCCCTTTCATAACCGAGTGAAATAAACTGCTGAATATGCTCATCTAGCTTAATATCTTGTCCTAGCATCATCTTTAACTGTTTCTGTCTCCATAGCTCTCTAGGTGGAAGCAAACGTCTTACCCCAGCTACTGGTGTGACTATAATCGAATGTTTCCCACAAGCAAGTCTATTAAGAACCTCTATTCTTTGTGCCTTTAGTTCTGGGCTTGCAATGGCAATTTCAGAAGCAATTAAATCATTTACAGGATAAAGATAAACATCCTCGTTTAGTAGATGGACTAAATCCTCATATATTTTTTGGGCTTGGTAAAGGTTATGTGTAACAATTAAAATGGATTTCTTTAAATCATTATAAAGAGCTGCAGTAAAAACGGTCCTTGCTGAGCCTGATAAACCCGCTACAAGCTGTTCCTTAAGCCCTTCTTCAATTCCTGAAACAATCGTTTTAAAATCATCATTTTCATAAAAGTATTTTTGCAAACTATACAAGCTTAAGCCCCCCTCTCAAAAACTAATAGAATTATGATACTATTTCATTACTCGTAATAATTGCTCTTATTCATACTTTTGCATAATGAAAGTTAAAAACAGAAAAATGCTTTGGGGATTGTACCCAAAGCTCTTACTGAATAAAACTCTCATATTGATGGAAATCAGGATTCCTATGTAAAGCATCCTGACAATCCTCACAAATTGTTTTTATGTGCATATCGCCATTTTGCTGATAAGTAATCATCTCTTGACGTTCATCATTTGTTAAATGATCGAATCCTAGCTGTTCACTTGAAACCGAGATATTATCAAGGCTTCCTACCTTCACGCCACAATGCCTACAATGATAATGCAGAGCCATATTTGCCTCCTGTTAAAGGTTTGTTTTATTAATAGTATGGACCTTTTAGAGGCTTAATATACATGCTTTAATGACGAGTTCTAAAAGAGTAAATTTTTAGACAATGCAATATTGTAAAAACATCATTTGGTTTATATAGATTTCTTTTGTTTTAGTACTATAAAACAGAGTCAGCAACCTATTAATTATATTCATTCATAACTTGAACAAAAGAGGTTGATAACCATTTCTCACAAGCATTTGCTGAACGAACAATTGCCTCATTTATCCCCTGTTCTTCTTCTCCTGTAAATTTACTTAAGACATAATCTGAAATACTCATTCCATTACTCGGTCTGTCAACTCCTACACGGATCCGATTAAATTGTTGTGTCCCTAAATGTAAAATCATTGATTTTATCCCATTATGTCCTCCAGCGCTACCTTTTGTTCTTAATCGTATTTTACCAACAGGTAGATCTAGGTCATCGTATATAACGACTATCTCGTCTTCATTAATTTCATAATAATCTATCAGAGGTCGAATACATTCCCCAGATAAATTCATGTATGTAAGTGGTTTTAATAATACGATTTTCTCTCCTGAAATATGTCCCATGCCATATATTCCGTTAAACTTGTGACGATCAAGAGGGATAGATAATTCTTTTGAAAGTTTATCAATAACCATAAAACCCACATTATGTCTAGTTTGTTCATACTGTTTTCCAGGATTACCCAACCCAACAATGAGTTTCATAACTAGAAACCCTCCCAACACAGCTTTATCTTAATATGTAGTAAAACTCAACTTCACCCTCATTTTATTTGGTGCAGTGAATACGACATAGTGCAATTTGTATACTTACTATTTATTATACTTTTTTCATTCGTTTTAGCCTACTATTATTTACAAATAGCAGAAAAGTGGCTAACTCAAAAATAAAGTGTCAACTCTCACCAAAGCTTTAGGAAAGAAATTTAAACATTTCTCTAAAAGACTTTTGGTTGAGGGATGACACTATGAGTCAGCCACTATTTGTTCCTTTTACTCCTCATTATGCTCTCGACCTTCTTCATTCTTAGGTGTTCCTGGTTCTTGCTCTTCTCCACTATCTATTTCTTCTTCCTGCTGTGGAGGGAGAATGGAAGCAATCACTAGTTCCTCATCTTGAACAAAGGAATAGTCCCCGTTTTTTGGAATATCCTTTATTAAAATCGTCTCATTCACTCCAAGGTTTGTGATCTCTACATCAATCGTTTGTGGGATTTTATCCGGTTTAGCACTGATAGATATTACATGAAGTGGTTGCTGTAAAACACCACCGTCTTTTACTCCTTGCGCTTCACCTGTTAAGTGAATTGGTACTTCAACCTCAACATCTGAGTTCATGTCCACTATGTGAAAATCTGCATGAACAATCTCATTTTTCAAAATATCCTTTTGCAAATCATAGAGCATGACGGCATGTGAAGATCCATCAACACTTAGATTAATAATCGTGTTCTTTCCTTCATCTCTAAGGGTTTTAATTAATTCAATACTATCTAACGCTACAGGCTTACTATCTGTATCCTTTCCATAAATAATTGCGGGTATTTTCCCTGATTCACGGATCTTTCTTTTTGCTGAATTTGTAAATTCAGTTCTTTTCATTGCTTGTAATGTTGTCATAGTTACACCATCCTAACGAATTTTCATTCATATATATTGTTTGCCCATAACAAGGAAGGTATAAACATTTTTTTAAATTAAAAGAGAAAGCGTCTTGATTAGCTTTAGGCAGTTTAGAATGCTGGAGCTAGATACGAAAACTCTAAGACCAATCAACAAAAAGAAGCTCACCCTAAGTCAGTTCTTCGATGAGTTAACTTAGTCAACTCACCTGAAAAAACCGTCTAAGAATAAGCTTCTATTGCATCAATCGAAAAGTAAACTTACAGATTGTTTTTCGTGTACACGTATGATTGCTTCACCGATTAAAGGCGCTACAGATAACTCAACTAATTTATCGATTCGCTTCTCTTCAGGTAATAAGATTGAATTTGTTACAACTAGTTCTTTAATTTTAGAATTTTGAATACGTTCAATAGCTGGTCCAGATAAAACTGGATGTGTACAGCATGCATAAACCTCTTTCGCCCCGTTTTCAACCAGTGCGTTTGCGGCCAGTGTAATCGTTCCTGCTGTATCGATAATATCATCTATAAGGATTGCTGTTTTCCCTTCAATGTTACCAACAATATTCATAACTTCTACAACATTAGGCCTTGGACGTCTCTTGTCTATAATCGCAATTGGAGCTTTTAGCTTATCTGCCAATTTACGTGCACGTGTTACACCACCGTGATCTGGGGAAACGATAACAATATCATCTAATTTTTTACTTAAGAAATATTCCCCAAGAATTGGCACTCCCATAAGATGGTCAATTGGTATATCAAAAAAGCCTTGAATTTGAGGAGCATGTAGATCAAGTGTAATAACACGTGTTGAACCTGCTGTTTCAATAAGATTCGCCACTAGCTTTGCAGTAATTGGCTCCCTTGCTCTTGCTTTACGATCTTGCCTTGCATAACCATAGTAAGGAATAACGAGGTTAATTGTCTTAGCTGAAGCACGTTTTAAAGCATCAATCATAATTAATAACTCCATTAAATGTTCATTTACTGGGCCACTTGTCGATTGAATAATATAAACATCGCAACCACGAATACTTTCCTCAATATTGATTTGAATTTCCCCATCACTAAAGCGAGTGACAGAGCTTTCCCCTAAATCAACACCAACAATATCCGCTATTTCTTTTGCCAAAATTGGGTTAGAGTTAAGCGCAAATATTTTTAAATTAGAATCTCCATAACGATTAGACATGGTAAAGTGAAAACCTCCATTAGGAATTTTTATTATTTAATCGGTCGACATAATTCTCTTTATTTACTTGTCTTGATCTTGCAACCGTTAATGCCTTGTCTGGCACATCATTTGTAACTGTTGATCCTGCAGCGACATATGCTCCTTTACCAATTGTCACAGGTGCAATTAAGTTAGAGTTGCAGCCTATAAAAGCTCCATCTTCAATCTTTGTTAAAAATTTATTCTTTCCGTCATAATTAACAGTAATAGAACCACATCCAAGGTTTACATCTGCACCAACCTCTGCGTCTCCAATGTAACTTAAATGAGATGCTTTGCTTCCTTTACCCATTGTTGACTTTTTAATTTCAACGAAGTTACCAATTTTCACTTCATCCGAAATGTTAGACAAAGGTCGAATATGAGCAAAAGGTCCAATTGCAACACTATTTCCAATTTCGCTGTTATGAGCAACTGACTGACGAATTGTCGTTCCATTTTGAACAGTGCAATCTTTTATTTCTGTGTTTGGTCCTATGATACAATCTTCACCGATCACAGTTTCCCCAAGGATCGTTGTACCCGGGTAAATAATTGTATCTCGACCAATAACAGCGTCAGATGAAATATAGGTTTGATCAGGATCAATAAGAGATACACCATTTTTCATATGCTCTTTATTAATTCGTTGTTTCATGATTTTTTCTGCTTGTGATAAAGCGATTCGATCGTTTACTCCTAATGTTTCATCAAACGAAACTGTTTGATACGCTGAAACGATCTTGCCTTCTTTTTGGAGAATTTCAATGACATCTGGTAGATAATATTCTCCTTGAACATTATCATTAGATACGTTTGATAATGCTTTAAATAATTCTTGATTATCAAAGCAATATGTACCTGTATTAATTTCTGTGATATTTCGTTCTAATTCAGTCGCGTCTTTATGTTCTACTATCTTTTCTACAGTTCCCTCTTGATTGCGAACTATACGACCATATCCTGTTGGATCTTCAGCTTTCGCAGTTAAGATCGTTGCCTTTGCATTTGTTTCTTGGTGATGGGTTAATAAAAATGACATTGTTTCTGAAGTAATAAGTGGTGTATCACCGCAAATAACAATCGTTGTTCCTTCTTCATTTTCTAAAAAAGAAGAAGCTTGCATAACAGCATGAGCTGTACCTAATTGTTCACTTTGCAAAGCATATTCACTAGTATCTCCGAGCTCTGATTTTACTTTCTCTGCACCGTGACCTACAATGGTAACAATTTTAGCTAAATCTAACTTAGATACTTGATCTAATACATGTTGAACCATTGGTTTTCCACATACAGGATGTAAAACTTTATAAAGTGAAGATTTCATCCTTGTGCCTTGTCCTGCAGCTAAAATAACTGCGTACCGATTATCCATTTATTAGGCCTCCAATTTTAAATATAGCCTTTTTAGCTAACTAACTATTATACGTAAGTACCTTATTATCCATAGAAAAATATATCTCAAAATAACCTACATTACAAGGTTACAAATAAAAGTACATGATATTTCTAATTTTATCATAGTTTTATTTTTTCGCACCTAATTGCAGCAATAACTTTAAAGATAAAAAAAGGACCTTGCACATTGTGCAAAGTCCTTTTTTATATTTTATGAAGCACCTGCTTCTTCAAATTCTACTTCTAGCTCACCTAAACGATGATACTCAGCTAATACAGCATCTTGAATTTTTCCGCGTGTATTAGAATTAATAGGGTGTGCAATATCTCTGAACTCTCCGTCTGGAGTACGCTTACTTGGCATCGCAACAAAGAGACCGTTATTACCATCAATAACACGAATATCATGAACAACAAATTCATGATCTAATGTAATAGATGCGATCGCTCTCATACGACCTTCGGTATTTACGCGGCGTAATCTTACGTCTGTAACTTCCATTCTGTTCACCACCTTTTCCCCATATGAAAAACTTTAGTTATTAATTCCACGTTATTTTGCTTTATTCCTGCAATATTTAAAAAAATTTTAAAATTACGAAGAAAAGCCCCTGCTCCTTGGCGGCACCCAAACTAAGTACTACATAAACTTTTTTTATTTCATAAAAAAAACCAACCGCCTACTAAACGATTGGTAATTAAGAAAATCCTTATTTAATTAATGCAATAACTTCAATTTCTACAAGGACATCTTTCGGAAGACGTGCAACCTCAACACAAGAACGGGCTGGTTTATGATTAGCAAAATATTGACCGTAAACCTCATTAAATGCAATAAAGGAATTCATGTCCTTAAGAAATACTGTGGCCTTCACAACCGATTCAAGAGACGACCCAGCCTCTTGAAGAACAGCATGTAAGTTTTTAAATACTTGATGTGTTTGTTCAGAGATATCTCCAGTTACTAGTTCTCCCTCAGCCGTTAGAGGAATTTGACCTGAGCTATAAAATAGGTTACCCGCAATAACACCTTGAGAATATGGACCAATAGCAGCTGGTGCTTGATTTGTGCTTACAATTTTCATACTAATCCTCTCCAATCTCCTTGTCCTTCACAAACTGAAAATATGTTCCTGGCATGACATGGATGTGACGTTCACGAGTATCTACATCAGTTAGTTTTATGAGAGAGATATACTCATCTACCAATCTCTCTTCTACTCCTTCTGTTTCTACAAGAACACCGATACCTGCAACATTAGCACGGAATTCTTCTAATAAGCTAATCATGCCATTGATTGTACCCCCAGCTTTCATGAAGTCATCAATAATTAACACATTAGATCCTTCTTTTAAACTTCGCTTTGCAAGTAGCATTGTTTGTATGCGCTTAGATGAGCCAGAAACATAGTTAATACTTACTGTAGACCCTTCTGTTACCTTACTATCTTTCCTTACAATTACGACTGGTACATCCAGTTGTCCTGCAACTGCATAAGCTAGTGGAATACCCTTTGTTGCTACAGTCATAACTACGTCAATTTTACGTTTACTAAAAACTGTAGCAAATAAGCGTCCAATTTGATTTACAATTGAAGGATTTCCCAGAATATCTGTCAAATACAAGTAGCCACCTGGTAATAACCTTTCAGGTTTGGCCATTAATTCACACAGCTCGTCAATAAAGTGTTTAGCTTCACTTACCTCGACTTGTGGAATAAACTTCACTCCACCTGCAGCTCCAGCTACAGTTAGTAATGTTCCAATTCCGTGTTGCTCAAATGTCTCTTTAATAATCGTCAAATCTTCGCTTATAGATGATTTCGCTGATTGATATTTCTCAGCAAAGTATGTTAATGGTACTAATGAATGTGGATGATGAAGCAAGTAGTTTGTCATATCAACTAGACGACCACTACGGCGAAATTTCATGAAATGGTAACCTCCAAAATCCGAATATTATTAATGTAAATATAACTTAATATCCGTATTTAATCAAGGCTGTTTCGCTCTCCTAACATTCGTACTGCAAAAACTTGGTCACAAAACCCTCTTAAGCCATTATAAACTCGTGGTAAGCGTGATTCATACTGTACAAGGCCAAAAACAGTTGGTCCACTACCACTCATTAATACGGCATCTGCGCCAAATCTTTTCATTTGGTCCTTGATGTTAGCGACTTCAGGATACATATGTAAAGTAACACTTTCTAATACATTTCCCATCAGATTACAAATCTGGTCATAGTTACTGTCTTTTATCGCTTGAATCATTCCCTGTACATCCGGATGCAGTATAGAGTTAATGTTTAAATTTTTATATACGTCAGCTGTAGATACTCCAATCGTCGGCTTCGCAAGTACAACCCAACAATGTGGGGGTGGATCAATATGGTGGATGATTTCACCTCGACCTGTAGCTAACGCAGTACCTCCATATACACAAAACGATACATCGGACCCAATTTCTGCTCCTAGTACAGCTAATTCATCTAACGTTAAACCTAAATTCCACAACCGATTTAATCCTCGTAATGTTGCAGCTGCATCGCTGCTTCCTCCTGCTAACCCTGCTGCAACTGGAATGGTTTTTGTAATTGAAATCGATATTCCTTTCCTGATCCCAAAGCGCTCTTTTAACAGTTTAGCTGCTTGATATGCTAAGTTACGTTGATCATCTGGGACAAACCGATTATGAGAAACTATCCGTATCTCTTCATATGGTAAATCAACAAGTTCAATACGGTCCGCTAGATCTATTGTTGTCATAATCATTTTTACTTCATGAAAACCGTCCTTACGTTTATGAAGGACATCTAATGATAAATTTATCTTTGCTGGTGCTTTTTCTAACACACGCATCGTATCACCTACTTAAACGATCTGAAATTGTATCAACATTGTACCACAAAAGCAGGTATAGTATCGCCTTTTTCGACATTTCTGACTGGCCGCTTACTTAGTAATGCAGAAGCGCCTTGGTCAGTCCCGACAAGCATTATACGCTCAATATAAAGAAGATGTTCTTTCCCTTTAATATTGTGCTAGATATTCAAAACAAGTCCAAACCATTTAATCAGCATACTTTACTTAGCTTTTTCACTATAGAAATAAAGGGCTGACTAAGATCAGCTCCTCAATGAAATGAGATTACTAAGCTTACTAGTCAACCCTGCCGCTCTTTTTATTTATTACCACTGTTTTGTTGTGCAAGCTGGGATTCAGCTAATTCAATTGCACGCTTAACCATATTCCCAGCGTCACGAGATCGAATCGCTCCCCAGCCTTCTTCTTTTACTGTATCGTAAAAACCTAAGTCTTTTGCTAATTCATATTTAAAGCTTTCAGACATAATTCCACGACGTCTCCCCATACCGAAACACATCCTTTCAAAGGATTAGCTTGGATTTTAAAAGAAGAAAATGTACTGCGGCATTTTATAGTATTTCTTCAAGAACATAATATATGTAGAAAGGTATTTGTTAAATCCTCCCTTTTTCACACAAGAAAAAACAGTAAACAATTTGCTGTCTACTGTCCACTAACTGCAAATGAACCAGTTGTATCTTCAAAAAATGTTAATTGTACTGTTTCAGTTAATACATCTGCATAGCTGTAAGATACACGTTCAAAAGAATTTTCATCTTGATCAAGCTCAATAACAAAGACAGATGGATAGGTTTCTGCAAGTACACCACAGCGTTCTATCGTTTTTCTACGACCACCGTTTGCTTTAAGAGTTAGTCGTCTGCCAAGATTACCATCCAAGGATTTTTTAATATCCGTTAGAGTTTTTCCCATTGCATCCACCTCACTAGTATAATTATACATCCTTGAGCCTATGTAAGTCAAATAAAATTTAAATTATATCAATAATTTTTCCCTACTGTCAATAATTTATTTTCTACAAAATTCTCACTCCGCCTACAAATAGTGTGATCAAACATGTACACTTTTATGTAAAAAAAATGAATGTTTTTTTTATTTCTGTATAAATCGTTCATTTTTTAGCTATAAACGTATAAAATCATTAGTTTTTTTTGTTTTATCATTAGAAATAAGCAATTAGAATCTCTTCATGGTAAGTAGTAAAAAAATGAAAAAATTATCAAATAATCGGTTATTTTTTATTTTCAATTTTAAAAATCTCCTTATTAGAATACAATAAACTTTAGTTTATATAGAAAAAAGCCACTTACATTACATAAATGATAAGCGGCAAATCATTATTGACTACTATGTTTTCTATATGGCATGCCTGTTCGAAGTACACCCTTTGTTTCAACTCCACCAAGTCCCTTTTCCCTTGTTAATGTATTTCGAAGGACATCCCACACATTAATTCTTTCTACAAAAGGTGTAAAACTAATCTTTGCAACAATATAAACGGGATCTAAGGCATGAATATTTACTCTTGATGGTGAGCTAGCGAAGTTAGAACCTGCTCGTATTAAAGATTCAAAATGGGACTGACATGCCCCAGCAAATATAACTAGCTGATCAAGATGAGGAAATTTATAACGTGCATTACGGACTGTTTGGACAAAATGCTTGGAATGTCGGTATGCATTTAAATCATCTATGTCTCCCTTATGCTTTGAATAAGCATCATGACCTGTTATCACTAAAATATCTGGACGGTATTTATCAAGTAGGCCTGTTATTTTTTCTGGCATTTCTTTTTCATTTACATGAACCCCATTTACCGGGACACCGATTTTCTCATATAAAGATAAACACTTTTGCAAATAAAGCGGGTCGCCATCAACATGAAGAACTCTGCCAGGTATATGAAAAAACTCTTCGTTATGACTATAGCTAGATGTTGCGTAATATTCCTGTTTCTCTCGTAATAGTTGATAATCCTGTCTAAATAAATAATACGATTGATCTATCATTTCTTGTTCTTTTTGCTTTCGACTATTTTTCTCATTTTCATCTACCACTACGAGGTCATTACATTGTGCATCTGCTACTAACCTTACTTCATCACCATATAAAATTGCAATCTGCTCACCAGTAGCAGTTGTTTTTACGTCAATAACTCTAAACAACAGGTCTAGCTGATAGGATTTTCTTGCTACAACATCTCCAATTTTCACCTGCATGTATACCACTCCAATGAATGATTCACCTAACTTAAGAAAAGCACAAGCGCTTTGTTCAGCCTCGGGCAATTAAGCGCTCATGAATGGAAGGTGTTCTTTACCTTCCATTCATGAGTGGCTAGACCCTAGAGTCAGTTACTGACGCGACGTCCTGTGCTTCGGGGCCGCGGCGCTGGAGCTAGACACCAAAACTTAGTACAAAAAACGATACTTTCTTATCTTCTGAGAAAAGTGCAAGCGCCTCTCTCAGCCTCGGGAAATTAAGACGCTCATGAATAGCAAATGTTCTTTACCTTCCATTCATGAGGTACTAGACCATAGAGACAGTTAACGAACGGGGCTAGAGCTAGACACGAAACTCCGTCTTCTAAAAAAGTATCCTTTTCTAGCCTATGTAGGTTTCTTTAATTGGTGATTATCATCGCGAAAAACATGTAGGTGTCGATTTCAGACTTTGGAGGTTTCAATAGTCTTTAGGGCTTCACGACAAAAACCTAGACACAGACTATATAGTGACTATATCTAGATTTCCATACACAAACTCACATTATTTTGTCATAACCTATAAAACGATAATGTATTATAAGCTCTATGCCTCATTTAGTACTTTATCCAATGCATCACTTAACTTAGCGAACTCTTCAATTGAAAGAGATTCTCCTCTTCGTTTACCATCAATCTCAATCTGAGTTAGTGTTTCTTCTATTACCAGCTTTAACTCTTTTCCATTTGGTAAAAAATGAACTAAGTTATTTAACAGTGTTTTCCTTCTTTGCGCAAAGCTAGCTCGTACAATTTTGAAAAAGAATGATTCATTATTCAATTCTACAATCGGCTGATCTCTTACTAATAAACGGATTATGGCTGAATCAACATTAGGCTGTGGGACAAAAACTGTTTTAGGAACCGTCATTACTGTTTTTGCATCAGTATAATATTGAACAGCAATTGACAATGAACCATATTCCTTTGTAGACGGTTTCGCTGAAATTCGATCTGCCACCTCTTTTTGAAGCATCACAACAATACCTTTAAGTGGTAATTGATCTTCCAACAACTTCATAATGATTGGCGTTGTTACGTAATAAGGAAGGTTGGCCACCACCATAATTTCCTCGCAGTCACTAAAGTATTCTTTAACTGCTTCCGCTAAGTTTGCTTCTAATACATCTTGATGAATAATTGATACGTTAGGATATGGAGCTAAGGTTTCATTTAATATCGGGAGCAATCGTTGATCTATCTCAAAGGCTACAACCTTTTTAGCCCTTCTTGCAAGCTGTTCAGTTAATGCCCCTATACCAGGTCCAATTTCAATGACTCCAGTTTTATCTGTTACATTAGCATGATCAACTATTCTTGATAATACATTGGGATCAATTAGAAAGTTTTGACCCAAACTTTTTTTAAAGGAAAAACCATACTTTTCTAATATTGCCTTTGTTCTAACTGGAGTTGCAATATCTTTCATCATCAATTGTTCTCCTCCTGTAGGATCTTGTTTACTGTTTCTATGTATTCTTCTCTACTTATTTGAAACATTTGCAGTCTTTTGTGAAGTTGTTTTCCATTTGTATAGCCAATCCTTAATAGCAAGCCTAATTTTTCACGTCTTGCCTTTGCATGATTATCACCTATTAGCCCTGCATCTAATAAATCATCTAATGATATTTCGCTAATGAACTCATCCATTTCTTCCTTTACTGACTGTAAGGCATTGCGAATTGATTCTACAGATGCATGCTCTACTCCAATACCCCTACCTTTCTTCGGTCTTGCTTCTTCTTTCGGTAAAAAGGCATGTTTACAGCCTGGAACCTTCTCTGAAAGTGTTTTTCTTATCTTCTCTCCTGGAAAATCTGGGTCAGTAAATAGAATAACTCCTCTAGTTTGTTGAGCTAGTTTTACTTGCTCTATAACTGATTCACCAATTGATGAGCCATTTGTTTCTATGGTATCTGCATCAACAGCTCTTTTTATAGCTGTTGAATCATCTTTACCTTCAACAACAATAATTTCTTTTATTTTCATTTTGTCCTCCAAATCCAGAAACTTTTTACAATGTTGATCCGTCTTATTAATTGAAAGCTGTTAGATTGTTTATTAAGTTTATATGGGTTCCCTTCAAAGCATATGTTTTTGTACTTAGTTTTCGTGTCTAGCTTCAGCGCCTAGGTCCTCGAGTCATAAGCCACTTTTGAATTAAAGGTAAAGAGCACCTTCTATTCAAAAGCGTCTTATGCTTGTCGGACCTGTTCGAGGCGCTTCCGCTTTTCTATTATAACGCAAAAAAACAGAGGGATAAAAACCCTCTGTCAGTCTCTATTCTAAAATTTTAATTTTTACTTTTTTCGAACCCCATCGATAGGCAGCCGCTTTTGATTGGAGGAACACATCGATTTTATGCCCTCTAATAGCTGAACCAGTGTCTGCAGCAACTGCATATCCATAGCCCTCGACATATACTTTTGTACCTAGTGGGATCACACTTGGATCCACTGCAATCACCTTTGCATTAGGATTCGCTCGTAAGTTAATCCCTGTAGCAGTTGTTCCTGAACAGCCATTACAATGTGCCGTGTAAGCTGTTGAGTTAACATAGAACTCTTTTGCAACAGAGTCATTCCCACGTGAAACTGAAGCTGTGCTTACTGGCTGGGCAACTTTAGTTCCTAATGCGACAACTCGATCTTTACTTTCTTCAACAGTTTTTGTTTTGAGAAGCTTCCTAGAAATTTCTTTGCCATTTTCCATGACTACTTCATAGTGCTTCTGTTGTTTACCTTCTTTTCCAGAATCAATAACCTTATGTTCGCCTTTTTCAATACTGCTATCATTTTTCGTAACAACATCAAAGGCAATTGGTTCTTCCACTACATCGGTGACTTTTTCTACACGCGTAACCGTTATGGCGCTCTTTTCATTAACTTTTTCTGTAAGAGCCGGTTCAACTTTATCTAATTCGTTTAATTTAACGTTTTGTTCCTTTAAAAAGTCAGCGACAGTAGTCGAAGTAGTCCAAACCTGTTGTTTTTCTTCGCCAACATTTAGTGTAAGCTTGAATGCTTTATCAATCGTTAATGACAAGTTTTTTTCAATCTTTGTATCTAATGCTGGTTCGATCTTATCATGCTCTGTAACATCTAGATTTTCTTGTTGTATTAGTTCTTTAACTGTATCCGCCGTTGTCCAAATTGTCCTTCGCTCATCACCTACTGCAACTTTAATCGGTTTAGAAGCTTCATAGACAATCTCCATGTTCTCTTCGATTTTTTTAGTTGTTGCAGGTGAAATATGATCTTCTTTTCTTATATCTATATCTATTTCTTTTAATAATGCACTTACTGTTTCGGCATGAGTACGTATCTTCTCTTCTTTGCCATTCACGGTCAATGACACAGAATCCTTCGTAAGCTCATATGTACCATATGCGGTACCTGTTCCTAATACTAGTAAACTAGTAGCGGAAAGGACTAATTTGTTCTTTATTACTTTTTCGGAAACCAGCTTTTTCATGTTGTGAATGAAAATGAAAAACGCCTCCTTCTTCCTCGTGGATTATATAGAGTATTTTCTATCTTGTCAACCCTCTCAACGTTGTCTCATTTTTCCAACGTATTCATAATTATGCGTAAAAACGAGACAAAAGTGAAGAAAGAGTTATCGACAAATATATACTATGAGGGAGATGAGACATGTAGAACTTTTTAGTTTTTATAACAATCTGGACAAACTCTGCCATAACTCGACACCGTTCGTTATCGAGTTATGCCGAATAGTTTCTTTGCATTGTCGGAAGTTTTTCTTGCTACTTCTTCTACACTTAGCGCTCTTAATTCTGCAATTTGTTCAGCTACATATTTCACGTAGCTTGGCTCATTGCGCTTTCCTCTAAAAGGATGTGGTGTCAAATAAGGACAGTCAGTCTCAATTAAAAGACGATCGATTGGGATTTCTTTAGCAACTTCCTTTGGTTTTTTTGCATTTTTAAACGTTACAGGACCTCCAAAAGATAGATAGAAATTCATGTCAATACATTGTTTTGCTACCTCAAGGCTCCCTGTGAAACAATGCATAATCCCCCCAACTTCACTTGCATTTTCTTCCTGTAGAATCTTTACAACATCCTCTGTAGCATCACGGTTATGAATAATAATCGGAAGCTGTACTTCTTTCGCTAATTGTATTTGTTTACGAAATACTTCCTTCTGAATATCCTTGGGAGATTTATCCCAATAATAATCAAGCCCCATCTCGCCTATTGCGACAACCTTAGGATGTGAAGCCAATTCTTTAATCCATACTAAATCATCATCTGTCATATCAATTGCATCTACTGGATGCCATCCTACAGCTGCATAGATCATTTCATATTTTTCTGTTAGTTCCATCGCTCTCTTAATCGTATCTCTGTCAAAACCAACTACAACTATATCGGTTACATCTTCAGACTTTGCCCGCTGAATAACCTCTTCAAGATCTTCTTCGTATTGAATGGCATTTAAATGAGCGTGGGTATCAAAAAGCATTAATCATTACTCCCATCCTATGTATTCGACAAATCAAAAGGGTGTTCTACAAAATGTTACACGTGGAACACCCATTTTTATTTTATTATTTCACTCTTGAACCATTAGGAAGACTTGAATCAACAGTTGCAACTGATAAAATATCATCTTGTGAACCAGCTAGAATCATCCCTTGAGACAGCTCACCACGAAGTTTTACTGGTTTAAGATTTACGACACAAATAACTTTCTTACCAATTAACTCTTCTGGTTTATAATATTTTGCTATACCAGAAACTACCTGTCTTTTCTCATAGCCTAAATCCAGCTGGATTTTCAGTAGTCGGTCTGCCTTTTTAATTGGCTCTGCATAAATGACCTCTGCAACTCGTAGGTCTACCTTCATAAAATCATCAATTGTGATTTCTTCTTCTATTGTTGGTGCTTTTTCCTTTTTCTCCTCTTGTACAGGAGCTGATCCCTTCATTTGCTCTTTAATATATTGAACCTCTTCCTCTACTTCAAGACGAGGGAAAATTGGGGATTGTTTATTCACCTTCGTATTCTTTATCTGTCCAAAGCTTGTTATACTATCCCAATTTTGAAGGTTTACATTTTCTATTCCTAGCTGATTAAAAATTTTATTTGGCGTTTTAGTTAAGAATGGTTTTAATAATACAGCAGTAAAACGCAATGATTCTGCTAAATGGACCATTACTGAAGCTAACTTATCACGATTAGTTTCATCTTTTGCTAACACCCATGGCTGTGTCTCATCAATATATTTGTTTGTTCGACTGATAAACTTCCATAAAGAAGAAAGAGCTATTGAAAACTCCATTTTGTCCATAGCATTTTCGTACTTATTTACCGTATTTTGCGAAAATGTTACTAGCTGCTCATCAAACTCTGTTTGAGCACCATTATACTCAGGTACTTGTCCATCAAAGTATTTATCAATCATTGCTACAGTTCGATTTAATAAGTTCCCTAGATCATTTGCTAAATCATAATTTACACGATCAATAAATCCTTCTGGAGTAAAAACACCATCAGAGCCAAAAGGAACCTCTCTTAGTAAATAATAACGAAGTGCATCTAATCCATACTTATCAATTAATGTAACTGGATCTACAACATTACCTTTTGACTTTGACATTTTGCCATCCTTCATTAAAAGCCAACCATGTGCAAATACCTTCTTAGGCAGTGGTAAATCTAAAGCCATCAGCATGATCGGCCAATATATCGTGTGGAAACGAACAATTTCCTTACCAACGATATGAACATCTGCTGGCCAATATTTTTTATATTTTTCATCTTGTTCTGTACCAAACCCTAGTGCTGTAATATAGTTAGAAAGTGCATCAATCCAAACATAGATTACGTGCTTAGGATCACCAGGGACTTTTACACCCCAGTCAAATGTTGTACGAGAAACAGCTAAATCTTCAAGACCTGGCTTAATAAAATTGTTAACCATTTCATTTTTCCTAGATTCCGGTTGGATAAATTCAGGATTTTCTTCATAATAAGCCAAAAGTCGATCGACATATTTACCCATTTTAAAGAAATAAGATTCTTCCTTTACTAATTCAACAGGATGACCACTATCAGGACTTTTACCACCCACTACTTTTCCATTCTCCATTATAGGATCTACAAGCTGTAGCTCTGTATAATATGTTTCATCAGGAACTGAATACCAACCTTCATATTCATCCAGATAGATATCCCCTTGCTTGACTAACTGAGAAAAGATTTTTTCGACGACAACCTTATGTCGATCTTGAGTAGTTCTAATAAAATCATCATAAGAAATATCCATTTTTCCCCATAGCTGCTCAATTCCTGAAACGATATTATCGACATACTGTTGAGGAGTAATATTGCTTTCCTCAGCTTTACGTTGAATTTTCTGTCCATGTTCATCAGTTCCAGTTAAATACATGACATCGAACCCACGCATACGTTTATAACGTGCCATCGCGTCACCTGCTACTGTAGTATAAGCATGTCCTATATGTAGCTTTCCACTTGGGTAATAAATAGGAGTAGTAATATAAAATGTATTTTGATTTTTCTCCATTATGTAACCTCCTCAAACTGTTCGAAAAGCTCAAGCCTCATGTTCTCCTTGGACAATAAGAATTTACTAATAGAAGGTGTTCTTAACTTCTATTAGTAAATTCTAGACCCTAAGGATCCTAGGCGCTGGAGCTAAACACCAAATACTTTCTTATCTTAAAAAAAACACTCTCGCCCCTAAGGACGAGAGCGATAAGTAAAGACTAATATGACAAAGAATTTCATTATTAATAAAATATCGTAGAATTGAGTACCTACCATCTCCGATTTTTTTTCATACTCTTTATGATACCATCTTAGCCTCTAATATCAAGAATATATACCTAAAGATTTTAGTTTTCTATTATTCGACAACTTTTTCGACACAAACGAGAGAATTTTGTCGAAAATTTATCTCGTTTGTGTCGAATGTCGCCTTAAAAAATTAGTATAAAAGGAGTGTATTTTTGTATGTTTAAAATTCCAAATTTAGGTTTAGATTCCTTATTTTGAGGGTAATTAAACAGCAAATCCTTAGTATTAAAAGGTTGAAGATCATTCACCTATTTTTTTACATGGAAAAATAAATAAAATGATTGACGATTATTGGAAACATTGATATGCTTAAAAAGCAAATCAGTTTTTGTCGAATATTGACGAAGTATAATTAAAACATAGAGAATGTCAAAATTTGAGAGGAGATTATCATTATGAAATCTACTGGAATCGTACGTAAGGTTGATGAATTGGGTCGTGTAGTAATTCCAATCGAACTTCGCCGCACATTAGGAATTGCTGAAAAGGATGCTTTAGAAATTTATGTTGATGATGAAAAAATCATCCTTAAAAAATATAAGCCAAACATGACTTGTCAAGTTACTGGTGAAGTTTCTGACGACAATCTTGCATTAGCTAATGGTAAATTAGTTCTTAGCCGTGAAGGTGCAGAACAAATTTTAGCTGAAATTCAAAACCAACTAGTTGAGAAGTAATTTATTTAAAAAATAGGGGTCTAATACTCGACATTCGAGTCAGACCCCTATTTTTTATACATTTAATCAATATGATAAGCTTGATAAACATCTCTTTTCTGAATACTTCTATCTATTGATACTTGTTTAATGGCATCCTTAGAAGATAAATCATTTTTTATATAATGTTCAACATGATCTTTTATGGTCATTTGACTCCACCAAGCATCTTCATTGGTTGAACTCTCTTCTTCATTAGATCCATCTACAATAATACAAAATTCACCACGGATCTCATTTTCCTCTGACCACTTAATCGCTTCATCGATCGTACCACGAATAAATTCTTCAAATTTCTTTGTTAATTCCCTCGATAAACAAATCAAGCGATTTCCTAAATACTCTTTCATGAGCTGTAACGTTTCCTTTAGTCGATGTGGGGACTCATATAAAATAATTGTTTCTTGCCTACTTCGTAAGAATTCAAGTTGATGTTTCTTTTCTTTTTTTTGACGATCTAAGAATCCAAAGAAATAAAATGGCTGAGGAGTGATACCTGATGCAATAAGCGCCGTTAATGCGGCATTTGCACCTGGTAAGGGAATAACACTTCCTCCTAACGCAAGCACTTGTTTTACTAATTCACTACCTGGATCTGAAATAGTTGGCATCCCAGCATCACTAACAAGAGCAATATTCTTCTTCTGTTTTAGGTAATCAAGTACCCGGTTACCACTCTTTCCTTTATTATGTTCATGATAACTAAAAATAGGTGTTTCTATTTCAAAGTGATTACATAATTTTTTTGATTGACGAGTGTCCTCAGCAGCAATCATATCAACTTCTTTAAGAATTTTTATTGCACGAAATGTCATATCTTCTAAATTTCCAATTGGAGTTGGAACTAAATATAAATCTCCCAAATCTTTTTCTTCCATATTAAAGCTTTTTTGTTGTTTTAACATGCTCCCTTAACCTTTCTTCATCATATGTATAATCGTTTATGTATTGTTGCTTTTCTTTTCTCGGTAGCTTTTTAAAGGATATTTCCATTTTTAAAGCTTCACTTTTTGTTTTAAATTCCTCTGAATGCAGAAGTTTAACAGGAGTTCTTCCTCTTGTATATTTAGCACCTTTACCATCATTATGTTTTTTTAACCGTTTATTAATATCGACTGTGTATCCTGCATAATAGCTCCCGTCGCTACATTCAAGGACATAAAAATAATGATTCGTTTGTTCCATCCAAATCACCCTATTTTGTTGGTTCGTTTGAATTAATTTATTGGAGTTCCGTCCCCTTTGTCTCCATATAATATCGTCCGGATCTCTTTTGAATATTCATTTTCTTCATTGTAAACAAATAACGGTGGTAACATTTTCAAATCTTTCTGACCACCTTTAATCCCTTCAACTAATAACGTATTAGCTTCTTTCCCTTGCTTTGGATAAATAAATTGAATTCGCTTTGGTTCAACACCATATCTTCTCATTTGTTCTACAATATCAACAAGTCTACCTGGTCTATGTACGAGTGCTATTTTTCCACCTTGCTTCACGAGCTGACTACTAACTCTAATTACATCCTCTAACGTACAAAAAATTTCATGGCGAGCTATAGCAAGATGTTCATTTAGATTTTGCATTTCCTTTTGTGGCGTAGCAAAATATGGAGGGTTGCAGGTTACAACATCGAAATTTCCATAACCAAGCTCTTTCGGCATATTCTTTATATCACCATGTATCATCTCTATCTGATTATCAAGTTTATTATAAGAAATACTCCTCATTGCCATATTATAAAGTCTTTCTTGGATTTCCACTCCGATAATTTTGCCCTTTGTTCTTGTACTGAGTATTAATGGAATAACCCCATTCCCTGTACATAGATCAATAATATTCCCTTTTTGAATTGGCATATAGGCAAACCTAGAAAGTAAGACTGCATCTAAAGAAAAAGAAAAAACTGTTGGGCTCTGGATAATTCTGAGATCTTCAGATAATAAATAATCAAGTCTTTCATCACCTATTAATTTAACCATGACTCATAACTCCTTTTATTTGAAAAGCGTAAACTTCTTGTTCAGTGGCGATAACATAAAACAATCCATATTATAAAGAAATACCCCACTCCTATATTGTGGCGAACGGAGCAAGATCTATAAGTGAAACTTCCATCATTAGGGGTTTCTTTCATACCCTAATTATGGTTAGTTGAACTATCGTCGCCAAGTCCTGATGGCGAAAGCCTTAGTTTTTCTTATACTATCATCCTAGAATATAATCTTTGATAGTATAAAAAAAGACTGACACATAATCAAAAGGTTTTGCCCTCCATGGTTCTTCTAGAGGGGCAAACCATCATGAGTCAGCCGCATTACTTTTTATTTAGGAATGATAAGCAGAATAAACAATCTCCATCTTTACGAATACTACCATAATGTAAATTACATATATGAAAGCCTTCTTGATATAATCTTGCTAAGTTATCGTACCCTTCACCTATATCAAGTTGATTTTGTTTTGTTTGCTGTTTTTCCTTTGATTTTGTTTTCTTTGTTTTTACAGTATTTGTGTTTGTTATCGTTGAATCCAGTCTTCGGCGTAAGTTCTCATTCTCGATTTGTAAATGATGATTTTCTTCAATGAGTTCTCCTATATGCTGTTTCAACTCACCCAATTGGGTGTATAAAGATCCTATTTGTTCTTCCATACTACTGACAGATTCAAATATCTCTTTTTTATCCACTTGTTCCACCTCATCAATCTGTGGATTGCATTGGAACTACGCCTTCTTTCTGCAATTCATCCCAAGTGTATTCTACCACGCGTTCTTGTCCAACTAGATCTACCTGTATAATTTGTTCTAATATATTTAAACCAACAACTTTACCTAATCCATTAGGAGTACCTATCATTTCACCTAAATCTGGTAATAGTTCCTTAGCAGATTCATATTCATCATTTTCATACTTTAAGCAGCACATTAAACGTCCACATAGCCCCGAGATTTTCGTTGGATTTAAAGATAGGTTTTGATCTTTAGCCATTTTAATCGACACAGGCTCAAAATCACCCAAAAACGTTGAACAACACAACATACGACCACAAGGTCCTATTCCACCCAGCATCTTTGCTTCATCACGGACACCGATTTGTCTTAGCTCAATTCGAGTCTTAAAAATTGCTGCTAAATCTTTGACTAGTTCACGAAAGTCAACTCGACCATCTGCTGTGAAATAAAAGATAACCTTGTTTCGGTCAAATGTATATTCAACATCAACGAGTTTCATATCTAAACCGTGCTCTGATACTTTCTTTTGACACACATGATAGGCTTCTGCAGCTGCATCTTGATTCTCCTGAACCATTATACGGTCCTTTTCATCTGCAAGTCGAATAACCTTTTTTAAAGGTAGAACAACATCATTCTCCTCAACTTTTTTGTTATTTAACACGACTTTACCGTATTCAATTCCTCGAATTGTTTCTACAATAACAAAGTCGTCATCGTCTATATGAAGACCATTAGGGTCGAAATAATATATTTTGCCCGCCTTTTTAAAACGAACACCTACAACATCATACAAACTTATCCCTCCTGAAATGTTAAAACCAATTGTTCCATCAATAATTGTGGATTCACATTGGCATGAAGCCTTTTTTTAGCTTCTAAAATAGAAGTCATCTTCTCAGTTACACTTCTTTGTGTCGTTTGAAGGGCATGCTGTGTTAATTGCTGAATTAAGTCATGATATATGACTTGTTCCACGTTTCCTAATTGTACCGATAAGACATCTTTATATATATATAATAACAAGTCTAACCCTGTTTCTTGTTTTTCCTTATCATTGAAGTGATTCATCCACTCTGTGTGAATATATAGTGGAGCCTGTCCTTTTCGATTGACCATCACTTCATATAATTTTATCACTTTCAATCTAGCCTGCGCAAACCAATCATCTTTTGCAATCTCAATTGCTGCTTCCGTATCATTCGTTAGCTGTGAGACAAGTGATGCTAAATGCTTTGGAATACCTGATGCAATAAGTGTTTCTTGAATGGCCTTAGGCTGTAAAGGTTGAAAAGATAATAACTGACAACGTGATAGAATCGTATTCAACATTTTATGATACTGTTCAGTTATCAAAATTGCAATTGTGTTTGCATTAGGTTCTTCTAGAAATTTCAATAAACTATTTGCTGCATTTACAGTCATTTTATCTGAATGTATAATCATATAAAATTTTTTATTCGATTCCACACCTGTTTTTGAAAATTCCTCTTGTAATGCTTGAATCTGTCCCTTCTTTATCGACAGTCCGTCAGGCTCAACAATATGGACATCTGGATGGTTTCCTGACTGTATCCTCTTACAATTTTTACAACTTTCACATGGCATATAGTCTTGGAGATTTACACAAAAGAAACTTTTGGCTAGTAGGATCCCTATATCCTTCTTTCCTGTTCCTTTCTTTCCCTCAAATAAATACGCATGTGATAAACGTTGCTTTTGTATGCTATTCGCTAATAGCTTAATAACACGCGGCTGATATGACGCGAGATCTTGCCAACTTTTAACCATTACAATCATCACTCTCTACGTATATAGGTTAATAATTAAACCTTTTACTTCACCTATTTTTGCAAGGATATCGATCGTTGAGCTTTCCTTGTTAACAATTTCGTCAGCTAAATCAATTAGTGACTGATTAACCTGTTCAATAATCTTCAATGACCGACTATTACCATTATAATCCCAGCTTCTTGACTGTTTCATGTTCATACCATATTCAACAGCTTCTTGAATAAATTTCTTAACCAATAATTTATATTTTGAGAGATCACTAAAATTCCTTGATTTAGATAGGCGACGTCCAGCATCTTCAATGTTAACAAGTAATTTAGTTAGTTGTTCCATTTGAAGTTTGTTACCCTGCTTTGTTATCAAATCTTGGAACCCTCTAGAGGAAGTTTGTGCAACTTTTTGCTCTAGACCTCGTTTATCCATCGTCGAACGCATATCTTGACTGATTTTCATAATAACCCCCATAGCGTTTTTTAGCCACACTCTGTTATGAAGGAGATATTCAAAACATTTATCTGATAACTTTAAAATTGATGAAATTGCTCTACAGGGAGAACAAAAACTGTTGCGCCACCAACCTCTACTTCAACAGGATATGGAATAAAGGAATCGGCATTTCCTCCCATAGGTGAAACAGGTGCAACAAGTTGATCTCGAGATTTACAATTATCCTGAATAATTTGTAAGGCTTTATCAACTCTTATATCCTCAGTGCCTATCATAAACGTCGTATTACCAGATTTAAGGAATCCACCTGAACTTGATAATTTTGTTACTCGGAAATTATGCTCCATCAGAGCATTCAATAGTTTATTACTATCTTGGTCTTGTACAACGACAATCACTAACTTCATATTGATAATCCTCCTTATATTGTAACATGTTCACCTAAGTGATTCATTGCATGTTTAATGGTAATTTGATTCTATTAGGAGTTTAAATTTGAATGTGCTTTTTCAAAGCTTTTTTTACCTCATTTAATACGTCTTTTATTGGCTGATCAGCTTCAATAACAATGATTCTATCTTTAAATCTGTTAATAACCTTTTCATATCCCTCTTGAACCTTTTTATGAAATGTAATGTCTTCTAAATCAAGACGATTTTTTTCCCTTTCTGAGCTATTCGCTATCCTTTTTAACCCTTTTTCTGGTTCAATACTAAAGTAAAGGGTAAGGTCTGGCATAAAACCATTAAGTGCAAATTCATTTATTGATAGTACTTCATCAATACCTAGACCTCTAGCATATCCCTGATAAGCTAAAGAACTATCTATAAATCTGTCACAAAGTACAATTTTACCATTGTTTATTGAAGGTATAACCTTCTCGACAAGATGCTGCCTTCTTGCAGCAGCATAAAGGAGAGCTTCTGTTCTTGAATCCATCTCTGTATGTTCTTTATTTAGAATCACTTCACGGATCATTTCTGCTATATTTATACCACCAGGCTCTCTAGTAAAAACAGCCTCAATACCGGATTGCTGTAAATCCTTCATTAACAACTCTAAAATGGTTGTCTTGCCGGCTCCTTCTGGGCCCTCAAACGTTATAAATTTCCCATTCAAACATAGTCACCTTCTTTTCATATATATAGCTATCATTCCTTGTTGAATATTATTGTCCCCTTGAATATTTACACCAGATTTAATTATATCCTTTAATTGCGCAATTAAAGTAGCAGTAATTTTTTCTCCAATTAATAAAAATGGTATTCCAGGTGGATAAGGAATGATTGATTCTGCTGAATAATAGCCAATTGCCTCATCTAATGACAACAATTTCTTTTCACATTCTTTCAAGTATGAATAGGGTCTTTCTAATGGTTGAATATTGCTAGTTTGGCCTCTTGTTAAATGCTCATGTTGTTTGGTAAGTATAGAATGTGAGGGAATAGGAAATTTCTTTTTAATCATTTCTAGTTTATCTATTATAAATTTTGGATGATCGAGTGGTAAGATAAACAGTAAGTTAGTAGGATCCGCTAGTTCCGCATAAATATTTTGTGATTCAAAAAAGTCTTGAAGTTCAAATCCTGTTAAACCATTTTTAGATCGTACCGTAACCTTTAATGGGTCGATACTCACTAACTTATCATTAGATTCGAAAATTTCTATTTCATCAATAGAATTTATTTGCTGCTTCAAAACCTCAATTGCTAATAAAATTTCAAACTGTTTTTCTTCTCTTTTAATGCTTTCGAGATAAGCTCTTGCTAAATCCAATGATGCCATGATCGGATATGACGGACTACTACTTTGCAATACTGACAAGTAAAATTCAAGCTTTTCCTTATCAAAAAACTGACTATTAAAATGAAGAAATGAACCCATTGTCATTGCAGGTAATGTTTTATGAGCAGAATGAACAACAATATCTGCACCAGCGTCTATTGCAGAAACAGGAAATTCATTCCCAGCTATGAAATGAGCACCATGTGCTTCATCAACTAAGACGGGTATCTGGTGCTTGTGTGCCAGCAGAATAATTTCTGTTAAGTCTATTGTTAACCCATAATAGTTTGGATTTGTTAAAATTAATGCTTTAGCTAATGGATAACGATCTATCGCTTCTTTTATTGTTTCCATCTCAACATAAGAAGGAACTTGATACTCATCATCTACTTTTGGTGATAAAAAAACCGGATTAGCTCCAGCAAGTTGAATTCCATTAATGATCGACTTATGAGAGTTTCTCTGAACAAGAACTTCGTCATTTTCACTACAACAAGCTAATATCATTGCTAAATTTCCAACCGTTGACCCATTCACTAAAAAGTATGAGTTATGCACACCATATAATGAAGCTGTAAGGTTTTGCGCATTTGCTATCGCTTCTTTAGGATGATGCAAATCATCCAATCCGCTTAGCTCTGTTACATCGAAAGGTAATATCCCCTTGTAGAACTGTTTAGCTTGTTTTATAAAGACTGCCCCATTTTTATGTCCTGGAACATGTAAGGACAGAGGGTTCCTCTTTGTGTGTTGCATTAATGCTGTAAAGAGGGGCGTTTCCATACATATATCAGCGTCCTTTATCTTATATAAAATAATTATAACAATACTTGACTTAATGAGTATATACTTAGTCTCAATATAAATATTATGTATGACTTACCAACCTTATTAAACATAAAAAAGGGCTGACTTTAATGTCAGCCCTAGATAAAGTAGTATTACAATTATTATTTTTTATGAGTATAGTGGTGGGTTTTTAACTCTTCTTAATTTTTCTAAGTAGTATTGGTATTTAGGATCAGATGTTTGTGTACTAGTCATTTCTTTTTCACAATCTACACAAATAAAACTCGTATAGAGATGAATTCCTGTCGTTTTTTCCATATCACATATTATACATGTTTCCCCATTTGACTTTTGTAAACTATTAGAATTCATATTCTCCACCTCCATACTTTTTAGTTTGCCCAAATCCTCCTATTGTATACACAATTTAGAATATATTTAATGTTGTTTTCAATACTTTATGTTAGGGAAACTTATTTTGTGTTTGTCTTGGGAAAATTCAAAAAAAAAGACCTATTTTTTCTGATCTTTTTTACCCTGCGACGTCGAGGATCTGGGTGAACGAACTGACGAAGAGATTCGACGCTTATCGCAAGCCGATATACGAACGCGAAAGTTAAGCGCACGCCGATCTTCTCTCAAGCCTTAGGCTAGTAGTTTTAAGTAGACTTATTCTTAATCATAAAACCTTTTGATTTACATACTAAAAAGACCAGCATCTCTGCTGATCTTTTCTTTC
>JBNJJO010000029.1:0-63557 GCA_051750265.1 Bacillota bacterium | reverse complement strand
AAGTGAATTGAATTGTGAATCGTTATCTAGTTTTGAAGGAATATCCCTTCAACTTAATAAATTATCTGGTAATGATGGCGAAGAGGCCACACCCGTTCCCATGCCGAACACGGAAGTTAAGCTCTTCAGCGCCGATGGTAGTTGGGGGTTTCCCCCTGTGAGAGTAGGACGTTGCCAGGTAAAAAGAGAAAAGGTCAGCAAAAATGCTGGCCTTTTTAATTGTTTTAAAAAAAATTAGATTTTAAATAACAAAAAGAATAGATATTTAAAACTTTCCTTATGAGAATCTAAACAGATTGGAATCTTAGTAAATCATTAATTCTCCTTAAACTCCCCTTTACCTCATTCAACTTTAGAATAATTCTTTCTACTTAAATCAATAGGAATTGATCAATCTCATATTAGACTAAAATTATTGGCTCCTAAAACGACATGATTGTAATAAAAATATTCACTAAAATTTTTATATATATGTGTTTGAAAATAAACATTTGAGTATATATATATTAGATCTCATATTTATGGCTAAAGAGGAGAACAGAATGAATATATTTGAGTTCTTTAATCAAGATACATATACCATGTTTACTCGTATATTTATAGCTACTCTTTTATGTGGGGTAATTGGATTAGAGCGTGAATTCAAAAATCATCCAGCGGGATTTCGAACACATTTACTAGTGGGTATCGGATCTTGTTTAATGATGATATTATCTCTTTACGGTTTCGAAAGTTATATAGATAACGATCCAAATATACGGTTTGACCCAGCTAGGATTCCATCATATGTTATTAGTGGTATAGGTTTTTTAGGCGGTGGTACGATTCTTGTAAAAGGTGCAACTGTAAGAGGGTTAACGACAGCAGCCTCCATTTGGATTGTTGCTGGTTTAGGATTAGTTATTGGAGCAGGAATGTATGTTTTAGCATTTTTTACTACAGTCATTGTTTTAATGTGTTTAATATTTTTAAATCGACTTGAAAAATATATGAATGTAAAAAGGGCAAGAAGGAAAATGAAAGTAGCCGTCCATTTAAGCAAGACTACGATCGATCAAGTGGTTCAGAGACTATCATCATATGATGTTATAACCCATAAAATAGTTATGACATCTTGTAGGAAAGATAAAGACGGTGATGTAACGTTTCATTATCAACTTGATATTGATATTTCTTCTGTTTTGCATGCTGATTTAGAAAAGATATTTGTTGAGAATCATGAAGTAGAAAAAATATTTTAAATACGTTTTACTTCCTCATATTTTGGCAATATTTAAATTGAAACAGAAAAGTTGAAAAATTTTTCAGTTCGTTTTATAGTAATATTAAAGTCAAATATAGTCAAAGTCAGTGAGGGGGAGGTTGAGTGAGGAATATTTCAGACATTATTGAACAGTATCTAAAAAAGGTACTTGATAGTAGTGGTAAGGAAATTGTTGAGATTAAACGGAGTGAAATTGCCGATAAATTTCAGTGTGTACCTTCACAGATTAACTATGTAATTAATACAAGGTTTACGATTGAAAGAGGCTACGTTGTAGAAAGCAAGCGTGGCGGAGGCGGCTATATTCGTATTATTAAGGTGCGAGCGAATAATCAAGCACACCTACTCGACCAAATCTTACACTTAATTCATCACCGACTTTCACAAGCTTCTGCTGAGGACATTATAGGTCGGCTCGTAAGTGAAAAAGTCATTTCTGCTCGTGAAGCAAAATTAATGTTAAGCGTGATTGACCGTTCAGTCCTCTATATAGATCTCCCTCATAGGGATGAATTAAGGGCTAGGATGTTTAAGGCCATGTTAACTTCATTGAAATATAAGTGAAAGTAGGGGAGACGGATGATATGCCAAGAGTGTAATGAAAGACCGGCAACGTTTCACTTTACAAAAGTGATCAATGGTGAAAAAACGGAAGTTCATATATGTGAACATTGCGCAAAAAAAAACAGTGAACTTTTTATGTTTAATGTTAATACAGGTTTTTCTTTAAATAATTTACTAACTGGATTGCTTAACATGGAATCTGGTATTGCAAAAACAGAACAGAATGTATTTAAGTCTGAAGATGTACTACAGTGTGAGAGATGTAACATGACATTTCACGAGTTTAAAAAGATAGGAAGGTTTGGATGTTCAAATTGCTATCATACATTTAAAAGCTATATCACCCCTATTCTTAGACGTGTTCATGGTGGAAATACTGTCCATGCGGGTAAAATACCAGAACGTATTGGCGGAGATATCCATCTACGCAAACAAATAGAAGAATTGAAAAATAAAATTCATGACTTTATTTTACAAGAAGAGTTTGAGCAAGCTGCAGATGTTAGAGATGAAATAAGATCTCTTGAAAAAAAGTTAAGCAACTTTCATGAGGAGGGATCATAATCGTGTCACTCCAAAAATTTATGAATAAGGCAATGAGTGCTTGGATGAATCAAGAAGGTCCAGATTCAGACATTGTATTAAGTAGCCGAATTCGTTTAGCCCGTAACATTGAACAATATAAATTCCCAACGCTTTCTACGAATGAAGAATCACAAGATGTTCTAAACTTCTTTGAAAGCACATATGCAAATAAAACATTCCAAAAAATTGGTGAGCTAGAGCTATTAAAAATGAATGATTTACAACAAATTCAAAAAAGAGTTTTAGTAGAGAAGCATTTAATAAGTCCTAACTTAGCTGATAATGCCGTTTTTGGAGGATGTTTACTTTCTGAAAACGAAGAAATTAGCATTATGTTAAATGAAGAAGACCATATTCGCATACAATGTTTATTCCCAGGCCTTCAGCTTGAGGAGGCATTGGAAATGGCTAATAAGTTAGATGATTGGATTGAAGAAGAGGTTGATTACGCTTTTGATGAACGAAGAGGATACTTAACTAGCTGTCCAACGAATGTAGGGACTGGGTTAAGGGCATCGGTTATGATGCATTTACCAGCATTAGTACTTACACAGAAAATTAATAGAATTATCCCGGCTATTAATCAGTTAGGACTAGTAGTTAGAGGTATATATGGGGAAGGCAGCGAAGCTATCGGAAACATCTTTCAGATTTCCAATCAAATAACGTTAGGTAAATCTGAAAAAGACATAATAGAAGATCTTATAAGTGTTGTTCAACAATTAATTACACAAGAAAGATCTACTCGTGAGGCTCTTTACCAATCCTCTCAAAATCAGCTAGAAGACAGAGTGTACAGATCGTTTGGGACTTTGGCTTATAGCCGAATTATTGAATCTAATGAGACAGCAAAATGCTTGTCTGATGTTAGATTGGGAATTGATCTAGGGATAATAAAAGACATATCCCGTAATATTCTCAATGAACTTATGATTTTAACTCAGCCTGGATTTTTACAACAATACTTTGGTGGACCATTACGTCCTAATGAAAGAGATATTCGCCGTGCTTCACTAATAAGAGAACGGCTAAACTTAGAAATGGAACGTAATAAACGGATGGAGGATGATGAATCATGATGTTTGGAAGATTTACAGAACGCGCTCAAAAGGTACTTGCTTTAGCACAAGAGGAAGCAGTTCGATTAGGTCATAACAATATAGGTACTGAACACATTCTTCTAGGTCTTGTTAGTGAAGGGGAAGGAATAGCAGCTAAGGCTTTATTAGCGTTAGGACTTGGACCAGAAAAGATACAAAAAGAGGTTGAAGGATTAATTGGAAGAGGTCAAGATGCTTCTCAGACCATTCACTACACACCGAGAGCAAAAAAAGTTATTGAACTATCTATGGATGAAGCGAGAAAGTTGGGTCATTCATATGTAGGTACAGAACACATATTGCTTGGTCTTATCCGTGAAGGTGAAGGGGTTGCAGCACGAGTACTTAATAATTTAGGTGTTAGCTTAAATAAAGCGAGACAACAGGTTCTTCAACTATTAGGAAGCAATGAATCGTCTTCAAATCATCAAGGCGGTAGTATGACAAATGCAAATACTCCAACACTTGATAGTCTTGCAAGAGATCTAACTGCCATTGCAAGAGAAGGGAGTTTGGATCCAGTTATCGGAAGAAGTAAGGAAATTCAAAGGGTTATAGAGGTTCTAAGTCGTCGTACGAAAAATAACCCAGTATTGATTGGTGAACCTGGTGTTGGTAAAACAGCTATCGCAGAAGGGCTAGCTCAACAAATCGTACAAAATGAAGTTCCTGAAATATTACGTGATAAGCGTGTAATGACTCTTGATATGGGTACAGTTGTAGCTGGTACTAAATACCGTGGTGAATTTGAGGACCGATTAAAAAAGGTTATGGATGAAATACGTCAAGCGGGTAATATCATTCTATTTATAGATGAGCTACACACATTAATTGGCGCTGGTGGAGCTGAGGGAGCAATTGATGCTTCTAACATTTTAAAACCTTCATTGGCTAGAGGTGAATTACAGTGTATTGGTGCAACAACACTTGATGAATATAGAAAATACATCGAGAAAGATGCTGCATTAGAACGTAGATTCCAACCAATTCAAGTAGATGAGCCAACACCTAGTGAGAGTGTTTTGATTTTGAAGGGATTGCGTGATCGTTACGAGGCGCATCATAGAGTATCTATAACAGACGAAGCTATCGATGCTGCAGTTAAATTATCTGATCGTTATATATCTGACCGATTCTTACCAGATAAAGCAATTGATTTAATTGATGAAGCAGGTTCTAAAGTACGATTACGTTCATTCACAACACCTCCTAACTTAAAAGAGCTTGAGCATAAGCTTGATGAAATTCGTAAGGAGAAGGACGCTTCGGTACAAAGCCAGGAGTTTGAAAAAGCTGCGTCCTTGCGTGATACAGAGCAAAGGTTACGTGAACAGCTTGAAGAAACGAAGAAAACATGGAAAGAAAAGCAAGGTCAAGAGAATACAGAAGTAACAGTAGAAGACATTGCTATGGTTGTTTCAAGTTGGACTGGAGTTCCAGTTTCAAGATTAGCTCAAACAGAAACAGATAAATTGTTAAACATGGAAAACCTTCTACACTCAAGAGTCATTGGTCAAGATGAAGCGGTAGTGGCTGTAGCAAAAGCAGTTCGTCGTGCTCGAGCTGGCTTAAAAGATCCTAAACGTCCAATTGGGTCATTTATTTTCTTAGGACCAACTGGAGTAGGGAAAACAGAGCTTGCTAGAGCGTTGGCAGAGTCAATTTTCGGTGACGAAGATTCAATGATTCGCATTGATATGTCAGAGTATATGGAGAAGCATTCTACCTCTCGTTTAGTCGGCTCACCTCCTGGCTATGTAGGCTATGAAGAAGGCGGTCAATTAACTGAAAAGGTTAGAAGAAAGCCATACTCTGTTGTTCTTTTAGACGAAATTGAGAAAGCACATCCGGATGTTTTTAATATTCTGTTACAGGTATTAGAGGATGGAAGATTGACTGACTCTAAGGGACGAACTGTTGATTTTAGAAATACAATTTTAATTATGACATCCAATGTTGGAGCTAGTGAGTTAAAGCGAAACAAATATGTTGGCTTTAACGTTCAAGATGAAACTCAAAATTACAAAGATATGAAAGGCAAAGTAATGAATGAGTTAAAACGTGCTTTCCGACCAGAATTCATTAACCGTATTGATGAGATAATTGTATTCCATTCATTAGAAAAGAAACATTTAAAAGAAATTGTTTCACTTATGTCTGATCAGTTAACAAAACGATTAAACGAGCAGGATCTATCATTAGAATTAACGGAATCTGCTAAAGAAAAAATTGCAGATGAAGGAATAGACCTTGAATATGGGGCAAGACCTTTACGTCGCTCTATTCAAAAGAATGTAGAAGATCGACTTTCTGAAGAATTATTAAGGGGCACAATTGATAAAGGTCAAAAGATTATTTTAGATGTAGAAAATGGTGAATTTGTCGTCAAAACCGCAGAAAAAGAAGAAGTTAAATAGTATGAATACTATGGGGAAAAAATAATAAAAGTTAGAACGAGTTGAGGCATACTGCGCGTAACGTGTGCCTCACTTTCTTTATATAAAGGGAAAAACGACACCGTATCAAAAATGCTCCTCAAAATATCCCTTTCTATTAAGGGATAAGAGTCATAATTAGCTTGACTACTTGGTAATCTAATAAGAGAGGAACAACTTGATGGCTAAAACAAAGGTAAAGTTTATTTGTCAAACATGTGGATATGAATCACCCAAATGGATGGGTAAATGCCCAGGTTGTAGCGAATGGAATACAATGACAGAGGAAGTTTTAAAGCCTACCTCACCTCGAAAGGTTGTTTTTGCTCATTCCAGTCAAACAGTACAAAAACCTTCCCCTATTACAAATATTGAAACAACCCAAGAACCTAGAATTTTTACAAATTCACAAGAATTTAACCGAGTATTAGGGGGCGGAATTGTTAAAGGGTCCCTCGTGTTAATTGGTGGTGATCCTGGGATTGGAAAGTCTACACTTTTACTACAAGTATCCTCACAATTAGCTGATAATGGAAATGATGTTTTATATATATCAGGTGAAGAATCAGTCAAACAAACGAAACTAAGAGCTGATCGTTTAGGAGTAAAAGCTAATAAGCTATTTGTTTTATCTGAAACGGATTTAAGTTTTATTTCTAAGGCAATAGAAGAAACAAACCCTGCCTTTGTCGTCGTCGATTCTATCCAAACAGTATTTCATAGTGAAATAAGCTCTGCACCTGGAAGTGTGTCACAAGTAAGAGAATCTACAGCTGAACTAATGAGAATTGCCAAAACAAAAGGAATCGCAATTTTTATTGTTGGACATGTAACAAAGGAAGGCTCAATTGCTGGTCCAAGATTGTTAGAGCATATGGTTGATACCGTTCTTTATTTTGAAGGGGAAAGGCATCATACCTACCGCATATTACGTGCAGTGAAGAATCGTTTTGGATCAACGAACGAAATGGGTATATTTGAAATGAAGGAAGCGGGATTAGAAGAGGTCCAAAACCCTTCAGAAATATTTCTAGAAGAAAGATCAAAAGGTGCAGCTGGCTCTACTGTTGTAGCTTCTATGGAGGGTACGAGGCCAGTTCTCGTTGAAATTCAGGCATTAATTTCTCCTACTAGCTTCGGTAACCCAAGAAGAATGGCAACGGGTATTGATCATAACCGCGTACCATTATTAATGGCAGTTTTGGAAAAACGTGTAGGTCTTCTTCTGCAAAACCAAGACGCTTATTTAAAGGTTGCAGGAGGAGTGAAGCTTGATGAACCTGCTATTGATTTAGCCATTGCCGTAAGTATTGCTTCTAGTTTTAAGGATGCACCTCCAAAACCAACAGATGTCATAATTGGAGAAGTTGGATTAACTGGCGAAGTACGTAGAGTTTCCAGGATTGAGCAAAGAGTAATGGAGGCAGCTAAGCTTGGCTTTAAGAGGGCGATTATTCCAGAAGCAAATATAGGTGGCTGGAGTCCGCCAGATGATATCGAAATAATTGGGATAAAAAATGTAGCTGAAGCCCTCCATAAAACTTTAGGAGGATAGTAAATGACAGAAATAGAGAGTAAATCCGGTGAAAAAACCTTAAATGAAATCTTGCAATTTGTCGCACCTGGTACACCGATAAGGGAAGGTATTGAGAATGTCCTTCGTGCTAAAACAGGTGGATTAATTGTTGTTGGTCATAATGAGAAAGTAAAGGAAGTTCTTGATGGTGGATTCTACATACAATGTTCTTTTTCATCTGCGCATTTATACGAATTAGCTAAAATGGATGGTGCTATTATTTTAAGTGATTCAGGAAATAAAATATTATATGCAAATGCTCAGCTAGTACCTGACTCTTCCATTTATTCTTCAGAAACTGGGATGAGGCATCGAACTGCAGAACGAGTTGCTAAACAAACAGGCAATTTGGTGATCGCTATTTCCCAAAGAAGAAATGTTATTACTCTCTATCATGGTGAACTAAGATATGCTCTCAGGGATATTGGTGTCATCTTAACGAAAGCAAATCAAGCTATACAAACATTAGAAAAATATAAAATTGTTCTGGACCAGTCTATCGCCACATTAGGAGCATTAGAGCTGGAAGAACTGGTTACTTTTAAAGAGGTTCTTCAAGTGTTGCATCGGATTGAAATGGTTTTGCGTATTAAAGATGAAATAAATGACTATGTTAACGAGCTTGGAGCAGAAGGGCATCTTATCAGGTTACAGCTAGCCGAGTTGCTTTCAGGGTTAGATGAGGAAGCTGCTTTATTAATAAAAGATTATGCGAATGATAAAACCGTTGATCCTTTCCCAATCCTCAAGCAGTTACAAGACCTCTCAAGTTTTGAACTCTTAGAGGATACAGTCCTTTTTAAATTACTAGGATACTCTTCGTTTACTAATATTGATAGTCCTGTTATGTCAAGAGGATATCGAGTGTTAAATAAAATTCCTAGACTTCCAACGATAATAATTGAAAATTTAGTGACAACATATAAAAACTTGAAACTTATTTTGCAAGCATCCGTAGAACAGTTAGACGAAGTAGATGGGATAGGCGAGGTGAGGGCAAGGAAGATTAAAGAAGGTTTAAAAAGGTTAAAGGATCAACTTCTTATTGATCGTCACATTTAAGAATATTTAATGAAACTTTTAACTTTTTGGTTTTAATTTCTTAAAATTAGGGTATATTAAAATTGTTTTTTACAGAGTCTTTTTGATGAAGGTAAAGGGGACAAAGCTCCACTAATTTAGCTCCAATAAATTGCTTCGCTGCGCTAGCAGATTGAGTTAGTTTAGTCGTAAAACATCGTCCAATGCTTTTAATACAAAATGTCTCGTGGAAACAGTCATATACTTGTTTTTAGTAAGATTACAGCCTTGTATCAATCTATTTACATTTTTAAATATCTATTTAACATGTAAGAGAAGTAGGATAAAGTAATTATAACGTAAAAAGGAGGTGAAGGTATGTTAATTAAACGCATTATACAACTGTTTTTTCTAAGTGTAGGTGGTATGTTAGGGATCTTTTTCATGCCAGAACTACTTAGGTTACTAAATATGCAGGACATACCTTTTATTAATACGCCTTATACTTTAGCTGTATTAGGTGCAATTGTATTTTTTATCGCAACATTTTGGTTAGTAGATTACGTCGTAAATTGGATTAGAGTTTTAGAAGAGGCTGTTGTAAAAGCTCCTGTTACGGATGTATTATTTGGTAGTTTAGGATTAATCTTTGGTCTTATAGTTGCTTTTCTTATTGTTATCCCTTTAAAAGATATTCAATACCAGGTGTTTAATACAATCATCCCAATCTTTCTAACACTATTACTTGGTTATTTAGGTTTTCAAGTTGGTTTTAAGAAAAGAGATGAATTAATTAACCTATTTTCTGTTCCGAATCGAATCGGGAAGAAAAAGGGAATGGCAGATGAAGAAAACGAAATAGAAGATAAAAAGCTGAAAATTTTAGATACGAGTGTAATTATTGATGGAAGAATCGCAGATATCTGTCAAACAGGCTTTTTAGAAGGAACAATTGTTATTCCTCAATTTGTTTTAGAGGAACTTCAGCATATCGCCGATTCATCTGATGTACTAAAACGTAACAGAGGACGTAGAGGTTTAGATATTCTAAATCGAATACAAAAAGAACTCGAGATTACTGTTGAAATTTATGAGGGTGATTTTGAGGAAATTCAAGAAGTTGATAGCAAGTTAGTGAAATTGGCGAAGTTAACTTCTGGTGTTGTCGTGACAAATGATTTTAATTTAAATAAAGTATGTGAGCTACAAAAGGTACATGTTCTCAACATCAATGATTTAGCGAATGCAGTAAAACCTGTAGTGTTACCAGGTGAAGAAATGAATGTTCAAGTAATTAAAGATGGAAAAGAACATAATCAAGGGGTAGCTTATTTAGATGACGGTACAATGATTGTTGTCGAAGAGGGACGTAACTATATTGGTAAACATATCGATGTACTTGTAACAAGTGTCCTTCAAACGTCCGCAGGCAGAATGATTTTTGCAAAGCCTAAACTGTTAGAAAAGGCATTATAAAAGGATAATTATTCAATATGTTAATAAAGGCCCGTGGAACATTAGATATTAGTGTTTTATGGGCTGTTTTACATATGTGGACTAATCTTTTATGATGATGGTATACCGAAATTTCGAAGGAGAATACATAATGAACTATCAAGTCGTCATTCCAGCCGCCGGACAAGGTAAACGAATGAATGCAGGTAAAAATAAGCAGTTTATAGAGCTTGAACAAATTCCTATTATCATACATACATTAAAGGTGTTTGAAGCGCATTCAATGTGCTCTGGTATTATTCTTGCTATCAATGAACAAGAGAGGGAAGATTTTCAAAGGCTACAAGATGATTATCAAATTACAAAAATAAAAGATATGGTTTCAGGGGGAATTGAAAGACAGTTCAGTGTGTTTAACGGATTACAGGCTGTCGATAATGGAGACCTTGTTCTTGTACATGATGGGGCACGACCTTTTATATCACATAAAAGTATTGAAGATCTTTTACATAAGGCAAAAGAAACAGGAGCAGCTACTTTAGCCGTTCCTGTAAAGGATACGATAAAGCGGGTTGAAAATGACTTAGTTGTTGAAACTGTCGATCGGTCTTCTCTTTGGTCGGTACAAACTCCACAGGCCTTCCAACTATCTCTCGTAACTGATGCTCATCAGCAAGCCAAAAAAGAGAACTATCTTGGAACGGATGATGCAAGTCTTGTTGAACGAACAGGCCAGCCCGTATCGATCGTTTTAGGCGATTATTCGAATATAAAAATTACAACACCAGAGGATTTGTTAATAGCGAAGGCTATTCTTGATAGAAAAAATCCTGCTCATTAAAATGGTAACAAAGAAACTAAATGTAAAAAACATATGGAACAAGGGTGTATAAGGGGATCTTTATTGTAGGATCTGTTCCTTTTTCCATAGAAAAGAGGGAAAATGATGATTAGAATTGGACAAGGATTTGATGTACACCAATTAGTTGAGGATCGACCTTTAATAATTGGTGGAATTGAAATACCATATGAAAAAGGACTATTAGGACACTCAGATGCCGATGTTTTATTACACACTGTTGCTGATGCTTGTTTAGGTGCTATAGGAGAAGGAGATATCGGAAAACATTTTCCTGATACAGACCCTAATTTTAAAGATGCTGATTCTGCTAATTTATTGACACATGTTTGGAAACTTGTAAAAGAACAAGGATATGAACTTGGCAATATAGACTGTACAATTATTGCGCAAAAACCTAAAATGGCTCCACATATTGATAAGATGAAACGCCGTATCGCTGAATTACTAGAAGCAGATATTTCTCAAGTTAATGTAAAAGCAACGACGACCGAAAAGTTAGGATTTACTGGTAGGAAAGAAGGGATTGCGTCACAGGCAACTATTTTAATTCAAAAGCGTTCGTAGGAGGCGTTATGTTAAAATAAAAATACTTTTGTTAATCTCGTTAGCGAAATGAATATTTTCATATTTGTTTTGTAACTCGATATTAATGGTGATAAAATTAGGTCTGACTTATATTCAAAAATGAAACAATCATATTATGTTAAAACTTTTACATAGGAAGATTTCACTTGAAATGGTAATAAAACGGTAAATTAAAAGAGTGTAGTGGAGGTTTACGATGACAAACGAAGTAAGGGTACGTTATGCCCCAAGTCCAACAGGTCATTTACATATTGGAAATGCAAGAACGGCATTATTTAACTATTTATTTGCAAAAAATCAAGGTGGGAAATTTATTATCCGTATTGAAGATACAGATAAAAAACGAAACATTGCAGGTGGAGAGGAAAGTCAGTTAAAGTACTTAAAGTGGCTTGGAATTGACTGGGATGAAAGCGTAGATGTTGGCGGAGAGTACGGCCCATACCGTCAGTCAGAGAGAAATGATATTTACAAGAAATATTATAAGCAATTATTAGAGAACGATTTAGCTTATAAATGCTATTGCACCGAGGAAGAGCTAGAACAAGAACGTGAGGAACAAATGTCTCGTGGCGAGACGCCTCATTATTCCGGAAAGCATGCAAACCTTTCGGCTGAAGAGCAACAAGGCTTTGAAGATCAAGGATTAAGCCCTAGCATTCGATTTAGAGTACCAGAAAATAAAGTATTTAGCTTTAAAGATATGGTTAAAGGTGATATTTCATTTGAATCAGAAGGTATGGGCGATTTCGTTATTGTTAAAAAAGATGGTACGCCAACCTATAATTTTGCAGTAGCGGTTGATGATCACCTAATGAAAATTTCCCATGTATTACGTGGCGAAGATCATATTTCGAATACACCAAAACAAATCATGATTTATGAAGCGTTCGGTTGGGATATCCCTGTATTTGGTCATATGACACTAATTGTTAATGAAAATCGTAAAAAGTTAAGCAAACGTGATGAATCAATCATTCAATTTATAGAACAGTATGAAGAACTTGGTTATCTGTCAGAAGCATTATTTAATTTTATTGCATTACTTGGTTGGTCTCCTGGTGGAGAAGAAGAAGTATATAGTAAAGAACAGCTTATTGAAATTTTTGATTCTGCACGATTATCTAAGTCTCCTGCAGTATTTGATACACAAAAGCTTGCTTGGATGAATAACCAATATATTAAGCAGTTAGAGCTAGATGTACTTGTACCACTTTCTTTACCACATTTAATAAAAGCAGGAAAAGTATCAGATACTATGAGTGAGGAAGAAAATGAACGAACTCGTCAACTGATTGCTCTTTATCAAGAACAAATAAGTTATGGTGCTGAAATTGTTAGCTTAACTGATTTGTTTTTTAAAGAGGAAATTACTTATAACAGAGAAGCAGAAACTGTATTGGAAGAGGTACAGGTTCCGGATGTGTTAAAAGCATTTGTAAATGAGCTAGAAAATGTTGAAGATTTTTCAGCAGACAATATTAAAGCTTCAATTAAAGCTGTTCAAAAAGCAACTGGTCAGAAGGGTAAAGCCTTGTTTATGCCAATTCGTGTTGCAATTACTGGTCAAACGCATGGTCCTGATTTACCAAAATCTATAGCAGTTTTAGGTAAAAACACCGTTCTTTCAAGATTACACAACATTATTAGTTAACTTTTATTAAAAAATGTAATATAGTAGGTTTAACATATAGTTAAAACGTTGATAAGGAGAGTAAAGCCTTACTTCCTTTTTAGAGAGAACCTCCATTGGCTGAAAGAGGTTTAGGAGAAGTAATTCTTGAAATGCACCTTAGAGTCTTTTGCTAAACGTCAGCAATCTGATTAGTAAGTAAAAGCGAGTCGCTCTACGTTACAGAGCTAAAGTTGAGGTCATGAGGCGTGATTTTTGTTTTGAACGATACGTTCTCATACCTAAACAGAGTGGAACCGCGCGTAAAAGCGTCTCTGTATTAGTTACAGAGGCGCTTTTTTTGTATATAAAAATGGTTTTTTAGTATTTGGTGTTAGTATGGGGGGCATTGGAGTATTGGGACTCTTTGATTGATAGCCCAAATTAAAAAGTTTTTTCTTTCATGCAAACATATATAAAAATTAACGAAAGTGATGATTGGAGGGATAACAGTGTTTAAAATAATGAAAGAAGATGTAGAAATCGTATTTGAACAGGATCCAGCAGCGAGGAACTATTTTGAGGTAATTCTAACGTATTCTGGATTGCATGCGATTTGGGGGCATCGAGTCGCTCATGCATTATACAAACGAAAGCTATTTTTCTTAGCAAGAGCAGTATCTCAGGTAAGTAGGTTTTTTACAGGCGTAGAAATCCATCCTGCTGCAAAAATTGGGCGAAGATTTTTTATTGATCATGGTATGGGGGTTGTAATCGGGGAAACGTGTGAAATTGGCGACAATGTAACGGTATTCCAAGGAGTTACACTTGGTGGAACTGGTAAGGAAAAAGGAAAAAGACACCCAACTATTAATGATCATGCATTAATTGCCACAGGAGCAAAAGTGTTAGGATCTATTACTGTAGGTGCATACTCTAAAATAGGCGCAGGTTCCGTTGTACTAAAAGATGTTCCAGATCATTCAACTGTTGTTGGGATTCCAGGTAGAGTGGTTATACAAAATGGTATGAGGGTAGATCAGGATTTAAACCACTGTGACTTGCCAGATCCAGTTGCAGATCGATTTAAAGAACTAGAGGTGGAGCTTACAAGCTTAAGACAAGAAGTGCAACAGTTAAGGAAAGGAACGAGTGAACATGACGATAAAGTTGTACAATACGCTCACGAGACAAAAAGAAACGTTTGAACCTCTCGAATCAGGGAAAGTAAAAATGTATGTTTGTGGTCCAACAGTATATAACTATATTCATATAGGAAATGCTAGGCCAGCAATCGTTTATGATACGGTACGTAGATATTTAGAATATAGTGGGTATGAAGTAAACTTTGTATCTAACTTTACAGATGTTGATGATAAATTAATTAAAGCTGCAAATGAACTAGGTGAAGAAGTACCAAAGATTGCGGAACGTTTTATTGACGCATATTTTGAAGATGTTTCTGCACTTGGTTGCAAACGTGCCACAATTCATCCGCGTGTAACAGAAAGTATCGATATTATCATTGATTTTATTCAAGCATTAATTCATAAAGGCTTTGCTTATGAAGCAGGTGGAGATGTTTATTACAAAACTAGAGAATTCAAAGAATACGGTAAGCTTTCACATCAGTCAATTGATGAGTTGCGTTTAGGTAATAGAATTGATGTAGGTGAGAAAAAGCTTGATCCACTTGATTTTGTCCTTTGGAAGGCGGCAAAAGAAGGAGAAATTTCCTGGGAAAGTCCATGGGGGAACGGTCGTCCCGGTTGGCATATTGAATGCTCTGCTATGGCGAAAAAGTACCTAGGAGACACTATTGATATTCATGCAGGTGGTCAGGATCTAACTTTCCCTCATCATGAAAATGAAATTGCCCAATCTGAAGCTTTAAATAACAAACCATTTGCGAAGTATTGGATGCATAACGGTTATATTAATATTAACAATGAAAAAATGTCTAAATCATTAGGTAACTTCGTATTGGTACACGATATCATAAAAGAAATTGATCCACAGGTTGTTCGTTTCTTTATGCTGTCTGTCCATTATCGACATCCGATCAACTTTTCACAAGAGTTGTTGGAAAGTGCAAAAAATGCGTTTGAACGATTAACGACATCATATGCTAATTTACAGCATCGCAAAAATAGTAGTAATAATTTAACTGATAACAATGAAATGTGGCTTGGTAAAATTAGTGAAAACCGTCAGCAATTCAAAATAGAGATGGATGATGATTTTAATTCAGCTAATGCAGTCTCAGTCCTTTTTGACTTGGCAAAGCAGGCGAACTATTACTTACAAGAACAAAATACTTCGGAGGAAGTCATTCAAGCTTTTCTTGATGAGTTCGATCAATTAGGTGGAGTATTAGGTGTAAGATTTGCTTCAACTGAGCTTTTGGATGAAGAAATTGACGAAATGATTCAACAGCGTATCCAAGCAAGAAAAGATCGCAACTTCGCTTTAGCTGATGAAATTCGAGATAAATTAAAAGACTTAAATATTATTTTAGAAGATACTCCTCAAGGAACGAGATGGAAGCGTAGTTGATTGATTACGATTAGTGCAAAGAGGGAATAAAGATAAGTAAGAATTTAATGTAAAAGAAGGCGGCGGAGCGGAAGAAGCAGCTTCTTATCCTTACGTAAATACACTGGTTTATGTAACCGAGTTTTGCTAATACTCTTTTTAGAGCTCTCCCCCTTTTCCATAGAAAAGAGGAACATAATGTTTTTAGATTTAGAAACAATTAAAGATTCTAAGCATTTAAATAGCTTAGCATTGGCTTATATTGGTGATGCTGTATATGAAATCTATGTAAGGCATCACCTTTTAGCCAATGGAAATATTCGACCAAATCAACTTCATAACCAAGCAAAGCGGTTTGTTTCTGCAAAGGCACAAGCAAGTATCTTACATCACTTATTTGCTCTAGAGATTTTCTCTGAAGAGGAAGCAGTAGTTATAAGACGTGGTAGAAATGCTAAATCAGGAACGATACCAAAAAATACAGATGTACAAACATACCGTTATAGTACTGCGTTTGAAGCCTTGATTGGACACCTTTATTTAGAAAAAAAGCATAGTCGTTTAGAGGAGCTAGTACAAGTAGCATTTCAATTTATTAGACTTGAGGAAAGGAGGAAAAGCTAATGGATCAAGATTATATTATTGGTCGTAACCCGGTTATTGAGGTTTTAAAGTCATCGCGAGACATTAATAAGATATGGATTGCAGAAAATTCATTAAAAGGACAAGCACAACAAATAACGACGCTAGCAAAAGAAAAAGGTGTAACGATCAATTTTGTTCCGAAAAAGAAGATCGATCAAATGGTAGAAGGTAATCATCAAGGTGTAGTTGCACAAGTAGCGGCATATGAATATGTTCATGTAGATGATATATTGAAAATTGCTGAAGAAAGAGAAGAACTACCTTTTCTATTGCTATTGGATGAGATAGAAGATCCACATAATTTAGGATCAATCATGAGAACAGCTGATGCTGTTGGCGCACATGGAATCGTAATACCTAAAAGGAGAGCGGTGGGGTTAACAGCGACAGTCGCTAAATCTTCGACCGGTGCGATTGAATATATTCCTGTTGCGCGAGTAACAAACATGGCTAGAACTATTGAAGAATTAAAAGTACGTGGCGTATGGATTGTTGGAACAGATGCAAAAGGAGCTGATGATTATCGCAATTTAGACGGTAATATGGCCTTAGCTCTAATTATCGGAAGTGAGGGTAAAGGAATTGGCCGTCTTATTAAAGAAAAATGTGACTTTTTAATAAAAATGCCAATGGTTGGACATGTTACATCCTTAAATGCATCAGTAGCAGGAAGCCTTTTAATGTATGAGGTATACCGAAAGCGATATCCTTTAGGGGAGTAGAGCAAAATGGATATCCTTTTAGTTGATGGATATAACATTATTGGGGATTGGCCAGTTTTGCAAAACCTAAAGAAGGACAATCTGTCCGAAGCCAGAGATCTTTTAATTGAAAAGATGGCAGAATATCAGGCATACACCGGATTCAGGGTTATTGTCGTTTTTGATGCACACCTTGTCAAAGGGATTGAAAAAAAACAAAAGAACTATCGAGTAGAAGTCATATTTACAAGAGAAAATGAAACAGCAGACGAGCGAATTGAAAAGTTAGCAAAATCATTAAACAACATTAAAACCCAAGTACATGTAGCAACATCAGACTTCACTGAGCAATGGGCAATATTTGGTCAAGGAGCTCTTCGGAAATCGGCAAGAGAGCTATTAAATGAAATGAATTCAATAGAAAATAGAATTAAGCACAAGGTGAAGAAAATTGAAGAAAAACGTCCATCTTCAAAAATTTTATTTCCAGATGATGTGATGGAAAAATTAGAAAAATGGCGTAGAGGAAACTTATAGTTGGTTGACGCTTCCAAAATTAATACTGTATACTATTGTTATCTTGTGTGCGGTCGGGGGGATCGGCTTGAATTCACCATTCAACAAGGGCAATGTCAACAAGGAAGAGTTCGTATTATTGGAAGATGAACAAGTGGTTGAACTCGTGCATAATGGAGATAGTGAAGCACTTGACTATCTAATTACCAAATATCGTAATTTCGTTCGTGCAAAGGCTAGGTCATATTTTTTAATTGGTGCTGATCGAGAGGATATTATTCAAGAAGGAATGATTGGTTTATATAAAGCCATTCGTGACTTTAAAGAGGACAAGCTTACTTCATTTAAAGCATTTGCCGAATTATGTATTACTAGGCAAATTATTACGGCTATAAAAACTGCAACTCGTCAAAAGCATATTCCACTAAATTCCTATGTATCATTGGACAAGCCAATATATGATGAAGAATCGGATCGGACGCTAATGGATGTCATTTCAGGTGCTAAAATTATGGACCCTGAGGAGCTCATCATTAATCAAGAAGAATTTGATGATATCGAAGTTAAAATGGGAGAATTATTAAGTGATTTAGAGCGTAAGGTACTGGTTTTATACTTAGACGGCCGTTCTTATCACGAAATCTCAGAAGAGTTAAATAGACACGTAAAGTCTATTGATAATGCATTGCAACGTGTGAAAAGAAAACTAGAACGATACTTAGAGCTTAGAGAAATAAGTCTGTAGAAACGTGCTAAATAAGGCTAATTTTTATCGTTTATTGACGAAAAAACCTCACTATGATACAGTTTTAAGGAATGAAATTGTAACGGTAGGTGAGGAAATGCGAAAAAAGTAATGTTGGCTTGCACATCTTGTGGAAGTCGAAATTATACTACGATGAAGAATACAACAAGTACAAGTGATCGGTTAGAAGTAAGTAAGTTTTGTAAAGTTTGTAATTCGCATACGAACCACCGTGAAACAAAGTAGTCTTCATATATTTTATTATCTTTTTTATTTTATGCGAATTTTCCCTATTATTCCTGGAGGTAGCATACATGCAACGTTTAGTTAATTTTTTTCGAGATGTTTCTCGTGAAATGAAGAAAGTTAGTTGGCCTAAAGGTAAAGAACTTTCAAAGTATACAATAACAGTCGTATCAACTGTAACATTTGTTGCTGTTTTCTTTGCGGTCATTGACTTAGGTATTTCTTCTTTAATTCGTTTGTTTTTTGAATAACAGATGGAAAATCGTGCTATAATAGAAAATATTAATCTTTCTCTGCAAAACCCGTTAAACGGGTTTTTTCATTGTTTAAAAAAGATTCAGTATTCAAGCGGAATAATATAGATATTCGTATAAAGGAAAATGGGGTCGGAACTACGCTAATTTATTAGCAGAACCATCCTATTTAAACTTAGACAAGTTTAGCATGGGGAAATTTTTATAGAGTTTGCTCCGTTCGTGCCACCATATTGGAGTGGGCCTTGTAGCAATACTCAGTTTTTCCTTCATTTTAAAGGGTGACGTGATAACGTCATATGCGTTTTGTATAAAACCTATTGTGGGGAGGGAAGGACAAGTTGTCCTGAAACTTATGGAAAAGAATTGGTATGTTGTACACACATATTCAGGTTATGAAAATAAGGTGAAAGCAAATCTTGAGAAACGTGTAGAATCTATGGGCATGGAAGATAAGATTTTCCGTGTGGTTGTACCTGAAGAGGAAGAAACAGATTATAAGGACGGCAAAAAGAAGGTAGTGAAGAAAAAAGTCTTTCCAGGGTATGTACTAGTTGAGATTGTTATGACTGACGATTCTTGGTATGTAGTACGTAATACTCCTGGAGTAACAGGATTTGTTGGATCTTCTGGACATGGTTCAAAACCAACAGCTTTATTGCCTGATGAAGTTAATTTCATCTTAAAACGCATGGGTATGGATGAGCGACGAGTTGAAATTGATTTCGAATTGAAAGAAACAGTAAAGGTTACGGAAGGTCCATTTGCCAACTTTACTGGGTCGATCGAAGAAATCGATCAAGATAAAAATAAGCTAAAAGTTCTTGTCAATATGTTCGGACGTGAAACACCTGTAGAATTAGACTTTGAACAAGTAAGTAAATTATAATCTAAAAAAACTTGAAATCGATTAGGAAAAGTGGTAATATTTCATAGGTCAGTATGTCTCAAGGACTTGAGGCAGTATAATGTATTACGCTGATCAGAAATCTCAATCATTTCTGAATGCATAAGGGTAGGCAAAGCTTGTCAACGGACATGAGTTGATGAATACCCGAATTTTAACCATTCGTATTACGAATGGCTTAGATGAGTGGGAGGGTTTTACCCAATTACCACATCACGGACTTAAGGAGGTGTGTTTCGTGGCTAAAAAAGTAATTAAAATAGTAAAATTGCAAATTCCTGCAGCGAAAGCTAATCCAGCGCCACCAGTTGGTCCTGCATTAGGTCAAGCTGGTGTTAATATCATGGGATTCTGTAAAGAGTTTAACGCTCGTACAGCTGATCAAGCTGGCTTAATCATTCCGGTTGAAATCACGGTATTCGAAGACCGTTCATTTACATTTATTACCAAAACTCCCCCTGCTGCTGTGCTTCTTAAAAAAGCAGCTGGTATTGAGTCTGGTTCTGGTGAACCAAACCGTAATAAAGTAGCGACTGTTAAGCGTGACAAAGTACGTGAAATCGCTGAAACAAAAATGCCTGATTTAAACGCAGCAAGTGTTGAATCAGCAATGCGTATGGTAGAAGGTACTGCACGTAGCATGGGTATTGTTATCGAAGACTAATTTTTAATTAGTCAGGAATGTTTTTGGGGGGTTGCGAGTTTGCTTAAAAACAAGTTCGCAACCTTTATTCGTGGGAGGTTATTCCGCTAAAACCACTAAGGAGGAAATAAAAATGGCTAAAAAAGGTAAAAAGTTCGTAGAAGCTGCAAAGCTAGTAGATCGTACTAAGTTTTATGCAGTTCAAGAAGCAGTTGAACTAGTTAAAAAAACTAGCAGCGTTAAGTTCGATGCAACTGTAGAAGTTGCTTTCCGTTTAGGAGTAGATCCTAAGAAGGCTGACCAACAAATTCGTGGTGCAGTTGTACTTCCTAATGGTACTGGTAAAACTCAACGTGTATTAGTGTTTGCTAAAGGTGAAAAAGCGAAAGAAGCTGAAGCAGCAGGCGCTGACTATGTTGGCGATACAGATTATATCAACAAAATCCAACAAGGTTGGTTTGATTTTGATGTAATCGTTGCTACTCCTGACATGATGGGTGAAGTTGGTAAATTAGGTCGTGTATTAGGACCAAAAGGCTTAATGCCGAACCCTAAAACAGGAACTGTAACTTTTGATGTAACTAAAGCTGTTAACGAAATTAAAGCTGGTAAGGTTGAATACCGTCTAGATAAAGCTGGTATCATCCATGTTCCTATCGGTAAAGTATCTTTTGACGATAGCAAACTAGTTGAAAACTTCACTACAGTTTATGAAACATTATTAAAAGCTAAACCAGCTGCAGCAAAAGGAACTTACATGAAGAGTGTTAATGCTACTTCTACAATGGGACCTGGCGTAAAAGTTGATTCTTCTAGCTTCGCTGTAAAATAATAACTATTGACTTCGTATAGAAGATTATATATAATTAGCAATGTTGTTTTAAATAAATATCGCTATACCGTAGACAGTAGGTGCTATTAAGCTTAAATTCCCTACCGAGGTGTATTTACGAATAAAGCATATGTATGCTTGTTGTTGTATATACAAACCTCCATGTCTATCGTGGAGGTTTTTCTACGACCATCACCGAACGGTACTAGTGTCACTCATGAAACTACAGGAGGTGTAACAATGAGCGTAATTATCGAAAAAAAGAAACAGATCGTAGATGAGATTTCTACAAAATTCCGTGAAAGCAAATCTACTATCGTCGTAGACTACCGTGGATTAACTGTGGGTGAAGTAACTGAACTACGTAAGCAATTACGTGAAGCAGGAATTGACTTCAAAGTATACAAAAACACGATGACTCGTCGTGCAGTAGAATTAGCAGAACTTACTGGTCTTAATGATGCATTAACTGGTCCAAATGCAATTGCATTCAGTAATGAAGATGTTGTAGCTCCAGCAAAAATTTTAAATGACTTCGCTAAAAAACATGAAGCTCTTGAAATCAAAGCTGGTGTAATCGAAGGTACTATCGCTACTGTTGAAGAAGTTAAAGCTCTTGCTGAACTTCCATCACGCGAAGGCTTACTTTCTATGTTGCTTAGTGTTCTTCAAGCTCCAATCCGTAATCTTGCACTTGCTACAAAAGCTGTTGCAGATCAAAAAGAAGAACAAGGTGCATAATTCAATTAGCCTAGTATTCAATTATTAATAAAATTTTATCAGGAAAAACAAGGAGGAAATTATAATGACTCAAGAACAAATCATTGAAGCAGTAAAAAGCATGACTGTTTTAGAATTAAACGACTTAGTTAAAGCAATCGAAGAAGAGTTTGGTGTAACTGCTGCAGCTCCTGTAGCTGTAGCTGCTGCTGGTGGCGAAGTTGCTGCTGAGCAAACTGAATTTGACGTATTACTTACAAGTGCTGGCGCTCAAAAAATTAAAGTAATCAAAGTTGTACGTGAAGCTACTGGCCTTGGCTTAAAAGAAGCTAAAGAAGTAGTTGACAATGCTCCAAAAGCTATCAAAGAAGGCGTTAATAAAGCAGAAGCAGAAGAATTAAAAGCTAAACTTGAAGAAGTTGGCGCTTCTGTAGAAGTTAAGTAATAATAACTCAACTTATTACCCTAAAAGCTCGCTATTAATGGCGAGCTTTTTATGTATGTTAATTTAATAAATGGCTATATGTATAAAAAGAAAGAAAAATGTAAACCCTAAATTTCTGAAAGAGGAGGAACTTATATGAGTGATCATTATTATTCTCAAAAACCAACTGTACAAAGTGATCGAAAAACTTGGGTCTATACCCTAAAGGGACACCTCTTTACATTTCAGAGTGATCGGGGGGTGTTTTCAAAAAATGAAGTAGACTTTGGTTCACGTCTTTTAATAGAATCATTTACATTACCAGATATTCAAGGAGATATACTTGATGTAGGTTGTGGTTATGGGCCAGTTGGACTTTCGATTGCAAAACACTATTATAGGCATGTTGACATGATCGACATAAATGAGCGAGCTATTGAATTAGCAAAAGATAACGCTGCTATTAATTCAATTGAAAACGTGTCAATCTTCCAAAGTGATCTATTTAATAAAGTAGAAGCAGATCGTGAATATGTTTCGATTTTAACTAATCCTCCTATACGAGCTGGTAAAAAAGTGGTTCATTCTATTTTCGAAGAAAGCTATAAGCACTTAGTAAAAGGTGGAGAGTTATGGATTGTTATTCAAAAGAAACAAGGTGCACCGTCAGCGATTGACAAACTAAATGAACTGTTTGCAGAAGTGGAAATAGTAGAGAAGAAAAAAGGTTATTATATCATTAAAGCTAAAAAATGTTGACTCAATTTTCCTGTTATGTTAATATTATAAAATGCCAATATATAATTTCCATAACTGTCTAATTTTTATGGGAAATGATGTATGAAAGTTAGATTTATGGAGATACTTATAAAATCAATAGTACGATTCAAATTGTGGTTTTCTAGGAAGAAACCCTTTTTATTTTTTGTTTTTTCCTTGCGTATGTACTAGATTTTCCTTTGTTTTTAATTCAGATTTCATAGGTTGGATATTAAGATATTGATTTTAAGAGAATGATCATATGTGAGTTCTCTTATTCGTCTGTCTAAAAATTTTAGGTTATACATAATGGTACAACGCAAGACCTATTACGCTTGATTTGAGGGGTGAATGAGTTGACAGGTCAACTAGTTCAGTATGGACGACACCGCCAACGTAGAAGTTATGCACGCATTAGTGAAGTGTTAGAATTACCAAATCTTATTGAAATTCAAACCTCTTCCTATCAGTGGTTTCTTGATGAGGGCTTGAGAGAAATGTTCCAAGATATTTCTCCTATTGAGGATTTCACTGGTAACCTCTCGCTAGAATTTATTGATTATAGCTTAGGGGATCCTAAGTACCCTGTTGAGGAATCAAAAGAACGCGATGTTACCTATTCTGCACCACTACGTGTAAAGGTGCGTTTAATTAACAAGGAAACTGGTGAAGTAAAAGATCAAGACGTCTTTATGGGGGATTTCCCTCTTATGACGGAGACAGGTACATTTGTTATTAACGGAGCAGAGCGCGTTATCGTGTCTCAGTTAGTCCGTTCTCCAAGTGTTTATTACAGTGGTAAGGTGGACAAAAACGGTAGAAGAGGCTTTACTGCAACTGTTATTCCAAACCGTGGAGCTTGGCTAGAGTATGAAACAGATGCGAAAGATGTTGTTTATGTTCGTATAGATCGTACACGTAAATTACCGGTATCGGTCCTTTTGCGTGCTCTTGGGTTTGGCTCTGATCAAGAAATCATCGATTTATTGGGTGAAAACGAGTACCTACGTAATACTCTTGATAAAGATAATACGGAAAGTACTGAAAAAGCATTGCTTGAAATCTATGAGCGTCTTCGTCCAGGTGAACCACCAACAGTTGACAATGCGAAGAGTTTATTAGACTCAAGATTTTTTGATCCAAAACGCTATGATTTAGCAAATGTTGGACGTTATAAGATTAATAAAAAGCTTCATATTAAGAATCGTTTATTTAATCAACGTTTAGCAGAAACGTTAGTAGACCCTGAGACTGGTGAAATCATTGCTGAAAAAGGTACAATGATTGATAGAAGAACTCTAGATCGTATTATACCGAATCTAGAAAGCGGAGTAGGCTTCAAGAAAGAAAGGCCTTCTAATAATGTGATTGTTGATGAAGTTACACTACAGTCTATCAAAATATTTGCTCCTAATGATCCAGAAGGTGAAAAGGTCATAAATGTAATAGGTAATGCTTACGTAGAGGAAGCTATTAAAAATATCACTGTATCTGATATTCTTTCTTCTATTAGCTATTTCTTTAACTTATTACATGGTGTTGGTGATACGGATGATATCGATCACCTAGGAAATCGTAGATTACGTTCAGTCGGTGAATTGCTACAAAATCAATTTAGAATTGGTTTATCAAGAATGGAACGTGTTGTTCGTGAGAGAATGTCAATTCAAGATACGAATACAATAACTCCACAGCAATTAATTAATATTCGTCCCGTTATTGCATCAATTAAAGAGTTCTTTGGTAGCTCTCAGTTATCTCAGTTCATGGATCAAACGAATCCACTTGCTGAGTTAACTCATAAACGTCGTTTATCAGCATTAGGACCTGGTGGTTTGACGCGTGAACGTGCTGGCTTCGAAGTACGTGACGTTCACTATTCACACTATGGTCGTATGTGTCCGATTGAGACTCCTGAGGGTCCAAATATCGGTTTAATTAACTCACTATCATCTTATGCAAAGGTAAACAGATTTGGGTTCATTGAAACACCATATCGTAGAGTTGATCCAGAGACTGGAAAAGTAACAACTCGAATCGATTACTTAACTGCTGATGAAGAAGATAATTACGTTGTTGCCCAAGCAAATGCTAGATTAGCTGATGACGGATCATTTATCGATTCTGATATCGTTGCTCGTTTCCGTGGTGAGAATACAGTTATTAATAGAGATCGCATCGATTATATGGATGTATCTCCAAAGCAGGTAGTATCCGCTGCAACAGCTTGTATTCCTTTCTTAGAAAATGATGACTCCAACCGTGCATTAATGGGTGCGAACATGCAACGTCAAGCTGTACCATTAATGAATCCGGAGTCTCCTATCGTCGGAACAGGTATGGAATATGTATCTGGAAAAGACTCAGGTGCTGCAGTTATCTGTAAACACCCTGGTATTGTTGAGCGTGTGGAAGCGAAGAATGTTTGGGTTCGTCGCTATGAAGAAGTTAATGGTCATAAAGTTAAAGGTAACTTAGACAAATATAGATTGTTAAAATTCATCCGTTCAAACCAAGGAACTTGCTACAACCAACGTCCAATCGTTACCGAAGGCGACGAAGTTGTTAAAGGTGAAATTCTTGCGGATGGTCCATCAATGGAATTAGGTGAACTTGCATTAGGAAGAAATGTTATGGTTGCCTTCATGACATGGGATGGATATAACTATGAAGATGCTATTATCATGAGTGAAAGACTAGTGAAAGACGATGTGTATACATCTATTCACATTGAAGAATACGAGTCAGAATCTCGTGATACGAAGTTAGGACCTGAAGAAATTACACGCGATATCCCTAATGTTGGGGAAGATGCGTTAAGAAATCTAGATGAACGTGGAATTATCCGAATTGGAGCTGAAGTAAAAGACGGAGATTTGTTAGTTGGTAAAGTTACACCTAAAGGGGTAACAGAACTTACAGCAGAAGAGCGCCTATTACATGCTATCTTCGGAGAAAAGGCTCGTGAAGTACGTGATACATCATTACGTGTACCACATGGTGGAGAAGGAATCATCCTTGACGTTAAAGTGTTTAATCGTGAAGATGGCGATGAGTTACCACCAGGTGTTAACCAATTAGTACGTGCTTATATTGTTCAAAAGCGTAAAATCTCTGAAGGAGATAAAATGGCTGGACGACATGGTAACAAGGGTGTTATCTCTCGCATTCTTCCAGAAGAGGATATGCCTTACTTACCAGATGGAACACCGGTTGATATCATGTTAAATCCTCTTGGAGTACCTTCACGTATGAATATTGGTCAGGTACTAGAGTTGCACCTAGGAATGGCTGCTCGTAAATTGGGTATACATGTTGCATCTCCTGTATTTGATGGTGCTAGGGAAGAGGATGTATGGTCAACGTTAGAAGAAGCAGGTATGGCACGTGATGCTAAAACTGTTCTTTACGATGGTCGTACAGGTGAACCATTTGATAATCGTGTATCAGTTGGAATCATGTATATGATCAAACTTGCTCACATGGTTGACGATAAGCTACATGCTCGTTCTACTGGTCCATACTCATTAGTTACACAGCAACCACTTGGTGGTAAAGCACAATTTGGTGGACAGCGATTTGGAGAGATGGAGGTTTGGGCACTTGAAGCATATGGTGCTGCCTATACTCTACAAGAAATTCTAACAGTTAAATCGGATGACGTTGTTGGTCGTGTGAAAACATACGAAGCGATTGTTAAAGGCGAAAATGTACCTGAACCAGGTGTTCCGGAATCATTTAAGGTATTAATTAAAGAGCTTCAAAGTTTAGGTATGGATGTTAAGATGCTTTCAAGTGATGAACAAGAGATAGAAATGAGAGACCTTGATGATGAAGAAGAGGCCCAACAAGCAGAAGGTCTATCAATAAATGAACAAGTGGATACAGAGTCTGTAGCTGTTGAGTTAGAAAAAGACACAGTAGTGAAAGAATAAGCAATCTACTATTTGATTGTAAAAAAGGGTAGAACCTGAAGACGAATAGGGAGGTAGGCCCCTTGTTAGATGTAAATAATTTTGAATATATGAGCATCGGCTTAGCTTCACCAGACAAGATTCGTTCTTGGTCTTTTGGTGAAGTTAAGAAACCAGAGACGATTAACTATCGTACGCTGAAGCCGGAAAAAGATGGTTTGTTTTGTGAACGCATATTCGGACCAACTAAGGACTGGGAATGTCATTGTGGTAAATATAAAAGAGTACGTTATAAAGGTGTAGTTTGTGATCGTTGTGGAGTAGAAGTCACACGCGCAAAAGTACGTCGTGAGAGAATGGGGCATATTGAATTAGCTGCCCCTGTCTCCCATATTTGGTACTTTAAAGGTATTCCTAGCCGTATGGGCTTAGTACTTGACATGTCACCTCGTGCTCTAGAAGAAGTTATCTATTTTGCTTCTTATGTAACAACTGATACAGGAGATACTCCACTGGAGAAGAAACAACTATTATCTGAGAAAGAATACCGTGCATATCGTGAGAAGTATGGTAGTACCTTCCAAGCATCTATGGGTGCAGAAGCAATTAAAAAGCTTCTATCAGATATTGACCTAGATAAAGAGGTTGACGCTTTAAAAGAAGAACTAAAAACGGCTCAAGGACAACGTAGAACACGTGCAATCAAGCGTCTTGAAGTTCTTGAAGCATTTCGTCATTCCGGCAATCATCCATCATGGATGATTTTAGATGTTCTTCCTGTTATACCACCTGAACTACGACCGATGGTACAGCTTGACGGTGGACGCTTTGCTACATCTGATTTAAATGACTTATATAGACGTGTTATCAATCGTAATAATCGTCTTAAGCGTTTATTAGATTTAGGTGCTCCAAGTATCATTGTTCAAAACGAGAAGCGTATGCTTCAAGAAGCAGTTGATGCTCTAATCGATAATGGTCGCCGTGGTCGCCCTGTAACAGGTCCGGGTAATCGTCCATTAAAATCTCTATCACATATGTTAAAGGGTAAGCAAGGTCGTTTCCGTCAAAATCTATTAGGTAAACGTGTTGACTACTCAGGTCGTTCGGTAATCGTTGTTGGACCAAACCTAAAAATGTACCAATGTGGTTTACCTAAAGAGATGGCTCTTGAATTATTCAAACCATTCGTTATGAAGGAACTAGTTGAAAAAGGGTTAGCTCATAACATAAAAAGTGCAAAGAGGAAAATTGAAAGAGTGCAACCAGAAGTATGGGATGTTTTAGAATCTGTTATTAAGGAACACCCAGTACTACTTAACCGAGCACCTACTCTCCATAGATTAGGAATTCAAGCTTTTGAACCTACTCTAGTTGAAGGACGTGCAATCCGTCTACATCCACTTGTATGTACTGCTTATAATGCAGACTTTGATGGTGACCAAATGGCAGTTCACGTACCTTTATCAGCTGAAGCACAAGCTGAAGCGCGTATTTTAATGCTCGCTGCACAAAACATCCTTAATCCAAAGGATGGTAAGCCTGTTGTTACTCCTTCCCAGGATATGGTTTTAGGTAACTATTACTTAACTTTAGAGCGCGCGGGCTCAATGGGTGAAGGTATGATTTTTAATGATACAAATGAAGCGCTACTTGCATATCAAAACGGATATGTACACTTACATACACGTGTTGCTGTAAATGCAAGTTCGTTAAATAAAGAATCATTTACTGAAGAACAAAACAAAATGTTACTTATTACTACCGTAGGTAAGTTGATCTTTAACGAAATCTTACCGGAATCATTCCCTTATATGAATGAACCGACTAAGCAAAACATTGAAGAAAAAACACCTGAAAAGTATTTTGTTGAAACAACAGTAAATGTTAAGGAGCATATTGAAGCACAAGAAGAAATAGCTCCATTTAAAAAGGGTATTCTTGGTAAAATTATTGCGGAGATCTTTAAGACATTCCATATTACTGAGACTTCAAAAATGCTAGATCGTCTTAAAAATCTTGGATTTAGATACTCTACAAAAGCAGGTATTACTGTTGGTGTATCTGACATTATCGTATTAAAAGAAAAGAAAGAAATTATCAGCGAAGGTCAAACGAAAGTTGATAACGTATTAAAGCAATTTAGAAGAGGTTTAATTACTGAAGATGAGCGCTATGAGCGTGTTATATCGATTTGGAGTGCGGCAAAAGATACAATTCAAGGTAAATTGATGGCATCTCTTGATAAACGTAACCCAATCTTTATGATGAGTGACTCTGGAGCCCGTGGTAATGCTTCTAACTTTACACAACTTGCTGGTATGCGTGGTCTTATGGCCAACCCGGCTGGACGTATTATTGAATTACCTATTAAATCCAGTTTCCGTGAAGGATTAACAGTATTAGAATACTTTATATCTACACATGGTGCTCGTAAAGGTCTTGCGGATACCGCTCTGAAAACTGCTGACTCAGGTTACTTAACACGTCGACTTGTTGACGTTGCACAGGATGTAATCATTCGTGATGATGACTGTGGTACAGATCGAGGAATCCGTGCAGAAGCTATTAGAGAAGGTACAGAAATTATCGAAAAACTTGATGAACGTTTAATCGGTAGATATTGTCGTAAGGTAGTTAAGCATCCTGAAACGGGTGAAATTATCGTTAATGAAAACGAATTAATCACTGAAGATATCACTGTTGAAATTATTGAGGCAGGGATAGACAAAGTATGGATTCGTTCTGCATTTACATGTAACACTAGACATGGTGTTTGTAAAAAATGTTACGGACGTAATCTTGCAACAGGTAGTGAAGTTGAGGTCGGCGAAGCAGTTGGAATTATCGCTGCACAATCAATCGGTGAGCCTGGTACACAGTTAACAATGCGTACATTCCATACAGGTGGAGTTGCAGGAGACGATATCACACAAGGTTTACCACGTATTCAAGAGCTATTTGAGGCTAGAAATCCAAAAGGTCAAGCAATTATCTCTGAAATAAGTGGTGTTGTAGCTGAAATAAACGAAGTACGTGATAAACAGCAGGAAGTTGTTATTCAAGGTGACGTGGAATCTCGTTCCTACACAGCGCCATATAATGCTCGCTTAAAGGTTGCTCAAGGTGATAAAATCGAGTGTGGTCAAGTCTTAACCGAAGGTTCTATCGATCCTAAAGAATTACTAAAAGTTAAGGATCTTCAAGCAGTACAACAGTACCTATTACGTGAAGTTCAAAAAGTTTACCGCATGCAAGGGGTAGAAATTGGAGATAAACACGTAGAGGTTATGGTGCGTCAAATGCTCCGTAAAGTAAGAGTAATGGATGCTGGAGACACAGATGTATTACCAGGAACACTACTTGATGTTGGTCAGTTTACTGATGCGAACAAACAAGTATTACTAAATGGAAAACGCCCTGCAACAGGTCGTCCAGTCCTACTTGGTATTACGAAAGCATCACTTGAAACAGATTCCTTCTTATCTGCAGCATCTTTCCAAGAAACAACTCGTGTTCTTACTGATGCAGCAATTAAAGGAAAACGTGATGAATTATTAGGTCTAAAAGAAAATGTTATAATTGGTAAGCTTGTACCAGCTGGTACAGGTATGCCAAGATACCGTCAAGCTGAACCAATTTCAAAAGTTGAACGAACTGAAGAAGCTGTTTCAGTAGACTGATAAAGATTAACTTCACCCCACTGGTTGTTAGTTGAACTAATCGGACCTTTACGGGCAGTTTATCCTTCATCTAGACTAACTAGATTTCTAAAAGTCTAAAATTGAGGATAATACTGCCCTTTTAGGTGGGTGATTGGATAGAGATGGATGTTCAAAGTTTTTTATAAGGAATGTTGACATTCATCTCTTCTAATGTTACTATATTCAAGGTGCTCAATCTTAACCTGTTACTTTGGAGGATATTTGATTATGTCTTATGAAAAAGTATCACAGGCACACAAAATAATTGTTGGTACTAAGCAATCAGTTAAAGCTCTTGTTAATAATGAAGTTAAAGAGATCGTTATTGCTGAAGATGCTGATTTTCGAATTACCCAAAAGGTTATTCAAACAGCTGAACAATTGCATATCCCTTTAACGAAAGTTTCTTCTATGAAAAAGCTTGGAAAGGCTTGTGGAATAGAGGTAGGAGCTGCGGCTGTAGCTATAATCCAGTAAAAACTGTTTTTGCGACATGTTTAATCATTTTGCAGAAACTTTGTTTTTGCCCAAATATGAACCACCTGGATGTGTGGTATTAAATTGATGAGGGGAGGAAAACCAAAATGCCTACTATTAACCAATTAGTGCGTAAAGGTCGCGTGAATAAAGTTGAGAAATCAAAATCACCTGCATTAAACAAAGGTTACAATAGCTTCAAAAAAGAGCAAACGAACGTATCATCACCTCAAAAACGTGGTGTATGTACTCGTGTAGGTACGATGACGCCAAAGAAACCAAACTCAGCGCTTCGTAAATATGCTCGTGTACGCTTAACTAATGGAATCGAGGTAACAGCTTATATTCCTGGTATTGGTCACAACTTACAAGAGCATAGTGTTGTTCTAATCCGTGGCGGTCGTGTAAAAGATTTACCGGGGGTACGTTACCACATCGTTCGTGGCGCACTTGATACAGCTGGTGTTGATGGTCGTATGCAAGGTCGTTCTAAATACGGTACGAAACGTCCTAAAGCTGCTAAAAAATAATTTAAAAAATAAATGAAATCAATATGAAGGGAGGAACATAACATGCCACGTAAAGGTCCTGTTACAAAAAGAGATGTATTACCAGATCCACTTTACAATTCAAAGCTTGTTACACGTTTAGTTAACAGAATTATGATCGACGGGAAAAGAGGTAAAGCACAATCTGTACTTTACAATGCTTTCGATCTTATCAAAGAACGTTCTGGTAAAGATGCAATGGAAGTGTTTGAACAAGCACTTAAAAACATCATGCCAGTTCTTGAAGTTAAAGCTCGCCGTGTAGGGGGTGCTAACTATCAAGTACCTGTAGAAGTACGCCCTGATCGTCGTACGACTTTAGGTCTTCGTTGGTTAGTAAACTACGCACGTCTTCGTGGAGAAAAAACGATGGAAGAGCGTTTAGCTAACGAAATTCTTGATGCTGCTAACAACACTGGTGCAGCAGTTAAGAAACGTGAAGATACTCACAAAATGGCTGAAGCAAATAAAGCATTTGCTCACTATCGCTGGTAGGATTAACACTTTATTAACAATACTATTTCCTTTGAGGAAGGAGAAATTACCCAATGGCAAGAGAGTTCTCCTTATTTAACACTCGTAATATTGGTATTATGGCTCATATTGATGCTGGTAAAACAACAACAACTGAGCGTGTACTTTATTACACAGGTCGTATTCATAAAATCGGTGAAACTCACGAAGGTGCATCTCAAATGGACTGGATGGAGCAAGAACAAGAACGTGGAATCACGATAACTTCCGCTGCAACAACTGCGCAGTGGAAAGGACATCGTGTTAACATCATCGATACACCAGGACACGTAGACTTCACAGTTGAGGTTGAACGTTCTTTACGTGTACTTGATGGTGCAGTAGCAGTTCTTGATGCTCAATCAGGCGTTGAGCCACAAACAGAAACAGTTTGGCGTCAAGCTACAACTTACGGAGTTCCACGTGTTGTTTTTGTTAACAAAATGGACAAAATCGGCGCTGACTTCTTATATTCTGTTAAAACACTTCATGAGCGTCTTCAAGCAAATGCTCACCCAATTCAATTACCAATTGGTGCTGAGGATCAATTTGAAGGTATTATCGATTTAGTAGAAATGAAAGCAACATTTTACGGTAATGACTTAGGTACTGACATCCAAGATAGAGAGATACCAGAGGAATACCAAGATCAAGCAAATGAATACCGTGAAAGTTTAGTTGAAGCAGTAGCAGAACTAGACGAAGATTTAATGGAAAGATACCTTGGTGGAGAAGAAATCTCTAACGATGAGCTAAAAGCAGCAATTCGTAAAGGTACTAATAAAGTTGAATTTTATCCAGTAATCTGTGGTTCTGCATTCAAGAATAAAGGTGTTCAAAAAATGTTAGATGCAGTAATTGATTATCTTCCTTCTCCATTAGACGTACCTGCTATTACAGGTATAGTTCCTGATACTGATGAAGAGGTAATTCGTGAATCTAGCGATGAAGCACCATTCTCTGCATTAGCTTTTAAAGTAATGACAGATCCTTACGTTGGTAAACTTACATTCTTCCGTGTATACTCTGGTACACTTAGTTCTGGATCATATATTCAAAACTCTACAAAGGGTAAACGTGAGCGTGTAGGACGTATCCTACAAATGCATGCAAACAGCCGTGAAGAAATCTCTCAAGTTTACTCTGGAGACATTGCAGCAGCTGTTGGTTTGAAAGATACGACTACTGGTGATACTTTATGTGATGACAAAAATCTTGTTATTTTAGAGTCTATGAATTTCCCTGAACCAGTAATTCAACTTTCTGTTGAACCAAAATCTAAAGCAGACCAAGATAAAATGACAACTGCTTTACAGAAACTTCAAGAAGAAGATCCAACATTCAGAGCACATACTGATCAAGAGACTGGTCAAACAATTATTGCTGGTATGGGTGAACTTCACTTAGATATTCTTGTTGATCGTATGAAACGCGAATTCAAAGTTGAAGCAAATGTTGGTGCTCCTCAAGTTGCATACCGTGAAACATTCCGTGCGGCAGCAAAAGTTGAAGGTAAATTTGCACGTCAATCGGGCGGACGTGGACAATTCGGGCACGTCTGGATTGAGTTTGAACCAAATGAAGAAGGTAAAGGATTTGAGTTCGAGAATAAAATCGTTGGTGGAGTAGTACCACGTGAATATGTTCCAGCAGTATCAGCTGGTCTTGAAGATTCAATGAAAAATGGTGTACTAGCTGGCTATCCACTAGTAGACGTTAAAGCTTCTTTAGTAGATGGTTCTTACCATGATGTTGACTCAAGTGAGATGGCATTTAAAATTGCTGCTTCATTAGCGCTTAAAAATGCTGTTTCTAAATGTAACCCAGTAATCCTTGAACCTGTTATGAGAGTTGAAGTAGTAGTTCCAGAGGAATACATGGGAGATATTATGGGCCAAGTCACAGCTCGTCGTGGACGTGTTGAAGGTATGGAAGCTCGTGGTAATGCACAGGTTGTACGTGCAATGATTCCACTTTCTGAAATGTTTGGATATGCTACTGCTTTACGTTCTAGTACGCAAGGACGTGGTGTCTTCACAATGCATTTTGATCATTATGAAGAAGTTCCAAAATCAGTATCAGAAGAAATTATCAAAAAAAATAAGGGTGAGTAATTGATTTTACCCCTTTGATGAAGTATAACTACTTATGTGAGAACAGAGAGTGATGTTATCACTTTCTGTTACATATATCCTAAAATAATTAATCTCTGAGGAGGATTTTTAGAATGGCTAAAGAAAAATTCGACCGATCCAAAACGCATGCGAATATTGGTACTATCGGGCACGTTGACCATGGTAAAACAACTTTAACAGCTGCAATCACAACTGTACTTGCAAAACGCAGTGGTAAAGGTGCAGCTATGGCATATGATATGATCGACGCTGCTCCAGAAGAGCGTGAGCGTGGAATCACAATCTCTACTGCACACGTAGAGTATGAAACTGAATCTCGTCACTATGCACACGTTGATTGCCCAGGACATGCTGACTATGTTAAAAACATGATCACTGGTGCTGCTCAAATGGATGGCGGTATCCTAGTAGTATCTGCTGCTGATGGCCCAATGCCACAAACTCGTGAACACATTCTTTTATCTCGTCAAGTAGGTGTACCATATCTTGTTGTATTCTTAAACAAATGTGATATGGTTGACGATGAAGAGTTATTAGAACTAGTAGAAATGGAAGTACGTGACCTTTTAACTGATTATGACTTCCCTGGTGACGATGTACCAGTAATAAAAGGTTCTGCTCTTAAAGCTCTTGAAGGAGACGCTGCTTGGGAAGAAAAAATCATTGAGCTTATGGCTGCAGTTGATGAGTACATCCCAACTCCTGAACGTGCTACTGATAAACCATTCATGATGCCAGTTGAGGATGTATTCTCAATCACAGGCCGTGGAACAGTTGCTACAGGACGTGTTGAACGTGGACAAGTAAAAGTTGGTGAAGTTATTGACATCATCGGTTTTACAGAAGAGCCAAAATCAACAACTGTAACAGGTGTTGAAATGTTCCGTAAACTTCTTGATTATGCAGAAGCTGGCGATAACATTGGAGCACTTCTTCGTGGTGTTGCTCGTGATGATATCCAACGTGGACAAGTTCTTGCTAAACCAGGAACAATTACACCACACACTAACTTCAAAGCTGAAGTTTACGTATTATCTAAAGAAGAAGGTGGACGTCACACTCCATTCTTCACTAACTACCGCCCACAGTTCTACTTCCGTACAACTGATGTAACTGGTATTTGTCAACTTCCTGAAGGTATAGAAATGGTTATGCCTGGGGATAACGTTGAAATGACTGTTGAACTTATTGCTCCAATCGCAATTGAAGAAGGAACTAAATTCTCAATCCGTGAGGGTGGACGTACTGTAGGAGCAGGTGTAGTTGCTTCTATCCAAGCTTAATACTTCTTGTATAGAAGAAAAAGAGGCGAGCATATTGCTCGTCTCTTTTTTTATTGAAAATTAGAAGATTATAACATTATAGATCTCCTTGAAAATGGTATGGAATCTATGTATAATAGAAAAAGTGCGCAAGATTACTAATAATATTTAATTTCTTCTTGCATCTTGCACGACTTTTTAATATAATAGACAATGTTGGTCTTTGACTGCGATGAAGTGGGAGGTTGCCGATACACACGGCCGCTTTGCCATGGCGTGTGTAGGGAAAATTCCTGCGGAGAAAATGTCTATTTCCAAAATAGGCGAAAAGGAGGGAAAATAATGGCAAAACAAAAGATTCGTATTCGTTTAAAAGCTTATGATCACAGAATTCTTGATCAATCTGCTGAGAAAATCGTAGAAACTGCAAAACGTTCTGGTGCAAATGTATCTGGTCCGATTCCATTACCTACAGAAAGATCAGTTTACACAATCCTACGTGCGGTTCATAAGTATAAGGATTCACGTGAACAATTCGAAATGCGTACGCATAAGCGTTTAATTGATATCATCAGCCCAACACCACAAACTGTTGATGCATTAATGCGTTTAGACTTACCATCTGGTGTTGACATTGAAATTAAACTATAATTTTTAAAAAATAAATGATGAATTTAAATAGGAGGTGTGACTCATGACCAAAGGAATCTTAGGAAGAAAAATTGGTATGACGCAAGTATTTGCTGAAAATGGTGATTTAATTCCGGTAACTGTAATTGCAGCTACTCCAAACGTTGTTCTACAAAAGAAATCTTCAGAAACTGATGGCTATTCTGCTGTACAATTAGGATTTGAAGACAAACGTGAAAAATTAGCTAACAAACCAGAAAAAGGTCACGTTGCAAAAGCTAATACTGCCCCTAAGCGCTTCGTTAAAGAACTTCGTGAAGCAAGCTTAGATGAATACGAAGTTGGTCAAGAAGTCAAGGTTGATATTTTCACTGCTGGTGAAACAGTAGATGTAACAGGAATTTCTAAAGGGAAAGGTTTCCAAGGTGTAATTAAACGCCACGGACAATCTCGTGGACCTATGTCCCATGGTTCTCGTTACCATCGTCGCCCAGGTTCAATGGGACCTGTAGCACCAAACCGTGTATTCAAAAACAAACTTTTACCTGGTCGTATGGGTGGCGAGCGTATTACAGTTCAAAACTTAGAAATTGTTAAAGTAGATGCAGAACGTAATCTATTATTAATTAAAGGTAACGTTCCAGGACCTAAAAAAGCACTTATCACTGTGAAAAGCGCAGTTAAATCTAAATAATTTCTTTAGGAAAGGAGGAATTGGATAATGCCGAAAGTAGCATTATTAAACCAAACTGGATCAAACGTTGGAGAAATCGAACTTAATGATTCTGTATTTGGTATCGAACCTAATCAGCACGTATTATTTGAAGCGGTTATCATGCAAAGAGCATCCTTACGTCAAGGAACTCACAAAGTGAAGAATCGTTCTGAAGTAGCAGGCGGAGGTCGTAAACCTTGGCGTCAAAAGGGTACTGGTCGTGCTCGTCAAGGATCTATTCGTTCGCCACAATGGCGCGGTGGTGGTGTCGTTTTTGGACCAACTCCACGTTCATATGCTTACAAATTACCTAAAAAAGTTCGCCGTTTAGCGATTAAATCAGCTTTATCATCAAAAGTAATTGATAACAACATCGTTGTATTAGAGGACTTAGCGTTAAACGCTCCTAAAACAAAAGACATGACTTCTGTACTTAAAGGTCTATCTGTTGAGAAAAAAGCGTTAATCGTTACAGCTGACATCAATGAAAATGTTGCATTATCAGCACGTAATATTCCTGGAGTAACCGTGGTTACAGCAAATGGAGTAAACGTACTAGATGTACTTAACCATGAAAAGCTTATTATGACGAAAGCTGCGGTGCAAAAAGTAGAGGAGGTGCTTGCATAATGAAAGATCCTCGTGATATTATTAAGCGCCCCGTAATCACTGAACGTACTACAGATCTTATGACTGAGAAAAAATATACGTTTGAAGTTGATGTTAAGGCTAATAAAACTGAAGTTAAAGATGCGATCGAGTCAATCTTTGGCGTAAAAGTTGAAAAAGTAAACATCATGAACTATAAAGGTAAATTCAAACGCGTTGGTAAATATAGCGGCTTAACAAATCGCCGTCGTAAAGCAATCATTAAGCTTGCTGCAGATAGCAACGAAATCGAATTATTTGAAGTATAATTTTTAAAAGAAAAGGAGGGATATCGATATGGCGATTAAAAAATACAAACCAACCTCAAACGGTCGTCGTGGGATGACAGTATCTGATTTTGCTGAAATCACTACAGACCAACCTGAAAAGTCATTACTTGCACCACTTCATAGAAAAGGTGGACGTAATAACCAAGGTAAATTAACAGTTCGTCACCAAGGGGGCGGACACAAACGCCAATATCGTGTTATCGATTTTAAACGCGACAAAGATGGTATACCAGGACGCGTTGCTACAATCGAGTACGATCCAAATCGTTCTGCAAACATTGCACTTATCAACTACGTTGATGGTGAAAAGAGATATATTCTTGCACCAAAAAACCTAAAAGTAGGTTTAGAAATTATGTCTGGTCCAGAAGCAGACATCAAGGTAGGGAATGCACTACCATTACAAAACATTCCTGTTGGTACGGTTGTACACAACATCGAATTAAAACCTGGAAAAGGCGGACAATTAGTTCGTTCAGCAGGAACTTCTGCTCAAGTATTGGGTAAAGAAGGTAAATATGTACTAGTACGTTTAAACTCTGGTGAAGTTCGTATGGTTCTTGCAACTTGTCGTGCAACAGTAGGTCAAGTTGGTAATGAACAACATGAACTTATCAACATTGGTAAAGCAGGACGTTCTCGTTGGTTAGGTAAACGCCCAACAGTTCGTGGATCTGTAATGAACCCTAATGATCATCCACACGGTGGTGGTGAGGGACGCGCTCCAATCGGACGTAAATCACCAATGTCTCCTTGGGGTAAACCAACTCTTGGTTTCAAAACTCGTAAGAAGAAAAATAAATCAGATAAATTTATCGTACGTCGTCGTAAAAAATAACGTGGTTGAACTACGGTTCAATCGAACCGTAGCACGATCGCGAAGGGAGGTACAATCATGGGCCGTAGCTTAAAAAAAGGACCATTCGTTGATGATCATTTAATAAGTAAAGTTGAAAAATTAAATGAAACTGAAAAGAAGCAAGTTATTAAAACTTGGTCTCGTCGTTCTACAATTTTCCCGCAATTCATTGGTCATACTATCGCTGTATATGATGGACGTAAACATGTTCCTGTATATGTAACTGAGGACATGGTAGGACACAAACTTGGTGAGTTTGCACCTACACGTACGTACAAAGGTCATGCAAGTGATGACAAAAAAACAAGACGATAATGAGAGGAGGCATTTAAATGCAACAATCTAAAGCTGTCGCAAGAACAGTTCGTATCGCTCCTCGTAAAGCTCGTTTAGTTCTTGATCTTATTCGAGGTAAGCAAATTGGCGAAGCAGTTGCGATTCTAAATCACACGCCAAAAGCTGCTTCTCCAATCATAGAGAAAGTTTTAAAGTCAGCAGCGGCAAACGCTGAGCATAACTATGAAATGGACATCAATAGCTTAGTTGTAACTGAAGCTTATGCAAACGAAGGTCCAACTCTTAAACGTTTCCGTCCACGTGCTATGGGACGTGCGAGTGCAATTAACAAACGTACTAGTCACATCACAATAATCTTATCAGAAAAGAAGGAGGGATAATCCGTGGGTCAAAAGGTAAATCCAGTCGGTCTTCGTATTGGTGTTATTCGTGATTGGGAGTCTAAATGGTTCGCTGGAAAAGACTACTCAACTCTTTTACATGAAGATATTAAAATTCGTGAATACATTAGCAAACGCCTTAGTGATGCATCTGTATCTAAAATTGAGATCGAACGTGCTGCAAACCGTGTAAATGTTACAATCCACACTGCTAAACCAGGTATGGTAATTGGTAAAGGTGGTACGGAAGTAGAAGCATTACGTAAAGCACTTAACCAATTAAGTGGGAAACGTGTACACATCAACATTTTAGAGATTAAAAGAGCTGATTTAGATGCTAAATTAGTTGCTGAAAATATTGCACGCCAATTAGAGAATCGTATTTCTTTCCGTCGTGCACAAAAACAAACAATTCAACGTGCAATGCGTGCTGGTGCACAAGGTATTAAAACACAAGTATCTGGCCGTTTAGGTGGAGCAGATATCGCACGTGCGGAGCATTATAGCGAAGGAACAGTTCCACTACACACACTTCGTGCTGACATCGATTACGGAACAGCTGAAGCTGATACAACTTACGGTAAATTAGGCGTAAAAGTTTGGATCTATCGTGGAGAGGTTCTTCCTACTAAGAAGAAAAAAGAGGAAGGAGGAAAATAATATGTTATTGCCAAAACGCGTAAAATATCGTAGAGAGCACCGTGGAAAAATGCGTGGTCGTGCAAAAGGTGGTACTGAAGTTCATTTCGGTGAATTCGGTATTCAAGCACTAGAAGCATCTTGGATCACGAACCGTCAAATCGAAGCAGCTCGTATTGCGATGACACGTTACATGAAACGTGGCGGTAAAGTTTGGATAAAAATCTTCCCTTCAAAACCTTATACTGCAAAACCTCTAGAGGTACGTATGGGATCTGGTAAAGGTGCTCCAGAAGGTTGGGTAGCAGTTGTAAAACCTGGTAAAGTATTATTCGAAATTTCTGGTGTTTCTGAAGAGGTAGCACGTGAAGCGCTACGTTTAGCTTCTCACAAATTACCGATCAAAACGAAATTCGTAAAACGTGAAGAAATTGGTGGTGAATCTAATGAAAGCTAATGACATTCGTGACCTTACCACTGCTGAACTAGAACAAAAAGTAAAGTCTCTAAAAGAAGAGTTATTCAACCTTCGCTTTCAACTAGCGACAGGACAATTAGAAAATACTGCTCGTATCCGTGAAGTTCGTAAATCGATCGCTCGTATGAAAACTGTAATCCGTGAAAGAGAGATCGCAGCTAATAATCGTTAATAAGAGAGGAGGTTTACACAATGAGTGAACGTAACCAACGTAAAGTGTATACTGGTCGTGTTGTTTCTGACAAAATGGATAAGACAATTACTGTTCTTATTGAAACATACAAAACACACTCGCTATATGGCAAACGTGTTAAATACTCTAAGAAATTTAAAGCACATGACGAAAACAACCAAGCTAAAACTGGTGATATCGTTAGAATAATGGAAACTCGTCCATTATCAGCTACTAAACGTTTCCGTCTAGTAGAAGTAGTAGAAGAAGCTATTATCATTTAATTTTGTTCGGATAGTTAATTCCGAAGGGAGGTAACATAAGTGATCCAACAAGAATCTCGTTTAAAAGTTGCTGACAATTCTGGTGCTCGTGAAGTACTTACAATTAAAGTATTAGGCGGTTCTGGTCGTAAAACTGCTAATATTGGTGATGTTATTGTTTGTACGGTAAAACAAGCAACACCAGGTGGCGTTGTTAAAAAAGGTGAAGTTGTTAAAGCTGTTATTGTTCGTACAAAGAGTGGTGCACGTCGTTCAGATGGCTCTTACATCAAATTTGACGAAAATGCATGTGTTATTATTCGTGACGACAAGGGCCCACGTGGTACACGTATTTTTGGACCTGTTGCGCGTGAATTACGTGAAAACAACTTCATGAAAATTGTTTCTTTAGCTCCGGAAGTTCTATAATAAATTTGATTGCCTTACTAAGGAGGTGCAACTAGGATGCATGTTAAAAAAGGTGATAAAGTAATGGTTATCTCTGGTAAGGATAAAGGTAAACAAGGCGTAGTACTTGCTTCTTTTCCTAAAAAAGACCGTGTACTTGTTGAAGGTGTAAATGTAGTGAAAAAACACTCTAAACCTTCTCAAGCAAACCCACAGGGTGGAATTTTGAGCCACGAGGCACCTATCCATGTATCAAATGTTATGCCACTTGATCCTAAATCAGGTGAACCGACTCGCGTTGGTTTCAAAGTGGTAGACGGTAAAAAGGTACGTGTAGCAAAAAAATCTGGTGAAACTTTAGATAAATAGTAAATAAGGAAGGGAGGTCTATGTCATGAACCGCCTTAAAGAAAAGTATCAAAAAGAAATTACACCTGCTTTAATGAGCAAGTTCTCATACAGCTCTGTAATGCAAGCTCCAAAATTAGATAAAATCGTAATCAACATGGGTGTGGGTGATGCAGTTTCTAACTCAAAATCACTTGATGTCGCTGTTGAAGAATTAGCACAAATTACTGGTCAAAAACCAGTTGTAACTAAAGCGAAAAAATCAATCGCAGGCTTCCGTTTACGTGAAGGTATGCCGATCGGTGCAAAAGTTACACTTCGTGGTGAGCGTATGTACCAATTCTTAGATAAGTTAATCTCTGTATCATTACCACGTGTACGTGACTTCCGTGGAGTTTCAAAGAAATCATTTGACGGTCGCGGTAACTACACTCTAGGTGTGAAAGAGCAATTAATCTTCCCTGAGATTGATTATGATAAAGTAAATAAAGTTCGTGGTATGGATATCGTTATCGTAACGACTGCCAATACTGATGAGGAAGCACGCGAACTATTAACACAGTTCGGAATGCCGTTCCAAAAATAATCGCTAGTAAAGGGAGGCGAAATTGTGGCTAAAAAATCAATGATTGTTAAGCAAAAGCGCACGCAAAAATATCAAGTACAAGAGTACACTCGCTGCGAACGTTGCGGACGTCCACACTCTGTACTACGCAAATTTAAGCTTTGCCGTATTTGTTTCCGTGAACTTGCTTATAAAGGTCAAATTCCAGGCGTGAAAAAGGCTAGCTGGTAAAACCGTAAAACGGGAAGGAGGTTATTTAGAGATGGTTATGACAGATCCTATTGCAGATATGCTTACTCGCATTCGTAATGCGAACATGGTACGTCACGAGAAGCTTGAGTTCCCTGCATCTAAAATCAAGAAGGAAATTGCAGAAATTCTTAAGCGTGAAGGTTTCGTTCGTGATGTAGAATATGTAGAAGATAACAAACAAGGTATCATTCGTATTTTCTTAAAATACGGTTCAAACAATGAGCGCGTAATCACTGGTCTGAAAAGAATCAGCAAACCTGGCTTACGTGTTTATGCAAAAGCTGGTGAAGTACCACGTGTACTTAACGGATTAGGTATTGCGATCGTTTCAACTTCTCAAGGCGTTTTGTCTGACAAAGAAGCTCGTGCAAAACAAACTGGTGGAGAAGTATTAGCATACGTTTGGTAAAAAGCTTAAAATGAATGGAGGTGTATGGAATGTCTCGTATTGGTAAGAAACCACTTGAAATTCCTGCTGGTGTTACCGTCACTATCGCTGATGATAACACTGTAACAGTAAAGGGACCTAAAGGTGAGTTAACTCGTACATTCAACCCTGATATAAAAATCACAATTGAAGAGAACGTCTTAACAGTAAGTCGTCCTTCTGATATAAAAGAACACCGTGCTCTTCACGGTACAACACGTAGTCTACTAGGAAATATGGTAGATGGCGTTTCTAAAGGTTTCGAAAGAGGATTAGAGCTTATCGGTGTAGGTTACCGTGCTTCAAAATCTGGAAATAAATTAGTTCTTAATGTTGGTTACTCACACCCTGTTGAGATCACACCTGAAGAAGGTATTGAAATCGAGGTTCCATCTCAAACTAAGGTCCTTGTAAAAGGTACTGACAAAGAGCGTGTAGGTGCTATTGCAGCTAACATTCGTGACGTTCGTCCACCAGAGCCTTATAAAGGTAAAGGTATTCGCTACGAAGGCGAACATGTTCGTCGTAAAGAAGGTAAAACTGCGAAGTAATATCGCCTAGATGATAAGAAAGGAGTGACCTAAATGATTACTAAGGCTGATAAAAATGCTGTACGTAAAAAGAGACATGCACGTGTTCGTGCTAAGTTAACTGGAACTACAACTCGTCCACGTCTAAACGTATTTCGTTCAAACCAACACATATACGCACAATTAATCGATGATGCAAATGCTGTTACTTTAGTTAGTGCTTCTACTTTAGAAAAAGATTTAAATCTTGATTCTAATAATACCGTTGAAGCTGCTCAAAAGGTTGGCGAATTAGTAGCAAAACGTGCTATCGAAAAAGGCGTTAAATCTGTCGTTTTTGATCGCGGAGGATATTTATATCATGGTCGTATTAAAGCTCTAGCTGAAGCAGCACGCGAAGCTGGACTTGAATTTTAATAGCAAAAGGAGGGACATAGAGAATGCGTCGTATTGATCCAAACAAATTAGAGCTTGAAGAACGCGTAGTTACCGTTAACCGCGTAGCTAAAGTTGTTAAAGGTGGACGTCGTTTTCGTTTCGCAGCACTTGTTGTTGTTGGAGACAAAAACGGTCATGTAGGTTTCGGTACTGGTAAAGCACAAGAGGTACCAGAAGCGATTCGTAAAGCAATTGAAGATGCAAAGAAAAACCTAATTGAAGTACCTATGGTAGGTACTACAATTCCTCACCAAATTATCGGTCAATTTGGAGCAGGGAATATTCTTTTAAAACCAGCATCTGAAGGTACTGGAGTTATCGCTGGAGGACCTGTTCGTGCGGTATTAGAATTAGCAGGTGTTGCAGATATTCTTTCTAAGTCTTTAGGTACAAACACTCCAATTAATATGATTCGTGCTACAATCTCCGGATTGAGTGAATTAAAGAGTGCTGAAGAGGTTGCTAAGTTACGTGGAAAAACGGTAGAAGAACTGTTAGGATAAGGAGGGAACACGATGGCGAATAAGTTAGAAATTACCCTCACTCGCAGTGTGATTGGTCGTCCTGAAGATCAACGTATTACTGTTAGAACACTTGGACTAAAAAAGTTACAACAAACTGTAGTACAAGATGATAATCCTGCGATTCGCGGTATGATTAAAAAAGTTGCTCACTTAGTTACAGTTAAAGAACAATAAAAGAAACATTAATAAATAAGGAGGTGTCCCGATGAAACTTCATGAGTTGAAACCGGCAGAAGGTTCACGTAAAACACGTAATCGTGTTGGTCGTGGTATTGGTTCTGGTAACGGAAAAACAGCTGGTAGAGGTCATAAAGGACAAAATGCTCGTTCTGGTGGTGGAGTTCGTCCTGGATTCGAAGGTGGTCAAACTCCTTTGTTCCGACGCTTACCTAAACGCGGTTTTACAAACGTTAACCGTAAGGACTTTGCAATTGTAAACCTTGAGACGCTTAACCGCTTTGAAGATGGTACTGAGGTTACTCCAGAACTATTGCTAGAAACAGGTGTTGTTAGCAATGTGAAATCTGGTGTTAAAATTCTTGGTAACGGTCAATTAGAGAAAAAACTTACTGTAAAAGCTAACAAATTCTCTACTTCTGCTAAAGAAGCTATTGAATCTGCTGGCGGTACAGCTGAGGTGATCTAATGTTTAAAACAATCTCCAATTTTATGCGCGTGGGTGATATTAGAAGTAAGATCATATTCACCCTTTTAATGTTAGTAGTATTTCGTATTGGTACGTTCATCCCTGTGCCTAATGTCAATGCTGATGTTCTTAAAGCACAGGATGAACTAAATGTATTCGGAATCTTAAACACATTTGGTGGAGGTGCATTGTATAATTTCTCAATCCTTGCGATGGGAATTATGCCATACATCACTGCGTCGATCATCATTCAACTATTACAGATGGATGTTGTACCGAAATTCACTGAATGGTCTAAACAAGGTGATGTTGGGCGCCGTAAGCTCGCTCAATTTACTAGATACTTTACGATAATATTAGGTTTCATCCAGGCGTTAGGTATGTCCTATGGTTTCAATACACAGTCAGGTGGATTACTTATTGAGAATCCTGGCATCGGAACATACTTGCTAATTGCGATTGTATTAACAGCTGGAACTGCATTTCTAATGTGGTTAGGAGAACAAATCACTTCAAAAGGTGTAGGAAATGGTATTTCTATTATCATCTTTGCTGGGATTGTTGCAGGAATTCCCTCAACGATTAACCAAATTTATGCACAACAATTTGAAGATGCGGGTGACCAACTGTTTATAAGGATTGTAACAGTTGTTATTCTATTATTGGCAATATTAGCAATTGTAGTCGGAGTTATCTTCATTCAACAAGCACTTCGCAAGATACCAATTCAATACGCTAAGCGATCTGGGAATAACAACATGGGTGGAGGTCAAACGACTCATCTTCCTTTGAAAGTTAATCCTGCTGGCGTAATCCCTGTTATCTTTGCGGTGTCATTTATCATTACACCACCAACGATTGCAGCTTTCTTTGGTCCTAATGATGTGACTGATTGGATTCAGAAAACATTTGATTACACACAGCCTATAGGGATGGTTATCTATATAGGGTTAATTATTGCTTTCGCATACTTCTATACATTTGTTCAAGTAAATCCTGAACAAATGGCAGAAAACTTGAAGAAGCAAGGCGGCTATATACCTGGAATTCGACCAGGTAAGAGTACGCAGGAATATGTTACAAAGGTATTATATCGTTTAACTTTTGTCGGTTCTCTTTTCTTAGCAGCTATAGCTGTTCTTCCTGTTTTCTTCATTAAATTTGCTGACCTTCCACAATCAGCTCAGATTGGTGGAACAAGCTTACTAATTGTTGTAGGGGTAGCCCTAGAAACGATGAAACAGCTTGAGAGTCAATTAGTGAAACGTCATTATAAAGGCTTTATTAAATAATGAGGATTTGGGAGATACTTCCCATTCCCTCTAAATAGGGACTGAGGGGGAATACAAATGAATCTAGTGTTGATGGGCCTTCCAGGTGCTGGAAAAGGCACACAGGCTGAACGTATTGTAGAGAAATACGACATCCCTCATATCTCAACAGGAGATATGTTCAGAGCTGCTATGAAAGAAGAAACCGAACTAGGTCTACAAGCCAAGTCTTTTATTGACAAAGGTGAACTTGTTCCAGATGAAGTAACCATTGGTATTGTTCGAGAACGATTAGGAAAGAATGATTGCCAAAAAGGTTTTCTTTTAGATGGTTTTCCTAGAACAGTTGCTCAAGCAGATGCGCTTGAGGGAATTCTAGCAGATCTAAACAAACAGATTGATTACGTGATTAACATTGAAGTAAATAAAGATATCCTAATGGATCGCCTTACAGGTCGTAGAATTTGCAAACAGTGTGGATCTACTTATCACTTAATATTCAATCCACCTGCAGTTGAAGGTGAATGTGATAAATGTGGTGGAGAACTGTACCAACGTGCAGACGATAACGAAGAAACGGTTGCAAACCGTTTAGAAGTAAACCTTAAGCAGACTGAACCATTATTAAATTTCTATAACGAAAAAGGTTATTTAAGAAACATTAATGGTGAACAGGATATTGACATCGTATTTGTTGACGTGAATCATCTGCTTGGAGGACTAGTGCATGATCATTTGTAAGACTCAGCGAGAACTTGAGATTATGCGAGAAGCTGGTCGTATCGTTGCTTTAACTCATCTAGAACTGCAAAAATATATTGAACCTGGTATCACTACGAAAGAATTGGATGCAATTGCCGAAAAATATATTCGCGCATGTAATGCAATCCCTTCTTTTAAAGGGTATAATGGTTTCCGCGGAAGCATATGTGCTTCTGTCAATGAAGAACTCGTTCACGGAATACCTGGTGATCGCGTATTGCGTGAAGGAGATATTATTAGTATTGATATTGGTGCAAAATATAATGGTTATCATGGTGATTCTGCTTGGACTTATCCTGTAGGTAAAATATCTGATGAGGCACAGAGACTCTTAGATGTTACTGAAGAGTCCTTATATAAAGGACTTAAAGAAGCCAAACCAGGTGATAGACTATCAAATATATCTCATGCAATTCAGACTTATGTTGAAGAACATGCTTTTTCTGTTGTAAGAGAATATGTTGGTCATGGTGTAGGGCAAGAATTACATGAGGATCCGCAAATTCCCCATTATGGTCCACCTAATAAAGGACCGAGGCTTAAGCCTGGAATGGTATTAGCTATTGAACCAATGGTAAATGCGGGTACCCGTTATGTTAAAACATTGGCTGATGATTGGACGGTTGTTACAGTAGATGGTAAAAAGTGTGCTCATTTTGAACATACGATTGCTATTACTGAAACTGGCTATGAAATCCTAACAAAAGCCTAAATTGAAGGTGACATTGCTTGAACGAACCTAATTCGATTCCATGCATGTGTCAACTTGTCTAGGTCAATTTTGATGAAGGCGAGTACTCTGCCATATTGATTGGAAGTTTCGGATGTAATTTGGTTTAAATGCAGATGGAGAAAAGTTAAATCTCCAAGTCATCTAGAATTCTTTATTGAGTATCTCCGGAAGTTCAGAACAGTATAGTGGAAACAGGTCGTGTGACAAATGGAAGTTGAATCTTAAGTTTGTCAATGAGCAAGTTACTGATTTTGAGAAGGGAGAACAGTTCGATGGCGAAAGATGATGTAATTGAAGTTGAAGGAACTGTCATTGAAACATTGCCTAATGCAATGTTCAAGGTAGAACTAGAGAACGGTCATACGGTTTTGGCGCATGTATCTGGAAAGATCCGCATGCATTTCATTCGTATTTTACCTGGAGACAAAGTTACGGTAGAATTATCTCCATATGATTTAACTCGTGGCAGAATTACGTACCGTTTTAAATAATTAGCACTCCGTACTACTAAGGAGGTATTAAAATCATGAAAGTCAGACCATCTGTTAAACCGATTTGTGAAAAATGTAAAGTCATTCGCAGAAAAGGCAAAGTCATGGTTATTTGTGAGAATCCTAAACATAAGCAAAAACAAGGTTAATCTATAAGGAGGTGCAAGCTTAATGGCTCGTATTGCAGGTGTTGATATTCCACGTGATAAACGTGTTGTAATCTCATTAACATATATATACGGTATCGGACGCTCAACTGCTGAGAATGTTTTAGCTCAAGCTGGAGTTTCAGTAGATACTCGTGTACGTGATTTAACTGAAGAAGAGTTAGGAAAAATTCGTGATGTAATCGATAAGCTTAAAGTTGAGGGTGACCTTCGTCGTGAAATCTCATTAAACATTAAGCGTCTAATCGAGATCGGTTCATTCCGTGGTATCCGTCATCGTCGTGGTTTACCAGTTCGTGGACAAAACACGAAAAATAATGCTCGTACGCGTAAAGGCCCACGTCGTACTGTTGCTAACAAGAAAAAATAAGGTAAAAGGAGGTTAACCAATAATGGCACGTAAAACGAACACTCGTAAACGTCGTGTGAAAAAGAATATTGAGAGTGGAATTGCTCATATTCGTTCTACTTTCAACAACACGATTGTTACTATTACAGACACTCATGGTAATGCAATTTCATGGTCTAGTGCTGGTGCGTTAGGTTTTAGAGGTTCTCGTAAATCTACTCCTTTCGCTGCACAAATGGCTGCAGAAACAGCAGCAAAAACATCTATGGAACATGGGTTGAAAACACTAGAAGTTACAGTTAAAGGACCAGGTGCAGGACGTGAAGCTGCGATTCGCTCACTTCAAGCTGCAGGTTTAGAAGTAACTGCTATTAGAGATGTTACACCAGTTCCACATAATGGATGCCGTCCGCCAAAACGTCGTCGTGTGTAAATTTTCTGTATAGATTTTGTATCGTTGTCAATAATGGGTTATGATACAGTATATAAGTTCTAGCAGAATTACTCTGTTGTTGTGCACATTCGGGAACTTTTGAATGGGGAATTTCGGTTAGACGTTTTATAAAACCTTTTGTCTAGCCGGGGTTTCGACGTTTTGAAGGAGGGTTTATAGATGATAGAAATTGAAAAACCAAAAATCGAAACGGTTGAAATCAACGATGATACCAAATATGGTAAATTCGTCGTCGAGCCACTTGAGCGTGGATATGGTACTACTTTGGGTAACTCCTTACGTCGTATTCTTTTATCCTCACTCCCTGGTGCCGCTGTAACATCGATCCAAATAGATGGCGTACTTCATGAGTTTTCAACGATCGAAGGTGTTGTTGAAGATGTTACTTCGATTATCTTAAACATTAAAAAGCTTGCTCTTAAAATCTATTCAGATGAAGAAAAGACGCTTGAGATTGATGTGCAAGGTGAAGGAAGTGTTACCGCATCTGACATTACTCATGATAGTGATGTAGAAATTCTAAATCCAGATCTTCATATTGCAACTCTTGCATCAGATGCTAGTTTTAGAATGAGATTAACAGCTAAGCGTGGGCGTGGTTACACTCCAGCTGTTTCAAACAAAAGAGAGGATCAACCAATTGGTGTTATTCCAATAGATTCAATCTTTACACCAGTTGCACGTGTTTCCTATCAAATTGAGAATACACGGGTTGGTCAAGTTGCTAACTATGATAAGCTGACTCTCGATGTTTGGACAGATGGTAGTACAGGACCGAAAGAAGCAATTGCTCTTGGTTCAAAGATCCTAACTGAACACCTTAATATTTTTGTAGGGCTTACTGATGAAGCTCAAAATGCAGAAATTATGGTTGAAAAAGAAGAGGATCAAAAAGAGAAAGTTCTAGAGATGACGATTGAAGAATTGGACTTATCTGTTCGTTCATACAACTGTTTGAAACGTGCTGGAATTAATACAGTACAAGAGCTTGCTCATAAAACAGAAGAAGACATGATGAAAGTTCGTAATCTAGGTCGTAAATCTCTTGAAGAAGTTAAGGCAAAATTAGAAGAACTAGGTTTAGGTCTTCGAAAAGACGACTGACGACTAGTTAGAAAATTAACTAGCGTTTTCGTATGTTTCAATAGATAGTATGTTTTTAACTATGTTAAAATAACATTTACTAAAAAACATATATTATACAACGAAGGAGGGGACATCTCATGTCATACAGAAAATTAGGTCGTACTAGTGCTCAACGTAAAGCGATGCTTCGTGACTTAACTACTGATTTAATCATCAGTGAGCGCATCGAAACAACAGAAGCTCGTGCTAAAGAATTACGTTCTACTGTTGAAAAGATGATTACATTAGGAAAACGCGGAGACCTTCATGCTCGCCGTCAAGCTGCTTCTTATGTACGTAACGAAGTAGCAGAGGTTGTAGCTACTACAACTGAAGAGGGTAAGGAAAAGGAAAAGCCAAAATATGCTTTAGAAAAACTTTTCAGTGATATCGCTCCACGTTACGAAGATCGTCAAGGAGGATACACTCGTATCATGAAACTTGGACCTCGTCGCGGTGACGGTGCTCCAATGGTTATCATTGAATTAGTTTAATAATATTTTTTACAACAAGGGCGTGACAGTTGCAAAACTGATTCAATGCCCTTTTTTTTATAATCGATTAGGGATAGACTAAACAGTCTATTGAAAAGGTTTAGTTAGTTGGATAGTCATTTTGTACTTAGCTACATACTTCAACTTCAGCGCCTAGCCCTTTTAGGTCATAAGCCACTCCATAATTGAAGGTAAAATAAACCTTCTATTATGGAGTGTCTTATTTGCCCAAGGCTGAACAAGGCGCTTGCGCATTTCTTAAAGGACAGAGATTAGGAGAGACTAGCGATGAGTCAACCAATCATAGATGTAGAAAACATAACGTTCCATTATCATCAGGAAGCTACTCCTGCATTAGAAAATGTTTCATTTAATGTTAAACATGGAGAATGGCTTGCGATTGTAGGTCATAACGGCTCTGGTAAATCTACATTAGCACGAATATTAAATGGGTTATTTATTCCTGATAAGGGACAAGTTCGAGTATGTGGTATCGAACTATCTGAAAAAACGATTTGGGATATTAGGAAGCATGTCGGTATGGTATTTCAAAATCCAGATAATCAATTTGTAGGTACAACCGTTAAGGATGATGTTGCATTTGGTCTTGAGAATAATGGTATACCAAGAGATGAGATGGTAAGAAGGATTGATTGGTCAACGAAGAAGGTTAAAATGGATTCTTTTCTTGAACATGAACCACATCATCTTTCAGGGGGCCAAAAGCAACGAGTTGCAATTGCTGGAGTAATTGCGGTACAACCTGACATTATCATATTAGATGAAGCAACATCAATGTTAGATCCAATTGGAAGAAGTGAAGTCATACAAACAGTCCGTGAACTGAACAACCAGGGTATTTTAACAGTTATTTCGATTACTCATGATTTAGAGGAAGCATCAAAAGCTGATAGAATTATTGTTATGAATGGTGGAAAAAAGTTCGCAGAAGGAACACCAGAAGAAATTTTTATGCTTGATGAAAAACTAGTTGAAATAGGTCTGGATTTACCATTTTCTTTTCAATTAAGTAAAAAACTAAGAGAAGCTGGAGTTCCTATCCGAAATAACCATTTAACTGAGGAAGGTCTGGTGAATGAGCTATGGACATTACAATCAAAAACTTAGAACATCGTTATCAAGCTCGTACACCGTTTGAAAGACTTGCTCTCTATGATGTGAATTTATCGGTTAAAAGGGGTTCGTATCTATCAATCATTGGACATACTGGTTCTGGCAAGTCAACGATTCTTCAGCACTTGAATGGACTATTAAAGCCGACCAAGGGATCTATTCAAGTTGGAGAACATATCATCGAGGCTGGAAAGAAACAAAAACACTTGAAGGCTGTAAGAAGGTTAGTTGGGATTGTATTTCAATTTCCAGAACATCAGCTTTTTGAGGAAACAGTAGAAAAGGATATTGCTTTTGGGCCGATGAATTTTGGTGTAAGTGAAGAAGTGGCATTCGTAAAAGCAAGGCAAACTTTAGAAATTGTTGGTTTACCAGAATCAATTCTACAAAAATCACCTTTTGATTTAAGTGGTGGTCAAATGCGAAGGGTTGCAATTGCCGGTGTATTGGCAATGGGGCCTGAAGTATTGGTTTTAGATGAGCCAACAGCAGGACTGGACCCTAAGGGTAGAAAAGAGATTATGGACTTATTCTTTCGATTGCATAAGGAACAAAATCTTACGATTATTCTTGTTACCCATAGTATGGAAGATGCAGCTAAATATTCAGATGAGATCATCGTTATGCATAAGGGAACGATAGAGATGCATGGCACGCCAAGAGAAATATTTAGTGAAGCTGAGAAATTAATCTCCTTAGGTCTAGATTTACCTGAAACAGTAAAGATTCAGCGTCAGTTGGTGGACAGGGGTTTATCCTTTAATGAAATTCCACTTACAATAGATGAGGCTGTTAATCAGATAAAGTCTTTAATGAATGAGGTGAATCGGGTATGATGGACAGTATTATCATAGGGAAATATGTTCCCGGTCACTCTCTTATTCATAAATTGGACTCACGTTCAAAATTAATTATGATTTTTATGTTCGTTTTTATTGTTTTTCTGGCTAATAACTTACTAACATATTTGGTACTTGGTTTATTTACATTAGTAATTGTTTTATTAACAAAGTTACCAGTTCGTTTTTTACTGAAAGGTCTTAGACCTGTATTATGGATTATTTTATTTACGTTCATTCTCCATCTTTTTGTTACGAAGGAAGGAGAAATTCTGTTAGATTTGGGCTTTTTTCTTATATATGAAGAAGGTCTAAAGCAAGGGATTTATATTTCATTGCGTTTTTTATATCTGATCTTAATGACAACGATCTTAACGCTAACGACGACACCAATAGAAATTACCGATGGAATGGAAAGCTTATTGGCCCCATTTAAAAAGCTAGGTTTACCCGCACATGAGCTCGCTTTAATGATGTCGATTTCATTAAGGTTTATACCGACATTGATGGAAGAAACAGATAAGATATTAAAAGCTCAGATGGCAAGGGGTGTTGACTTCACTAGCGGCCATGTTAAAGACCGTTTGAAGGCTGTTGTACCATTACTAGTTCCCCTCTTTATCAGTGCATTTAATCGGGCAGAGGAACTAGCTACAGCGATGGAAGCAAGAGGGTATAAAGGTGGAGAAGGCAGAACGAAACTGAGACAGTTAAAGTGGGGGTTTTTAGACACTTCGGTTTTAGCCCTACTTGTTTCTTTAGGATTAGTATTAATTTATTTACGGACATAGGAGCAGAAGATGAGAGTAAAATGTATTATTTCATATGACGGCTCACATTTTAGTGGTTACCAAGTACAACCAAAGAAGAGAACTGTACAAGGGGAAATCGAAGAGGCTTTATTCAAACTTCATAAAGGACAACCAGTTAAAATACATGCATCCGGAAGAACAGATGCTGGTGTTCATGCTCTTGGTCAAGTTTTTCATTTTGATACCAACTTAACCATACCTGAAGAAAAATGGCCGTATGCATTAAATAGCATACTACCAAAAGATGTCGTTATATTGGAAGCTAGCTATGTAGTGCATAATTTCCATGCGCGCTTTAACGCGACTGCAAAGGAATATCGTTATCGTATTAACCAACAAAAGATGATAGATGTATTTAAAAGAAATTACAGCTTCCATTACCCATATAAGCTTGATTTGAGCGCGATTAGACAGGCTAGTACACATTTATGTGGGACTCATGATTTTACGAGCTTTTGTGTGGCGAAAACAGAGGTAGTCGACAAAGTAAGAACGATCTATTCAATTGAGCTTATTGAAGATGATTCAGAAATTATTTTTTGTTTTATTGGAAATGGATTTTTGTACAATATGGTACGAATTCTTGTTGGTACGTTGTTAGACGTAGGGCAAGGGATAACAGACCCTAATAGTATTCATACTATTCTAGATGGGCGTGACAGGAGTTTAAGTGGTAGGACGGTTCCTGGTCATGGGTTATTTTTATGGAAAGTATATTATGACAACTAAACCAGGTGTAACATTTTCTTGACATTAAGTCATATAAGTTATATCATATCTAATGGTATGTATTTCAACCCCACGAATAAGCCCCGGAAACTTATCGTGTTATGAAATAGAATAAGAACCATTTAATATTTATTAACTAGGAGGGAAAATAATATGCGTACAACGTTTATGGCAAACGCTGCAACTATCGAACGTAAATGGTACGTAGTTGATGCTGAGGGCAAGACTTTAGGTCGCCTTTCAAGTGAAATTGCATCTATCTTACGTGGCAAGCATAAACCAACTTTTACACCACACGTTGATACTGGTGATCATGTGATCATTATCAACGCTGAGAAAATCGAATTAACAGGTAAAAAATTAACAGATAAAATTTATTACCGTCATAGCCAATTCCCTGGTGGCTTAAAATCAAGAACTGCATTGGAAATGCGTACGAACTATCCTACAAAAATGCTTGAATTAGCAATTAAAGGTATGCTTCCAAAAGGCTCTTTAGGACGTCAAATGGCTAAGAAATTATATGTATATGCTGGTAGTGAACATCCACACCAAGCACAACAACCTGAAGTTTACGAACTTCGCGGATAATTATTATTAAGGAGGTTATTAATTTGGCACAGGTTCAATATTATGGTACTGGTCGTCGCAAAAGCTCAGTAGCTCGTGTACGTCTAGTCCCAGGCGAAGGCCGTATTGTTGTAAATAATCGTGAAATTTCAAATTACATTCCATCGGCTGCATTAATCGAAGATATTAAGCAACCATTAAACTTAACTGAAACTGTAGGTAACTACGATGTTCTTGTTAATGTTTCTGGTGGTGGAATCTCTGGTCAAGCTGGCGCAATCCGTCATGGTATCTCTCGTGCTTTATTAGAAGCAGATCCAGAATACCGTCCAACACTTAAGCGTGCAGGATTACTGACTCGTGACCCTCGTATGAAAGAACGTAAAAAATACGGACTTAAAGGCGCACGTAAAGCACCTCAGTTCTCAAAACGTTAATTATCAACGTTTCAAAGGCTCTCAACCAATTTTGGTTGGGGGTCTTTTTTATACTGATAAATGCTTTTCTCCACATTTTGATCACGAAAATATTTTTTGACATCATTTGACCACAAATCATAGCTCAATGTACTTTTGAAACTTTGCTGCTGTTTGTTCTTTTAGGGTGTCTGTTACGTGTGTATAGATGTTCATAGTCATTTGAATATCAGAATGTCCTAGCCGTTCCTGAACTTCTTTAATACTTGCTCCTGCTTCGAATAAAAGGGAGGCATGTGTATGACGAAAACCATGAATAGTTATTCTGTGAAGGTTGTGTTTTTTAATCACTATATCGAGCTGTTCATTTAAATAAGCTAAACGGAGCGGAGAACCATCATCTCGAGTGAAAACTATTTTATTATCATCAAGGATATTAGCACTAGCTAAATTCGCCTCTATTTGACGTATACGCCATTTATTTAGTAAGAATAGGGTTATAGTATCTAAACTAATTAAAACGCTTAGAATCCTTTGTTTTGGGAGTTTGAATAATAAATTCGCCTTCACTATGAAATAGTGTTTTCGATAAACGAATGGAACCAGAATCAAAGTCTATATCGTCCCATGTAAGGGCTAATAGTTCTCCCATACGTGAGCTAGTGTAAATTAAAGGTGAAAAAGTACATAGTCACGTAATAATAATTCCTGTTTTGTAATAGATAGAAATTTTTTTACTTCGTCCTTTTTCCAATAACTACGCTCATTCACTTCATTTTCCTCATTAACTAGCTCTTTTGACTGTCTAGGAATACTTACATGCTCTAAGGGATTTTTCGATAAAATATCCATTTTTAAAGCGTATTTAAAAACTTGGTTTGCTTGAATTTTTATATCATTAACAGATACTATTGATTCGGAGATTTCATTTATCATCTTTTGGCAATATGCCCTAGTTATTTCTTTTATTTTTAATTGACCGAACCGGGGCAATATATGCTTCTTGAATTTAGATTCAATACTTTTCTTTGTGCTTGTCTTAATTGTTTTAGTATGATTTGAAAACCACTGATTGAATACATCATTAAATGTAAGGTTATTGTTGTTTATTAAAATACCGTTAACTATCTCCTTTTCAAGCATAGAAGCAGATATTTGTGCATCTTTTTTCGTTTTATATCCTCTACGTGTAGTTGTTTGCCTTTTTCCTGTTTCAGGATTTATTCCTGTATCCATTTTAAACATCCACATTTTACCTTGTTTTGTTTCGTACTTTTGAAACGAAGCCAACTTTAACCACTTCTTATTTAATTTATTTATTTTTAAAACTTGGACTTGAGAAAACGGTTTTACCAGATTCAGACTTAATATTCTTGAAAATAAAAAAGAAGAACTAGTTGAGACAGACCTATATCAATCATGCTTACATAATCAAGAATTGTTACCTTTAAACTGTAAGATCATGTTCACTTTATACTGTATGTAGAGGTGGGTATATGCCTCATAGATGGAAACAACAGAAGGTTATACCACACATCTACTATGAATAATAATTCAATGTACCTTTGAAAAAATTAGGCAAGTTACTAAAATGGAATCTTAAAAGGTAATATGGTAGGTCGTTTTACATATATAGATTTATCAGAAAAGTTATTTAAAATGGCTGGTTTTCTATTACCCAATTTGAGAATAAACCACTTGCGTTACAGCTTTGACATCTATCATCAGGATTGTCATAAGTATAATTTCCATTAAAAAATGTTACATAACCAAATCCTAAGCATATAGGACAATTAGTATTTTCCTCTCCTTCAATTTTAAATACCATTTATAACACCTCCATTAATCTATTATGTAATAATTTTAATGTTTCATTCCTGACTCTTTGGCGTTGTTATTACTACCCCTAATGGAATATTGTTCATACAGGAGATTTTTAGTTTGATTTAAATAACATTAATTGCATTACGGGTGCGATGCTTCAATAGAGAAGGGTCGCTTTTCTTATTCAACAAACGGGCCAGATTGTTGAGTAACTCATTTTCAAAATAAATGGATATTTGATTGTGAAGAAACTAAGGGGGCAGGTACAAGAAGGAAATAATAAATGGAATATAGAATTTAATAATGTTTTGATTTATATTTACTTAAGTGAGGATTTAATATGACAAAGAAACCTTATGGGAAGCACTGGAAAGGTATAAAAGGTTACAGGGTAATAGAAGGAAACGATGTATATAATCATTATTTTGGTGGACAAGATTGTGAATTGCCTGTTTGTAAATTATGTGGGGAAAAAATGCATCAAATATTTTGTTTTGATTTAAAAGATGAAAGGCTTTCCGAAATAAAAGCTGAAGAACTAAATATTTTACCATTAGTTTCTTGCTTGAACTGTTCGATGGTGTGGGATGATCAAAATTTTCAGTTAAGTAATGGAGGGAAATCCATTCAAGTAATAAGTCATGAAAATACGGATGATTGGATTCAAGATGAGGAAGATAAGCTACCTGTGCCACTTCCAAGGACAAATGTAAAACTTATTGAAATGAAGGTCGAAGATATTCCAACTAATGATGATAATTATGATACAGCTTTTGATTTATTTGGTTCGGAATATTTATGTAGATTTTTGGGTGCTCCTTTGTATGATGAAGTCCCTGAAGATTTAGACTGTCCGATTTGTGACAAAGAAATGAAGTACATTGCCACAATAACTCAAGACCTTGGTGAACGGGAACTTATTTCAGTTGTCGATTTTCAATTAGGCGAAATGAATATTTTCTACCACTTTTGCAAGGATTGTTTAGTTATAAAAACTCAAATACAAGGAACATAAATAAAAAACCCTGAACAACTATGAGGATTTTATAGCTAAGGCTGTTTAGACAGCCTTTTTCTTATTCGAATTTAGTTTGTGAAATATAGTACTTAAGCATACGGGTAGCTTTCCTTCAATAAAAAACCAGCAATGATCTTCCGTAATAGGGCGCGATTGTTTAAATAAACACTTTTGTCCAAAGTATCATCTCAGCAAATGGCTGCTCTTACAGTGGGGGTTGCGGCGATCCCTTTTTATTATTTTGAGTTGACGGAAACAACAAAGAAGTACCAGTTTTTATCCATCTTGTCTATTTCATCTAATTGAACATCATATTCAAAGAATTTTGTTGAAAGATATTGTTTTTTTAAGGTTTGGACGAAACCAGAAAAGTCATCCAGTGTTAGAGGTAAAGATGAGAACATTATAACCCATGTTGTTGTTTAACTTGCCCATTGTTTTAGAACTTGTTCTTTTGCAATTTGATAAACTTCTTTTTCTGAATTGTTTTTGTTAGCTATTACATTGGTTTGATAAATTTTCCCCTTGAATGTTACGTTGATTGTATACTTGTACATTTTGATCTTTCTCCTTCCATTATAGCTATATTATAAATGTGATTTTTTAAGTTCTGATGGATTTTATGTAAAGGTTGTTTATTATTTTATTGGTTTATTGGTTTATTACAAGAGGTTTGTAAAATAAAGTAACATGTTGGTTAATCTAACCAGCTAATAGAAGTTATTTAGATTATTCCAGAATCGGGCGCTTTTCCAGAGTAACGATAAAAGTCCAATTTCTCAATTTTAATGCTGAGAAATTGGGCTTTTTTATATTTACTTATAGTGCAAAATAACGCTTAAAATAGGTGCAAAATAACTCCTAAAGTGACAACAAAACATTCTTTTTCACATTATGTAACAGAAACGAACGTTTTTGTTACGGTAATTGCATAGAAAAGTCTCCTTTATAAAAAGTAGCGATAAACTTTTGATATTATCTGTTTTATGATTATAAAGTTAAAAACTCCAGTCATTCTATTCCACAATCGGGCCATTTAATGGAGTACAGGGCAGGAATATTTTGTGGGGAAGTCGAAGTTGTTTTATCGAATAGCAACTACGGTATCGAATTTTTGAAACTATTTGAACATGATGGCATTCACGAAATAAGGTTCGCGAATATTCCAATAGTAGTTGGGTTTACGAAGTGTTGTTCGTTAACAAGATGTTATATGACATACCCGAAAACCCAATTTCACATTTTCCTATACTGTGACTTTTCTTTGTTATCATGAACTGTGACAAGGTGTTTTTTGTTTGGAAGGAATTTGTAACTTTTTAATAGAATAATTATGAAGATGATCAGATAATAAATTTTTACACATAAGGAGATAAAACTATGGAAAAAAACAAATTACTAAGAATGGACAATGTCGGCATCGTTGTAGAATCCCTTGATGACGCAATCTCTTTCTTCGAGGAGATTGGCTTGAACCTCGAAGGGCGAGCCACTGTCGAAGGTGAATGGGCTGGTCGCGTAACCGGATTGGGTTCTCAGTGCGTAGAGATTGCTATGATGGTTACCCCAGATGGCCACAGCCGACTTGAACTTTCGCGATTTCTCACCCCATCTACTATATCAGATCACCGGACTGCTCCTGTAAATGCCCTCGGTTATCTACGCGTCATGTTCACCGTTGAAGACATTGACGAAATGGTATCCAGACTCACTAAGTATGGTGCTCAGCTCGTTGGCGAAGTGGTTCAGTACGAGGACTCGTATCGGCTCTGCTACATTCGTGGAACCGAAGGACTTCTAATCGGTTTGGCGGAACAACTCGGTAACAAATAAGTAAGTGACGTTTTATAAAAAGCCTTTACTGAAATATACATTACTGAAGTAAAAATTGAAACAGAAAAGCAGTGTGAAAGTAACTCGAAGAAGTCGGGTACGTCATATAACACAGCATTCACGCTGCGGGACTCTCCGAGCCCCTTGGTCGCCAGGAGAAGCAGCAGGGAAGCAGATTCAGGCGACAACCCTGCGAGCCTAAGGACTTCGTTCTAAGGCTCTCGGGTTCGTGAATGCGAAAACGTTATATGCCAATCCGTCTCGATTTGAAGAAAATTCTTATTCAATAAAAGGGCGCTTTAACGGAGCAACGAAAAAAGCCTAATTTCTCAAATATAAATGTTGAGAAATTGGGCTTTTTAATATGGTAATTTCCTTAACGTTGTAAATCCGCATTTTCCTGACGCTACCCCATGCCCATCAAGCTAACAACGTAAATTCTAGATACAAAATGATCTTTGTTTCAAACTAGCGAGTGATGGAAAAGTAGGCCATGCCAAAGAAGCCTATTAAAACGCGATTTTTTCGCTAGGCAGCTTGTCTATGCTTCATCGTCGTTTCATACACAACCCCTAGAATATCAAAGACGGTCATCTTCTTATACCGATGACATTTACGATCGTTTTTTTTGAGCAGCTGATAAAGGCGATACAGAATTTTCAAAAGTTCTTCTGTGCTAACTGCTATCGCTTGAAACAGTAACGGAAAGTAATCTTTAATCATATAAATCGCTTTGTATTCACTCAACTCCTGCTTTTTCTTTTCAAGCAGAAGCTGTCGCATTTGAAACATCGTAGAAGAACAAAGGAGAATGCCAATGAGTTGTCCATATAAATGGCACTCTAGGCGTTCTCTTTTAATATTTTTACATTCATCAATTTCAAAGAATGACTTCCAGGTTTTAAACAAAATCTCAATCTGCCAACGAAGTGAATACAATGAATGCACGTAGTTCGTCGGTACTTCTTCTAGCGACGTGTTCGTGATATATACATTCATGCCCATTAAACGTTTACTCTTATCCTTCATGATAATGCCTTTCTTCTTTTCACGTATCGCTTGGTTTTTCAGGCGTGTTTGCGTTTGATCGTCGGTTAAACGATGGATAATGACACGTGCTGGAAGCTTCTGATTTTGACCAATGTATGCCTCGGGGATTTCCATCGTTTCACCAGGGGATAGACCAGACATCATTTGTTTCATATCAAGCTGGATGTATTCTGTTTGCTTTTTTAACGTGCCATTTTTGAAGTATTCTGGCTCAGGGTTCTTGATATAAATGCGTGTATTCAGCTTCAACCGCGAGATATAGTAAGCCTCTTTATCATGAATGGCTTGTAAGTCTCCTAAATCGAAGTAACCAAGATCGCGCAAACATAAATCGCCTGCCTCTACGGTTTCAAGGCAGATGGTACCGTATGTTTTATCATTATTCTTTCCTGGTCCAAGTTGCACGTTAAGAAATTGACCACTCAGTAAATCATATTCCAATTGGATTTTCACGCCTGCCGTATTACTACTCCCACCTGAACCTTGATAGTCAGTGGCGAAATTATTAGGCAGTTGAAACACTGTCGCATCTAAAATACGGATACGATTGAAAGTAGAAATCATGTGTGCAGAAAGCGATTGATTCGAACAGAGTTTTTGTGTGAGAAGAGAAGTAAAGACTTCTCGAAGAAATGTGACGGCTGCTGGATTAAAGCGTTGATTCAGTCCTTCTGGGCTCATCAGTACCCCAGTGGAAGCTTCTAACCGACTGCACAATTGTGTAAGTGATGTGCTAGCGATTTCCTGACTGAGCCATACGCAAAGGGCAATGAGTTCGTTTGCTTGATACTTACTAGATCGTTGTACAAAGCCAACTTGTTTAGCGATGTCTTGTAGGCCTACTGGAGATAAAAAATATTGTAGCTGTTGTGCGAAAAGATTCAGTTCATTTGAAATGATAGGATTCATCAAAAACGCCATCCTTTCTCGTAAACTTCTTACGATAAGCATAGCGTTTTTTCATTTTGAGGGTATGATTTTAACTTCGCTTGATGGGCATGTGGTGGTACCCCATAACATTCATGTTTTCAATCCCAACCAATGGTCCACCTTTCCCTACGCTATCCAAGACACTGAGAACAACGATTCTACCTCTGGATTCATCAACGTCCAAACCGATATGGTAAAAATTTGTTGAAGATACAGCCCAAGGATATGGAGCATAGTTCCACGAACCATTAGTATTGGAAGGTAAATCGATTACTTTAATGAAAAACTCGTTACGATAAAACTCTTGATAAAGTTCTATCAAGTCTTTTCTTTTTGCTCTTCTTATAGGAAAACAGTGATTTACGGTTAATATTCCCCTTGATATCGGCACATATGGGGTGTGAAGTGCACGTGGACAGATTGTCCTCAATTGCGGATAATTCCTGTTTCCATTTCATAGGTATGCCGATGGTTCACAACGTTGTAGGATAAAATATTGTTATGTATTTCAGGATGATGAAGAGCACGATCTAGCTCATTCCCAGCTCCAACCGTTCCTGACATACCATCTACAACAATTTTATCTAAATCAATGAGCCCTTCCCTGACCAGTGGTGCAAGTGCAAGGATTGTTGATGAAGAGAAACACCCAGGATTTGTGACAAGTCTCGTACCCTTAATGTCTTTTCGATGTAGTTCGGTTATTCCATAGACCGCTTCTGATACCAAATTCCATTGACTGTGCGTTTTGCCGTATACCCGTTCCAATCCTCTTTGTTTTTCAATCGAAAGTCAGTACCAAAATCGATCACTTTGGCTACTTGAGATTTTACGCATATCGAAAAATGTGTAGGAGCTATAAAAATGGCGTCTCAGTTATTTTAAGAAAGCATCGAGTTAGTGAGCATTTAATCAATAGAATAATATATAACCTATCGATTATTCCTTTTCTTCAGTCCTATCTATATCGAAAATTTCTTAAATGCCAACACTGCATTATGTCCTCCAAAACCAAAACCATTAGAAATAGCATAGTTTATTTTCATGTTAACTGAATGGTTTGGAACATAATCTAAATCACACTCTTCATCCGGTATATCATAATTAATAGTTGGAGGAGCTATATCTTCCATGATACTTTTAAGGGATATAACAGCCTCAATCCCACCTGCTGCTCCAAAAAGGTGCCCAGTCATCGATTTAGTGGAACTTACCTTTAAGTTATATGCATGAGCACCAAAAACACTTTTAATCGCTTTGGTCTCTGATTTATCTCCTTCAGGGGTACTTGTACCATGTGCATTTATATAATCCACATCAGTCAATCGAATCTTTCCCATATCCAAAGCCAATTTCATTGCATTTGCGGCCCCATTGTAATCAGGGGAAGTAATATGATAGGCATCTGTTGTAGAACCATAACCTACGATTTCTCCTAAAATTGTCGCTCCTCTTTCTCTCGCATGTTCATATTCTTCCAGGAATAAAACACCTGCTCCTTCAGACATG
>JBNJJO010000028.1:0-65037 GCA_051750265.1 Bacillota bacterium | reverse complement strand
CCCTGAACATTATGTTCTTTTATCATTTCTTTAACCATACTTCTCAGCCCCTTTAATTTTATGCAGTATAAATCTTTCATTATCTAAAGGTTTAATAAGTTAATTTAGATGAAAAATTTGTGTAAAGTGTAATGAGTACTATTAAAAGGCTGTTTTTATCAAAGATTGTTGCTTTTCGTAAATAACTATACTTTACGGATATAGCCTATCTTCGTGCTCTTTTCGCTTATTTACTAAGTGGTACTCTCGTGAAATTGCTTTTAGAAAAGAGCCTATTAAAAACAATTAGAAATAGAAATGGATCTGGGGATTTCAGGGTTTTTTCTGTGTTTTCTAGTTAATACAAGTTGTCTTTCTATACCGTCCCCTCAAGAAACAACTAAAACTAGATTTGATCCTGTTATTTACCGTTACTACTTATATAGCTAACTGTAATCCTATCGACTATCATGCTGTTAATAGTCTTTGCTTTTTCATAATGGTCCTGACCACGAATATCTAGAGCTAAACGAATAAATATTTGCTCGAACTATTTTTTCGCTTCATTGTCTCTCTTTTATATAGCGATTCTTGTACCACTCCTATCAGCGCAATATACGTTTCACCAAATGCGATCAAGCATACCTGAAATAGCTTTTACTAAAAAAATAATCATAGAATGGTTTAAAAAATGAAAAAATAATAATTATAAAGCGTTTTCAAAATTGTTCTGCAAAAACTTAATCTTAATTTATAACTGGAACTACATGATCATACGAAAAACTACAAAAAAATAAAAATTTTCAAAAAATAACGGTGAAATTGTTTCATGAGTTTAGGTGGCAATGGTATGAATAGAGAAATAGATATTAGTCGTATCAGTATGTTCAAGTTAAAATAGTTTAGTTTTAATAAATAAATAAAGTAAACGTTGTATTGAGTCAGATGAAGCTGTATACTGATTTTCAAGTAAAATTGGGAGGTGATCATCTTGAATCTCAGTACTTTAGTGAAAAAAGACGTCTATATTCTTATTCTGATGGTGTTAACAGTGCCATTAGCTGGTGAATTAAAGTTTTATCCTTTAAATGAAACATTTCGAGTAAGTTTTGGTGCACCGGCATTTTTCTTTTTTTTATTATTGTTGCAGAAAATACCAGCAGTTTTACCGGGTTTTTTAACAGGAACGATGGTTGTAATATTTCGTATTCTAATAGACTTCATTCAGCAGGAGAATTTTGACTTGTTATCCTCTTTCCAAGTCCAATATCCAAGTTTTTTCTTTTATTTTGCTTATTCTTGTCTCTTTTATTTAGTGAAAACCAACCGCTTTCATAACAGACCTTTGATAATCGGATTTATTGGCCTCATAATTGAACTATTGTCCGACTGTGTAGAATTAATCATTCAATATTTCGCATTAGAAACCACGATTACGCTAGCGGAACTTAATGAGATGATCATGATCGCATTCGCCCATAGTTTTATTGTTTTAAGCTTTTTCAATATGATGAAACTATATGAAGCACAGACGAGGGAAAGACAAATTAGAAAACAAAATGAACACATGTTAATGCTTATTTCCAATTTATATGAGGAAACGATTCATTTAAAAAAAACATTAAAAAATGCAGAGAATATTACAAACGAATCGTATCATTTATATCGCAATTTAAAAGAACAGGAAAAACAACATAATGTATTTAAACAGCAACTTAGTCAAAAAGCATTACGTATTGCCGGTGAAGTGCATGAAGTTAAAAAAGATAATCAACGAATTTATGCAGGTCTCTCTAAAATGATTACGAATGAAAGTTTTAAAGACTATATGAATGCTACTGAACTCATTCAATTAATGATACGGATAAATGAAAAATATGCCTTTTCACTAGGAAAAGATATTAAATTTTTATACACAGTAGAAGGGAACCATCCGAATTATCATGTATATATTGTGTTATCTCTCATCAATAATTTAGTAGCAAATGCAGTGGAAGCAATTAAAGAGAAAGGAACTGTTCGTTTAAGTTTACGTGAACTTAGCGATATTGTAGAATTTCAAGTTGCTGATAGTGGACCTGGCATTCCCCCAAAATATGAGGATGTTATCTTTCAGCCTGGATTTACCTCGAAGTATGATCATGTTGGAACACCTTCAACAGGGATTGGACTCTCATATGTAAAAGAAGTAGTGAAAGACCTTGGAGGAGAGATTATATTTCAGAATAAGCATAACAATGGTGTCGTTTTTTCGATAAAGTTACCGATTATTAATTTGATTCAGAAAGGGTAAGGGTGATTCCATGCGTTTTTTTATAACAGATGATGATTGTGCAATACGTTCAATCTTAAGCCAAATTATAGAAGACGAAGATTTAGGAGAAGTGGTAGAGGAAGCGGAAGATGGCAGTCTATTAGAAGGACACATTTTAAATTTAAAAAAGATTGATATTTTATTTATCGATTTATTAATGCCAATCCGTGATGGTATTGAGACCATTCGACATTTAAAAGGTACGTTTTCTGGAAAAGTTATAATGATTTCACAAGTTGAATCAAAAGAATTGATTGGTGAAGCTTACTCTCTTGGGATTGATCATTATATTACTAAACCAATTAATCGTATTGAAGTATTGGCAGTTATTCGAAAAGTAATGGAACGTATCTATTTAGAAAGATCGATCAATGATATCCAAACCTCCTTAAATAGTTTATTAAATTTGGATCAGCGAAAAGTTAACGAATCAAATACTTTTAATGAAAAAAAGATTCTAGAGGTCGGGGAATTTCTTTTGGCTGAATTAGGGATCGTAGGAGAAAATGGGCATAAAGACTTGATTGAAATTCTTCAATATTTATTTAAGTATGAACTTACTCATACTTTTGAACAACATTTTCCAACTCTTAAAAATATATTTATACAAATATCGAAAAAAAAACTTGGACCATCAGCTGCACAAGTTGATATCAATCGAGAGATAAAAGCTTCCGAACAACGCATACGTAGAGCGATAAATCATTCGTTAAATCATTTTGCGTCGCTAGGTTTAACAGATTTTTCAAATCCGAAGTTTGAAAATTACGCTTCAAGATTTTTTGATTTCACAGTCGTCCACCAAAAGATCAAGGAGTTGCAAAATGATTCAACAATACTTTCTACTCCTACTCGAGTAAATACAAAAAAATTCATTCAAGTATTCTTTTTCGAAGCAAAGCGCTTGAATTCAGAGGAAATATTTAGGAATAGATAGTAAGTATACCGATAAACCTAAATTACTAAGGTATACACCAAAGAATGGTCGAAAAGAATGTCAATTTTCCAATCAAATTTGCGTGATAAAGAAGGGAAGTATCTTACGTTTCCACTCACAAAAGAGACGCTGAATATTGGAAAGTCAGGCACAAAAGGTTTTTTACAATAAGTTCGAATGATACCGACTTTTAGCGAATATACGATAGAAATCATAACAAAAGAACCAGATATTGAAACAGATAACAAAAGAGAAAAAGATCCTTCATGTAGACATTAATACCGCGGGAAACATCATATGAAAAGTAGTTCCTGATGCATTTGCAAAAGGAATAGAGGGCGTTGTGTCCCGCCCACTGGTGTTAAGCATCTGTTAGGAAGATACATTAGAAACCCGTGACTTCAGTCATGGTGAGGTTCATAGTGATACAGCTGGCGGTACTCGGTTGGTGTCATGCCTTCTTGTTCTAAAAAGCGTTTATTAAAATAGCTGATACTCGGGTAGCCAGCTTTTTGAGCAATTTCTTTTATGGTCATATCTTTATTGTCTAACAGCCACTGTTTACTCATTTGAAGTCGGCATAACGTAATAAACGCCATGGGTGTCATTTGTGTTGCGCGTTTAAATAATCGGCAAAAATAATAGGTGCTTACACCTGCTTGTTCCGCCCAGTATTCCAGCTCAAATGGTTCACAAGCTTTACTTTGCATCAAGGGTAGTAGGGGGTGAATTCGTTCGTCTAATTCTGGTCTTCTATCAGAAGTTCGAGGTACAACATGGGTAATGAACTCCATCAAGAAAGTGTAGGTAAGCGTGGATAATTGAGACAATTGCAAAAAACTATTTTTCTCTGCTTCCACGAGAAGTTGTTCATGAGCTTTTTCTAATGTTGGCACATGTTGAATGTTCCAAAGTGAATATCGATGAAAACCTCTCTCTGATAGAAATTGATTGAGGACACTTCCATAAAAATGAACCCATCGAATATTCCACGGGTCATTTTTGCTACTATAATACCGCTGTTCCTGCATAGGAAAGTATAAAAAAGCATCTCCACGTTTTAATGAAAATTGTTTTCCGTCAATTTCAACAAACCCAGATCCCGAGAGAACAAAATGGATACTAAAATTATTCAGGGTTCCCACTCTTCGATCCACATAATGTTCTGTTTCCTCCCAATACCATCCAATTGATTCAGGAAGAATCATATATTCGTGCTTATGTAATGTTGGTAAAAGATATTGTCTTTGCAACTGTCATCACACTTTCTTAGCAATATTCTTTCATGGGCAGAGCAATAAGATTCTATTTTTATTTTATTATGAGTTTAATATAATGACAATATAGTATTAAGTATATATAAAGGAGAGGAACGGAATGAAGAAAATTCGTTGGGGTATTCTCGGGTGTGCTGGTATCGCAAAGCGCTCTGTTATACCCGGAATTCAGCAGTCTGAAACTGGGGAAGTCACTGCGATTGCTAGTCGTGGGCTAGATAAGGCCAAGCAAACGGCAGAACAATTGAATATACCCATGGCTTATGGAAGTTATGAAGAATTACTCGCTGATCCCACTATTGATGCCGTTTACATTCCACTACCTAACCATTTGCATAAAGAATGGACCATTCGTGCAGCGGAAGCCGGCAAGCATGTATTATGTGAAAAGCCTTTATCGATCAATGCTAGTGATGCAGAAGAGATGGTTGAAGCTTGCAAGAAAGCTGGCGTTGTTTTTGCTGAAGCATTTATGTATCGTTATCATCCGCGTTATACGATGATTCGTGACATGATCAAATCAGGTGAAATTGGGGAACTTCGCGGAATCCATGGAACATTTACCTTTAATAACGCAAAGGACATGGGAAATGTTCGTTATAAGCAAGAATGGGGTGGTGGATCCTTATATGATGTTGGGGTTTATCCGATCAGTGCTGCACGTATGTTGTTGGATCAAGAACCACATGCTGCCACTGTCCACGCTTTCTTTTCCGAAGAACACGGAGATGTGGACATGATGGCATCCGGCATACTAGAGTTCGATCATGGCCTAGCTCTAACCTTTGATTGTGGAATGTGGGCAGCCTTCAGAAACGTTCTTGAAATTGTAGGCACAGAAGGACGGATCGAAGTCCCGACTGCTTTTGTTGCCAATCAGGATGAACAAGATAATATTTTTGTGTTTACAAAAGACGGACATAGAGAAGTCGAGGTCCCTCGATTGAACCAATATTCCTTGCAAGCGGACGCAGTGGGGAGAAGCATTCAGGGCGGAGAACCGCTTCCTTATCCAGCCACTGATGCGATATTAAATATGAAAGTTCTTGATGCTTGCTTAACGTCGGCAAGAGAACGCCGTCGTGTTGAAATTGAATAGGAGGTTTTGCATATGAAGACAATTACGATTCCAGGTTTAGCTAAACCAGTAACTACCCTTATCCAAGGATCAGATTATTTTAGACCTAGTGTGTATGACAAAGTTTGTAGCGTGTTAGATCGTTATGTTGCGATAGGCGGGAACACCATTGACACCGCTCATGTATACTGCAGTGGTGAAAGTGAAGTTGCCATTGGCCAATGGATGAAGGATCGAAACAATCGTGAAGATGTGGTGATTCTGACAAAAGGAGCTCACCACGATCAAAACGGTCCTCGTGTAAATCCCGAGGCGATTTCCAGCGATCTTTTCGAAAGCTTAGAAAAGCTTGGAACTGATTATATTGATTTGTATGCTTTACATCGTGATGATCTTTCTGTACCCGTTAGCGTGATTATCGATGCATTAAATGAACATATCTCTGCTGGACGTATCAAAGCCATTGGTGGATCCAATTGGACTGTTCAACGATTACAAGAAGCAATTGACTATGCCGCTGGTAAAGGGTTAGTTGGTTTCACTTTCAATAGTCCAAATCTAAGCTTAGCCAAGGCAAAAGAACCTTTTTGGGCTGGCTGTGTATCTGCTGATGCATCAGATTGTGCATGGCATCAAGAGCATCAACTTCCACTTCTTTCCTGGTCTTCTCAAGCAAGAGGGTTCTTCACGGGCCGTTTTACTCCAGAAGATCAAAGTAATGCAGACCTAGTTCGCGTATTTTATAGTGATAACAACTGGGAACGTCTACGTCGCGCAGAACAATTAGCCAAAGAAAAGGGTGCAAGCACTATTCAAATCGCGCTTGCTTATGTACTTAACCAGCCGTTTCCAACTTGCGCTCTCATTGGTGCTCAAAATGAAGAAGAATTACTTTCTTGTAATGAAGGATCTAATATAGTCTTGACGCAAGAAGAATTAAATTGGTTAGAACACGTTGAAAAAAGTGTGCGTTAAATTTTCACTTTTTTAAAACACCCAAACTTTAAAATTTAGAGGATTATTAAAGTTTAACTCCGAGATTTTGTAAATGTTTTTCAAGAATCAGGTGCTTTTCTCTAGTAGGATAGCACCTGATTTTTTTACGTTAAGTTATAGATGTCCACTTGTCTTATTTGCTTATCAAATAGCAAATGACAGGATGTATACTCTTTTTAATTAGAATAATGACAAAAGTTATCTTAATTCCTGTAAGTTTGATTCAAGTAAGTAGTAGGAGATACCCCTGTGACTTTTTTGAACACTCTACTAAAATAAAATGGGTTCGAGAAGCCTAAAGTATGGCTTACTTCAGAAACATTTACAGTTTCATTTTTTAATAGCTTGATGGCTTCTTCGATTAATAATTCGTCTTGGAATTGTGTGATACTTTTTCCAGTCTCCTTTCGAAATAAAGTAGATAAATATGCGTAATTCATCCCTAGAGCGCTTGCTATCTCCTTGCTAGACATTTTTATTGTAGTATTGTTACTAAAAAGCTCAATCATTTTACGGACAATTCTGTACTGTTTTGACTGTTTGTTTTCTTCTAATCTATTAGCAAATAAATCGATGAAAAATTGAAATGTCAAAACACACAAATGGAGCGGGCGTATCGGATGTGGTGATGTGTAATCTTCTACTAATTTCTTGAGCTGCAATTCTGTGAATTCTGGATTTAAGACTATACCATGCTTTGGCAGCTTTATTTGAGAAATATAGGTTTCCTCCAAAATCAATGAAGATTGCTGGTAAAGTGAGTATTCTGCAGATTCTTCTACGTTAAGCTGATTTGGTGAGTCATAAAAGTGGATATAGTACCATTCCGTACCAAGAGGATATAAAGAACTTCCCCAGTGAGGAACGTTTTTTCTAAGAAAAAGATATTCGCCTTCTTTCAATTGATACTCAACTCCATCTTCATACACTTGAATGTTTCCCTTTTTTACATATACAAACACATTTATTTTTTCCATTAGTCGATCTGGATGTCTATTTGTTCCATCATAATCCTTCATAAAACCTATTTCTCGAATAAGGGGGAGACTGTTTGAAAACAAGCTAATCTCATGCATGTTATGATCATCCTCTACTATTACTTTTTAAAAATTTTATCACAAAAAAACAAAAAAAAGATATGTATTGTGTTGTATTGTGAATTCCGTTTCATCTACCTCCTTATTCATAATAGAAGTATCGGGATTAGTGTAGTAGTTAAGGAGGAATTGATGTGGAAAATGTAAAATTGCTAGATGGGATTTTTAAAGAATCACAGGAAATGGGAAAGGAGTATTTAATCTATCTTGATGTGGATCGACTTGTTGCATCTTGTTATGAGGCAGCTTCAAAAACTCCGAAAAAACCCCGTTATGGCGGATGGGAAACAACAGGTATTAGTGGGCATTCCATTGGCCATTGGTTATCAGCTGCTTCAACGATGTATTCACTAACTTTGGATGAAAACTTAAAGGAAAAGCTTGAATACGCAGTAGATGAGCTTGCACATGTACAAGATGAGGATGGGTATGTAAGTGGATTTCCACGAACCTGCTTTGATAAAGTTTTCACAGGAGATTTTGAAGTAGATAATTTTAGTCTAAGTGGTGGATGGGTCCCGTGGTATAGCATCCACAAAATTTATGCCGGATTAATTGATACGTATCAATTAACTGGAAATAAGAAAGCGCTCACTGTTGTCATGAAGCTTGCAAACTGGGCAAAAAAGGGAACAGATCACCTTAGTGACGAGCAGTTTCAAAAAATGCTTACTTGTGAACATGGCGGGATGAATGAAGCAATGGCAGATCTCTACAAGATGACGAATAATCAAGATTATTTGGATCTTGCGATTCGATTCTGTCATCAGGCAGTGTTAGAACCACTCTCAAAAGAGATGGATGAACTTGAGGGTAAGCATGCCAATACGCAAATTCCTAAAGTAATCGGTGCAGCAAAACTATATGAAATAACGGGTGATGAAACATACAAAAAAATGGCTGAGTTTTTTTGGACCCAAGTTACAAATCATCGCTCCTATGTGATTGGTGGCAATAGCATCAGAGAACATTTTGGCCCTGAAAACACAGAAGAACTAGGAATCACAACAACAGAAACATGTAATACCTATAATATGCTAAAGCTTACAGAGCACTTATTTAATTGGTCTCAAAAGGTAGAATATATCGATTATTATGAAAGAGCACTTTATAACCATATTCTTGCGTCACAAGATCCTGACTCTGGTATGAAAACGTATTTTGTATCAACACAGCCAGGGCATTTTAAAGTGTACTGCACACCTGATCAATCCTTTTGGTGCTGTACAGGAACAGGGATGGAAAATCCAGCAAGGTACACGAGGAATATTTATTACCGAAATTCTGATGAACTATATATCAATCTATTTATTGCTTCAGAAATTCATTTGGAAGATAAAAATGTAAAGCTGAGACAAGATACGATATTTCCAGAATCAGAAAAAACGACGCTTATTTTTGAAAAAGCTACTGATGAAAACCTAACGATTCATATAAGAGTACCAAATTGGGTATCTGGACCAGTCATAGCTACTGTAAATGGACAAGAGCAATATACAAGTACCGAAAATGGTTATTTAACAATGAAAGACAATTGGAATACAGGGGACATGATCGACATTAAAATTCCTATGGAATTACACCTTTCAACGACTAAAAATAATACAAAGAAGGCAGCAATCCTATATGGGCCGATTGTATTGGCCGGAGCATTAGGTACAAAAGATTTTCCGGAAACGGATATTTTAGCTGACCATTTAAAACTGAACAATCATCCACTAATAGAAGTGCCAGATCTTATTACAAATGAAAAAGATCTAACAAAGTGGATTAAACCGGTAGAAGGAGAACCATTAACATTTAAAACAGAAGCGATCGGAAAACCAGGAAATTGTCGTGTCACACTAATCCCGTTTTATAAACTGCACCATCAGCGTTATACATTGTATTGGAACATAATGGATGGAACAACTTATCATTCATTTGTTGACAAAGAAAAAGAAGAGGCAGATCGACTAAGAGCAATTACCATTGATGTAGTAAATCCAAATGAACAACAACCAGAAGTAGACCACTCTATAAAAAAGAAAAACTCAAGATCTGGTTATTTAAACCTTTTCAACACTGGATGGAGGGACAGTCTTAACGAAGGCTTCTTCAGCTATGAAATGGAAGTTGTTCCAGACAAACAAATGTATTTACTCGTTACCTACAGTGGAAACGAAAAAACCGTTCATCAAGACGGAAAAGCATATCCACGTGAATTCGATCTTTTAATAGACGGTACGATAATCGCCCACCAAACACTTCAAGCGAACAAACCAGGTAAACTATTTGATGTTTGTTATGACATACCATTATCCCTAACAAAGGGTAAGGAGAAGATTGAAGTGAGGTTTGCCTCTGAAGAAGGGAAAGTAGCAGGTGGGGTTTATAGGGTTAGAGTTATAAATGAAAAGCACTAAACTTAGACAAAAATGAGAATACAAAAAGGGACTAGAGATAAGGCAGTTTTTCTATGCTTTGTTGTGAGTCCCTTTTGTAGTATGGATGCCCGAAGTCACAAGTCTAGTAACAATAACAATGATATACGTCCAAGTGTATTCAGGATTGTGCGTCTCTATGTTCTCCTCAGTGAGCAACTTTATTTCTGAGAAAAGGATATGTGCTATCAATGAGTTGATCATTTATTTGGAACGAATACTTATGTGTCATCCATTGTGACATGTGAAAATACATTTTTTTCATCTTTGTATTCGGTGATTCCCCTTCTTTTTCAACAATTTGGCAAATTTTTCTACTCGAAGGTGAATGATATAACTTTAATAATATCTCAATCATAACTCTTACTCTATCTAATATAGTTTTTTATTTTGTTAGATAAAATCTAAAAAAAAGATATGTTTTCTAAGGTATTGTGAATTCTCATCAGAACAGAATATGTCATAATAAAGGTAGGTACTAAATTGTTTGAAAATTCCCGAAAATATTACGGTGTAAATGCAAGTGCTCATCATTTGATAGTGTTGTTGATTCAATAGAAGTAGTTTTTATGCTGAAAAATGTAAGGGTTTGCATAAAGGCTGTTTCCATATAAAAATAAATAAAGGGGAATGTAGAATGAGAAAATTCACAGCTATTCTTTTAGTACTTTGTTTATGTGCAACTACTGCATTAGTAGGGTGTAGCGATAATGCAACCACAGAAAAAACGGAAGATGGTAAAGTGAAATTAACTGCTCTTATTACAAAACATCCACTTACAACAGATCTATCAAAAATGGAATGGTTACAAAAGGCAGAGGAACGTGCCGGTGTGGAAATTGAGTGGGAAGAAGTGACAGCGGATTGGGATCAGAAAAAGGGTGCAATGCTTGCTGCTGGCGATGTACCAGATTTAATTATTGGACCAAACGCTATTACAGACGCTGATTTTGCAAAATTCACAGGTTTGTTCCAAGATTTATCTGAATTAATAGACGAACATGCACCAAATGTACAAACGATGTTCGAAGAAAAACCGGAACTGAAAACACTTGCAACACAACTTGAAGGTGAAATTTATGGATTACCAAAATACCAAAGGTTTTGGCCTGAAACAGCGACAAGACAATTTATCAATCAAAAATGGTTAGACAATTTAGGATTAGAAATGCCAACTAATTGGGATGAATTATATGAAGTTTTGAAAGCGTTTAAAGAAAAGGATGCAAATGGAAATGGTGATCCAAATGATGAGGTTCCAATGGACTTCTCCCCAACAGGAACACTAGGTTTTGGGTTTTTCCAGCCAACGGTTCTCTTGGGAAGTATGGGCATTACTTTAACAAATGGTGGTGGAAATGGCATTTTTGTTGAAGATGGTAAAGTGAAAAACTTTTTGATAGACGAACGTTATAAAGAATTAGTTACATTCCTGAACAAATGCTGGGTAGCTGGATTGATTAATTCTGAAGTGTTTACTCAGGACTACACAAAATTCCAGTCGGTTGCCCGTGGTGAAGGAGAAAATGCAAAAGTTGGATTTACATGGGGTTGGGAAGTAACAGACAGATTTGGGAATGAATTATCTCCACAATATACATCGATGTCACCGTTAAAGGTGTCTGCTGACTCAACGGTGGATGTATCCTGGAGTTATGATTATGACACGTTAAATTATGGGGTTAACTTTGTTCAAATGTCATCCCAAACTAAAAATAAAGAAGCGGCTATGAAATTCATTAATGAATTGTATGATCCAGAAGTTAGTATGCAAGTTTTATTTGGTTCATTAGGTACGAATATCTCTGATAATGGAGATGGTTCATACAGTGTATTACCGCCACAAGATGAAGCAATGGATCCAGGAACATGGAAATGGACAACGACATGGGCTGACAACGGACCAATGTATATCTCAGATTCATTAAATCTTACGCTTGGTACGGATATGCAATCAGTTGGAGATCAAACAAAACCACTACAAGCTGCTTTCGATTCTATTGATAAGGAGAATGATGTATTGCCAGGTGTGTTTATTAAATACAGTGAAGAGGACAATAACGCAATGAGTTTAACTAACACGGACTTGATGAATTTAGCGATGGCGAAATATTCTCAATGGATTACTGAAGGTGGTATTGATTCAGAATGGGATGCTTACGTTAAGGAATTAGGAAAAATTGGAATCGATAAAAATGTTGAAATTATTCAAGGATACTATGATGAATACATGAGCAAACAGTAATAAACTATCACCTAAGGAGATGCTATCCACTAATTAAGTAGGTATAGCATCTCCCTAAATAAAGGAGAATGTTTTTATGGCCTTTATAAGCTCTCAAACAAATAAAGCTAACCATGTGACTAGTATTGAATTAGTAAAAAAGCCAACAGTCCTAAATACATTTAAACGCGACTATCAGTTGTGGTTGATGATCCTTCCAGCAATACTCATTGTCTTTGTATTTAACTATATACCGATGTACGGGATTCAATTAGCTTTTCGTGAGTACGATTTTACTAAAGGTCTTACTGGGGGAGAATGGGTAGGACTAAAATACTTTCATCAATTTATTGAAAGCCATATGTTTACTGATTTAATGAAAAATACGATTTTCATCAGTTTAACGACTATTATCGTAGGGTTTCCGGCACCGATTATTTTGGCATTGTTAATAAACCAAATTAAATGGAAACGGGGAAAGAAAATCCTCCAAACAACCGTTTATTTACCACACTTTATTTCAATTGTTGTATTGGTAGGTTTATTAAATGTTTTATTATCGCCAAACACAGGAATTGTCGGACACTTGGTGAACGCTTTAGGTTTTGGTGATGTAAACTTACTAGCTTCTACTAATACTTTTATACCTGTCTATGTTTTATCTGATATTTGGCAGCATGTAGGTTGGAATAGCATTATTTATTTGGCGGCGCTCGCAAGCGTTGATCCGCAATTATATGATTCTGCTAAGATTGATGGTGCAAATAGGTGGCAAATTATCAGGAATGTAGAAATACCAGCGATTATACCTACAATTATTATTCTTCTTATTCTTAATATGGGCTCGATCATAAGTACAGGTTTTGAAAAAATATTCTTAATGCAAAATCCATTAAATCTTCCTGTTTCAGAAGTTATTGAAACATATGTGTACAAGATAGGGATTATCTCTAATCAATTTAGTTATGCTGCAGCAATTGGGTTATTTAATACACTAATTAATTTTGCTTTGCTGTTGACGATGAATTACATTGCAAAGAGATTTTCAAATATAAGTTTGTGGTAAGTAAACAACCTTATGGGAGATTTAATTACGCTTAAGTTCAATCGTGCAAGGAGGGGATGTCATGGCGCTTCTTACTAAAAAGGGTAAAAATGTTACTGACATGATTTTTGATAGTGTTATCTATGTGATCTGTGGGTTAGTTTTTTTAATCATCGCATATCCATTATATTTCGTCATAATTGCATCTGTCAGTGATTCTACTCTTGTTTCTACTGGTAAAGTGTTATTATTTCCAAAAGGATTTAGTCTATTTGGATACCAGGAAATTTTTCAGGATTCAAGAATTTGGATAGGATATAAAAATACAATGATCTACTCACTTCTGGGTACCTTTGTAAACTTATTACTTACTTTACCAGCAGCCTATGTTCTATCAAGACAAGAATTTCGTGCGAGACGTGTTTTAATGTTTTTCTTTGTATTCACTATGTTTTTTAACGGTGGATTAATACCTACTTATCTCTTAATGAAAGATTTACAAATGATCGACACGATGTGGGTTTTTATTATTCCATTCTCTGTAAATGTATTTAACCTTATTATTACAAGGACATTTTTTGAAAGTAATATACCGAAGGAATTGTATGAGGCGGCATCAATTGATGGTTGTACTCATTTTGAATTTTTTATGAAAATCGTATTACCTTTGTCAAAAGCTGTAGTATCTGTTATTGGGCTTTATTACTTAGTTTGGCATTGGAATGATTTCTTTACAGGTTTAATTTACGTGAGAGACTATAATTTACAACCGTTACAAATTGTTTTAAGAGATATTCTCATATCAAATCAAGTGTTTGCTGAAGGTGCAGGCAGTGGTGGTGCCTCAGGAGGTTATGCACAAAGATATGCCGATCAAATTAAGTACGGTGTTATCATCGTATCAACATTACCAATACTAATTGTCTATCCATTTATACAAAAATACTTTGAAAAAGGCGTTATGATTGGATCTGTAAAAGGATAATCATATTTATACAAATAGCTATTGAATTACTCAATAGCTATTTGTGTACAGTTTATCGGTTAGGGCATTTATTGGGGTGAAACAGGGAGGGGGCGTAAAAATGAAAAATTTAGGGGATTGGTACATTCGCATAGGAGAGTGGGGACTAAATTTATTTCTATTAAATATTCTATGGATATTATTTACTTTACTAGGGCTTTTTGTAGTAGGGATTTTTCCAGCCACTGCAGCCTTATTTGCTGTCATGAGAAAATTAACGATGGAATCAAAAGATATTTCTGTATTTAAATTATTTTGGAATACATTTAGAACTGAGTTCTTTAAGGCAAATCTCCTTGGGTATATCTTTTTATTTATAGGATTTATTTTATATGTAGATTTAAGAGTGGTACAACAATTAGACAACAACATTTTACATCAAGCCTTAACAATCGCGTTATATATCCTGATTTTTGTATATTTTCTAACTTTATTATATGTTTTTCCAATATTTGTTCATTTTAATATGAAAACGAAAGAATATTTGAAACATGCTATTATTCTAGCAATAGCTCGACCAATTCAATCTATATTTATGGTTATAGGTTTCATCATTGTTTTGTTTTTATTATGGAGAATACCTGGTTTAATTCCTGTTTTTGGTGTGAGTTTAATTAGTTTTATTTTAATGAAAATAGCTTCAATTTCTTTTCCAAAAATAGAAAGTACAACTACAGTAAGGCAAGATTGTTGAATATGGCATAGTGAATATTATTTGAAATTAGTAATAGAATTGTATCTTTTTTATCAAATGAAGGGATTTATTTTTTTGAAATGAATGAGATGACTTTATCTCTTTTTATATCCTTGGTTAAATAGAAAAAACCGAATAAGGGACTTTTTCATGTCCATTATTCGGGTCATAGTTCAGAACGTCTAGGTTGATAAATACTAAGCGTTCAAATTGATAGAAGTAATTCTAAACTAAAAAGGCTAAAAATTTTGTGATCAAGTATCAGTAAGCGTTTTCGTAAATAACACCTTTAAATTTAATTTTCAAGTTCGAATGACTGTCTTTCTTTAAACGATTTTTAATATCTTTAATACGATTTACTGCATCTATCATGCCTGTAGCATTAATTTTATGTTCACTTGTTTCACTACCTGTATCAATTAAAAAGACAAATTGCTTCATGGTTGAATTCTCCTTAGATGTTTAATGTTAATCCTATTATAAAATAAATCTATTCGTTTGTGTAAGCGTTCTCTAAAATAAATGTGTATATATTGTGAATGCGTTTACATAATTGGTTTCACCTTTTAGAAATAGAATAATCCTATGGAATATGCAAACAAAATTATTACGCTATATTAAAAAGATCTCCTCAGGTTGTTAATCATAAACCAATAAGGAGACCCCTTTACCCATCATTCTCTAAAGATTTATTTATGGAAGCAATTTCAACTCTTGTCTTACAATCAATTAAAAAAGATAAACCGCGAATGCAATAACAACAGCAATCCCTAGAATGATATAAATCCATGAAAGACGAGAAAGATTACCCTTTGTTGCATTGTCGTAGTTATGATCACCTTTTCCACCTAATAAGACAGTACCAACCAAGGATAATAATCCAATAATAATGACTAAAATAATTGCAATTTTCATGGCATTCCCTCCCAAATCATATGTTGATTAAAAATATGCTTATAGAATTTAATAATAACGGAAAAATACCTTACTTCCTGAAAAACACTTCAACTTTATTCACAATAATAACTTAGTTAAATGTGAATTTCTATACTTTAAAGGAGTATACCAACAAACTTTTTAAACTTATGAATAAAGTATGACGGATTATTTAATCCAACTTTCGAACATATTAATTTAATTGGTAATGTTGTCGTTTCGAGTATGTGGCATACTTCTTTTATTCTTCTAGCCATTACATAGTCAGTTATGCTGCTGCCTGTTTCTAATAAATACAAGTGTTCTAGATGAAGCTCTTCCATATAATGCCCTTTTAACCACTGCATAAGCACCTCTAAGTACCTTTGTGGTCTTTACTCCAGTGCTGAGTTTTTATTTTTAGTATCGTTAGCAGTTTGTAAGTGTGGTAGTAAGAGTTGGACTGAACGAAAGTAAGGGAATATCTCCCCTTAATCATGATATGATTAAGGGGAATGATAGATAAAAAAACAAACGGAGGGAATCCCTTGCCACATATCGTATTTCGCGGAATAAACAGTCAACAATTAAAAAATATCAGCAAACCACTAGTGGAAGAGCTCGCAGATATCTGCGAATGTGGGACTGATAATTTTACATTCGAGCTACCAAACTCTGTGTTTATCTTTAATGGAGAAGAAATCGAAGCATTCCCGCTAATTGAAGTAAAGTGGTTTGAGCGTGGACAACAAGTACGTGATCAATTTGCTCAAGCAGTAACAAACTATCTTCTCGAATTAGGTTTACCTGAGGTAGAGGTTGTCTTTACTGCTTATTCCGAAGAAGCGTACTATATTAATGGAAAGCACTGTGCTGAATAAATGTAGCAACACAAAGGAAACGATTGAAAAAGAGCTATAGTCATACCGAGGGCACTGAAAAAGTCCACTTTTTTCAGAACAACTATAGTTATAAAAAATGTATTTCTAAGAGCAGATACAATCCATGACGCGTCAATTGCAGGCTGGTCTCATGAATATGGGAATGGACGGGTTATTTGTCTAACGCCAGCGCATAATAAGGAAGATTTGCTGCACCAGCATATGATTTACTTACTATCTCAATCTCTTAAATGGTCTTGTGGGATTCTTAAAAGAATACAAAACTGATACGACGAATTCACGACACCATCTAAAATGAAGAAGAAAAAGGAGTTTTTCTACTAGACCTATATTATTTTGTTGAAGTCAAACTAGTCAATTTACTGGCTAGTTTGTTTATTATGATTGGCATTGATGAGAGTTTTTTAGGGGGAGATTATTATTATTTCGAAGCATTGGTGCGTATTACGAAAATTTGGAATTTGTATTGGTGAGGATTTAATAATGCCATCATCTTAAAACGTTTTAGATGGTGGCTATAATTTCTTTTTAAGGTTAGTAAAGGTTAATATTTTCCACCTGTTATTTTATTAAAAGGCTGTTTTCGCAAAGATTGTTGCTTTTCGTAAATAACTATACTTTACGGATATAGCCTATCTTCGTGCTCTTTTCGCTTATTTACTAAGTGATACTCTCTTGAAATTGCTTATAGTTTCTACTAGTCTAAAAGCAACAAACTTTTAGAAAAGAGCCTATTAAAAAAAACATTATAAAAGGTCCACTTCCTTTATTTGGATAAATGTGTTGTTTGTAATTCATACTATATATAATGACTAGTTTATTAAATGGAGGATATATGGCAAATAAAGAGAACATTCGTTATTTTAAAGGCATTTTATCACCAATTAATCTTAATTTAATAACCATTAGAAATCCAAATGTAGCCATGTGGTGGTCAGCATGATTATTCCCGAAGAAGCTGCGAAAAAAATGGATGAAATCTATAAGAAATTAGCTTTTGCTGATCAAAAAGATCATGAGATTTGGTTTAAATATGTGTTTTTATCTTGGCAATGGTGGCTTGGTGTCATACTTACGATTATTCCCTGGGTTTTGTGGTGGAGATTCAGAAAAAAAGAGAGCACAAATCGTTTATTATGTGGGGCATTTTTTATCATGATGATAACAATGTTCCTAGATTCTATTGGAACAGAATTGGGCTTTTGGGATTACAGATATGAAACTTTGCCGTTCTTGCCATCTTTCTTACCCTGGGATTTAAGTCTTTTCCCAGTGATTTTTCTTGTTCTTATGCAAACAAAACCCGATATTTCTCCCATTTTAAAAGCCATTTTCTATTCGGTTCTTTGCGTGTTTATAGGAGAACCTTTTTTTGAATGGTTAGGGTTTTATCATATAATAAACTGGAATTACTTTTTTTCATTACCAATTAATTTTTTAATATTTCTAATTGGATACTCCCTTGTTACAAGCGAAAATTTTGAGGAGCTAAAGAGAAAGTGAAGTAATATGTAAAGGGTATCTTGATAGTAAAATGGCAGAAACGATAAGCAATTTCAAGAGAGTACCAATTAGTAAAGAGGCTATATCCGTAAAGGATAGTTTATATCTAGGTTATTGGTCTATCGATAACCTTTAAAGCTGATTTTGTTGATTTTTCACATCCATCATTTTTAGCTATCTTTTAGTTGTTTATCTGATTTTGTTAATGGATATCGATTTGAATTAATTTCTTAATTAATTTATTTATTCAATTAATTTTAAGCTGAAGTAAGGGATCTGTCGGAAGATAAAATGGTAAAACAATAAAGTAAACTGAAAGGGTAAAACAAGAAAGAGGAAAAAGTAAAGCGATCTTGTTATTCTGATTAGATTAACAAGGTCGCTTCTTGTTGTTATAAACATTTTTTAATCTATTTAGTCTATATATAGCATTTGTTATCAATTATCTCTTTTTTATTTTCTAAAAAACCAATATTTTTTGATATGAAGCTATGTATAGGTATGAACATTTACTATAACCCTCTATTTATCTAATTCCTAATAATTTCACGTTCGTTTAAAGGTTGAACGGGACGATGGTTGTCAGGGAAGATTTGCTGGAATGCTTGAATTTGTTCTTTTGACATTTCAATTGGCTGCTCAAAAATGACCCATTTTACTTCTTCCGTACAAGGGGGCGTCGTTAACGAACCGTTATAATACGAAGACGTTTGTTCTTGAGGTAGTAAAGCTTGTATATCAATCGGTTCTTTTAAGGAAATATCTTTTTCTGTTTCTTCCTTCGGTAATACATCCCAAATAGATGCCAGTTTATCATTTTTACTTCCTTCTTGAATCATCACTCCAAGGACAGCAAGCTTTCCATCCCTGTCTTTATGTACAAGGTGCAGCTCCATATCATAATTTTGGCCGTTAAATTGATGTTCACTCGGAGTATGGAAATGAAATTGAGCGAGATTGTACTCATTTCCTTCAATGACAATGGTGTTGCTTTCTGTTGTGGCATTAGCCTGGACTGTATGACCGTTGTTTACGAGTGTAAAAGGTGTTGGCTCATATTGAATCTGAATTCCTTCTATTTTATTATCCGATAGTACTTGTGAGAATTCAATATTAATTGGTGATTGCTCACTTCCATTGACACAGGCTGAATTTGCTTTGTCTAATTCTCCCCAGTGTTCAGGTCCTGTTTCCCCTTCATAGGACCAATGAGCAGTGTGTATGCTATAAGCCTCTTTTACTTCACTTTCATTCGTACCGGTTGTTTCCTTTGTTTTCTCCGAGCAAGCTCCTAATGAAAAGCTTAAAGATACTGCTAAAAATGGATATATGAGTTTCTTCTGCATGCTTTATATCTCCTTTTTTCTGATTTTTTCGTATTCATACAAAATAAGATACTAAAGATTAAATAAATAGCAAAACATTATTTCTTTGAAAACGTTTACATTTTGTCATTTGAAGAAAATGGACTATCGTGCTATAAGTAAAAAGAATCAGTATGTTACTTCATTTTAAAGATTGGTACTTCGAAAAGTAGTAACAGCCCAACATTTGCAATTACAGAAGTCGTAAGATAACAAAGAGTAAGATAGTAAACAACACAGACCATGTCATGTTCCATCCATTATGAGAAAAAAATTTCTTGGACGCAAAGACTGTGGAGGTTTAATGTAATAAATAATAACGATATAGTCTGTAGAATCAAAAAAATATGTTAGAATCCCTTACGTGTTTGTGTAATTCTTTTACATATAGTATTAAGTTATAAACAACATAGCAAGAAGATATGCTTGAGAAATAAAAAAATAACGACGAAATTGACTTGGTTGTTATTAGTGAAGAAGGAAGGGGGGAAATGAATGATAAAGCAGTTTCAATTGAAAAAATCCACCACACCATTGTATGGGAATCAGGAAAAGTCTTATAGACGGAAATCTAAATCTAGGACGGTTGCTTTCATCAGAAATAAAGTTAGCATAAATGTTTAAGGTGAGCAGAAGTTCAATTAGGGATGCAATGCAAATACAAGAAAGTACAGGGTTGTGAGCAGGCGTATACGAGGGGGGTGGTACTGCAATCCGTCAGATTACAATTAAGGACGTAGCCAATACATTTCTATTATTATCAAAAATCCCATTTAACTTACCAATTCGGAACTTTTGGTCTATTAATCTTTACCGGTGAAAGCGTTTCCGGTTATGGTGATAGTAGGGTGAATGGCACGAGTGGCCATCAAAGTATTTGGCATAGGTAGGGCCGATACAAGGAAAGGGGTGATTATATATAATACCTTCTTTATGAAGATTTTAGATTTCTTCTGAAACGATTAATCAATTCGTCTAATTTTGCGCCAGAGACTTAAGCTTCACATATTAATGTTTAAACAGTCTACTATTTTAATGTGATAGAAAAAAGGTCGAGGAGTTGATTTCCTATGGAGAAGTTTTTACTTAATACATCAAAACAACAAGAAATAAATACCTTGAATTCTCTATTTGCTGAAATGGTGTTAGACGAAGCCCATCGTGATTTCCGGATCGATCAAATTCTTAAGGAAATAGACCGGACGTTACAGTATAGAAACAAAGAAGAATTCTTACGATTAACAGAGGAATTAAATAGTCTCAAGAGATAGTAGCATTAGGTAATAAAAAATCTTATTGTAAAAGTACCTGAATGCTTATGAAGAAAGAGGCTAACTCAAAAGGGCGTTGAAGAATGACTAATTTAAATCATTTTTTTCTTTTGTGCTCTTTCTGGAACTACACACTATTAATCCTTGTAGAAAATTACTACTTCAATACTAATATTTTATTTTTATATGTATAAGAGATTGATAGTTTGGAAATCATGAATAAAGGAGGGAAAAAATGTCAAGGAAGAATAAACTTGTGCTATCTGATTTTGTCAATGGAGATCGATTTGAATTAAATTCATACGTAACTTCTTTATTCAATCAATTTTATGCTGATGTACGGGATCAGTCGGAAGGTAAAATGGTAAAACACTAAAGTAAACCGAAAGGGAAAAACATGAAAGAGGAAAAAGTGTAGCGACCTTGTTATTCTGAATTAGAATTAACAAGGTCGCTTATTGTTGTTAGTAACCTTTTTATTAGGCTCTTTTCTAAAAGTTTGTTGCTTTTAGACTAATAAAAATCGGCTTTTGGATTTTTATCGTAGAAACTATAAGCAATTTCAAGAGAGTACCACTTAGTAAATAAGCGAAAAGAGCACGAAGATAGGCTATATCCGTAAAGTATAGTTATTTACGAAAAGCAACAATCTTTGCGAAAACAGCCTTAATCTAAGAGGTCTGAAAACGTCTTTTAGATCACATCTTTATATTGCTTTTTAAGATGATTAAAAACCATAAGGTCAAACTCTTTTAATGCGTTGTATTTATCTTCTCCAAACTTCACTAAGGTTATATCCTCAATGCCCTTTTTATCAAAAACCATATAGCCTTTTCCTCTGATCCACATTAATTGTAAATGATCGTATTCTTTTAAAACTTTAGCAGTCCATTCTTCTGGTTTCCATACCATGATTTTCACCTCCTACATGTCAAAGAAATCATCTACTTTTGCGTTTGGATCTATATTTCGAATAGCTTTCATTACTTTTTTAATGGTGGTTGCTGTAGGTGAATACTCAGGATCTGAACATATTCTACTTGCTGTACTTCTGCCGATTTTAGCAGCCTTCATTAAATCTTCTTGGGTATAACCACGTTTATCTATAAATTTTCCTACCTTACTCCGTTTTTTACCTATACCCCATAGCATAGTACATCTCTCCCTATGATTTATTCTCTAGCTGCATTATTGACAGGAGTTTATAGATTTATACAATAGTTTTTCAAATTTTATTATAGATTTTCAAAAATGAAAAAAGTTTTCTTTTTTGATGAATAATGGACAAGCAGATCTTAATCGTATGTATGAAAGGACGTCAAGAACAAGACGTCAAACAAAAGGAGGAATGAAGATGATTAAAGAAATGGCTATTTTATTACTTGAAGGGAAGGACGTCTATCTTACTGAGGAAGGAAAAAGACTTCTAGAAGAACTCGTATCGGGAAACGGGACCCCATCTAGAGAAGGTGAGGAATAATCGATGGTTAGTTAGTGTCCAACAGTTCGTTATGAAGATAAGTTTAAGGAATACGGAGATGATTTATTTCATGCTACTGATCTAGATCGTAACCAGATTATCAGAGCAGCTCTATGAGTGACAAAACGACTTGCATGAGTAGAAAACAATACGATTCATAGTCTAATTTAAAATGAACGATCAAATAAAATAATAAGAGGATTTCCAGATGAATTTAAAAGTAGTGTGCTAACTTACTTACCTACGAACCATTGATAGCATTAAGGCTGTTATTTCTTCAGAAGAGTGATATAAAAGCATATTCTGGGCGGCAGCACTATCGTATAAGGAAAATTCAGCATGAAGATCGGGCGCCTAGAAGTTTTTAAATTTCAAGGGAATAATTTCCTCCACTATGCAAACTTTATAAGTAAGATTTCTAACCTTATTTTTGTTCAGCATGATTGCTTACAAAGCCTATTAAAAGAAATTCCTTGGGGTGGAAAAGAGAGTGGCTTCAATCCAAAACAAAAAGGAACAAAAGTTAATTATTTTTGCTTTTATTATTCTAATTCTTTATTTATCTCCTTTGTTTATTCTTGGGGAGAATGCTCATATTCGGGTCCATGATAATCTCGATTCCAACCTGGCCTGGTATAAAGTCCTGGCAAGAAGCGGAGAAATAACAGGTCCAATCGATGCCGCCATTCCACAGGTGATAAACGGTCAACTGTCAAGAAATGCATTTGGCACCGAATTCAGCTTAATTGTTTGGCTGTATGCTTTTTTTTCGACCATGATTGCCTATGCATTAAGCCAGTCGATTACAAGAATTTTTGCGTTTATAGGCATGTACCTGCTATTAAAAAAGCATTTTTTGCCAAATCAAGAATGGATGGTGATTCGGGTAGGAGTTGCATTGGCTTTTTCTCTTACTCTTTTTTGGCCGTCAGGGATGCTTAGTACTCTTGGAATGCCGCTTGCACTTTGGGCATTTTTAAATATCCGAAAAGGGGAGAGTTCCTGGAAGAACTATTTAGTCTTAACACTCCTTCCTGTATACTCAAGTCTTGTTTTAGGTTTTTTTTTCTTTCTAACCGGAATGGTCATTTTTTGGCTCGTGGATGTAATAAGGGGGAAAGGTTGGAACTTCCGGTTTCTCTTTTCGATTGTCTATATGACGCTCGTTTACATGATCGTAGAGTACCGTTTAGTCTATTCTTTTCTATTCACCGATGAGCCTACCAGTAGGGACGAGTATTTTCATGCGAGATTGCCGTTATGGTGGTGCCTGCTCCTTACATTGAAAAATTTTCTCTTAGGGCATCACCATGTCATGACCGTTCACACGTTTATCATTTTGCCACTCATGCTAATCTCTTTGTACTTTATCATCTCCAAAAAGTTATGGAGGCAAGAAAAGGTATTTGTCTTTTCGTTTTGGTTTAATCTGGCATTATCGGCTTGGTATGCTTTTTGGTTCTATAAAGGGTGGCTTCCGTTAACTGAACGCTTTCACTTTTTGGATACCTTTAATTTTGCCCGCTATCAATTTTTGCGTCCGCTTGTCATATATGTTTTATTTGCTCTTGGATTAAAGATTTTATGGATGCAAGGGGGAAAATGGAGGAGTGCTGTAAAAGGTTTTGTCATAGCTCAAGTTATTTTATTAAGTTTTATAAATGAAGAAATTGTTTTTAATAGAGATCCTTCAGTTCAGGAGTTTTTTGCAGAAAAACAATTTCAGGAGATAGAAGAATATATAGGATTACCTGTAGAAGATTATCGTGTTGTAAGTATTGGCATACATCCTGCCATCGCTCAATATAACGGTTTCTACACTCTCGATACATACAACAATTTTTATCCACTGTCCTATAAATACGAGTTTCGAAAAATCATTGAGAAAGAATTGGCTAAAAACAAATGGATTCGTACATATTTCGATGAGTGGGGCGGGCGCTGCTACATTTTTACTGATGAATTAGGGAAACACTACATGTTCAAAAAAAACACAAATAAACGATTGAAAAATCTGCAACTAAATTTAGAGCAATTTAAAAAAATGGGGGGACGCTACATTTTTTCCGCCGTACTTATCGAAAACGCAGCAGAAAACAATTTGTCCCTTGAGAAAGTTTTTGAATCAAAGGAATCTGCCTGGAAAATTTATTTGTACAAACCAATGTAAACTTATGGAATTCATCGTTTTTGGTTAAGTCTTTGGATTTTTAATTAAATTTAAGTTTTTTTAACTCTTTAGATAATCGATCATTTGTTGTATCTCCCCATGTTCTACTTTGAACATTAATTGGTTAATCAATTCTATTAATTGACTAAAATTTGTAGCAAGATAAACAATCCAGGCTAGCTTTTTTCTTTAGAGTAGAAATTTGATTTATAGAGTACTTAAAGTATTCAAGGTAGGAGGACAGAATGTAAGTACAACGTATTAGGATTGAGGGGAAGGCTTATCCACTATATCTATTATTGGATAATATATACTAAATAAGCTTCTAATATAAATTTACAAAATTGTTCTTTTTTAAACTATTACTTTACATGTAAAATTCCAATAAAGCCTATTAATTTTAATAGCTCAAACACGTAAAACACCGTTCAATTGCCGAACGGTGTTTTAAATTTAATAAAGGTAAGTACAATAAGAAATACATATTAATTATTGATTTGGAAATAATACTCAAGAGGTGATAATGTGGATAAGAATAAATTAAAACTCACATCTTCCGAAATAGGAACACTGTGGGGACAGTATGTAAACGGAACAATGACAGATGTAGTAAATAGATATATGTTCTCTATTATTGATGATGAATCAATAAAAACTATTTTTGAGGATGCTATCAAGACGTTTGCAAAACATAAGAAACAACTCGTAACTTTTATGGAGAACGAGGGGTTTCCAGTTCCAATTGGATTTACTGAATCTGACCTCAATAAGGGTGCAGAGAGACTGTTTACTGATATATTTTGCTTAGATTATTTACATATCATGACATTACATGGATTGTTAGGACACACCACTTCATTAGGCGTTTCCGTCAGAGAAGACTTACGGCATTTTTACGATTCATGTGATAACGACGCGAAAAAAATGTACCATCAAACAATTGAGTTATTGCTTGAGAAAGGGAATTTTCAGAGAGACCCTCAATTTTATCCTTCCAAGAACCCTGAATTTATTTCTAGCCAAGATTTCACAGATGGAATTTTTGGAAAAGGGAGAAAATTAGCTGCAACAGAAATCATCAGTATTTCTTTCAACCTTAAAAAGAGTATTATGGCTAAAACTCTTTCTATCGCATTTAGTCAGGTCGCTCAAACAAAAGAAGTAAGAAAATTTTTAGAGGATTCCGAGAAAACAGCTGATGGACAAATTAAATCATTTTCAAAAATCATGCAGACGGATAATTTGCCAGTTCCTAAATCGTGGGAAACAGAAGTCACAACTTCAACAGACTCTCCTTTTTCCGATAAGTTAATGTTGTATCATATTGGTTTCTTGTATCAAGCTGCCCAAGCGTATCACGGGGTAGGTTTAGCATCAGCCATGCGAACAGACCTTGTAACGGCTTATGAAAGCGTCATTCTAAAAAATCTAATGGTAACAAAAAAATGGTTTAATATAATGGTGCAAAATAAATGGTTAGAACAGCCACCACTTGCTCCTAATAGAAAAGAAATTGCAAAAAAAATATAATAAAAACAATATTTCTCGGGTATGTATAAGTGAATAAGAGTCCATTTGAAAAACGAATGTGGAGCATCGCACTTCCTGGATATGGACAGTATTTAAACGGTAAATATTTTAAAGGAACAGTTTTATTGATATTAACTGTTGGATTGATTTATTCCTCAAAATTAACGATATTTGGAGTGCTATTGGGTCATGTTTGGCTCCCAATGTTGTTTGTTTTTCCTGGAATAATAATCGGTTTGTTTATTAGAAAAGTCATAAATAACACTTCTTAAAAACCATCCTCTATTTACTTTTAAGAGAGGATGATTTTTTACGTGAATAAACAAGACAGTTTATTTAGCTTAAACTCCCAGATTGTTGAAGAAGATAAATATTATTGAAACATAGTACAGGTCAGAAAAAGGAGAAGTTGCAAATGAAAGAAAAAGTGTTAAAGTATTGGTCAAAATAGGTTACATGTTCCCTTTAACCCTCATTTTCTTCAATGATTTTGTGTAGTGTGTTCAAATCTTTTAATTTCTGATTCTTTTACTAAAATGATAGATTCTCCAAGACGTATTTCTAAGTAACCGTTCCCATAATCTAAGAACACTTTACATTCTATATCTTTATATAAAACTATATCAGTCATAGTAGTAGTCCTTTCTTTTTATAATGTCACATTCTTTATTTTATCAACAAATAACACTACATTTAAACAAATTTCATACGACACTTTCTCTCATTTACTAACACCATCCTACATTATAAAAGCTAAATCGGTTCTCTAAAAAGAGATATACGACACCTTTTACTCTTGGTCCCATGATGCTTGCGTAAATTTGATGCTAATAGTTCTGTGTATGTAAATGAAGAGATAATGGAAAATATTATCTTCTCATCTAGTGATGGTTGGAGAGATCTTCGGATGGATTTTTCTCAATATCCATTAATTGCTTAATGAACTACGGGATATATGTTGGAGGTACAAGCTCAAAAAATAAGCCAAAGTCTGGATTTGCTATTAAATAAATTGAAAATAAATTCTTTTAATGTAGTTCTTCGTAGATACAAGAAGGGTCTTTATTAGGGATAAATCCACAAATGTTCAAAATAGATTGAAGTTTCAAAAAAACTTGTCAGAAAACGCTTCCCATTGTTAACTTTATGGTAGAGCATTTACAAAATGGATGAAAATACATTGGGGATTTTAGGGTGTGATATTGGTGACTAATAATAATTCATATCGTGATAAAAAGGTCATCACGATGGGCATCGTAACCGAAATGACAGGTTTGTCTGAAAGAAGAATTCGCTATTATGAAGAAAGAGGGCTCATTTCCCCAGATCGTACATCTTCAGGTTTTAGAAAGTTCTCCTTCTCTGATATAGAAAGGCTAATGGAAATTGCAGAAAAGGTTGAAGAAGGTGTTCAAACAGATGAAATTCGCAGAGATTTCAAAAAACGAGAAAGTGATCCTGATCTGAAGAAAAAAATGATTAGAGGTCAATTAAATTCTTATTTTCAACGAACTAATTTTAAATAAATACGTCCATGATAATTAATTAAAGATGTGGAAAAATGAACTAAAAAAGCTATAAGAGGTATTTCGGAAACACTGTCTACGTGATTTAAACGATATATAAGAAAAGTTTATTAACTCTAGGAGTTTGTAAAAGGTGTTAAAAGAGGTTTAGGGAAACCGAACGCATTTTGAAACAATTGCTACGGGAAATTAAAGGGGAGCGCAACACAAAGGAGAACAAAGTTTAAAAGAAAAGAAAAGAAAATTATTCGAAAGCGCCCAATTAATGGGTGCTTTTTATTTGTTTTATGGGTTTATTTAGCTACTTTGAGAAGTTTTCTCGTCATTATTAAAACTGTTTTGGTAGCTTGTTCCTTTCGCCTGTATTTCCAGAATGGCAGAAGTATTGAACGATCTGTGATTAGATACAAATAACTCTGCCAATTTGATGCTTTCAATTAGTCATGGATATTTTTTTAGTTCTCCAGCAAATCGCGCCATGTGAAGTAGTCATCCACTTCAGGTCTCTGATAAGGATCCGTTACTTTTCCGAAAACTTCATCGAATGTTCCACCGCACTTCTTCTTAAATGCTTCTAATTCTTTTTCTATCTCAGCAATAATTTCTAACTAAAAAAGGCTTATTACGAATCCCTTCTTAAGGAGATCAGATGCACTTTAGCTGGTCTTTATGGACTTTCGAGAGTTAATACTTTCGAAACTTTTGGTTTCCACGTACCCAACCAAAATATAAATTTATTCCATTAATATTAACTGGACCGTTGATACGATCTTAAAAGGAATGTAGCCCAAAGAGAGTGAAGAACATTTTGTAATCTTTCTTAAATAAGATATGGGGTGAACCTGAAACACTCTCTTTAAAAAGGGCGAATATTCAAAAAAAAGGTTTTTTTCAGTGGAAAATCGTTTTTAACCTTCATGGCTTATGTGGGTATGACATGATAGCACTGTTTAAAAAATGTAATAGCTGCATGAGCATCCTTTATGTTGAACTTTCTGCATAAATCAGCTAATACCAATAGCTTATAAGTCACTAATTTATGTTTGTTCGTGGCAAGAACGTAATAAATAAGGGTATTTATTACGGGTTGTGGCAGCTTCATTTCGTTCAATTTACGGAGAATATCTGAATGAGAATGAAGGGATGGAATGTATTCCTGGGCTTCTTTCAACACTTCCTCTGTTGTAGATGTTTCAAAATATCGGGCTAATTTTCTCTCTTTTTCTTCTAGAATGTTAGTATCATCATTCATTTCCTTGTTCCCCTTTCTAACAACAATTTTAATTCTAATAGGCAGTCCTGAACAATTCTAAAAAACGTTTGATCCCTTGCACATGGTACTTTATTTAAATAATAGGTTAAATGCGATTGAAATCAGCCACGCAATAACAAGAATTCCCGAGAGGTACGTACCTAGATAGAGAAACTTTCCAACATGCTCCCTCCTTATATTATTTTATTCCACGTTCTCCTTTTCTTGTGGTGACTGCAGTAAGCATCAAGGCGAGTACAAGGCCAATAGTTTCCTAAATGGTTTAATAATACCATTTCTATTCCTCCAAATATTTTTTAAAGGAATTTATCCTAAGTATTCAGTTGTTGGAAATCTTTAACAAAATTCCTTTAATCTAAAACCATTATAAACGAGCTATACTTAATAATTTGTCGATTAATTCCATATTCATCTATTTTTAAATAAACTGTTATCTTATCTTAATAAAAGAAATCAATTTTTCATTTACTACTTCACATAAGTGGATCATCCCTTTTTAGGTAGTTATTCACCCGAATAAAGGTTTTGGTGAATAAGCACTAAGCAATTCAATGATATGCGTCTTCGGTTAGACTCAACGAGTAATTCAGATATTTTTTTCATAGAAATATAATAATCATTTTTGTTACCTGTTATTAAACTTTCTTTGCCTCGTTAGCTTAAGAAGTAAATATCCCAATAGCAAATTAACTACATTTTGTAGGAAATTTTATAGTTATTTGTTGAACTATACCAAGATTAACAAATAACTATAAAAAGGTGGGGACGGCTAGACCGAAAAAGATAATCAAAATTGATGGCAGTTATAACACCTAAAGTATTGATGGCAATCTAGTGATTTTATCCCTCTGATTTTATAGTTATTTGTAGAAATTATTTGGGGTTCTTTTCTCCTTGGTTGGTCTGTTGCTTATATGAGTCTATTTAATCAAAAATGAATAAATTCATTTATTTCTATTTGAATAATAACCACAATTTGGTATACCTAGAGTAGGTCAGTTAAAATTTTCACTATTAGGAGGATAAACATGGCTCAAACACCGTCACAAGTCAAATTGGTTCCTTATACTATTGATTCGATTCTTAATAAAACGAATGAAACTCCAAAAGGTGTTAGTTTAATACAGGCACCTGCGATATGGGAAGAAAGCAACCAAGGTGAAGGCATTGTAATAGCAGTTATTGATACTGGTGTTGACACAGATCATCCAGATCTTAAAGATCAAATAATTGGTGGACGAAATTTTACAACTGATCATAAAGGAGACCCGGACGTATTTGAAGACAATAATGGTCATGGTACACACGTATCTGGTACCATTGCAGCTAGTTTAAATAAAGAAGGTGTTGTGGGAGTTGCTCCAAAGGCTAAAATTTTAAGTTTAAAAGTTTTATCGGAAGAAGGCTCTGGTGATTATGAATGGATTATAAATGCCATAAACTATGCGGTTGATTGGCGTGGTCCTCAAAACGAACGAGTTCGAGTCATTTCAATGTCACTCGGTGGCCCTGAAGATGTACCTGAACTCCATAAAGCAATTCAAAATGCCGTTAATAACGGCGTATCCGTCGTTGTAGCAGCAGGAAACGAAGGCGATGACCGAGAGGATACATTTGAATATTCCTATCCTGGTAGTTATAACGAGGTCATTCAAGTAGGAGCTGTAAGTAATGACTTAACTCTTGCTCCATTTACGAATACAAATACAGAAGTAGACCTTGTGGCTCCTGGTGTGGAAGTAGTATCGACGTATCTAGACAATAAATATGCGTCACTATCAGGAACTTCCATGGCGACTCCACATGTAGCCGGTGCTTTAGCTTTAATTATTAACTTAAGTGAAAAAGAGTTTGGTAGATCTCTCATTGAAACAGAAATCTATGCACAACTTGTCAGAAGAACTTTACCGTTGGGCAATCGTAAAAGCTCTGAAGGCAATGGATTTCTCTTACTTAACTTAGTAGAAAAAATATATGATATTATCAATGTTGCACGAATTAACTGAAAAACAAAATAGTACCTAGACATTACTTTTTATGAAGTGGACAAAAAAAGAATTGTTCAAACAATTGAATCGTTAGTACTAATACACACGATAATAAGCTTCCTTACAACTCCCAAACTAGAAATTATCTTTATTCATCGGTCGATCTTCAAGTGGACGGAAACTTGAAGAATATCTATTATTAGGGGGGGAAAGTATGCGGTTCATTAGGCGAACTGGAATCTATGAAAATATACAAAAAAAACGATGGGAGTACTGGATTGTATATAATAGTGATATTTTAATAATGGTATCTTGGATAAGCTGGAGTGCTAGGTCCGAAGATTATAAAACATGGGAATCAAAACTTGTGAGTAATTCTTGCTAAAGAGTGATTCAACAAATAAATCTAGGTTTATAAATAATACGGTGGAAAACACATCCTTTATAAGGATGTGTTTTTTAGTTGTGAAGATAATTAAGGATAGATGCAACACTTAGTTTTAGTTACTATCTTTTAAATCATATCCATGAGGTTTAACGTCACTAGAGATGCTCCATGCACCTACAAAATTAATTCTTTGTTTCTGGTTCGTTCTCCTTTAACTCTGTATCGTACTATGAGTTGTATGGACATAAGTAGGCAGCTTTAGTAGGCCTTTCTTAACAAATTATTGTTTTTTAATGATTATTTTAAAAGGTTTATCTCCTATAACTACTTTCTCCTTATTTAATCATCGTAAAAAAATAGAACTAATGTAAGATAAGGATATTTTTACTTGTATGATAAAGTAGAATAGTAGCAAAATATAAGGAAGGATGTGGAATTTTTTGAAGCTAATTGTAAAAATTTGTTCGTTTGTTATTTGTTTCATGTTTTTAATACCAAATTCACTTTTTGCCCAAGAAATATTACACCAAGGAAGACAAGGTGAAGCAGTTATTGACTTGCAAGAAAGTTTACAGAAAATGGGTTACTTTAACAGTCAACCAACAGGTTTTTATGGTTCTATTACTGATAATGCAGTTAGACAATTCCAGGTAGATACTGGACTATTATCAGATGGAGTCTTTGGACTCCAAACAAAACAAAAATTGGATAATATTGAAATGATGGCTAAGGTTGTTCATGGAGAAGCTCGAGGAGAATCTTATATAGGAAAGGTTGCTGTTGCTGCAGTTATTATTAATCGTTTATCAACGCCAGGTTTTCCTAAAAATACTTACGATGTTATTTTTCAGACGAATGCTTTTACAGCTGTACATGATGGTCAATATTATTTAACCCCAAATAATCATTCGTATCGAGCAGTAATTGATGCTTTAAAAGGTTGGGATCCTACGTATGGCTCTGTTTATTATTATAATCCTATCACAGCTACAGACGATTGGATTTTTACTAGAAAAACAGTAACTAGTATAGGCAATCACTTTTTTGCAAAGTGAAAACTAATCTACATAATGTAATGAAAAAATATTTTTGTGATGTTTTTATTTAAAATCTTGGGATATAGATGAAAGGTCGGTTGGGTAATACTACTCGACCTTTTTAATATACCGCTTGAATCTTCTGAGGTATAAAACTAATATTTCGCTAGGATTTTTCTATATACAATTTTTATTAAGAAGATTGCTGCTAATAAAAACCCTAATGTAAAGAAAAGACACCTCATTCTTACGATATTCTCATCTTAAATAATTTAAGAACTTTTGCGATTCAAAACATCAATAAAGTTTATAAATTCATCCTAATTAAATTCATCTTAAAAATGCGCTATTTTTAACCAAAAGTTGAAGTTTTTCAATGGAGGATAATAAGAACCATCAAACTGACATATAATAAAAGCGACACTAATAGCGTCTGGATTACTTTATGTTCGTACATGACTTTATATTTTCATTTTTCTGACCTGTTACGTTTATTATCAGTCAAGCATTCGACTTCCATTCAGGTTTGGTGAAGCATAATGTTACGAACGCTTTCCAGTGTCGCCTACATCTCTGGTTACATCTTTTCTTTCATCTTTTGTCATTTTCAGCACCTCACTTATCTTGTTAAATATAACTTGTCCACGTTTAGGAGGCGATATACATGAAAATGAGTAAAAAAAATAATATCGATAATACTAAAGTTGTGTATGTGGGCTTTGGCGATAATTACACAACCGAAACAGAAGATACACCGGAAAATGATGAATATGTATTTGTTAAAGTAGGTTTCAAAAAAGAAAATTTTGAAAAGATAAAGTCCTATACTACATATGCCAATGTGGAAGCTAAAATGGATAAAATAAATGTTGAATATGTCCCGGAAGATTTCATAAAAGGGGCAACCATGTATTTTATCGATTCCATGCTAGACAACATTGATGCTCATAAACCTAAAGAAATAACCAGGAAATTATATGAATCTCTTTCTGAGTTCCTTCCCATTTTAAATGAAGCAGCCAAACAACTAGGAAATACTCCAAAGGAAAGTGTTGAACCACTTATTAATTATCATGATGGCTTGATTAAAAATAACATTAAGAAAATAATGAAAGAACAAAGAATTACTCAAAAAGAACTTTCAGAAATAACAGGTATCGATAAAAGTAATTTATCCATTTATATGAATAACAAATCACAACCATCGATTGAATTCTTTCTTAGAATTTGGCATGCCCTTGATTATCCACCCCTCAACGAAATATTATATAGAGAAAAAAACTCGTGATGCTTAAGCTTAAGCATCTCTTTTTTTGGGCATTAGGGTTGAAGATTTTTAACTTTTATTAAAAATTTTTAAAAAAAGGTCATAAAACAAGCACCAAACTCAATATCCTATATCATAACTACCAAAGGGAGTGGTTTTGAATGGCAGGAGGAATACGATTTATTATTAACACGGTAGGGAAGATAGGGCTACTTTTCTGCTACGATAAAAAGACAATTGAATAGCAGGGCAGGCGGTTAAGCCTCTCATAAGGGAGGTGCAACTGATGGACATGAATACGGCCATGTTTATGATAGCATTAGTGACTTTAATCGTCCTATTAATCGAGAAAATAAAAAGGTAATCCACCCTGCTGTTTGGCGACGCGGGTGGATTACCAATAGCTTACTTTGCAATAGAAATTATAAAGAGTAACCGTAGTGTTGGCGTACTGCGGTTATTTTTTATTATACGTTTTTGTTTTATAATTATTCTTCATGTCCTCATTTTACTTCTTATGTCCTCAGATTATGCCGCTTCGATGTTGAAAAGATTCTTTATTTCATTATGATTCTCTATATCTAAGCCCTACTTGTCCTTAATAGCATGTATTAAAGGACGTCAAGAACAAGGCGTCAAACAAAAGCGAGGGATTTAGATGATTAAAGAAATGGCTATTTTACTAGCGTCGGCCCCCATTTTTTTGATTGATGATGCAATTGCTATATCTTTGCTATTTAGTAACATCGTACAAAACTCTAGCAATAATATCATGAGAGAAATTCCCGAAGTTTTTTCCGTATAGTGTTAAGCCACCAGTGTTTCCGTTTTCTTTTTCTGATACGGCAAGCTTGAGTTTAATATCTGATTTCATATTCAAATTAATATCAGTGATTGTAATATCAGAAATACGACAACCATCTATAAACGTCCCCTGATTATTAATCCTTAGTAATTTGGCGTGTCCATATTGATTGAGGTGGCCAGGCCACCAGTGTGGATTATTTTTCCCCCGTACCTCTCCATAGTCACCAGGAGAAGTCCAAAATCCCAATTCTATGTTATTAACATAAAAATAAATATCAGATGGCCAGTTTTCGTTATAGCTAGGTGCTTCAGAGCATATTTCGAATATAAATTGCAGTTCATTAATTTCTTCAGATCTTTTTAAATAATTGGGTATGCGATATTCTAGAAAACCTTTAGTCAACCAAACAATTTCTGCATTGATATGCTCTGGGTCTGCAAAATAACGTGGATCATCAAACTCACCAATGATGCTGTCCTTGGTTGCTAATCCACATGTAGGTTCAGCACGATAATCACAGTAATGCCCCACTTTTATTTCATACTCATATGAATGCACTGGTTCTTTACTTCGTAATTCAATCGTTAGTACATCTTCATTTAAGTAACACAATTTTTGAATACCGTGTTTTCCTACTGTCGTTGTAATATCAATTAATCCACTTTCTTCTAGCTTTTTTATGTGCATTGTAACCGCACCATTTGTTAATTTTAATTTTTCAGCAATGTCATTTAAATTTAAACTACCATACTTTGTCAGGAGACTAATAATTTCGATTCGAGGTTCGGAGCTTAAAGCTTTAAATATATTTAGCCCTGATCGCAATTCCTTTATATGAATCAATGGTATCCCCTCCTTTTATTTGTTTTATTTAATTATAAATTAAAACAAAGATAATTAGAAGATATTTACTTTATGAAAATGTAAAATAAATATTATTGAAAGGGTATACAAATGAATATGATGGATCTATATGGCTTATATAGTGGTTGGGAAGCTAGAAATGGTGCTATATATGACTATAAGTTAGACCAATCTATAAAAAAATAATTAAAAAATAAAAAAGAAAACGCATTCATTTTTGTGTTGACATTCAAAATCTTCACGATTAATATAAACTTATAAAATGATTTAGAATTATCTAAAACATAACTGAAACAAAGGGAAAATGAATACGGCTTTTATCCTAATAGGATCAAGCATATATCAATTTCATTATACTTAGGGGGAGAAAAATGAAAAAGCATCTGTTTGTTTTACTTTCTATTATTCTCGTATTTTCAGTGTTTTTAGTCGGTTGTTCTGGCGACAAGGCGTCAAAAGAGGGTGGACAGGATAGTGGAGGAAAAGGAACAAAAGTAGAGCTTTGGACTTTTAATGAATTGCATGGTAAATATTATGATTTCATGGCTAAAGAGTGGAACAAAGCAAATCCTGATAAACAAATTCAATTAAAAGCCAATGTATATCCTTATGATGACATGCACAACAAGTTGTTAGTTGCTCTTCAATCTGGTAAAGGTGCTCCGGATATAGCTGATATTGAAGTGACGAAATTTGCAAACTTCTTAAAAGGTCAGCCTCAATTATTACCTTTAGACGATGTGGTAGAACCAGAAGAAGGGAAAATTGTTCAATCTAGACTAGATATTTATTCTAAAAATGGAACATATTATGGATTGCCATTCCACGTTGGAGCAGCAGTTATTTATTATAACAAAGAGATCTTAGATCAAGCTGGAGTGAATCCGGATGACATTAAGACATGGGATGATTTTGCAAAAGCAGGAAAAGTTGTTTTAGAGAAAACGGGTGTACCAATGACGACGTTAGAAACGAATGATCATTGGTCTTTATGGCCACAAGTCGCTCAATTAGAAGGTTCGGATGATCTACTTGATTCTAATGGGGAACCAAATCTTGATGACCCAAGAATCTTAGATATTCTAAAATATCAACAAAATCTAGTAAATGACGGCATTGCTGTAGTAGCTGCAGGTAATGGTCATCACTCTGAAGAATATTACGGTTTTATGAACAATGGTGGTGCTGCATCAGTTTGGATGCCAATGTGGTATATGGGAAGATTTACAGATTATATGCCGGATCTAAAAGGTAAAGTTGTTATTAAACCAATGCCTGCTTGGGAAGAAGGCGGACCTCGTTCAGCAGGTATGGGTGGAACAGGAACAGCAGTTACGACACAAGCAGAAAATCCAGATTTAGCGAAAGAGTTCATTGCTTTTGCAAAATTATCAAAAGAAGGAAATATCCAATTGTGGAAACAGCTTGGTTTCGATCCTCCACGTTCAGAAGTTTGGGATATGCCTGAATTAAAAGAAGAAAATAAATTTACAGAATACTTTGGGCCAGATATTTTCGATACCTTAATAGAAGTAAAAGATGAAATTGAAGGTGTTAATATTGGTGAAAACACACCTAAGGTATCTGATGTAATAGATACACAAGTTTTATTCCGTACCTTAGTAGACGGAGAAGATCCTGAGAAAGTATTGAAGGAAGCGGCAGATCAGCTAAAATAATCAATTGAAAAGGGGATGGCTCTAGATCGGGGTCAGACTTAGGTCAGACTTAGGTCTGACCCCTCACCCTAAATAGATAGATTCACATCACTTAAGGACCTTATATATTTAGGGTGAGGAAGTCAGATCGATATGAGTCAACCCGTTTTACAAGGGAGGGATTCTGATGGCGAATGGTAATCTGAATATTCAAAATGATCAGGTTGTTGATGTAGGAATAAAGAAGAAACTCTCAAATCTTCTTTATTCACAAAAGGTTGCACCGTATTTTTTTATCTTGCCTTTTCTCTTATCGTTTGCAATTTTCTTTGCTTATCCTGTATCTTCAACCATTGTGATGAGCTTTCAAGAAGTTCTTCCAGGACAAGTTACATTCATTGGACTTGAAAATTATAAGGAATTGTGGAATCCAACCTTTTTTAAAGCCTTGAAAAACAGTACTGTTTATACAGCCCTTACACTTTGTGTTCTTATTCCTTTACCGCTTCTTTTGGCAGTGTTTTTAAATTCAAAAATTATGATTGCCAAAAACTTTTTCAGGTCAATGATTTTTATTCCAGCCTTAACATCAGTAGTAGTAGCAGGAATTATCTTTAGACTTATTTTTGGAGGCCAAGAAGGAGCTTTATTGAACTCAATCATAGGTGCTTTTGGAATTGAACCTAAAGCTTGGCTTAATAATGCTGGCTTAAGTATGTTTGCATTGATCGTTCTTGCTACATGGAAGTGGATGGGGATAAATCTATTATACTTTTTAGCTGGCTTACAAAATATTCCTCAAGAATTATATGAAGCAGCAGACGTTGATGGAGCATCTACTTGGAGAAAATTCATCCATGTTACGGTTCCGTTATTGAAACCAATCACAATTTATGTGTTCACTATTAGTATTTATGGTGGTTATTCCATGTTTGCAGAAAGCTATATGCTTTATGGTAGTAATAATTCTCCAAATAATATGGGTTTAACGATTGTAGGCTACTTATATCGTAATGGGATAGAGCAAAATAACTTAGGTTTTGGATCAGCTGTAGGAATTAGCTTACTGATCGTTACTCTTATCATCACGATAATACAGTTATTTTTATCTGGGATGTTTAAGAAGGAGGAATAATTGATGCAAACAAAGCAGCGAAAAAAATGGACGATTTCAACGTTTATCCTTCTACTCTTGTTTATAGTGATCTCAATATTTGCCCTTTTTCCTTTAGTTGCTATTACTCTAGCATCCTTCAAGCCGTCGAAAGAGATTTTAAGATTTGGTTTAAACTTGAAATTACAGCCTGAAGTTCTGTCTTTTGATAATTACGCCTTTATCTTTTCAGGTGCTTCAGATTATTTTATCTGGTATAAAAACAGTATTTTTATTACAGTCATCTCTACAGCTCTTTGTCTTCTATTGTCTTGTATGGTTGGTTATGGTTTAGCGGTTTATGATTTCAAGTTTAAAAACTTTATTTTTGGGATGGTTCTTGTCGTGATGATGATACCACTTGAAATTATTATGCTTCCATTATATCAACTAACTATGAATTTAGGGTTGATGGATACATTATTAGGGGTATATCTACCATTTATCGTAGCACCAATTCCAATCTTCTTCTTCCGACAATATGCAGGTGGTTTGCCAAGGGATCTTTTAGATGCTGCCAGGGTTGATGGCTCAACGGAATTAGGAATCTTTTTTAGAGTTATGATGCCACTTATGGCACCTGCTTTCTCATCTATGGCGATCTTACAGGCTTTAGCAAGCTGGAATAACTTCCTATGGCCTTTAATCGTATTACGATCAAGTGAAAAGTTAACACTTCCAATTGGACTATCGACACTACTAACTCCTTACGGGAATAACTACGATGTGTTAATTGCAGGATCTGTATTGGCAATCATTCCAATTTTGATCGTGTTTATCTTCTTCCAACGATACTTTATCGAGGGTATGACTGCTGGTGGAGTAAAAGGATAATCATTTACTAACAAATTCTAAGAATAATAGGTGATAAAAAATGACAAAAACACTTAAAGCTAAAATGGTTGTAGACAAAGATTTCGCAATTTCTGAAGTTGATTCTAGAATTTACGGTTCGTTTATTGAACATTTAGGTAGAGCAGTGTATGGAGGAGTTTATGAACCAGATCATCCTCTTGCAGATGAAAATGGCTTCCGTAAAGATGTTATTGAATTAGTAAAAGAATTAAATGTACCAATTATTCGCTATCCTGGTGGAAATATGGTATCAGGCTATAATTGGGAGGATGGAGTAGGCCCGAGAGCTGAACGCCCAAGACGCTTAGAGTTAGCATGGCAAACGATCGAAACAAATGAGATCGGGACAAATGAATTCGTAGATTGGACAAAAAAAGTTAACTCTGAAGTTATGATGGCAGTAAACTTAGGTACTAGAGGGATTGATGCTGCAAGAAATTTACTAGAATACTGTAACCATCCTGGTGGCACATATTGGAGTGACCTTAGAAAGCAACATGGATACAAAGATCCACACAAAATTAAAACATGGTGTCTTGGAAATGAAATGGATGGTCCATGGCAAATTGGACATAAAACAGCTGAAGAATATGGTCGCCTTGCTGTCGAAACAGCAAAAGCAATGAAATGGGTCGATCCAACAATTGAACTTGTTGCATGTGGTAGCTCTAACACGTCTATGCCAACATTCCCGCAGTGGGAAGCAACGACATTAGAGCATACGTATGAAGCAGCAGATTACATTTCCCTGCATCAATATTATGGTAATCCTAATGATGATTCAGCTAGCTATTTAGCTAAATCAATGGATATGGATCATTTCATTAAAACAATCATATCAACATGTGATTATATTAAAGCGAAAAAACGCAGCAAGAAAACAATGAATTTAAGCTTTGACGAATGGAATGTTTGGTTCCACTCTAAAGAAGCAGACAAACAGATTGAGCCATGGTCTATTGCACCACCTCAATTAGAAGATGTATACAATTTTGAAGATGCTTTATTAGTTGGTAGCATGCTGATGACAATGTTAAAACATGCAGACCGTGTGAAAATGGCATGTATGGCTCAATTAGTAAATGTTATTGCACCAATTATGACGGATAATAACGGTGGAGCTTGGAAACAAACGATTTTCTATCCGTACCAACATGTTTCATTGTATGGACGTGGAATTGCATTACAACCGGTTATTTCTTCACCAAAATATGATTCTAAAGAATTCACAGATGTTCCTTATTTGGATTCTATTGCGGTCCATAACCCTGAAAAAGAAGAACTTACAATTTTTGCATTAAACCGTAGCCTTGAAGATAGCCTTACGTTAGAATGTGATGTGCGTAGCTTCTCTGATTATCAAATAATTGAACACATTGTTTTAGAAAATGAAGATCTTAAAGCTGTGAATACATTAGAGACTCAAGCTGTAACGCCTCATAATAGAGGGAAATCAGTCCTTGAAGGTGGTAGTGTAGTAGCCCATTTGTCTAAACAATCTTGGAATGTTATTCGTTTAGGTTTAAGAAAATCCTAATCTGTAAAATGAACGTATGATTTTTATTAGAATGGCTGTCGAGTTTAGTCTCGGCAGCTATTTTACTAGAAATCGAAAGGAGAGAAAATGCGATGGCTACAACTATAATGGAAGGGATTACCCGTGTATTAGAATGGATTATGAGATTTTCTGTCATTAATTTACTTTGGATCTTATTTTGTTTACCAATTGTTATCGTAACCATTCCTGTATTCTATGCTGACAACGTATCTGCTATTTTTACACTACTTTCAGTCATTGCTATTTTGACACCAATTTTCTTTTTTCCAGCAACGACCGCAATGTTTGGTGTTGTTCGAAAGTGGATTTTTGGCGAAGCAGACGTACCACTTTTTAAAACATATTGGAAACAATATAAAGAAAACTATGTAAAAAGTCTACTAAGTGGAATCATTATAACAATCATGTGGGTTATCTTAGGAATAGACGTATATTATTTTACACAGGTAAATCCATTCATAAGTGGCTTCTTTATCATCGGTTCTTTCTTTCTATTTAATTTTACTATTTTTTATTTTGCTAATACTGTTCATACAGAATTAAAATTGATAGCGATTTTAAAAAATTCATTGATCCTTACATTTATTAATCCTGTTTCCAATCTATGTCTACTAATCATAAATGTCACAATTCTTTATATTTGCTTTCAAGTTATGACAGCATTTATCCCATTCTTTATGGGCACAATGATCGCTTTTGTTTCACTAAAAGGCTATCAGCAAAAAATATTAAAAGTGCAGGGATTAAAAGAACAATAGAATATATTGACATCACGAAAGAAAGATCATATCATTATTGTAAAGGTTACATAAAGATATGATGAATAGAGGGGATGATGGTTGGAAAAAAGAAAGGTTTTTGATGAAACATTAGAAACTGTGATGGAACGAATAAAGAATGGTATATGGAGACCAGGGCAACGCTTACCGACACTTGTAAAACTCACAGAAGAGCTTAATGTAAGTACTTCTACATTACGTGAGGTTTTACGAATATTAGAAGATAAAAAAATAATATCGATTGAACATGGTCGGGGAATTTTTGTTCGGAAAGATATGATCTATTCTGAGAAAGCTCAAGAAAAGATAAATCCGGAATCCCTGTTTAAACTTTTTGAAGCAAGACTTCTTTTAGAGACAGAATTTGCATTCCTAGCTGCACAGAGAGCATTTATTCAAGAAATAGAAGACATTTGTCACTCTGCTGATAAAATTGCAAAGCGTATTGAACGATATGAAAGTTTTGCAGACGAAGATGTTTATTTCCACTACTTAATAGCTAAGGCAGCTCATAGTGACTTTCTTTTTAACATGTTTAGCTCGCTTGAACCTCAACTACTAGAATCTCGTAGATATACAAACTTAATTCCAGGGGGAATTGAGAAAGCGGCTCAATACCATTTAATGATTGCTCATGCGATACGCGATCGAGATCCAGATCGTGCGAAATTGCTCATGAAGTCACATCTAAATGATACAATTTCAGGTATTAATTTTGGTAAAACATGATCCATTCAACGTTAATTTTGAGTGGATGTTTATTACTAGTTATTGAAAGCGATTTCATTTTCTAGTTAGGATAACAGTAAAGTGAAGTTACTAACGACTATTTTTAAAATAGAGTCTATAAATAAATGAAGGAGTGTTGCGAAATGAAAGCTTCAAAAGATTTTCTTGCGTCATTAGGTTATGCATCTGGAGATTTATACGATCTACCATCTTCGACAAAGCGTTTTCCAGATGGTGCACAATATCGAGTCGAAATTCCGAGTGTTGAGGGGCCAAGAGCATTGGAGGCAACACTTGAGGAAATTGAACGATTAAATTTAACGGTGCATCGTGTGTCACAAGGAAGTGGCATCATGCTTTTAACTGATGATGAAATAAAAGAGATGTGTGAGATGAGTGCACAGAAACAAATGGAATTAAGTTTGTTTGTTGGACCCCGAGGCACTTGGGATATTAGTGCACAGCCATTAACAAGTGCAGGAAAAGTAGTTGCTCTCCGTCATGAAGGTGCTGATCAACTCGTATATGCAATGGAAGATTTAAAGCGTGGAGCAGAGTTGGGTTTAAGAGGCGCTTTGGTTGCAGATGAGGGGTTATTGTTACTAACAAAGGAAATGAAAAAGCAAGGTATCTTGCCACAGGACTTTGTTGTTAAAGTTTCCGTACAAATGATGGCCTCAAATCCTGTTTCTATTAAATTAATGCAGGATTTAGGAGCTGATACCTATAACGTACCAACTGCTCTAACTCTTCCGAAATTAGCTGCAATCAGGCAAGCAATTGATATTCCAATTGATCTTTATGTTGAGGTTCCAGATAATTTTGGTGGATTTATTCGTCATTATGAAATCCCAGAGTTTATCCGAGTTTTAGCTCCTGTCTATATTAAATTTGGATTACGTAATCATCCTGATGTGTATCCATCAGGATCTCATCTTGATTCAACAAATATTGCTTTATGTAAAGAAAGAGTACGCAGGGCACAACTAGGTATGCAAATGATTGAGCGTTATTGCCCAGATGCAATTATGTCCAAACCGGGTGCAGAAGGACTAGGTATTCCTGCAGTTAGTGAGAATGCTACATTAAGAGGCTAATTAATTAGTAAATTATTAAAACGGAAGGTGATAACAATGACAACATTAGCAGACGTGAAAACATATTTAAATTACATTAATGGTAGTTGGGTTCCCTCCACAACAGAGCAAGTAAGTGCAAGCATTAATCCCGCAAATAAGAATGAAATTGTCGGATATGTGCAAACATCTGATAAAGAGGATTTAAATAAAGCTGTAGCAGTAGCTAAACAGGCGCAAGTTGGTTGGAGGAAGTTATCAGCACCTGCAAGAGGAGAATATCTTTTTAAAATTGCTAATGCGATTGAAGCGCGTATTGACGAAATAGCAGAAACGATGACAAAGGAAATGGGCAAGACATTACCAGAAGCAAAAGGGGAAACGGCTCGTGGTGTTGCAATTTTACGCTATTACGCTGGTGAGGGAGTGCGAAAAATTGGCGATGTGATTCCATCAACAGATAGTGAAGCATTAATGTTCACAAGCCGTGTACCACTAGGTGTTGTTGGAGTGATTACACCTTGGAATTTTCCGGTAGCCATTCCAATCTGGAAAATGGCTCCAGCTCTTGTATATGGAAACACAGTCGTATTTAAACCAGCACAAGAAACAGCCGTTACAGCAGCTAAAATCATTGAATGCTTTGATGAAGCAGGATTGCCAACCGGTGTTGTGAACATGGTGACAGGAAGAGGTACTGTAATTGGCCAAGGATTAAGTGAGCATCCTGACATTAACGGAATTACCTTCACTGGCTCTGATAATGTCGGAAAAATGGTTGGTCAAGCAGCATTTGCACGAGGGGCAAAATATCAACTTGAAATGGGTGGGAAAAACCCAGTTATCGTTGCAGCAGATGCTGATCTCGATCTTGCTATCGAGGCTACAATTAGCGGTGGTCTTCGCTCTACTGGACAAAAATGTACAGCAACTAGTCGCGTCATTGTCCAGAAGGAAGTCTATGATGAATTTAAAGAAAAACTAGTGGAGAAGGTTAGTGAGATAACAGTTGGGGATGGATTACATGAAGGAATCTGGATGGGACCTTGTGCAAGTGAAAGCCAGCAAAACACTGTCCTTTCTTACATCGAAAAAGGGGTGAATGAAGGAGCTACTGTCCTTTATGGTGCTAGTAAACCAGAAGGTCCAGAGTTTGAAGATGGCTTCTACGTTCAGCCAACGATTTTTGAAGATGTAACAACAGACATGGCTATTGCACAAGAGGAGATCTTCGGTCCTGTATTAGCGTTAATCAAAGTGGATACCATTGAAGAGGCTTTACAGGTTGCAAATGATGTTCAATTTGGACTAAGTGCATCAATCTTTACAACAAATATCGGAAATATGCTTTCGTTTATCAATGATATAGAGGCTGGTCTCATTCGAATTAATGCAGAATCTGCAGGAGTTGAATTGCAAGCACCATTCGGTGGTATGAAACAATCCAGCTCACATTCACGTGAACAAGGTCAAGCAGCAATTGAATTTTTTACTTCTATTAAAACAGTGTTTGTGAAAGCTTAATTGGGGGACAGTCCCCACGGCAGAAAGGGGACAGTCCCCATGCACAAAGGGGGACTGTCCCCCCCGCGCAAAAGGGGACAGTTTCCACGCACAAAGGGGACAGTTTCCCGCACAAAAGGGGGACAGTCCCCTTATAAAAAATGTAATGTACATAAAAGGAGGCTTTCAAATAAATGGCAGTAAAGTATCCGTATATTAACAATAGTATTAATCCGTATCGTGATAATGTCCAGGGGAAAGCAAATGAACCGATTTGTGTTGCAGGTTTACTCGATCGTTCTAAACAAATCTTAGGGGCAACCTATGAAGGGGATAAGCCTGATTGGACATTGGAGGAAGTGTATAATCGCTTACACGAGAATGCTCCTCGTATTGCTATTATTGGTGGTTCATCTGATCATCCTGCACATATTATGGATTTTCAAACCTCTGCACGAGCGGCCATTCGCATTTGGCAAAATGGAGGGGTACCATTTTACTTTTCTACACCTGTAATGTGTGATGGAACAGCACAAAGCAATCAAGGGATGAGTTATTCTCTTCAAAGTCGAAATGCAGTTGCGCAAATGGTTGTTAACCAGCTTGAAGCGCATAGTTACCATGGTGCTTTTGTTATTCAAGGCTGTGATAAACAACCATTAGGAGTTGTTAGTGCGCTCGCTCATTTAGATCGGGTGAGAAAAGATCGCGGTGAAGCACCGTTTTTTGCAACCTTTGCTCCAGCACATGTCCTGCAGGGAGGAAGTATTCCAGAGAAATTGTTTGCAGAACTAGAAGAAGTAGCAAAAAGAGCAGAAGCAAAAGGTGCAGAGGATATTGCATTTGACCTACGTGACACGATGGCGTATATTTTGCAATGTTCTTCAAACACAGCGTTTCAAGGTGTACTTCAGCGGGCAAAAGAACATGGTTTCATTACACAAGCCGAGCATGACGAATATGAAAGACAGCTAGCGGTTCACACATGTGATGGTCAAGGCGGTGTGTGTGCGTTTAATGGTACTGGTAACAGTTCGAGGCATCTTGTAGCAGGCATGGGGCTTGTTCATCCGGAACTTGAATTGCTTACAGCACCACCAACACAAGAACAAGTAAATCAATCACTTGATAGTTTAGCAACGATGATTAATGATCCGGTATATGGTGTATCAAATATATTGGCGACGAATATTAAGAATGCGATCCGTATCCATAGCGCCTCAGGTGGTTCAACAAACTTAATGATGCATATCGTAGCGGCAATGCTTTATGGAGGATATAAGTTCAGTTTATGGGATTTGGATGAGATTCACCATGAAGTACCTATTCCAGATTTATTTAATTATAGCTTAACAGAAGGCAGAGATATTTTTGCGTTAGCTACACAATGCTGTTCAGGATCAAGTCGAGGTATGGAGACACTTTTCCACGAATTACTTGAAAATGGTGTACCAATGAATGTTGAAGCACCAACTGTGACTGGGACAACATGGCTTGAACGCCTATCAGATAAGACAGTAGCATTATCTGCTGCCAATGTAACAGAAAATCCTGTTATTTTATCAACACCGAGACGATCATTTAGCGGAGTTGATGTTTTAAAGGGGAACTTTTTTGAAAGCGCTGTCGTTAAAATTAGCGGTATGACAACAAATCAGCTAAATGTATTTGATAAAAAAGCTGCATTTGTGCTTTATTATGAAAATGAAGATGAGGCGAACCAAAGTCTATTGAATAGCCAACTGTTAGAAGAGTTGAAGGAAAACAAGCGCTTTTCTTACGAAAATATGATTGCAATGGTACGTCATAACACACCTGAACTATATGAATCTAGTAAGCAATTAGAATATGATGAGTTATTTGATGTAATGGTGAAAGAAGGCAGTCTAAAAATATCGATTATTATTTCAGGACAGGGACCTGTCGCGTTTGGTATGCCAGAAATGTTTACACCGATGCAGCATATTAACGCAAGCCGGAAGCTCAAACGACTTGCTACTCTAATCAGTGATGGTCGTTATTCGGGTGTAACATACGGTGCTGCCGTTGGACATATGACTCCAGAAGCGAAAGATGGGGGCGGTATTCTCTACTTACAGACTGGAGATTTGCTCTATCTAGACTTCCGCGAAGGTAGCATTCAGTTTTTAGATCAGGAAGCATTTAGTAACGGAGAAGTAAGTTTCTCTTTTGAAACGATCAAATCAACTCGTCATGAACTTGGTGAAGAACGTCTAACAAGGATCAAAAAACGTCAAAAATTAATTGCTGCAAGTAATCGAATGCTCGGACATACTGATGCGGCATACGGAGTTGTTCCACTAGCTGTATCGAGTGATGCTGATCTTGATTATCGTGTAGACGTATGTGTTCCAAAAGAGAAACTGAAAAATAGCTAAATCTTAACTACTATAATGAGTATTAAAGAAGATGGATTCTACTAATTTTAGAGAATCCATCTTTTTTTGTGTAAAATTGCTTCAACTGTTTAAGTCACAATCAGAAACCATGTCAAAACCGCGGTTCACGAAATGGCATGGCACAGTTGTGGAAACAAAGGCTTATATTGATCGGTAGGTTGAAGTCTAATTTCCTCGGGACCTGGTCCGGACAAACAGTCTTCGAGGGCATGAAAAGTAGTGTTAACGAGCTGATGATTGAAAAGATAGAACGAATAAACTATAAATGTAAACGTTTACCAAGCTTATTGTGTTTCCTACACAACAAACGATCCAAATCTTTGTATTTCCTATACATTGTTACAAATTGATCACAATTGTAAAATTAGTATTAAGAAATCAAATGAAAGTTTTATTCAGCTTTATCATATGGGGGTGTACTCTTTGGAGGTCATTACAAGAGATTTTTTCTTATATCTATCAAAAAATAAAGCGTTAAATCGTGCAGCCCAAAATTGGGGTGGGAATATTGCTGCCGGTAAAATAATTGGTGGTTATGATTTTCCTAGCTCCGTCAGATTTATTAAAGAGCTAAACGAGCAAGGACTTTCCGTTACGGTCGATCATTTAGGAGAATTTGTGAAGAGCGAAGCGGTTGCAAAAGAACGAACAGAGGAATGTATCCAAACGATTGAGATGATTGCTACTGAAGGCTTAGATTCTCAAATCTCATTAAAAATGACATCATTAGGCTTAGACATTGACGAACAGCTTGTCTATGAAAATATGACAAGGATCTTAGAAACAGCTGAAAAACATAAAATTATGGTCACAATTGATATGGAAGATGAACAGCGTTGTCAAAAAACACTTGATATTTTCAAAGATTTTAAAGAACGTTATACCTATATAAGTACTGTTCTCCAAGCCTATTTATATCGTACGGAAAATGATATGAATGATTTAAATCAATATAAACCATTTTTACGTCTTGTAAAAGGTGCGTATAAAGAATCAGCAGACGTAGCATTTCCTGAAAAAGCAGATGTGGATGAAAACTACAAAAAAATCATCAAAATGCATTTGTTAAATGGAAATTATACAGCAATAGCTACACATGATGATGCAATCATTGACTATACAAAAAAGCTTGTGAAAGAGCACAACATTAGCAAGGATGCATTTGAATTTCAAATGTTATATGGTATGCGTTCGACAACACAAAAGGAATTGGTCAAAGATGGTTACAAAATGCGTGTATATGTTCCATACGGGAACGACTGGTATGGCTATTTTATGAGAAGACTTGCAGAGCGTCCGGCAAATATTGCTTTTGCTCTAAAAGGAATAACGAAAAAATAATTTAACAATAAGGAGTCGATTATAATGACAACAACTTACAAACACGAACCATTTACTGATTTTAACAATGAGGAAAACCGCGCTGCTTTTCAACAAGCGCTCGCTAACGTGAATGAAATCATGGGAAAAGATTATCCACTTGTAATTAATGGAGAAAGAGTTTCAACTGAAGATAAAATTGTTTCATATAACCCAGCTAACAAAGAAGAGGTTGTTGGTACTGTTTCTAAAGCTAAAAAAGAGCATGCTGAAATGGCGATTCAAGCAGCAGCTGAAGCTTTCGAAGAATGGAGATATTGGAATCCAGAAGAAAGAGCAAATATTCTATTTAGAGCTGCAGCGATTATTCGTCGTAAAAAACATGATTTTTCTGCACTATTAGTAAAAGAAGGTGGAAAGCCATGGAATGAGGCAGACGCTGATACAGCAGAAGCAATTGACTTCTTGGAATACTATGCACGCCAAATGATTGAATTAACTCAAGGAAAACCAGTTATGAGCCGTGAAGGGGAAATCAATAAATATATTTACACGCCAACAGGTGTCACAGTTGTTATCTCACCTTGGAATTTCTTATTTGCAATTATGGCTGGTACAACAGTTGCACCGATTGTAACTGGTAATACTGTCGTATTAAAACCAGCTAGTACTACGCCAGTGATTGCTGCATTATTTGTTGAGGTATTAGAAGAAGCTGGCTTACCAAAAGGTGTTGTAAACTTTGTTCCAGGTAGTGGTGCAGAAGTTGGTGACTATTTAGTTGATCATCCAAAAACGAGCCTGATTACATTTACAGGTTCTCGTGAAGTTGGTACGCGTATTTTTGAACGTGCTGCAAAGGTACAACCAGGACAAATGCATTTAAAACGCGTAATTGCTGAAATGGGTGGAAAAGATACAGTTGTTGTAGATAAAGATTGTGATCTAGAGCTAGCTGCACAATCAATTTTCGCATCAGCATTCGGTTTTTCTGGACAAAAATGCTCTTCAGGTTCTCGTGCTGTTGTTCACGCGGATGTTTACGATAAAGTTCTTCAACGCGTGGTTGAAATTACCGAGCAAAAAATTGTTGGAAATCCAGAAAATGCTGACACCTATATGGGACCTGTTATTGATCAAGGCTCATATGATAAAATTATGGGCTACATTCGTATTGGTCATGAAGAAGGTCGCTTAATGACTGGAGGTAAGGGTGACGATTCTAAGGGCTATTTTATCGAGCCAACGATCTTTGCTGATTTAGATCCAAACTCCCGTTTAATGCAGGAAGAAATCTTTGGGCCAGTTGTTGCATTTTCAAAGGCTGAAAACTTTGATGAGGCTCTCAAGATTGCAAATAACACAGAATATGGCTTAACAGGTGCTGTCATTACGAGAAACAGAAAGCATATTGAGCGCGCAAAACATGAATACCACGTAGGTAACTTATATTTTAATCGAACATGTACAGGAGCAATTGTTGGCTACCATCCATTTGGAGGATTCAAAATGTCTGGAACTGATTCAAAGGCTGGCGGACCAGATTACTTGGCTCTTCATATGCAAGCAAAAACCATTAGTGAAATGCTTTAATCATTCCATAGAAAGCAGATGGAAAATCTGCTTTCTATTATTCTACTTTTGTAGTATATTTATACAATATTTTATATAAAAATGAACTTAAAGTGGATGATGGGGGAATATGATGGTTAACTTAGAGCTAATTATATCAATATGTATCTACATGATTGGGATGCTTCTTATTGGTTATTATGCGTATAAACGTACATCAAATCTATCAGATTATATGCTTGGGGGGCGGACTTTAGGTCCAGCAGTAACAGCACTAAGTGCTGGTGCGTCTGATATGAGTGGGTGGCTTATGATGGGGTTACCTGGTGCCATGTTTGCGACAGGTTTATCCGCAACTTGGATTGTCATCGGTCTAACACTTGGGGCATGGGCTAACTGGCTTTATGTAGCACCTCGTTTACGAACATATACTGAAATGGCCAATGACTCCATTACAATTCCAGGGTACTTAGAAAATCGTTTTAACGATACAACGAAGATTCTCCGCTTATTTTCAGGAATCATTATTTTAGTCTTTTTTACCTTTTATGTATCATCAGGCATGGTATCAGGCGGAGTTTTGTTTAATAGTATATTGAATCTTGAATACCATACTGGATTATGGGTTATTACAGGAGTTGTTGTTGCGTATACGTTATTTGGTGGTTTTCTTGCTGTAAGCTGGACTGATTTTGTGCAAGGGATCATTATGATTGTTGCGCTTATTTTAGTCCCAGTTGTTACGTTGTTCCATATTGGTAGTCCGAATACAGCAATAGCTGAAATACGTTCAATTGATTTTGCCTTACTAGATATTTTTAAAGGTACGAGCATTCTTGGAATGATTTCATTGTTTGCATGGGGACTTGGGTATTTTGGACAACCACATATCATTGTCCGTTTTATGGCGATCTCTTCTGTAAAAGAAATCAAGAAAGCGCGCCGAATCGGGATGAATTGGATGATTTTTTCTAGTATTGGTGCAATGTTGACAGGGTTTCTAGGTATCGCTTATTATTCGAAAAAAGGGTTAGAAATAAGTGACCCTGAAACGATTTTTGTTGAATTAGGAAATATATTGTTCCACCCGATCATTACAGGCTTCTTAATTTCTGCCATTCTAGCTGCTGTAATGAGTACGATATCGTCACAATTACTTGTAACGTCAAGTTCCCTTACAGAAGACTTATACAAAACATTTTTCCGCCGATCAGCTTCTGATAAAGAACTTGTTTTTCTTGGACGATTATCCGTATTAGTGGTATCGATCATCGGCTTGTGCTTAGCATGGACTCAAAATAACACAATACTAGGGCTTGTAAGTTACGCATGGGCTGGCTTTGGAGCAGCATTTGGACCAGTTATCATTTTAAGCTTATATTGGGTGAGAATGACAAAATGGGGTGCACTTGCAGGTATGGTTATTGGTGCAACAACAGTTATTGTTTGGTCAAAATTAGGGTTATCAGATGTGTTGTACGAGATTATCCCAGGGTTTGCAGCCAGTCTTTTAGCTGTTTACATTGTTAGCTTACTGACGGCTAAGCCTTCTGTGCAAGTGAGTGAGAGGTTTAATGAGTTTACGAAATCGATGTAAATCTCAAAACAATAAGAAATAATAATTATTTTTTAAAAAAAGCTCTATTAGTTCATTAACTAATAGAGCTTTTTACTGTAATAAAATGCATTAGCGCCGAGGCTAATAATCAAATGGAACTTGGTTGGAGTTTAATGTTCTAAATATTTTATATTTGCGTTTATGCTAAAAGGGAACGGGTTAGCATAGAAATTTTTTTCAGACCTTACTGTTATTTATTTTTTCCTTTTCCAAAATATCCGCAACAACATCCTCAATTGTGACATTCCCTAATGCCTTTTCTAATGCAAGTTGAGCAACGGAAAAAAGTGGTTCAATTGCATGTTGAATATTCCGCCCGACAGGACAAGCTGGATTTGGTTTTTCATGAACACCAAAAAGTTCTTTTTCCTGAACAACATTGACAGCTTTATAGACATCTAAAAGAGAAATATCTGATAGGGATTTAGCAAGTTCTGCTCCCGCAATCCCTGGTCGAACCTTTACTAATCCTGCATTTTTAAGCATCCCCATGATTTTTCTGATCACAACTGGATTCGTATTTACACTACTCGCAATAAACTCTGAAGAATTCACTGCATTTTTGTTTATTTCTAATAGAGATAATATATGAATTCCTACAGCGAAACGGCTACTGATGGACATTTAATTCGCCTTCCTTTTAACTTCGGATTATTAATCATTATAAAGTAAATATCATGTAATACAAGTAGTTACAAGTTTGTATATTTTTCAAACATACAGAGTAAATATAGTTGATTTTATAGATCAACATCTTGACAAAGATCACACTTGTAACTTATATTATTACATGTAATCAAAAAAGTTACAGCAAAGAAAACAATTTATATATAGGAGGAGTAAAACAATGAAAATTGGCGTTATTGGAGCATCTGGAAAAGCAGGAAGTCTTATTTTAGAAGAAGCAATTGATAGAGGTCACACAGTTACTGCGATTGTTAGAAATGCTGGTAAATTAAAGGATAAAAATGCGGCTGTTTTAGAAAAAGATATATTTGAACTTAATACTGAGGACCTTAAACAATTTGATGTCGTTGTTAATGCATTTGGGGCACCTGCTGGCAAAGAGGAACTTCACGTAGAAGCAGGTAGATCTCTAATTGAATCCATTAGAGGAACTTCAAATACAAGAATAATCGTTGTAGGAGGTGCTGGAAGTTTGTTTGTTGACGAAGCAAAAACAACTCGTGCAATGGATACACCTGATTTCCCTAAAGAATATTTTGCCACAGCATCAAATCAAGGAAAGAACCTTGAAGATTTACAAAATACAAGTGGAATCGAATGGACGTTCATCAGCCCAGCAGCATTCTTCGACCCGGAAGGAAAAAGAACAGGTTCTTACCAAAAAGGCAAAGACAACTTTATTGTGAATGCAAAAGGTCAAAGCTATGTAAGCTATGCTGATTTTGCGATTGCAGTGTTAGATGAGATTGAAAACCCTCAACATAAAAATGAGCGATTTACACTTGTTTCAGAATCTGAGTAATAGATAGATTAGCTAAAAGTGGCTGGAAATCCTTATTGATTTTCAGCTGCTTTTTCTATACTCTCTTGTAACCAGTGAGTACTTCAATTGTTTTGTTCTTTATTAAGAATGAAATATGTGTTACGATCAGAGAAAAATGTACAAATTGCTGTTCAAAAAGAAGGGGGAATTCAATTGTCAGACGAAAGGTTTTCAGGAGAGCATTTCCATAACGATCAGGAAAAAGAAGAGTCTGTTAATGAATCGTTTAAGAGTAATGAAAAGAACGAGGAATTTTTAAAAGAATCATTTGAGAACATGAAGGAGAACGAGGAAACAGTAATAAAGGATTTTTGGAAAAAAATCAAAAAATTCACTGGAAAGATCCCCTTTACAAAGGAAGCAGTTGCGATGTACTATTGTTCGCTAGATTCAAAAACGCCATTATGGGCAAAAGGTATTGCTTTAGGTGCTTTAGCATATTTCATTAGTCCAGCTGACGCAATTCCTGATGCTATTGTTGCATTAGGGTTCGTAGATGATGCAGCAATTATTACAGCAGCATTGAAGGCGATTAGTGATAACGTGACAGATGAGCACCATAAAAAAGCAGAAGACTTCTTTACGAGCGAAAAATGATAAATAAAAGAAATCAAAAGTTTTAAAATTTAGCATAGAGTCTACAGACAATAGACTTTTACAAATAGAACGAAAAAAGGGAAAGTTGATTGATTCAAACTTCCCCTAATTAAAGCATTACTTCTATTGCAAATTGTTATGTTGTGTATGTTGTAATTACCCTAATAATATACGTTAGTAAATATGATTATACCTCTCTAATTTCCAGTTGACTATTGATTATAGGTTCATTTTCTGTACGTTTTACATAATAATAATTTCCTTCTTGATCTTGTTCACGAGCTTTTACATTATCAGCCAACCAAAGGGAAAGCCATTTTTCAACTCGTTTTTTCAGCCGATAATCAAAAATGGGAAATAAAATTTCAACACGATTTTCCATGTTTCGTGTCATCATATCTGCAGACGAACAAAGGATTTTCCCTTCACCATTATGATGAAAGTAATAAATTCGACTATGTTCTAAAAAGCGCCCAAGGATACTGCGTACTTTAATATTTTCACTAACACCTTTAATACCAGGTCTTAAGCAACAAATGCCTCTTACAATCAGTTCAATTTTCACACCTGCATTGGAAGCTTCATACAGCTTCATAATTAACGTTTTATCTGTTAATGAGTTCATTTTTGCGATAATATGCCCATTTTTGTAGGTTTTATGAAATGCAATTTCATGGTTAATTAAAGAAATAAAATCTTTTCGAATATCAAAGGGTGCCACTGACAAATGATGATAAGTAGGCTTTTCCATATAACCACTTAAATAGTTAAAAAAGTTGGTAGCATCGTTCCCGATCTTTCTATTCGCTGTTATTAAACCTACGTCTGTATAAAACTTTGATGTTACGTCATTATAATTCCCAGTTCCTAAATGAACAAACGGTTCAATGCGCTTCTTTTTGCGTCGTACAATGAGTGTAATTTTACTATGAGTTTTTAAGTTCGTCATTCCATAAATCACTTGGCAACCTGCCAGTTCCAATTCTTTTGCCCACTGTACATTGTTTTCTTCATCAAAACGTGCTTTCAATTCTACTAAAACGGTTACTTGTTTCCCATTTTCAGCAGCACGTTTCAAAGCGTTAATAATAGGGGAGTCCCCACTAACTCGGTATAAGGTTTGCTTAATAGCTAATACACTTGGATCATCGGCAGAACAGGAAACAAAATCAATAACAGTTTCAAACGAATCATAAGGATGATGAAGCAGGATATCCTGTTTTAATACTTGTTCAAAAATATTTTCACCAGAAGCTAAATCTTGTGGCGTCTTCGGAACGAATGTTTCATCCACAAGATGTTCATGTGTTTCTTGAATACATTTATAGAACGAGGATAAAAAGGTTAAGTCCAATGGTCCAGTAATCACGTATGTATCCTTTTCATGGATTTCAAGCTCTTCCTGTAAGTACTTCAATACATTTTGGTCGTGATTGTGACCTTGAATTTCAAGTCGAACTTCATCGCCCCATTTTCGGTTCTTTAATTCTTTCTCGATGACATGTAAGAAATCTCTTGCCCCTTCTTCATCAATCGTTAGATCCGCATTTCTTGTAATGCGAAAAGGGGTAACACTTTTCATAACAAACCCTTTAAATAATTTATGGATAAAGTGGGAAATGACATCCTCTAATAAGATAAATTCCCTTTTTTCAAGGTGACTTGGTAACTCCACAAAACGCCCAAGTACTGAGGGTACACGTACGATCGCTAATTTGCCATTGGATTGTCCAATTTTCATGCCCTCTTGTCTACTTTCCTTGATGACAATTGCTAAATTTAGACTTTTACTTAACAACTTTGGAAATGGGTGATAGGCATCGATAGCCATAGGAGTTAATACGTGGAAGATTTCTTCGTCAAATTGGGCTTCCAAAAAGGCAAGTTGCTCTTCACTTGCTTTATTAATTGAAATGATGGAAACACCTTCAATCTCCAGTGCAGGGAGAAGACATTCGTTGTATGTCCGATATTGTAATTCAATCATTTCATGTGTTTTTTTGGAAATACGTGATAATTGTTCTTTAGGCGTCAAACCAACTTTATTTTCAGGATTTTTAAATCCTACTTTGACTTGATCTTTTAATCCTGCTACCCGAACCATAAAAAATTCATCTAAATTGGAACTAAAAATCGAAAGAAATTTAAACCTCTCTAGCAAAAGATTATTTTCATCCATTGCCTCCTCCAGCACACGTTGATTAAATGCTAACCAACTTAATTCACGATTATTATAATTAGCGTAGTCTTCTAATTGTTTTGTGGAGTCCCTAGTAGAAGTTTCTTCCATTGCAAATACCCATCCTTAAAAGAAGATTTTATTAGAAAAATTTGGCTTATCACCAAGTCCTTATGGCGAAAGTCTTAGTTTTTCTTATACTATCATCCATAAGATATAAATTCTGATAGTATAAATAAGAATTCCCTTAATGTTAAATAAACTAAATTATTTTAACTTCACCAGCATTTACCTTTAATGTGTTAATTTATTAGGCTCTTTTCTAAAAGTTTGTTGTTCTATACTTAGAAAAAATCGGCTTTAGGATTTTTTCCAGTAGGACTTTAACCATTATTTAGAGAAAATTTTAAAGTTATTTTTAGAAAAGAGCACAACGCATAACTAAATAAGTAAATAGTACATTATACGAAAAACAACAATCTATACGAAAACAGCCATTTATTAAGTCTAGTATTAATTTAATGTAAAATTAATATGCAATAGATTTATCTAAGTTACATGTTTTATAGGAAATTATATAAAACTGTAAATGTATATTATAATCATTATTTTTAGGGCATTCTATTTAAAAAGGTAGGTGAAGATTATGGTAGTGGCTAATACAATGTCAGGTGTTTTATCAGGCGGTCTAGCTCAAATAGAAGATACGTTTTCTTTAGTAAGAGGGAAGCTTACATGGAAAGAATACAGTAGGTCTACAACAAAAAATATAACAGGAGGTTTTGGCTTTGCAGCTGGCTTATCTTTCGGTGCAGCTATAGGATCAGGTATTCTCCCGGGATTGGGAACAATATTCGGATCACTTATCGGTGGTCTCTTAGGTTGGCAAATAGGGCGTCAATTAGGTAACCAAATAGGACAACTCATTATTAGATGAAAATTGAAGTTATCATTGCTTATCTATAATTCAAGAAAAAAAGAACAGCCTGAGTACATTGATTATTCGTACTCAGGCTGTTTACCTTTTCTTTTTTTAATCCCTTAGTGTAATTGATTTTCTATCTCACTCATCTTTTGTTTAAGGGAATGGTCATTCATAACATTAAAAGGTGTAGAAGATTGCATCGAAGTCTCTTTTGGCTCAGAAAATATGTTACCGAAAGTCTCTTTTGCTTGATGAATCGTTTCTTTTGATTTTTCCATTCCTCTCTCTTTCATTTCAAACATAGCTTCTTTCATATTTGGTAATTCCATTGTCTCTTTTTCATGCTTTGCTTCTTCCATGAAAGAGGATAATTGTAACCTAGTACTAGTAGTTAAATGTTTGATTTGATCTCCTAATGATAATGCAGAGCCAACCCCTTTAACTAATAACTTCTTTGTTCCTCTTCTTGCTTCAGGAGAAACGGTTAAGATTAGTGTTGCTGCCGTTAATACAATTCCAAATGGATTAGAAAGTGAAAAGAATCTTTTCATATGTTTTTAACCTCCAATATAGTAGACAATTAATTTACATTATTACCACTGTTCAAGATTTTATCCGAGGGGAAAAAATTTTTTTCACGTATAAATTCATTAAAAATGACTAAAATATACCTTATGCAAAATAATATTTACAATAAATTTACAAAGGGGGTGCTGATATGATTCTTGACATGAAAAAAAGGTATTACCATATAATACCAGGTCGACTTCGCATGGAACTCTATGGGATCTATGAAAATCCAGAACGTGCTGAAAAATTTGTAGAAATATTTTCTACGATAGAAGGTGTTACCTCTGTTAAAACATCATTATCTAGAGGTTGTATTCTTCTTAATTATAATGAAAAGCTAATCTCAGTTGATCAACTTCTACCACTCTTAATGAAGTTTGAAGAAGTAGCATGGAAGCTTGATCATCAAAATAAAGAGGGTATATGTTTTGAGACTGATCAAGATGTGGAAGAACAAGTTGCTGCAACTACAGAAATGGCAAATGTTTTACCGTTTAACCCAACCATGCCTAAACAACAAGAGCATAAGGTGAATGTACCTTTGCCATTAACATTGTCTGTAGCTGGTTTGGGCGCATTAGGGATAAAACAACTTTTTTGGGGTCGATCAGCATTAGCCCGCCACCCTGTTCTTTTTTATTTAAGCAGCGCGTTTGCTGTTGCAACTGGGTATCCTTTTTTTCGTCGTGGAATTCAACAAATGCAAAATAGGCAAGGTGCCTTAGTAGATTTTGTATTAGGTGCTAGTTCTCTTGCATTGGCTTTAGTTCGAGAAAATCTTGTTGTTCTAGCAGGACTGTCACTGCTTCAATACTTAAATTGGAAAAGGAGAGATGAAGTCCGTAATAACTGGTTAGATGAGCCAACTGTCTCACCTGAAATACATCGATATTCGAAAAGGGCTGGAACGTTAGGAATCATAGCTTCTCTTGCTACATTGGCTATTACTCGTAACCCGCTTGTGGCTTTAGGGGTATTATTAACAGCTAATCCTAGACCAGCAATTGTTTCTGCTGAATATTCTTGGAGTCAGGCAGAACTGATGGCACAAGAAGGGGGCTTGGTAATGCCCCAAAATGGATCAATGTATCAATTATCCCAAATCAATACTGTTCTGTTTGAGAAAGATTCCCTGCTTTTTGAAAAGAATGGCACAATGAATAAAAATATTGTAGGTTTTATTGAAACGCTACCTAAAGGCACAAACATAGTTGTTTCTCAAGGTATACTGAATAATAGGTTGGAGGAGATTTTCCCTCATGTTAAAGTTTTATCTTTAGAAGAGGTAAAGCATAAGACTCGTGAAGAAGTATTATTTATTCAGGGTAATAATAATTCTCCACAAGAACACAAACTAGTTTCCTATTACCAAACAATTGAAGTAAGCAAGCTAAATGATTTATCTGAGAGTTTGAAAATGTCGCAGCAGATAAAACTGATGATAAAGAAACATGTTACTACAACTAGGGCTTGGAATTTAATCGGACCTTCGATTGCATTAACATCTTTTGTATCAGCCCCATTACTTGCATTAATTGGAGACAGCCTAATATTAAGCTTTTTAACACATGCTAAGCATAAAAGTGAAAAGATAATGATGCCGAAAATAAAGCTTGGGAAAGAAGAAGGTCAGCAAGATGAAGTTGCTTGGCATGCATTTACTTCAGACGAAATTTTTAATCGGTTTCATTCTAGTTCATTGTCAGGGCTAGACGAAAAGTCTATAAAGAAATGGACAAAAACATACGGAAAAAATAAACTCCAATCAAAACCAGGTGAGCATTGGATTAAAGCATACATCAGCCAATTTAAAGAATTTGCAATGGCTATATTAGGAATAACCGCACTTATTAGTATTTTTACAGGTCATATGTTTGACGGTTTTGCGATGGGTACAATTTTATTAATGAATGCGGGGATCGGAACTTTTCAGGAACGAAAAGCAAAGCAGGCGGTTCAGACGATGACTAAATTTGTTCCACCTAAATGCAAAGTACTCCGAAATGGGAATACATATGAAGTTTCTGCAGAGGAGCTAGTGCCAGGAGATGTTGTTGAACTAGAATCTGGTGAACGAGTACCGGCAGATTTACGGATCATTCAGACCTGGAACTTAGAAGTTGATGAATCAACTCTAACTGGTGAATCTCTACCTGTACAGAAGAGTATACAGTCAATTGATGAGAAAGTTCCTATCACTGATCGTGCTAATATGTTGTATATGGGAACACATGTAACAAGAGGGAAAGGCAAAGCAGTTGTCGTCCAAACTGGAAATCAAACTGAAATTGGCCGACTTTTTATGATGTTAGCCGATCATGAAGAGAAAGAAACGCCATTACAAAAGCAAGTTACTCAAATCAGCAAGGCCTTTATGAAAGGTGCACTTGTTGTTGGAGGAATTGTTTTCTTAGCTGGTTTAATACGTGGTATTCCTTTGACAAGTATGATGACAACCTCACTAGCTTTAACAGCATCAGCAATACCAGAGGGATTACCAGTTACCATTACAATAGCTCTTACAGCAGGGATCCTTCGAATGGCAAAGAAAGACTCCTTAACTCGAAAGTTATCAGCCCTTGAAACACTTGGGCGAGTCAATGTTATTTGCTCAGATAAAACGGGTACATTGACAAAAAATGAAATGACAGTTAAAAAAATGGCAACTTTTAAGCATGAATTTGATGTTACTGGAGACGGGTATAGCCCTGAAGGGGAAATCCAGATAAGTGAAGATCTATCTATCCAAGACTTTGAACATCTATTACGTATAGGAGTCTTGTGTAATAACTCTTCAATCGAACAGGAAAATGGACGCTGGATTGTGAAAGGTGACCCAACAGAAGGGGCTTTGCTTACTGTTGCTAGAAAATATCCTTCTTTCGTAGAGAATCTATCAGAATGGAAGCGAGAATATGAGGTACCTTTTGATTCAGACCGTGGAATGATGACAGTTGCATGTCGCCAAACACCTGAACATAAGGATTGCTATGTTCTGACTAAAGGTTCAATTGAAAAGATTTTAGCTTGTTGCAAAAATGTGCAAGTAAATGGAAAAAAAGTTCCGCTAACTAAGATTATGAGAGAGTCAATTTTACAGCGAGCAGAGAAATATGCTGATGATTCACTTAGAGTTTTAGGATTTGCTTTTCGCAAGCTAAGAAAAGATGAAGAGTGCCATAATCAAATAGAAAATGACTTAACTTATATTGGAATCGTTGGAATAATTGACCCTCCAAAGGAAGAGGTTAAAGATAACATTCAAGAAGCAATAAATCTAGGGATCACTCCAATCATGATTACAGGAGACCATCCAATAACCGCTTTATCCATTGCAAAGCAAATTGGTATTGGATATTCATATGATCAGGTGATTACGGGAGAACAGCTAGATCAGCTTACTGATTCAGAATTCGAGAAAATAATAGATGACATTAAAATCTATGCTCGTGTAACACCAAATCATAAGCTTCGTATCGTAACAACTTTACAGAATAAAGGGTATATCGTAGCAATGACAGGTGATGGGGTAAATGATTCACTTGCCATTAAGAAGGCCGATGTTGGAATTGCCATGGGTAGGTCTGGAACTCAATTAACGAAAGAAACAGCGGATATCGTACTTAAGGAAGATCATTTTGGTTCTATAATTGATGGTGTAAAAGAAGGCAGAACAATCATTGGAAATATTAGAAAAGCATTAGGCTGTTTATTATGTGGAAATTTAGCCGAAATTATTGTCACAAGTACTGCTGTCATTGCAGGACTTCCACTTCCAATAGTTCCTATTCAAATTTTACTCATGAATTTAATAACTGATGCATTACCAGCTATGGTGCTTGCAGTTAATCCAGGAAACAAAATGAAGGAAAGAAAACGACAAGAAATTGCAGATAAAGAACTCTATCAACAAGTTATTACTAGAGGACTTTTGTTAGGACTTGGTTCCTTAGGATTGTTTGTAACTAGCCTGTCAATGGGGGCATCAATAGCTGTTGCACAGACAACTGCTTTTGCAGCTCTTGTAGCAGGGCAACTCATTCAAACATTCTCATGGAGGAAAGAAGGTCAAACTGAAACAGTGAAAGATTGGTCTAAAGATCGTTTCCTAATTGGAGCCTTAGGGGTATCATCACTTGCGCTACTCTCTTCAATCTATATTCCAGGTTTAAGCATAATTTTTAAAACAAGTGCTATACCATTGACAAATTGGCTACCAATCATTCTTGTTGGAGGTATGTCCGCATTCCTTTCAAAGTCTGTGATTAAAGTGATTCAAGCTCCAAAGAAATTGTTACAAAAAGAACAACTTGCTATGGCAGGTTAAAGATTTTACTCATAGAAAATGAATAATAAGGAGGAAGTGTAATGTTTCAAATTAATCTTCATCGAGTCATAGTTGGTTCTGTAATTATTGTAGCTGCTTCAACGTTGATGCCTGTTGCAAAAGAAACATTAAAACCACTAGTTGGACAAGTATCACGACAAATGCGTTTCTTCATCGTTTCAGCAAAAGAAGGACTTGAAGACATGGTGGCTGAAGTTAAAGTTGAACGTATGAAAAGACATGTGAATCATCAATTTGTTATAGAGTACAATGAAATGGTTGAAGATATTGCGGAATAGATCTGAAAATGATGAGAGGAGGGGAGCGTGTGTCTGAAAAAGATAAGCAAATCATAAATCAGTTAAAACAATCTTTGCTCCATTTAGATGAGGCGTTGAACTTATCTATACAAATGCTTAAGGAAGATGCAAAAAACAAACAGACAATATCGGCTGTATGGGAGGAGTTTTTGAATACCTTCTTTGGACGAGTCAAAAGAAAGGCAAATGAAAGTGACATAAATCTATCTAAATTGGTACCATTACCTAAGCTAACCCGATTTTTCAAAATATAAAAGATAACACTGTCTTGATTAAAAAGGATAGAAGGTATACAACATCTTAAGGCGCAGTTCATTAACTTTTGCAAAAAAGAGGTTTGGTACTTTTTAGGACCAAACCTTTTTTTGCTGATTAGAGGCTTAATGTAAAGTTGTATAATTTCTTTAAATAATTCTTAATGATCTTTTGCCCATTCTTTATTGAAGGACGATAATCATCCGATTGTGTTAACTGACTAATACTATTTCTATTTACTCCACTGTACTTTGATAAATCTTGTATAGGTGCTGGGATATCCAAGATCCACCTGATTGTCATAAAGCCCACACTGGATCTCCGATAGAATCGCTAAACCTTGGAAGATTTCCTGACAAACCAACTATACAATCATCCATTTGCAAAGTATGATAAGAGTAAAACCATGTAGGAGATAGTGCATGAACGAGTTATTAGAACAAATCATCTCTTTATCAGATATAAATGAAATCATTGATCAAATAAGTAATAGTTTAAAAAAACCGGTTATTCTTGAAAGTGATCATTTTTTCCTATTAGCTTACAATTCCTATTATGTTAATCATTTTGATTTGGCAAATCAGCAAACGATCTTTTCAAAAAAATGTCCGTTAACTATATTTGAGAAGTTTGTTGAAACTGGAATCATTGATCAGCTTAAGACGATTCCGACACCTTTTCGAATTAAAGAAATGAAGGAAATAGGATTAAACCAACGTGTTGTAGTGAGTGCCAAATATAAAGATACTATTATGGGATATATTTGGGTGCAGGAAATTGATGAGAAGCTTACAGAGGAAGAAATGGAGTTATTATACGAAACTTCTTTTCATGTTGGGAAAATCATTTATAAAAAGAATAAAATTAAGCAGCAAAAGGAAGAAGAAATCGAGCATTTATTTAGAAAAGCGATTAATAATGGGTTTAAGAGTGAAAAGGAGTTAAGATGGGAAGCTACACAGTTGGATATCGTCCTGCCATCTATTTTCAGTGTTATGGTGGTTAATGCCATAAATGCGGAAGAAGAGCTTGTTGAGGAGTTAAAAGAAACGATTAGGTCCTACCTGAATTTAAAGGACAAAACGAGTCATGTAGTAATTAATCAGTCCAATATCGTTATTATAGTGGGATGCTACTCTCTTAAATATTCACCAGTAGCAGCAGGGCTACAAATCGTTGAAAATCTATTAACGAATTTTGATGAGAAACGTTATTCGAATATCTATATTGGAATTGGCAATGAGTATCAGCATTTAGTATCGCTTCATTCAAGTTATGAAGAAGCACTTGAAGTTGTAGATATTGCAGAAAAGCTAGGCACACAGGAAAATGTTCCATACGAATATGATAAGTTGGGGATCTTCCGTTATCTTGATGCAATAAACGATAAAAACAAGAAAAGCAATTATCTAAATAAAAATTTACAAATTTTGAAAGCGAAAGACCGCGAAAGTCAAACAGAATTACTAAAAACACTTGAATATTACTTAGTAAACAACTGTAAACTTAAGCCTACTGCAGAACAAATGTTTATTCATCCTAACACGTTAAATTATCGTATAAAACAAATAACTGAACTCACAACGATTAATTTTTCAGACTTTAATCAAAAATGTCAGCTCTATCTTGATTTGATGCTTATGAAAGGGGTCTGACCAATAGACCCCAGAATTTACACTTTATGCGAATCGACCTATTCAAATTCATTTAATTAAAGGGAATTAATAAAAAGTAACTAGGTGTTTTTGGTTTAACATCAAACAGATAATAGGACCTCCATATACACTAAGTATGTGGAGGTCTAATTGTTGTTTCGGAAAGTGCTATAGTAAATTTCCTTGTAAAGTAATAGAAGGACAGTAAGTAAAACACCAGAAATATAATTTTAATGACAATCTCTATACAGAGGAGAAACGTAGGCCATTCAAAGTCATTCCTGCATTTCTACTAACTGAAAATGGATAACCTGGAATGTTCAGGTTATTGTTTTCGCTTCCATAGTGTAAGATTGAACGATATGTAAATAACTGTAATAAACTTCTTTTTAGAATATATATTATATAAGAAAGTATCACATTAGACAGACGTTGAATTTGAAGATTGCTTCATAAGTTGATTAAGTTGTACCTTACCAATTAATCTAACCTTACATAAATTATTACTATGTATTTAGTTTAAAAACTCAATGGAAGAGATATACTTACCTTGCTTTTTAGGACTTAATGAAAAAAGTCTATAATTTGTTTTCAATTATTAGTAGACTGTTGCCATAAATAAGGTAGTTATTGAGATATTAAGTTAGTAAGTTCAATTAAGCCCAAAAAAATAATATAAAACGGTTCTTTTATCCAATTATTTTTTATAATCTTTTTTTTTTTGTTAATAGAAAAACAAGGTTAAAGAAATAAATGAAAATGAACGTTTTTATGAAGTGATTGATTACTTTGTGGTAGAAAGAAGTCAGCAATTATATTATTTTTAGGAGGAATCGACATGGCAAGTGAATTAAGAAAAGCAATAATCGAGATCGATTTTCAAGAAGGCGTTGCCTTAAGTGAAGATTCAACATATCAAGAAGCAAGAAAATTTGGTTTAGATTCATTATTAGAAGAAAATAGTGACGAGGATAAAGTGAAAGTTGAATACGTAGAAGGCAGTAAAGCAGAATATGAACCTGAAGAAGACGAAGAAGACGAAGAAGACGAAGAAGACGAAGAAGACGAAGAAGACGAAGAAGAC
>JBNJJO010000027.1:0-66100 GCA_051750265.1 Bacillota bacterium | reverse complement strand
CTTTTTTATAAAACCGAAACTTAAATCTGCTAGAAAAGAATCCATTTTAATCTTTTTTTCAAAATGGATTCTTTTTATTCATCGTAAAATGCTGGCTTGTGAGGTATTATTGATCAAACTTTCAAAGCAACATTTGTGTTGAAATTGTCTTAGCGTACAAAATGCGTGTGATTTGCTTTGGACCCCATATTTCATGGGTTATCCAAAAACAAAGATGCTTAAGGCTTCAATGACTGGCATTATCAAAGCTATTGTCTTTCTTAGACATGCTTTTTGTGATAATTCCTTTTTCATATTCTCGTTTTAATTGTTCCCTGATTTGTCTGTCAAGCTCAAGATAATGAACTCCCCACAACGCTCCTTCAAGTGCGTAAAGGAGATTTAACGATACGCTGGGTCGTTTTTGCTTGATTCTTTTAAACGCTTCCACCGCTCCCATTTCATTCAAATCATTATAATGAAAAACGCCGATTTCTTTAAGCCAAACCTCGCTGACCTTACCGATGTTTTTTAGTTTCAATGATTTCTCCCTCCTCCATATAAATATTTCGTATTTCCTCAATTTGTTTTATAATCAGTTCCCTGACAATAGTAGGCTGTTTTACAATCGCTTCACTGCCGCAGCCAATCATATATTGTACAACCCATGGAACGTACGAAAACGCCATTTTCCTTTGAATTCTTCCTGAACCGTCTTGATGGATGATCAGACCTTCAGATAGCCACACATCTGACTTGCATTTGAGTACACCTCTTTGAGTAAGCAAGACACTCAGCTCCAACTCCTGTTCACCATCGTCAAGATGTACCCAATCTTTAATCTGAAACTGATCCATGTCCATTTTTTTGCTTTGATCTTTGGTAGGAACCAAGGATTGAATACGATCAACCCGAAAGACGCGGTATTGTTGTGATTGGAAACAATACGCCGGGCAATACCAAAAACCATTCATCGTATAAACACCGATACACTGAATATCTCTTTTGCTTTTTCCATTTTCAGATTCGTAAGTGATTGTAACAATATACTGATCGATCGCGGCTTCGAGCAACTCAGCCAAAAAGGGGGTTTCAAGTTGACGGGTGGGTACAAAAAACATGATTTTGGAGCGTAGCCGATCAATTTGAGCTTGACTGTCTGGAGGTAAGTAATGATAAAACTTTTTCAATGCCGTTTCAATTTCTGTTTCAAAGGGCAATTTGCGATAATTCCTTAACGATTCGGACACGAAAAACAAAGCGGCTGCTTCTTTCTCGGTAAAATGAATAGGGGGCAACATGCGATCATTCAGCAATCGATATCCGCCGTAAACACCCAACTCCGAATATAGCGGAACTCCTAATTCACTCAATTCCTGCAAATCTCTTAAAATAGTCCTTTTTGACACTTGGAATTGTTCTGTAAGCTCTCTAATGGTGAATTTTCTTCTGGAGTTGATGGTCATCAAAATTTCAATCAAGCGTTGCGACTTATTCACCATTATCCCACCTTAACCTTTTTTTATTTTTATTTTAACATATAAAGGTGACATAGAATGACACTATTAAATGATATGATCAACCTGACATTTCAAATTATAAATGAAAGGAAGCGTTAAGCAATGAATCATCCTAAAGTGGTAGAACTCGTCATCTTTAAATTGAAAGAAGGTGCACAAGCAGACGACTTTATCAAGCTTTCTCATCAAGCAGACCGGGCCTTGCAAAGCTTCCCGGGATTTAACACGCGTACCTTGTTTTATTCGAAAACCACCGATCAGTGGGTTGACATTGTCTACTGGTCAGACCTGGAATCAGCTAAAAACGCGAAGGAATCTGTGATGACTTTACCAGAAACACAACCGTTTATACAAAGCATTGAGGAAAAAGAAATGACTTTTCTCCATCTAAACATTGAAGAACAAGCTGGGATGATCGAAACCTTGAAGAATCCAAACACAATAGAGTTGGTTCGATTTCAACTGAAGGATGGAATCAATCCTGAATTGTTGATCAAAGCGGTTAGAGAAACTAATCCTGTTATACAGGAGCATTTCTCCAGTTTTGAAGCAAGAATGTTATTAAAGGACGTCAGCGAACCTGGGTGGATCGACTTGGTGTACTGGTCGGACATGAAAAGTGCCCTTCAAGCAGCCGAACAATTTCCTACTCTGGAAGCCTTTCAGCCTTTTATTGCCATGTTGAAACCTGAAGGAATCACCATGCTTCATCTTGAACCTAAAATATGAAAAAGACTCTCCTAAACCTAGCTTATATTAGCTAGGTTTAGGGTAATCTATCTTCATGTATTGGTAAGCTGCTGTAAGTAACGCTTGTTTTTGAACATTTCGTTTTCCACGCAAGCAACAATAACGCAGCCCATGCAGTTCTTTTGAATCTGTGAAGCTCCGGCGCAATAGTGGAATATTATAACAATTTAAGAACCCCAGAATATACAGGTTTTCATGTATAACCTTGTATATCTGGGGTTACTTTTTTCTATTCTTTAAAAGGTGCATTCATAACCCAATCTACAAAACCCATACGAAGCATAGAAGAACTCAAATTATTTGGTTGTTGCTGAGCATTTTTAAGTTTAGAATCATATTTAATGAGTTCAATCATAGATTTTTTGAAACCTAATCGAGGATAGGTTTCAATTATGTAATTAAAGGTTTCCTCTGAAATATCTTCTATACGTAACCCAACTATATCCATTCCTGCTCCTAAATGAACTAAAGCAATTTCTGGTTGTTTTTCTTCAGCAATTTCTGATGTATGCAGAATAATCGCTTCGCGTACCACATCAATTTTGTCTTGTGAAAAACTATGAGAGCGAAGGAACTTCTCAGCATGATCAGCACCTTCATATTCAAATGAATGTTTACAACAAACTTGCTCTGTAAGACCAATATCATGTAAGACAGAGGCGAGATAGAATAACTCCTGATCATATTTAAATCCATATTTTTTTCCCAACGCATCACCAAAAGCATATGTTCGTAAACAATGATTATAAAGAAATTCTGGAGAAATCTCGTAAACTAATTGAGTTGCTTCTTTTGCTACTTTACTATCAGGAATAATAATGTTATGCATATTTTTCTCCTTAGTTTAATTAATTTTTTTCAGGTTGATTTCATAACTGGGGTTAATAACATGATAAGGATGTTACATGCCAATCAAATAGAATTTCTCACAACACCTCCTATTAGTGTCTTTTTTTCTTAAAAAAGACCATTCGGTCTCTTCTAAGGTAACTCATTATATGTTAATGTACAACTAAAACATGTTACAATTTTTCAACAACAATAATGGAGGATATTATGCGAAAAGGTGAGCAAACTCGGAAACACATTGTCCTAAAATCAGCAGAATTGTTTAATCAAAAGGGGTATGCTGGCTGTTCAATGAATGACATTATGGAGGCTACAGGTCTACAAAAGGGTGGAATTTACCGCAATTTTAAAAGTAAAGATGAGATTGCTTTAGAGGCATTTGATTACGCTATTGATACTGTATCTAAACACTTTACTGAAGCGATCCTTCATGCTAATACAGCATTAGAAAAAATTGGTTCTTTGTTTGATGTATATGAAGATGTGGTAAATAATCCACCAGTAAAAGGGGGATGTCCATTACTAAATACTGCCGTAGACAGTGATGATACGAATCCACTTTTAAGGAAAAAAGCGCTTGTAGTTTTCCATACATTTCTCAACATGATTGAAGAGATTATAGAAGAAGGTATTCAAAACAGAGAGTTAAATCCTGACATTGATACAAAGGTGGTGGCTTCCTTTATTGTTGCAATTTTTGAGGGAAGTATTATGTTTAGTAAACTAGAAAGAGATAATAAGTACATTTCTTACAGTAGGCATCAGGTACTACGTTATTTACTTATGCTATAAATTTACGAGGGATATGAGGGTTTTGATGTTTGTTTTAACTGGAATAAAATTAAGTACAGGTGATTTGTTATATGATCAAACACCCATTTTATGCTCTTTCCCCCTTACTACCCCAAGTGATCTAGTTGATTGCTGGAAAACATCCCAAAAATTACTAATATTGCAATGGTGTTTGGTTCCAATAACTTACACATTATGACTTGAACCCATTATCTTAGAGGAAGTTAAAAAAAGCAATAAAGAGCTTAGAGAAAAAGATCTTATAAAATCAGAAACGAGGATACATAAGTTTTTATGGGTTTAGTGTATAATTCTAATTCTGCTTTTTCAATTATTGGGGGCTTTTCTGCAGAGTAGTACAGCATCAATATAATGATCTTCAACAATCGGGCGCTTTAATTGAACAAACAGCTAAGAGGATCTTCCAAGCGAAGATCCTTTTTTATGTGCCGATAACATCCGATTATGTAAACTAGATTTGTATACATGATACATTTAATTAACTCTTATTTGACCTTATCTTTTTGCTAGTCTTCGCACCTTTTCCTCTATTATTGCAATTAATACAATTGTCTGTATGAGTAACTGAAGCGTATTTACCGTATATCCGTTTACCTGTAAGTACAATTTAGTAATAAAAGAAGTTATTGAATTATTCAACAATCGGGCTAATTGAATAAGACGTCTTAATAATATTTGATATTTATGTAAAATAATTAGTGTGAGACTGTGAAGAAATGTACTTAAACTCCCTCAGATAGATATGTATATCTCTTAAATGCTCACTAATTCGCAGGATTTCATTACCCTTGGTATCCTAAAATATGATTAATGAAATGAGTTCAGATCATTTTGGCTTCGTGAAGGCATAGTGAAATAAAGGAGTAATATAAAACTCCATATTCTACCATATAATGCACATTCTCCACGCCGCCCCTGGAGGCTTTCCCTCCCATGTCTCAACGGGTCATAAAATATGACCTCTCATTCCTTCGTCATGCCTATCCAAGGTGTGGAGGCCAGTTTTGCTAACGGAATGGGTCGGTGCCCTTTTGTTTAAGTATTCCGGTATTCCGTGCATATTTGAAATCCTACGAATAAGTCAACATTCAAGATAAAACTTAAAACAAAAAATAGCTGTTAAATATTCTATGAGTTCATCTTCAAGAACCTTTTTTAGAGTGGTAGTACAGTATATCCAAGTTTCATAGATTGCAAGAGAACAAAAATGGAAAAATATGAAAGCGATTGCAATTTTAAAAATATAATATATAATAAACTATAAGTTAATAAAGTTGCTAATGAGTTCATTGAGAGGGCAGCCTAATGTATCAAAAGAGGAGTAACTATCTCCTTTGGTATATTAAGCTGCCTTTTTATATTTGTTGAAGATAAAATGTAAGAAATTACATTTTTTCATATATTTTAATAGGGGGTTATTACATGACAACTTTTCTAGGAGAACTAATTGGAACAATGATATTGATTGTATTTGGAGGAGGTGTTGTAGGCGGAGTTGTTCTAAACAAGTCGAAAGCACAAAATTCTGGTTGGATTGTTATTACGATGGGCTGGGGACTTGCGGTTGCCTTTGCAGTTTATGCAGTTGGTAGTATAAGCGGTGCTCATATTAATCCAGCTGTAACAATTGGTTTAGCTTCAATTGGAGCCTTTCCTTGGTCTGACGTACCAATGTATGTTACTGCACAAATGATCGGGGCTTTCTTGGGGGCTGTTGTTGTTTGGCTGCATTATCTACCACATTGGAAGGCGACAGAAGATGCCGGTTTAAAATTAGCAGTATTCTCTACGGGTCCTGCGATTCGTCACACACCTGCTAACTTAATTAGTGAGATTATCGGAACAGCCGTTTTAGTATTTGGTATTTTAGCAATTGGTGCAAATGAATTTACTGAAGGATTGAATCCGTTAATCATTGGTTTCTTTATCGTAGCAATTGGTCTTTCACTTGGTGGGACAACAGGATATGCAATCAATCCTGCTCGTGACTTAGGACCACGTATCGCACATTTTTTGCTTCCGATTGCAGGAAAAGGTTCTTCAGATTGGAAATACGCTTGGATTCCAGTTGTTGGACCAATTATTGGTGGTGTTTTAGGAGCTAAATTTCATCAAGCTCTTTATGAAGGTGGTTCTATGACAGCGTTGTATATGTTTGTTGGCGTACTAGTTGCTGTAGTACTAATTGCAAGAGTTACTGCTGGTAAATTTTCAGAAGTAAAAAAAACGAAGAGAGTAGCATCATAGAAGAGCTAATGAAAACACTACTCTCTAAAAAAGAAAAAACTTTCCACTAAAAATTATAATGCTTTTTTGATTATTTTTCTAATAACTTTAGTAATTTTATTTAAACTTAATACATTATCGGAGGTATTCATTATGGAAAAAAAGTATATTTTATCTTTAGACCAAGGAACAACAAGTTCTAGAGCCATTCTTTTTAACAAAGATGGGGAAATTGTTGATAGTGCTCAAAAGGAGTTTACACAACATTTTCCAAAACCGGGGTGGGTGGAGCATAATGCTCAAGAAATTTGGCTTTCTATTTTAGCAGTTATTGCTGAGGTTCTAATAAAAACAGAGATTGATCCAAAGGAAATTGCTAGTATTGGTATCACAAATCAACGTGAGACAACAGTTGTTTGGGATAAAAGAACTGGGTTACCAGTTTATAATGCGATTGTTTGGCAATCTAGACAAACAGCGGAAATTTGCGAAGATCTAAAGGCAAAAGGTTATAATGATCTTTTTAGAAGCAAAACTGGGTTATTAATTGATGCTTATTTCTCTGGTACAAAAGTAAAATGGATTCTTGATCATGTTGAGGGTGCAAGGGAGAAAGCAGAAAACGGTGATCTGTTATTCGGAACAATTGATACATGGTTAATTTGGAAACTATCTGGTAGAAAAGCACATGTGACTGACTATACAAATGCTTCAAGAACACTGATGTACAATATCTATGATTTAAAATGGGATGATGAATTACTCGAAATCTTAGATGTGCCTAAATCTATGCTTCCTGAAGTTCGTTCTTCTTCTGAAGTCTATGCCCATACAACAGACTATAATTTCTTTGGTGAAGCAGTGCCGATTTCAGGTGTTGCTGGCGACCAACAAGCAGCATTATTTGGTCAAGCATGCTATGAAAAAGGAATGGCAAAGAACACGTATGGGACAGGTTGCTTTATGTTAATGAATACAGGTGAAAAAGCGGTTCCATCTCAAAACGGACTATTAACAACAATTGCTTGGGGAATTGATGGAAAAGTAGAATATGCATTAGAAGGCAGTATTTTTGTTGCTGGTTCAGCGATTCAATGGCTTCGTGACGGACTTCGTATGATTGATAATGCTTCAAAGAGTGAGGAATATGCAACACGTGTTGAATCTACAGATGGTGTATATGTAGTACCAGCATTTGTTGGGTTAGGAACACCTTATTGGGATAGCGATGCACGTGGTGCAGTATTTGGGTTAACACGTGGAACAACAAAGGAGCACTTTATTCGTGCAACACTTGAATCACTTGCATACCAAACAAAAGATGTTCTAACAGCAATGGAGGCGGATTCAGGCATTAAATTAAAGAAACTACGTGTTGACGGTGGAGCTGTAAAAAATAATTTCTTAATGGAATTCCAAAGTGATATTCTAAATGTCCCAGTTGAGCGTCCGGTTGTGAACGAAACAACAGCACTTGGTGCGGCATACTTAGCCGGTCTGGCAGTAGGATTCTGGAAAGATCGCGAAGAAATTGCGCAAAACTGGAAAGTTGATCGTTCATTTGAAGTAACAATGAGTGAAGAACAACGTAATCAGTTATATAATGGTTGGCAGAAGGCTGTAGAAGCAACAATTGGATTTAAACCATCAGTAAAAAAAGTTAAAAAAGAAGAACAGCCTGTTTAAAATAATTCAAATTTCCACTTGTAAGATAATTGGGGAATGTATATAATCAGTATCAAATCACTTAAGATGAAAAATATGTTTGTCAAACAAGTTAATAGATGAAGGTCTGAGATTATGAGGAGACCACAACATTTTGCGAAAGGTTTATTCGCAGGTAGTGTTGTGGTCTCCTCTTTTTTATTACAAAAATGAGCCATATATGTTTGGCGAGCATAGTAAAAGTCTTACTTATTGTATTTGGTATATTTTACATTCTTATAAGGGAAGCACTAAAAGATAGATAAAAATGAGAGGATGAAATTCTATGGAAAAAAATTTTTCAAGTGTAAAACGAATGCAGTATTTAAACGAAATGGAAAATCAACCATTAGATCTACTTGTAATCGGTGGAGGAATTACTGGGGCAGGGATTGCTCTAGATGCACAGATACGCGGGTTAAGAACAGGGTTAATTGAAATGCAGGATTTTGCTGCAGGAACATCCAGTCGTTCTACCAAGTTAGTGCATGGTGGACTTCGTTATTTAAAGCAATTGGAAGTAAAATTAGTTGCAGAAGTAGGAAAAGAACGTGCCATTGTTTACGAAAATGCACCACATGTGACGACACCAGTATGGATGATGCTTCCGATTTTTAAAAATGGTACGTTCGGTAAATTCTCTACATCAATTGGGTTAAAAGTCTATGACTTTTTAGCAGGTGTTAAAAGATCTGAACGTCGCAAAATGTTAAATCATAAAGGAACATTAGCGAAAGAACCTTTATTACGTCAAGAGGGTTTAAAGGGTTCAGGGGTTTATGTTGAATATCGAACAGATGATGCTCGGTTGACATTAGAAGTTATAAAAGAAGCGGTTAATCGCGGTGTGATAGCAGTAAACCATGCAAAAGCTGAAACATTTATTTATGATAACGGAAAAGCGGTGGGTGTTCAGGTTGTTGACCAGATCTCAGGAAAAATCAAAAAGATTTATGCAAGAAAGATTGTGAACGCTGCTGGTCCGTGGGTAGATACGTTACGTGAAGAAGATAACTCCAAAAAAGGAAAGTACCTCCATTTAACAAAAGGTGTTCACTTAGTTATTGATGGTAACCGATTCCCATTAAAAGAAGCAGTTTATTTTGATACACCGTTTAAGGATGGAAGAATGATGTTTGCGATTCCGCGAGATGGAAAAACATATGTTGGTACAACGGATACGAATTATAAAGAGAATCCAATTCATCCAAGAATGACTAAAGAAGATCGTAATTATATTCTAAAAGCAACTAACTTTATGTTCCCGAGTCTTCATTTAACATCAAGTGATGTTGAATCAAGTTGGGCTGGCCTACGTCCATTAATTCATGAAGAAGGAAAAGATCCATCAGAAATTTCTCGTAAAGACGAAATTTTCTTATCCGATTCAGGGTTGATTACAATCGCAGGTGGAAAATTAACAGGTTATCGAAAAATGGCTAAAAAAATAGTAGACCTTGTTGGTAAGCAAATTCAAGAAGAAAGGGGAAAGAGATATCCTTCATGTTCAACTGCCCGTGTCACGTTGTCAGGCGGTAATGTTGGTGGGTCTGATAATTTCTCTAACTTTGTTCGCGAAAAAGTAAAAGAAGGAATTCAACTTGGTTTAACTGAGGAAGAAGCTAAAAAGTTAGTGAAACGTTATGGATCCAATATTAAATATGTATACGAAATTATTCGAGATTCAGCAGAAGATGCTAAAGAGTATGGTTTATCTTTAGAGGTTTTTGCATCATTGGTATATGGTATTGAAAAAGAAATGGTGACAACTCCGAATGATTTCTTTATTCGAAGAACAGGTGCCTTATTATTCGATATTGATTGGGTTCACGAATGGAAGAATAAGGTGATTGAATATATGGCTAAATATCTTAATTGGAATAGAGAAGAAGAGAATTCTTATCGCCAGGAGCTAGAGAAACAACTACGTGACGCTGTCGTTCCTGTAGGGATTAAAGACGAAATTCTTAAGAAACTTGTTCAAAGCTATTAAGAGAAATCTGTGTTTTTTTAAGATATATGGTTATGAAGAGCTTTAATACTAGATAGGGGGAAGAAGAAATGGAAATAAGTTTATCGATGGAGCTGATGCGTGTTACAGAGGCGGAAGCTTTGGCATCTGCAAGATGGATAGGAAGAGGGAAGAAGGACGAAGCCGATGGTGCTGCACTCAAAGCATGAGGGATGTATTTAATACTGTGCCGATGAAAGGGACAGTTGTTATTGGAGAAGGTGAAATGGATGAAGCCCCTATGTTATATATTGGCGAGCAACTGGGAGTCGGTTATGGCCCACGAGTTGATGTAGCTGTAGATCCATTAGAGGGAACAGAGATCGTTGCTTCTGGAACATGGAATGCAATGGCTGTTTTAGCCGTGGCGGATCATGGCAACCTTTTCCATGCTCCTGATATGTACATGGAAAAAATCGCTGTAGGACCAGAGGCGGCAGGTAAAGTTGATATAAATGCTCCTATTATTAATAATTTACAAGCAGTTGCAGAAGCAAAAAATAAGGACATCGAAGAACTGGTTGTTGCCATTTTAGATTGAAAACGTCATGAAAAAACGATTCAGGAAATTCGCGATACGGGAGCAAGAATTAAACTTCTTCCAGTCGGAGATGTTGCAGGTCCGATTAGTACAGGTTTTGAAGATACTAGGGTAGATATTCTGCTAGGTTCTGGTGGAGCACCAGAAGGGGTATTAGCTGCCGTTGCCTTAAAATGCTTAGGTGGCGATTTTCAAGGTAAGTTCTTGCCACAAAACCAAGAAGAAATTAAAAGGTGTGAAAATGGACATCTATAATGTTAATCAGTATTTTATTTGGATGATATTGTAAAAGGTGAAGATGCTATTTTTGTAGCAACGGGTGTTACAGAAGGAGAGTTGTTAAAAGGTGTTCAATACAAAGGAAGTGTTGGAACGACACATACACTTGTTATGCGCGCTAAATCAGGGACTGTTCGTTTTATTGAAGGGAAACATAGTTTGAAGAAGAAACCGGCTTTAGTCATTAAGCTATAAAAAATATTTTTTATAGGGAGAGGTAATAATGGGTATAGAAGTAGATAGTAAAACAATGTTTAAATCTCTAACAGATAATGTATGGGGATATAGTGCTTCAAACGAATTTGTTCAAGTTTATTCTCCAGAAAACGGTGATGTTGTAGGGGTAGTTTCTGCTATGACAGAAAAGGAAGTTGATGATTCTATAAGGTTGGCTAAACAAGCGCAAAAATCATGGGCTGAAACTGCTGTAAATAAACGTGCAGAACTTTTACACCGCTGGGCAGATGAATTACTTGAAATGAAAGATGATATTGCAGAAATGATTGCTAAAGAAGTTGGTAAAACAATTTCTTCATCAAAAAGTGAGGTTGAGAGAACGGCTGATCTTATTCGTTATACGGCTGAGGAAGGGATACGTATTCATGGCGAGTTTATAAAAGGGGACTCATTTACAGGAGGAACAAAAGATAAAATAGCATTAGTAGAGAAATCTCCACTAGGTGTTGTGTTGGCAATCTCTCCTTTTAATTACCCGGTTAACTTAGCAGCATCCAAAATTGCTCCAGCGTTAATTGCGGGGAATACAGTAGTATTTAAACCTGCAACACAGGGAGCAATTAGTGGTTTATTAATGATTGAGGCTCTTATGAAAGCTAAATTACCAGCGAGCGTGGTTAATGTAGTTACGGGTAAAGGTTCTGAAATTGGCGATTATATCGTTACGCATCCATTGATTGATATGATCTCTTTTACTGGAGGAACAGGGACGGGACAAGCAATCTCGAAAAAGTCTTCTATGATTCCAGTTGTATTAGAGCTTGGTGGAAAAGATCCAGCGATTGTTCTTAATGATGCAGATTTAGAACAGGCGGCATCTCAAATTGTGGGTGGAGCATTGTCATATTCCGGGCAGCGATGTACAGCGATTAAACGTGTTTTAGTAATCGATGAGGTAGCTGATTTATTAGTTGAAAAACTTAAAGAAAAAATTGGAAAATTAACAGTAGGGATGGCAAGTGAGGGAGCAGATATAGTACCACTTATTGATACAAAATCGGCTCAGTTTGTAGAAAAGCTGGTTGATGATGCAAAGGAAACAGGTGCATCTATTATTACTGGTGGAGAACGACAAGGAAACCTTTACTATCCTACTCTTATTGATCATGTGACAGCTGATATGGACATAGCATGGGAAGAACAGTTTGGCCCAGCTGTACCAGTTATACGTGTAAAGAGCGTAAAAGAAGCAATTGACTTAGCAAATCAATCAGAATTTGGACTTCAAGCCAGCCTTTTTACTAAAAACCTTGAAAAGGCGTATACGATTGCTTCCAAATTAGAAGTTGGTACCGTTCAATTGAATGGAAAACCTGAACGTGGACCAGATCATTTTCCTTTCTTAGGAACTAAAAAATCAGGTTTAGGTGTACAAGGAGTTAGAAGGAGTATTGAATCGATGGTACGTGACAAAGTGACGGTTATTAATTTTTGATTTTATTAAAATGTGTTTTTTTCTACCATTCAAATCTAGAATATACAGGTAGTATAGGTAGGTAACTCATTTGAGTGTGGGATTTTTAGTAATGTATCAAGGAGAAAACTATACTATTCTTTATATATACGATTCGAGTCATTGTGAGAAAACTTTGATGTTAAATTAGTAAAGCTATCCGACTTGACTTTATCTGTATAAAGTATAGAATATGAGTCCTTTTTATAATTTCTTAGGAGGAGTTTATTTTGGATTTTAATGGACAGAAAGTTCTTCCAGCTATAAAAAGAATGAAGGACTTTGAAAAAGTAGTCAATAGTGATTTCGAATATCTCGTAATGTTGGATGTTCATATAGCACAATTAGAGAGTATTGCGACATATGCTCGGAGTTATGGTAAAAAATTATTATTACATGCTGATTTAATTAAAGGTTTAAAAAACGATGAATATTCTGCTGAATTTTTATGTCAGAGAGTTAAGCCGGAAGGCTTAATTTCAACAAGAGGGGGTGTTTTAAAAACGGCTAAGAAAAATGGGGTTTTAGCCATTCAACGTATATTTTTATTAGACACGATTGCCGTAGAAACTAGTTATAAATTAGCTGCAAAAATAAATCCAGATTTTATTGAAGTGTTGCCAGGTATTGTACTACCGTATCTGATTGAAAAAGTAAACCACGATACTGGAATTCCTGTTATTGCAGGTGGTTTGATTCATAAAAAAGAAGAAGTAGAAAATGTGCTTGCTGCCGGAGCAAAAGCAGTAACAACCTCTAGAGAGGAACTATGGAACTTTGGAAAATAATTTTTAGTTAAGAAATTCAAATGGTGCTGGTGCAAAAGTGGACATACTGATACCACGAATCTAAAAAAGAGATGGTTTGAGTATGCCTAAAACAAGTTTATTCAAATGAAAGTATTATCAACTTGAAATCATTTTGCTAACAGTAAGATGATTCTATGGTACAAACAAAGTGGGAATAGGGCTAGTGATCTACTACAGTGTAGCCGATCAGCATGATGCTGCTATCACCGTAAAAATTAAGTGATCAAGGAAAAGTCTTTTCGATTCGGTTTAGTCTTGATCGTTCCATCGCACCATGCGAAGGAGGAGAATGGGTAATGAAAAAGGGATGGATGGTCTCGGTGGCTTGTATCATTGTTCTTGCCGCCTTAATAGGCTTTGGAGTTATCTTTCATAAAGAAGATGATAAACCTAAGGTTGTTATCGTTGTAAAAGCATTCGACAAAGATTATTGGGGAATTTTCGAAGCCGGAGCAGAAAAAGCGTTTGCAGATTTTAATATAGATGGTAAAGTGATAGCGCCTGATTCCGAATATCCCCCCACAAAGCAGAATAATATATTAAAAAATGTTCTGGGACAAAATCCGGATGCACTAATCGTTGCTCTCGTTGAACCATCCACTTCCATTCCCATATTGATGGAATATCAGAAAAAAAATATTCCCGTGTTGCTTGCGGATACGGAAGCTGAGTGGAAGGATCAAACCGCTTATATTGGGACGGATCACCCAACATTGGGCAAAATGGCAGGAGCGCTATTAGGCTCCATGCTGCAGCCTGGAGATCAAGTAGCTCTCATTAGCGGAACAGTATTCGGTTCAATCATGAGTGATCGGATAAAGGGAGCGAGAGAGGCTTTAGAAGCTGCAGGAATCGAAATTGCCACGGAACAACAAGGGTATGACGAATTTGGGAATATGAAATCAGTAATGGAAAACATTCTGCAGACTTATCCTGATATTAAAGGTGTATTTGCCACTACTGACATACTGGCTTTAGCTGCATTAAAAGTAATAGAAGAAAAATGGTTAAAAATCCCCGTCATCGGAACGGATGGAACTATCAACATGGTAGAGATCATTGAATCGGGAAGGCTGAGTGCTACCGTGTCGCAGAACCCTTATGATATAGGGTACTTAAGCGTGCATCAAGCATTAAAAGCAATTAAGGGAGAAGCTGTCGAAAAAAGGATCGATAGTGGAGTTGACATCATAATCCAGGATAATGCACAGGAAAAATTAGACTTTCTGAGAAAAAAAGTAAATTAGAGAGATGAGATGGTTCTCGTGCAAGAAATCTATCAAACTTAGATATACGGATACTACTATTCTAAAATGTTCGCAACCGAATTCTCTCCGTGTTTGGTATTGCAGGTGGTTTGATTCATGAAAAAGAAGAAGTGGAATTTGTGCTTGCTGCAGGAGCAAAAGCAGTAACAACCTCTAGGGAGGAACTTTGGAGTTTTAGAAAATAATTTTTAATTAAGGAAATCAACTGATGCTGGTACAAGAAATTAATTTAAGGTCGATCATGGTGTCATGACACTTGGAATCCCAGAAGGCCGAAAAATTAAAGTAATTGCTGAAGGTGATGATGAGAAACAAGGTTACTAAAGTGTACTACTGGTACTTAAATCGGCAAAGGGGAGATGAAAATGGATAAGCTAATGCAAGATGCGAATCGGTTTGTGTCAGATATAGTGGAAGGACTCGTACTTGCTCACCCAAATCAGTACGAAAAGGTGGAGGGAGTGAACGTTCTCAAACGAAGAGGTGGAGCCGTTTCTGGTAAGGTCGGACTCGTTTCTGGTGGAGGAAGCGGACATGAGCCTGCACACGCTGGCTATGTCGGGGACGGCATGCTTGATGCGGCTGTCTGCGGGGAAGTATTTACCTCTCCGACACCAGACATGGTGTTCGAAGGAATCAAGGCAGCAGACGGGGGAGCAGGTGTGCTCCTAGTCGTCAAGAACTACTCGGGCGACGTCATGAACTTCGACATGGCGAAGGATCTGGCGGAATTTGAGGGAATCCAGGTTGATACAGTGGTGGTGAATGACGATATCTCGATCAAGAATGAAGAAGACCGTCGAGGTGTTGCTGGTACAGTATTTGTCCATAAGATTGCTGGTGCAGCAGCTGCCTCTGGAAAATCGTTGGATGAGGTGAAACAAGTGGCGGAAAAGGTCATCAAACGTGTCCGTTCGATGGGGATGGCACTTTCCCCTTGTTACATGCCGGAAAGTGGAAAACCAGGTTTTGAGCTACACGTGGATGAGATGGAGCTCGGGATTGGGATCCACGGGGAGAAGGGGGTTGAACGAAGAACGATTGCTCCTGTCAAGGACACCGTGGCAGAGCTAATCGAACATCTGACAGCCGAGGTGACTGACAAACGCGTCGCCGTCATGGTAAACGGCATGGGCGGAACGCCGGTCTCTGAGCTGTATCTGACCTATAAATATGTAAGTGAACTACTCGAGCAAAAAGGATATGAAATTGTTCGTCTCTTTGTAGGAAACTACATGACGTCACTTGAAATGCATGGATTCTCAATCACGTTGCTCCCTGTTGACGAGGAATTACTTCAATATTTAGATGCCCCATCGAAGGCAATCGGATTCTTAGTGTGAGGTGGAATGGATGAAATTAACGGTAGAAGCTTTGCGCGCAGCCTTGCTAGCGACAGCAGACGCAATCGAACAGAACAAGGATGAACTGACCGACTTGGACCGAGAAATAGGAGACGGAGATCATGGGATTAATATGTCTCGTGGTTTTCAAGGTGTCAAAAAGGAGCTTGAGGCACAAAAATCCTTCGCCGATCTCGGAGAATTGTCAAAACTGGTCGGCATGACGCTGATCAAGACAGTCGGCGGCGCTTCGGGTCCCTTGTATGGAACGGCATTCGTGAAGTTTGCGACAAAATGGAACGGGAAGAAGTCGGTAGAGGGAGAAGATCTGTTTTCTGGTTTTATGGAAGCAACAGAAGGCATCAGGAGTCGTGGGAAATCACAAGCGGGTCAGAAAACGATGATTGATGTCTGGGAACCATTTACTGCGGCCCTTCAAGCTAATATGACTCTTGAAGAAGTGATTGATCAGGCGTTAGCAAATACGAAGGCTCTCGTTGCGACGAAAGGGCGTGCTTCCTACTTTGGGGAAGCGACAAAGGGCGTTCAGGATCCGGGAGCCTTATCGAGTTCGATCCTCTTGAAGAACATCGTGGAGGTGCTTCATGGTTAACTTGATTCTAGTCTCACATAGTGAAAAGCTAGCAATAGGTTTAAAGGAATTATTAGCTGAAATGGCACCATCCGTCGAGATCCTGGTTGCGGCCGGATTAGAAGGTGGAAAGATTGGGACAGAAGTCTCGCGAATCGAGCAAGCTTTTTCTCAGATATCGGACAATACGCTGATTTTGACGGATATCGGATCGGCAACGATGAATACGGAACTGGCGCTCGAATTATATACCGGAAAACATGTCATTCGCTTCATCGACGTCCCTCTCGTAGAAGGCGCATTTCTAGCAGCAGTCCTAAGTGGACAGGACAAACAGATCGATCAGATTGTGACAGCACTTGAGCAGGAATATACGTCAGCAAAAGAAAGATAGGAGTAGTAAACGTTCTTCAAACCGAAAAGATAAAATAGATTAACGCTAATTTACTATACAAATAAGTTTAAAGACCTGAATCTGCCATTTTTGCATAAGTAAACTCGAGTAACAACGGAAAGGCTTCCATTCCGAACAACTTATGTCTTATGTATTATTATGAATAGTTGAATTGTTGGAAAGAATAATAGGTATTGAAATTTTTATCCATGGGTTTTAGCCCTCTTTACCATTGCTTTTCATAAAGGACTGATTATTTATCGTGATACGCATTAGTCACTTTCAACTATTTGCCTTAATTATGCTATTTGAAATTGGGAGTACAACCCTTTTTGCTTTAGGGCTTGATGCCAAGCAAGATGCTTGGATTGCTATTTTGATTGCTATGTTGTTCGGTTTTGGTTTGGTATGGATATATACCGAGATTCAAAAGTATTACCCGGATAAAAATTTAGCTGATATTTTAGTCACTGTCTTAGGGAAGTGGGTTGGAGGACCTTTAGTTATTCTTTATGCTTTGGAATTTTTTTGGATAGGTACGTTAAATTTCCGAGAGTTTGGGGAACTTGTTACTATGATATTACTTCCAACCACCCCAATGTTCATCATTCTTGTCATTTTTATGCTTATAACTCTTTATGTTCTTTTCTGTGGATATGAAGTATTGGCTCGTCTCGGGGAAATTATGCTGCCTATCGTTGTATTTTTTTTAGTTTCTACCTATGTCTTAACAATCATATCAGGAAAAGTTGATTTTAGTCGGATACAACCTGTTTTAGGCAATGGGATACAACCTGTTTTAGACGCGGCTTTTCCCGCTGTTGTTAATTTCCCTTTTGGTGAATCGGTCGTATTCTTGATGTATTGGAAGTATGTAAGGTCACAAGAGCGAATTCGTAGGACAACTTTTTTTGCTATTGGTACATCAGGATTATTACTTGCGTGTTCATTGATTATGATTGTTACTGTATTAGGTGTTCAGTATGCTAAAAATGCTGCAGTTCCTTTTTTTGAAGTGATAAAAATGATTAACATAGCCGAAATTATTACAAATCTAGATGCCATCGCAGCCGTGATTATGTTTATCGGAGGTTTTTTTAAAATGAGTCTCCATTTTTACGGAGGAGTTTTAGCAATCAAATCATTATTTAAAATTCAAAATGAGAAATGGCTAATTATCGTTAGCGCCATCTTTTTCACATGGTTTTCCTTAACTTATTATGAAAACCTCATCTTTCACCGATGGGTTGGATTGAAGTTGTCGATTTCTTACATGTATAGTATTTTCACCTATTTTGAAATTATTTTTCCGATATTAATACTTATGATCATCTGGTTAAAGAACAAAAAACTTTTATTAGAAAAATCATGAAATGAACAATCATTTTATTTGATTGGAGGAAACATGATCAATTTCAATACATTAAATGAAATAGTAAGTACATTAAAAGAAATAGGCGTCCTTCCAAGCATTCTCTTTGTTGGAGGGGCGCTCTATACAGGAATTCTCACTTTGGTTCTTTTGGTTAAATGTGCATTGTATATTGTAGCGTTATTAAAAAAAACAGAATTCTAATCTTTCTGTTTAAATGTACCTTGCATGAAATCCGTTCTTATAATCTCTACATTTACTTTTACTTCATAATCTACGTTAGGAAATAAATCATCCCATTTATCTTTAACCTCTTCCCACTTTTTTGGGTATTTTTTATTTAGCGTATCTCCGAAACCAAAGATATCTGAATTGATTTCTTCCTGTGCTTTATTCACCGCCATTTCAATTTCTTTTTTGATTAACTCTTCGTTTTTTTCTTCTACCTTTTTGAGATAATCGACAATCTCTTTTGGTTCAGTAATGTTGCCCATACTTTGTTGTTCAACTAAACTTCCTTCTTGTTCTACATTAATAATGAATGAAATGTTTCCCCCTTTTATTTTAGGTTCGATATGGCTGTTTGCCCTGATTACTTCAATAGAAATTAACTTATCTTCTTCAATTAAAGAAGGCATGGTAAAAACCCTGCTTTTCACCTCTCCGATGATCCAGTTCAGTCCCTGTGCTTCTTCTTTATTAAGGAATCCTACCAGTTTATCATCTTTAAATGCTGCAACTCCTGAAAATTTAACCTGCCTTGTAGTTTTTCCTGGTCTATTCTCTACGGGAAAATTCTGTTCTTCTATCATTTTTAGCACGCCTATAATTGGTTCGATTCCGTTTTCTAATGATTTTATATAATAGGTCATGAAATCTGAGGTACTTGCTCCTGCATGAAATTCCTTATTTTCAATCACATTTTTTAAGTAAGATGCCTGTATATTTTCAATCTTACTTTTAACACCTACTATTTCTCTTGCTTGTACACCCTCCTGTGTAACAGCGAGCCACACATAACCTCGCATTTCCTTTCCTCGTGTAAACGTATCGAGAATGGGCATAACTCCTTCTTTTGCCAGAGCTTCCCCGATTACAATTATTTTCGTATGGAAATAATGATATTTTCGATCTAATTTCTCTCTTGAATTTCTAATCGCCTCAAAGACAGTATTCCCACTAGAGCTTACAATTTCAATAGGAGATTCTTGAGTTCCCCCATCTTTAGCTAATGCTCCTGGTCTTATTATTTGGGCTGTAAAAAGAACTTTACCTGTGTTAGGATCTTTATCTAACCCAACCGCAACGACAGTTCCGATCTCTTTTAATTCCTTACGATCCCAGCATCCGACTAAAAAGAGAGTACAAACTAAAATGAGACAAACTTTTCGTTTCAACTTTCCTCACCATCCTGATTAGGATTAGAAGGGTCAGGCTTCAGTGAGAAATCTTGTCTTTGTGTATTCTTCCAGGTAATCGATTGAGGTCTTAATTTCATTAGCCATAAGGGCGCTCTAATCACTGAATCCTTCAGCTCCTTCCAGTTCATAGGTGCAATTGGAGTGAAATAAGGTACACCAAAAGATCGTAATGAACACATCTGGGTAAATAGGATAAAGAATCCAATGAGTATACCGTAAAACCCTAACGATGCACCTAAAATAAGAAAGACAAGCCGATATAAGATGATGACGGCATTTAAAGGGGGAATAATAAAGCTTGTGATACCTGTAAATGCCATTACAATAACCATTGGACTACTGATGATTCCTGCTTGTACAGCTGCCTCTCCAATAATCAGTGCCCCAACGATGCTAACTGCTTGTCCAATAGGTCGTGGCATTCTTATCCCCGCCTCAGTAATTACTTCAAAGGTTGCCCCCATGAAAATCGCTTCTAAAAGGGCTGGAAAAGGTGTCCCTTCATGAGATGCCGACATCGTAACAAGAAGAATAGTTGGAATCATCCCTGCGTGATAAGTCGTAATCGCCACATATAATGCAGGAGTTGCTATTGTGGCAAAAAAGGCAGAAATTCTTACTAACCTTTTAAACGATGCTAAAAAAAAGTCGGTATAATAATCTTCAGCAGATTGCAGGCATTCTATAAATAAATAAGGTACGGTTAAGACAAATGGTGTACCGTCACAAAGAATCGCCACTCTTCCTTCTAATAATTTACCTGCTACTTTATCTGGTTTTTCGCTATTACCGATAGTAGGAAAAGGGGAATAGGGATGATCTTTAATAAATTGTTCGGCATATCCTGATCCTAAAATAGAATCCGTATCAATTCGAGTTAATCTGTTTTTTACTTCTTGGATGATTTTTGGATTTGCAATTCCATCTATGTATCCAATAAAAATCGACGTACTCGTCTGTTTGCCAAGTACAAGTTTTTCAAAAGTAAGTTTCGGATTTTTTATTTTTCTTCGAATTAATGATGTATTGACTTGCAGGTTTTCAGTAAACCCTTCACGAGGACCTCTTATAGTAGATTCAGTAACCGGCTCTTGAATTTGTCTTGCTTCAAAACCCTGAGTACTAATTGTCAGAGCAGTATCATTTCCATCAATAAATAAAGCTGTATCGCCGGATAAAACAGCGTCTAAAACTTCATTCATCGACTTCGTTTCTTTCAAATCAACTACACTTAGAATATGGTCTTGTACGCTCTTTATAATATTCAACTGTCCTCTTATTTTATCAAAATCTTTAAGGTCCATTTCCATTAAAGGTTTTACAATGTGTAGGTTAATTAAATCAGAATCAACCATCCCATTCACAAAACAAATGAATACTTTGATTGGGTTGTTAACGGAAATTTGGAATTCCCTGAATACTACATCATCACTTTTTTCGAATATTTCCCTTAAATTAGTTAGATTACCTTCTATATTTCTATGAAAGGTATAGGTTTCTTCAACATAATTGGGTTTTTCTTGTCCAATGTTTTCTTTTACCTTAAACCTATTCAAAAAGTATTTCTTCATCTCACGAAACATTGCGTAAATTCCACCCTAAATGTATTTTTATATAGCAATGTAAAACAAGTTAATTTTTTACTCGTTTTCCTCCTTCAGTGGATTGTGTTCCTTTTTTACCCAAAAGATGTGCTAAGAGTAAAGTGAAAATTAAGACAGCTGTCCAAAACCAAAAGGTTAGTGTAATGGTTTTATAAAAGATAGCTTGGTAAACTAGGGCTCCATAAGCACCTCCAATAATTGGTCCAACAACAGGTATCCAAGAATATTCCCAATTAGACTTCCCTTTTCCTGAAATCGGTAAAATAAAGTGAGCTATTCGCGGTCCTAAATCACGAGCTGGATTAATGGCATAGCCAGTAGTGCCACCAAGTGAAAGGCCAATTGCTACAACCAGAAAGCCTATAATATATGGATTTAAACCGTCTGCAAATTCATTTGATCCAATAGAAAGTAAGCCAATTAATAATATTGCTGTCCCGATCATTTCACTGACTAAATTAGACAGTGTATGAGGGATTGCTGGATCCGTACAAAAAACTCCTAATTTAATGTGTTTTTCATTAGTTTCTTTCCAATGAGGGAAAAAATGAAAATAAACAATAACTGCTCCTAGGAAGGCTCCGATAAATTGCCCCATGATATAGCCAGGAACATTAGACCAAGAAAACTCTCCAATTACAGCTAATGCAATTGTCACAGCAGGATTGATATGAGCACCACTCACTTGTCCGACCGCATAAATTGCGATTGATACACCAAGTCCCCAACCAAGTGCAACAACAATCCAACCAGCACCTTGGGCTTTCGAGTTTTTTAAATTGACATTTGCAACGACTCCAGAACCAAATATAATTAAAATCATTGTGCCAACAACTTCTCCAATAAATGGTGACATATGATTTCTCCTTTTTTTGTTTTACTAACTTCTCTTTAAATACTTTATATTCATAATGTTTCCATTTCTATTCTTGGAAATACCAAACTTATAGTCGATGAAGTTTTATTGCAATCTTTCTTTGTGTAGACTTATAAAAGAGTTATTAAAATTACAGTAACCATCTTTTCTGAGAGTGAATTAAAAAAAGAGAGCAAACCTTGAAAAGGTTCGTAAAAGTACACTTTTATAGACTCATAAAAAACTATAACATTTCAGTCTATAATCATATAAATTTCACTTAATAGACGTTTATAAAAAGTAATATAATTTTTTGGACATTTTTGTTGAATGACAATAAAGATGTTTAAACAGCTAGTCAAGTTATTCCATTAAAGGGCCATTTTGTTGAACATTGTAGGGATTTTTGTATTGGGGAAAATTGTTTAATAATGAGATTACTATATTTTCCTTAATAAAAATGATGTATTATGAAATATGAAAATCATGGAAATTAGAAGGGGCGATATAGATTGTTAGAGAAATTTAGAAAACAGAAACAAAATGATTTAGAAGTAATACAAGAAGAATTAAAGATAGAAGAAGCAAAGGTAGAAGAATTAAAGATAGAAGCAGAAAATATGGAAGAAGCAGCTATTCAAAAACATGAAAAGCATTATTCCATTGAGGCGTTATGGAATAAGGTTCAAAAGTTTTCCAAGAAGGCTGGTTCAACAGTTGTATATGCTGTTCTAATCCTTTATTACACATTGCAGAAACCAGACATACCTTTAAAAGTGAAAGCTACTATTGCAGGAGCACTAGGGTACTTTATACTTCCAATAGACTTGATTCCAGATATTGCCCTGGGGGTAGGCTATGTTGATGATTTAGCTATAATTACTGCAGCCTTATTTCAAATAGCTATGTATATTGATGAGGATATCAAAAAACAGGCAAAAGATAAGCTTACAGATTTGTTTGGAGAAGATGTAGATACATCGGGAATAGATAATAAATTAAAATAGTGAATTCTAATTAGTCAGAAGGATCATCCTTTTTTCCATTAAAGGGCGCGATTGTTGAATAAAACTTAGATTTTTAAACGAATTTATTGTTACATCTACGAAGTGTTATTCAGCAATTGCACCAAAAATTAAACAACTTTATTGTTATTACACAATAAATAGAAGATAAAGGCTGGTTTCTCAAACGCTAAGGAGATTCAAGTGGTTTTACCGACACAACTTGGATATTATACTTTTCGTTCAATATTCTAATTTATATCTTTAACAGCTTTCAGTAGCTCATAGCAATGTCTCTCTCGATTTTGTAGAAGTGAATTCTAAAGCTTCTAAGTTTATCCCAATACAACTTTTACTTTTCGTCGGAAGCTTTTTCATGAACGATAGTATTTATATAGTTCTTTCCCCATTCGTACATCGATTCAAGAATAGGTATCAAGGTTTCCCCATGTTCTGTAAGGGAATATTCTACTTTCGGAGGGACGATAGGATACACTTCGCGATGAATAATTTGATCGGCTTCTAATTCCCTTAACTGATTTGTTAGCATTTTTTGCGTAATATTTGGAAGAAGTGCTTTCAATTCGCTAAATCTTTTTGTTCCTTCTTTACCTAAATACCACAAAATAATCATTTTCCACTTACCACCAATTACAGAAAGCGTTAGCTCTTTTTCACAATTAAACGTCTGGTTAAAATCACGTACGATTGGTATCACTCCATCCTTTAGTTACTTTTTTGATACTATACCACTTATAAGTAAGTTCTTCCCAATATTAACTATACTGATTTATACTTCCTAATGTAAACCAATTAATACTGGAGGGGACAAAATTATGAACCGTTTTACTATTCCACGCGACATTTATTTTGGAGAAAATTCACTTGATAAGTTAAAAGAATTAGAAGGTAAGAAAGCAGCGTTAGTCATTGGAGGAGGCTCGATAAAGAAGACAGGTAATCTAGAACGTATTCAAGGCTTGCTTTTAGAAGCTGGAATTGAAAACCGTGTCATCGAAGGAGTCAATACAGAGCCAACCGTTCAAATGGTAAAAGAAGGTGTAGACGTATTAAATGATTTTGAACCTGACTGGGTAATCGGAATCGGTGGAGGTTCTGTAATGGATGCTGCGAAAGCGATGTGGTTATTCTATGAACATCCTGCTCTAACTTTTGAAGAAGCAGCACAACCTTTTACACTACCAAAACTTCGTACAAAAGCAAAATATGCTGGGATCCCAACAACAAGTGGTAGTGCAGCTGAAATTTCCAATTTATCCGTTATTACAGATGAGAAAACGAATATTAAGTATCCATTAGCCGATTTTGAATTAACTCCAGACATTGCAATTATTGATCCAGTGATGGTAGAGTCGATGCCAAAACATATTACGGCATTTACTGGCATGGATGCTTTCACACATTGCATTGAAGCATATGTTGCAAAGCCACGTACAGTATTTACGGATGCACTAGCAATTGAAGGGGCGGCAATTATTAAAAATAATCTTGTAGATTCTTATAATGGTGACCAGGAAGCTCGAAAAGAAATGCATAATGCTCAAGCGATGGCTGGTATGGCGTTTGCTAATGCAGTACTTGGAAACGTACATAGCTTAGCACATAAAAGTGGTCCAACATTCGATATCCCACATGGTTGTGCAAATGCTATTTATTTACCGTATGTCATTCAATTTAATCGAACAGTCGTCGCTGATCGCTTTGCAACAATTGCAAAAAGGTTAGGACTTGAAGGGAATACAAATGATGAATTAGTCGATGCATTGGTTTCATATATTTGTAATCTAAATACAGAAATGAATGTACCAAATAGCCTTCAAGAGTTCGGTGTAACAGAAGAAATCTTTAATAAGCATGTTGATGAAATGGCGAAAAACGCCGTAACAGATCCATGTACAGGAACAAACCCTCGTGAAACTTCGGTTGAAGAAATGAAACAGTTATATGTTTCAGCATTTTACGGGAAAGATGTGAATTTTTAATATAAATATTCTATCTCTTGTGATTTTAACGACAGAAGGAATATTATTTTGACCTGAGATAAGGATTTTAACTTTGATGGCTGTGAAATTGTCCATTCAATCGAAGACGTTTTTGAGTTATGAAAAATGAAGAAGAGATTTTCATTTTTGATGGGAAGAGCAGATTTATAATTTGTTCTTCCCTTATGTAGAAAAAATGTACATAACAAAAATTCACCATGAATTAAAGGAAACACATTTTTTTCAAAAATTGATTTCGATGACTGGAAAGAAGTAACTGTTGAAAAAGCGGTTAAGAATGACAAAACCCTTATAACTAACACTTTCATGCTTATGAAAGAAAAATTTTATTCAGCTAAAGGGCGCATTTCTGGAATAAGAAATGCGCTCTTTCTTAATGAATAGGGCCATTTAATAGAATAAGACTTCTAGAACGGAACGGATATTTATGTTAATAATATTAGTATGAGATTGTGAAGCAATGCACTTAAAGGTGCAGATTACTTGAAGAGTGATCAATTAATCTTGAGTGTTATTTTGAAATATCCCTCATATCAAATTTCTTTCTATATTGGGCTGGAGAATAGCGCTTATGCTCTTTAAATTTCCGAATGAAATAGCTGAAATTTTCAAAACCAACCATAAAGGAAATATCCAAGACTTTTAGATCACTGCTTTTTAATAACTCAGCTGCTTTTTCACATCGATATTCATTTATATAGGTAATAGGCGTTCTGCCAATTGACTCATGGAAATATTTTGAGAAATAGTTTTTATTCATACATAAAAGAGAGGCTAAGTCTTCAAGTAATATTTTTTTATCGTAATTATCCTGGATATAGGTAATTACTTTTTTTATATTTTCCTGTTTTTCTTTTACATTTGTTTGTAGTTCCAAAAAAAGTTTTCTCTCAAAAAGCGCAAAAATAATTTCGAGTAACATGATCTTAATACTTAATGCAGATAGTTCAGATATTGATTTGTTTATTTCAATAATTTTTATTAACTTATCAGCAATATAATTCATTAATTGTCCTTCAATCTGAAAGAAAGATGGAAAACGTAAAAATCCTTTTGTTATAGGATTTATTATAGAATTTTGGCTCGTATCGGGATAATCAAAATTTAATATCTGTGGATGGAATACGATAGCATGATGTATCGAGGGACCTGTCGAGGAAACTTGGTGTAAGTCCCCAGAATTAATAAAAATAAACTGCCCCTTCGTTACTTGTACTATTTCTGAATTAATGATAACTTCCATCACCCCGTCCTCAACAAAGATAAATTCTAATTCCTCATGCCAATGGTAGCCTACATGATAATCTCTTTCTCTAACCTTACTGTATACGTGCAATGGAAATAATGGAGTACCATGAATTGAGTTTTCTTTTAACAATGATTTTTTCATAATTAATCCCCTAAGTGAAAATAGTGTTATTTATTTTATAAAAGTGCAAGAAGTAATAGTGTGTAATCATTATACTGAACTTGTAAGCGCAACACAAAGGGGAGGAATTAAAGTGAAAGAAACAAAGCAAAAGTGGTGGCATAAAAGTGTTATTTATCAAATATATCCCCGTAGCTTTTATGATAGTAATGGTGACGGAATTGGCGATATACAGGGGATTATACACAAATTAGATTATTTGAAAAAATTGGGGATTGATGTCATTTGGTTAAGTCCAGTTTATGAGTCTCCCAATGTAGATAATGGCTATGATATTAGTGATTATTATTCGATCTTGTCTGAATTTGGAACAATGGAAGATATGAATAAATTGTTAATTGAAAGTAGTAAGCGAGGAATAAAGATTATTATGGATTTGGTTGTAAATCATACTTCTGATCAACTTCCATGGTTCATAGAAGCAAAGAAATCAAAAGATAATCCATACAGAGATTATTATATTTGGCGTGATCAAGTTAATGGTCAGGAACCAAATGAACTAAAATCCAATTTTGGTGGATCAGCATGGGAATTTGATGAAAACACAAACCAGTATTATTTACATTTTTATAGTAAACAGCAACCGGATCTGAATTGGGAAAATGAAGAGATGAGAAATAGTATATGGGACATGATGAATTATTGGATTGATAAGGGTATAAGTGGTTTTCGTATGGACGTGATTGATTTAATAGGAAAAGATCCTGACAAACAAATAAAAGAAAACGGTCCCAAATTACATGATTATTTGCAAGAAATGTATAGAAAGACTTTTGGAAAGCACGATTTACTAACTGTCGGGGAAACATGGGGAGCTACAACAGAAAATGCTAAATTATACTCTGACCCCAAACGTAAAGAATTAAATATGGTATTTCAATTTGAACACATGCAACTAGATAAAATACCAGGAAAGCAAAGATGGGATTTAAAGAAATTAGAATTAATCGAGTTAAAACAGGTGTTAAGTAAATGGCAATATGATCTGGATCAAGATGGATGGAACAGCTTATTTTGGAATAATCATGACTTACCACGAATTGTCTCACGGTGGGGAAATGATTGTGAATATAGGGTAGAGTGTGCAAAAATGTTAGCAACTCTGTTACACGGAATGAAAGGTACACCCTATATTTATCAAGGAGAAGAAATTGGCATGACTAATGCTGCTTTTGATTCTATTGACGATTATATTGACATTGAAACTCAAAATATCTATAAAGAACGAATTGCAGCCGGTTTCACCGAAGAAGAAATAATGAAATCGTTTTATATGAAAGCAAGAGACAATGCTAGAACCCCAATGCAATGGTCTAATGCAATAAATGCAGGATTTTCTACAGGAAAGCCATGGATGAAACTAAATCCTAATTACTCTTTCATTAATGTTGAAAGCGCTATTAATGATCCGGATTCTATTTTCTATCACTATCAAAAATTAATCAATCTGAGAAAGAATAACAATACTCTTGTATATGGTACTTATCGTCTTCTTAATGCTGATGATGAGAGTATTTATGCATATGAACGTATTTTGGAGAATGAGAAGCTTTTAATTGTTTGTAACTTTTACGAGCAGGAAACAAATTTTTCCTATCCAATTACGAGCAATTCAAAAGCAGAGATATTAATAAGTAATTATAGTGACTCTAGTTCAGATTTAGAAAATATAACATTACGCCCATATGAAGCTACTATATATAAAATAAATGAAGGGAAGGCTTGATGAAAATGAGTAATAATAAAATAGATAAGACTGCCCAACAGATTTTAGATGCTGTTGGGGGGGCAGAAAATATAATAAGTGCAGCTCATTGTGCAACTAGGCTCCGTTTAGTGTTAAAAGATGAATCAATTGCCAAAACGGAAGATTTATCCAATATCGAACTAGTAAAAGGTCAGTTTAGTAGTTCTGGTCAATATCAGATTATTATTGGTACAGGTACTGTAAATCAGGTTTATAATTCATTGATTAAACTTGCTAATATTACAGAATCGACTAAAGCAGAGGTTAAAAAAGAAGCAGACAAAAAAATGAATACGCTTCAAAAGCTTGTAAAATTATTGTCAGACATATTTGTACCTATTCTTCCTGCTCTTGTAGCAGCTGGTCTTCTTATGGGAATAAACAATGTTTTAACTTCTCAAGGATTATTTTTTGAAGGGAAGTCCTTAATTGATATTTACCCTCAAATAACTGATCTTGCTGATATGATCAATGTATTTGCAAATGCAGCTTTTGTCTTCCTGCCAATTTTAATTGGTTTTTCTGCAACGAAAATGTTTGGTGGGAATCCATATTTAGGAGCAGTTATGGGGATGATCATGGTACATCCATCCCTTTTAAATGCGTATGGGTATGGGGATGCGGTTCTTAAAGGTACTGTCCCAGTGTGGAATATTTTTGGCTTAACAATTGACAAGGTTGGATATCAGGGAACCGTTTTCCCAATACTCGCTGCATCATTTATCTTAGCATGGACTGAAAAGAACTTACGTAAGATTATTCCATCCGTACTTGATAACTTATTAACACCTTTACTGACTGTTTTTATCACAAGTGTTCTTACTTTTACTGTTGTTGGCAGTATTATGAGATCAGCAGGTGACTTGTTAGCTAATGGTTTGGTTTGGATTTACGATACACTCGGTTTATTTGGAGGAGCTATCTTTGGATTTATTATGGCACCGTTAACATTGACAGGTATGCATCATAGTCTTCTCCCCGTTGACATTCAATTAATTGCGACAGGTGGTTCTTTCTTACTTGCAATTGTAGCTTCTAATAACGTTGCTCAAGGGGGAGCGACTTTTGCAGCCATGTTTCTTACAAAAGATAAGAAAATGAAGAGTATCGCAGTATCTTCAGGTATATCTGCATTATTAGGAATTACAGAACCAGCGATGTTTGGTGTGAATCTTAAGATGAAATATCCGTTTTATGCGGCAATGATAGGTTCTGCATTAGGAGGTTCTTATGCTGCTTTTGCTCATATCTTAAATGTTGCACCTGGACCAGCTGGTGTCATTGGTTTTGTTACTATTAAAGCTGGAAGTGTTATTAACTTTCTAATAGCAGTAATTATTTCACTTATAGCAGCATTCTTATTAACAATTCTTATGTCTAAATCTAAAAAATTGAATAAAAACATATAGTATTTAATTTTATTTTAAGACCAAAGTTTCTTAAATTAAGTGTATTATTTGCCTGAGTCTTATCAAGGCGTTTTCCCTTTTCATGTGTATAGCACCAGCGCCCAACGATACAGAAGTTTCGGGATTTTATATTCAAATTTGTAAGCATTTACATTAATAGAATGCTAAAACGATAGAAAACAAATTTCGTAGGAATCTTGATATATTCCTTTTGAAAAATCTTTCTAGTAGTTTCAAGACAATCAATTGGTACAAATTTTTAACTATAAATTAAAAATAGGAGTGATAAGAATGATGAAAAAAAATAAATATTCTAAATTAGTTTCTACATTAACTGTATTCGGTCTTTTGTTAGGGGGATGTTCATCAGACGGTGGATCTAATACTGAAACAGAGGATCAAATAACAATTGATGTATTTCAAGGGAAAGTAGAATTTAATGAACAATTTAATAATCTAGCAGAAAAGTATGAAGAAGAAAACCCAGGTGTAGACATTAATATTACAAGTGTAGGGGGTGGAACTGACTATATTGGTTCACTGAAATCACAATTTTCTTCAGGCGAAGAACCGGAGATCTTTAGTATTGCAGGACCGTCAGAGGCTGAACAATTTAAAGAGAATTTGGCAGATTTATCAGATACTGAAGCGGCAAAGGCGGCGATTGATGGCACCCTTACTGCTGTAACTGATGGAGAAAAAGTTCAAGGATTACCATTTAATCAAGAAGGGTATGGCTTCATTTACAATAAAGAAATGTTTAAAAAAGCAGGAATAAATCCAAAGGAAATTCTTACTTATGATGATTTAGAAAAAGCGGTTCAAACATTAGATAGTAAAAAAGAAGAGCTTGGGATCGAGGCAGTTTTTGCCTTAGCTGCAAAAGAAAAGTGGGTAGTTGGTAACCATCTTGCAAACGTATACTTTGCATCAGAGTTCAATCACGATGTTTTAGAAACATTCAATGCTGAAACTGTAGCATTTGAAAAGGGTTCAGAATTACAAAAGATGCTTGACCTTCAGAATAAATACTCTGTTCAACCGTCCCTAAGTCTTGATTATTCACAGCAGGTAGAAGAGTACTTTTCTTTAGAGCAAGTCGCAATGATCCAACAGGGTAACTGGATTTATCCTTCAGTTTATGAAATGGATTCAGAATTCGCTGAGAATAAAATTGGGATATTGCCGATTCCTGTTGAAGGATTTGAAGGGAGTCTTCCAGTAGGAATTCCAAACTATTGGGCTGTAAATAGTAACAGTGATGAAGAAGTAATCCAGGCATCTAAAGATTTCTTGGATTGGTTGTATACATCTGAAACTGGTAAAGAGGCAGTATTAAATGATTTTAAATTTATTCCAGCATATGAAGGGTATGACACATCGAAAATCTCTGATCCTATTTCAAAAGAAATATATGAGTATGCTTCTGCAGGCAAAACAATTGGATGGGTATTCTTAGGCTATCCGAGCGCTTGGGGAGATGACCTTGGAGCGAATATGCAGAAATATTTAAGTGATGAAATGACTTGGGATGAATTAGAAGCAAATTCAATTAAGAAATGGGAAGAGAAACGAAAATAAGACTGACTTAGAACAACAGTTAACTAAAGTGAAAAAGCTTTGTTAACTGTTGTTTATAATAAACAGCATCGATCACTAATTAGGTTTTATCTTAATATCCCAGTAAATATATTTGTGTAGATAAGTGTTTATGGAAACTCTATCGGAGGGATTACAATGCGAAATCGAGATTTATCATTCTGGCTTTTTTTGGCACCGGTTCTATTGGGGTTGGGTTTAGTTGTTATTATTCCACTAATTACTGGAGTCTATTATTCTTTCACAAATTGGAACGGTCTTAGAGCAACCGAATTCTTAGGGATTAAAAACTATATTAGAGTATTTCAAGATGAAGCTTTTTTGTCATCCATTTGGTTTACAGTTAAATTTTCAATTGTCACTGTCATTTTACTTAATGTTTTAGGGTTAGGTTTAGCGATTCTAGTAACTCGAAATATAAAGTCAAATAACTTCTTAAGAACGGTCTTTTTCATGCCTAACTTAATTGGAGGGCTTATTCTAGGATTTATTTGGCAGTTTATTTTTATAAGTGTATTTGAAGATATTGGAAGCGTTCTCGGAATTGAAGCATTAAGTGGATGGTTATCTACTACAAATACTGGATTTTGGGGATTAGTTATTTTAACATGTTGGCAAATGGCTGGTTACATCATGATTATATATATTGCGTATTTAGAAAGTATCCCAAAAGACTTAATAGAGGCAGCACAAATTGATGGTGCGAACAGCTTTCAAAGGTTTAAAAATATCACATTTCCACTTGTAGCACCTGCTTTTACAGTAAGTATGTTTCTTACACTATCAAGCTCTTTTAAAATCTACGATCAAAATTTATCTCTTACAAATGGTGGTCCTTATAATTCGACTCAAATGGTGGCAATGGATATCGTTAAAACAGCATTTACTAGTAACGAAATGGCCCTAGGTCAGGCAAAAGCAGTTATCTTCTTTATTATTGTGGCAGTCATTGCTTTAACACAAGTATATTACAATAAGAAACGGGAGGTCGAGATGTAATGAAGAGCAATAAGCGTAATTTATATCTAATTGAAGTCTTTGGTCTTTTGCTCGGTCTTTTATGGCTTTCACCGTTTTATTTAATGCTTGTGAATGCATTTAAAACGAAAAAGGAAATTTTTATGAGTGTTCTAGGTTTACCAGAAGCACTTGCATCAGAAAACTTTGTACGGGCATTTGCTGATTTAGATTTTATCAGATCATTATTCAACTCATTATTAATTACAGTTGGGAGCATAGCGGTGATCATAATCTTTTCGTCAATGGCAGGTTATGCTTTAGCTCGTAATAAAAGTAAATTAAGTGCTGCTTTATTATTAGTGTTTGTTGCAGCGATGTTAATACCCTTCCAATCAGTTATGATTCCTCTTGTTGCCCTCTTTGGTAGTGTAAACATGTTGAATCATGCAGGTCTAATCTTCATGTATTTAGGTTTTGGTTGTAGTTTATCAATATTCTTATATCATGGAGCAATGACAGGAATATCAAAATCACTTGATGAAGCTGCAATAGTAGATGGGGCAAATAAATTTCAAGTGTTTTGGTTTATTATCTTTCCGTTATTAAAACCAATTTCGGTTACTGTGGGCATCCTTAATGTTATCTGGATTTGGAACGATTATTTGTTACCTTCTCTTATTTTAGGTGAATCAAGTGCGACAATACCTTTAAAAATGTTCTTCTTTTTTGGACAGTATACAAAACAGTGGCATTTGGCATTAGCTGGATTGACATTGGCCATTATTCCAGTCACTATCGGTTATTTCTTTGCCCAAAAGCAAATTATTAAAGGCGTAGCTGAAGGTGCGGTTAAGTAATTGAATTTAATGGATCTTTAGTATTAGAAATGATTCCATAAGTGATTGCATTATTCTTAAATAGATGAGGTAAATAGAACAAAATGAAACTGTAACCCTTTTAAGTAGCTAGTTGTTAACTTAAAGGGGTTTACCCTATTAAAAAGAACATCTTAGGGAATGATGGAAATCGATTAAGTGAAAGGAACAGGATTAATGGGTGTTTTCTAAAGTTTGCTGTCATTCATTTACTTTGGTTAATTTTTAATGTTGTATTTCTATTGTGTTACCCCTTATTTAAAGAGAGGCCACTGAAAAACTTACGTTTTTAAAATAGTATGTGGTTTTCAGATGAAAAATAGGGCACTTTTTGTTCAATTATGAACAGGAAGTTCCCTATTTCTTTGTATCTATCTTACTCTTTTTCATTTATAAGAAAAAGAAGCTATGACTTTACTTGATAATATGAACATTATTCAGGACTCTCTTATACTTGGAAGTCGTAGCGGAACGCTCTATTTCAATTGTTCGATGATGTAATCCGCCGTTCGGATGGAGAGGGCGACAATCGTCAGGAACGGATTTGCAGCTCCGCTTGTTGGAATTAAGCTACTGTCGGCAACGTAGAGTCCGGATAAGCCATGGATCTGTCCATATGGATTGGAAGCCGAAGAATAGGGATCAGTACCGATGCGGCAGGTACCCATATCGTGCATACCAGGCCCTAGGGGCAAAAGACAAATAGAATCAAGCTTAACCTTCATGGCTTCAATTGCTTGTTTGATTCCCTGTTCCATTTGCCAAATGACTTCCAGATCCCTATCGCTGAAGGAGAAATAGGCCACTGTCTCTGGCACTCCATACTTATCTAGCCTGAGGGGGTCTAAGGTTACTCTGTTTTCAAACCGTGATTCGATTTCGCCACTGCCTATGATATCAAACTCTCGACCCAACGGAGCGAACCCCCGCATTTGCATCTGATACGGCCGTTCGGTCGTCCGCGGAATAAACATCGCGTAAAGTCCTGGAATTTGCGCGTAATCAGTAGGATCAACTTTCACCACCGCGATCATTTTGGTATGGTTGGTTAAGTAACGGCCGATGGCTTCCCCGCGAATTCCCGAGTAAAGCAAAATCCGTGGATTTTCAAATGTACTCGCGGCTAAGACAACGATTTTAGTTTTCAGAAAATACGATTTCTTGTCTTGGCTCATAACCCTAAGGCCGACGACTTTTCCTTTTTCGGTGTACACCTGAACGGCGCGAGTTTTGATCGCAATGTCAAATGGCTGTAATTTCGCGGCTCTTGCGAGTAGCGAAAGTGTAGTAAATCGGGGGGGATCGGTTCTGATTTCTCCCCTTTGGATTGAATGAATATTGACAGCTACCGGCTTATTGTCTGCTTCGGGAAAACCGTTTTGGCGAAGCCGGTTAAGAAGAAAGTCGGCTGTTAAATAATAATTTTTGTTAACCTTCATAATGTCTTCGGCAATATTATAGTACATATTCATCTCTTTAGGGGAGATAGGCCAACCCGCAAGATCAACTGGTGTCAAACGGGGAGATACCATACCCCACTTGATTGATCTTCCGCCTAAAGCATGAAATTGTACAAATGAAGAGAGGAGGGGGGATGGAGGTGCTGGGCGATCCGACGGGTAAATCGGAATCGACTTATAATACAATGGATTGGGCGGTTCAATATTGGGCCACAGAGGTAACCAATCAGGCAAATCATGACTATGTGCAGGAAGTATAAAATCACCCGCTTCAACGACACCGATGCGTTTCCCTTTATTTCTCCATTGCTCGGCCAACCTCCAAAGAACCGATCCTCCTCCAGTTCCGGTACCGACGATGACTACATCGTAGTCGGTTTTCTCCATCGTTTCTAATGGCGTCCAAGGATAAAAAATCGCAGATGAAGGGAGTGGACAAATGTTCATGGGTTTTCCACCTTTCGTCAAAAAATCCATACTATTTCTAAGTAGCCAATGAAGGCTAGTCGTAAAAATCAGGTTCTCTTGCAAATTTTTGATCTTAAAATTATTCCCGATATCATACGACAATTAAGAAACGTTCTTCAATTCCTCTGTTAATCTTAGGAATTCTCTTTTGTTTCTATCTCGTAAGGACTGGTCGATTTTCTGTTGGATTTTCTCTTTTCGGAAATCAAGCAGAGACTTGTCTAACACCATTTCAGCAAATAGAGAATCTGTAACATTTCCTTCAGGTTGAGGTGTATTAAGTAAATTCTTTTCCATAAAAAATCAACTCCTTGACCTTTTTTCTATTTATACTATTCAAACATTTGAATTGGTAGTACGTTACAGTAACAAAAGTAATCTTTTTTCTTTATTCTTGATACATGGAAACAAAATACTATACTGGAAATTATATAAAATAGCTTATAGGTGTTATAACTTAAAAGAATTGACACTGTTTTGATAGTGTACAAATATCAACGTATCGAATAGTGTCATAATATAGTGCCATAAATAATGTACAAAAAGGGGGTCATACATAATGAGATAAGGATACGCTAGTATAGCTTATCGTATAATATTCGCATATGTTAACACTACCCTTAATGATGTAATTGAGAAATTAGAAAGAAACATGCAACAACTATTCTAGATAGTTCGCACGTTTCTTTCTAATTTCTACATATAAAGTTGCTTTAGGAACACCAGTGAGTTTCACAATGTCTTTCACACTTAATCCATTCGTGTTTCTACTATTATATAATTGTAGGGCTTCTTCTATATTTTTCCTTGGTTGCGAAGGGCGACCCATGTGTTTACCTCTTGATTTTGCCCTTTCTCTACCTTCGGATGTTCGTTCAACGATTATATCTCTCTCAAACTGCGCAAAAGAACCTAAAACATTGAATAATAAAGATTGTAGAGGGTTTGTTGTTTCATTGACCTTAAACGATAAATTATCTTTGATAAAATAGATATCGACTTGTTTTTCTTGCAGTATTTCTATAATTTTATTTAAATCAATAATCGATCTGGCCAAACGATCTATTTTTGTCACCATCACTGTATCTCCAGGTCTCACATTTTCTAATAACTTCTTTAGCTCTTTTCTATCTTTAGTGGTCGTGCCAGTAATTTTTTCTACATAGATACGTTCGCAGCCATTTTCTTTTAAGGTTTCTTTTTGAGATGCTAAATCTTGGCCTACTGTACTGACTCTCGCATAACCAATTTTCACTATTAAGCTCCTTTTTGTCTATAAATTAACAATCTTTTATACTTTCAATTATAGACTATCTTTTAGACCGATTTCTACTAAAAAATAGATAAAAAATAACTTCAAAATATAAGTGTCTAGAAGTTACAACTTTTATACAAATCTTATTTAGTTATAAAGGGGAAATAAAAGAAGCAATTTGAATCATTTAATTTTCAAATTAATCTTTTTAAAGATTCTATCGTGGATGGCACAAGAAGAACGAAATAGCATTCGGAAACGGCAGCGAGTAGGAAATGATGGCTTTGCGAAGTAGCGCAGCTTTTGGCCGACCAAAAGTTCAGGTAATAGAAGAATTCAAAGAAGCATATAATCGTTGGAAAGCAGGAAAGATGAAAGCTGTTAAAGCAATGGAAGATTAGATAAAAAATGACTTTTTATAAGTTGGTTAAAGAATACGAAAGAGATTTAAAAAGCAGGACTATATATATAGAAGAAACACGTAAAAAAGGAGCATCTGCTTATTCAACAAACAGATTGTTGAGGAGACAGGAAGAGTAAGAATACTTATAAAAGATTGTTTGTGAAGTGTTACCCTTAAACTAGGGCAGTTTAGTGGAAGAAGGGATATTTTATTATTGAGGTTCTATGTTTCTAACAAATCATATTTACACCAGAATCCACCAGAACCATAGTTGACAACACATTACATATAGGTGTAAATTACATATATGAGTAAAAATGAAAATACTAGTGATTAATATGTCTTCCAATAACGAGAACGAACACCAAATCAATGATGGCTTACAGGGTGGGTCACCCCAAAATATGGTAGTCCTTGCATTTCTAATGATTTTAAGAAGATGTAATACCAACGGTTATAAGCTTATTCAGCAACTGATGGAAATTTGGCTTTGATTCCATACATAGACCAAGGAATTGTTTACAATACATTAAGACAGCTAGAAAAAGAGAATATGATCAAAATAGAATGGGATACCGTATCCGGGTGGTCCTGATAAATGAGTGTATGCTATTACTGATCTTAGGGTGAAATACCTGGAGGCATAGGATGGTGTGTTAGAACAATATCAAAAAATGTTGGATCATTTCTTTACTATATACACACGATTTTTTATGTCTTTTTCAGTCGGTACAAATCGATAAAACAAGAACGAATAGACAAAAATAGACAAGTTCATAGCTGAAATAACAGCTGTTTTATATATAAAAGGATCATAGTTGAGGGAGGATGTAAAAATGGCTACACAAGTTGTTAAAAAATCAGAAGTGAACAAAGTGGACAAAGTTGTTGAAAAATCAGAAGTGAACAAAGTGGACAACCAAGTTGTTGAAAAATCTGAAGTGAATAATCAAGTTACTAAAACATTTGGGATGGATGATTCCGTGAATGTGTTCAACATCGTATGGGATGGTTGGCTATACAGTGCTAAATTAGCACAGGCTTATCAACGTGAAATGGGGAACTTTGCTTTGCAAGCAATCGTATGTCAAAAAGATATTTGGGTGCAAGCAAGTGAAAATATAGAAAAAGTAGAGAATGAAATCAATAAATATATGGTTGATACTAAATCTTATTTCCTTGAAAGTCTTAAAACTCTGAATCTCATATCTATTTCTAAGAATGTTGAAGAATGGAGCAAGCTAGTTGAAGAAGTAACGAACCACATGCAACAATTATATGGAACACCTGGTAAAGCTACCAGCAACCTGGTAAAAAAATATTTTGATCAAATGGAATCCACATTAAAAGAGACTATTCAACAACAGCAAGAAATCAGTGACGAGAATCAAGCTTTACTGGAGAATTTTATAGATCAGGTAAAGAAAACATATTAAGGTTCTATGTGATGTTGAATAAGGAATGCCTAAAAAAGGAATGGAAAATAGTCTCCATTCCTTTTTTACATTCAAAAAGAAGGCATTGATTAAAAGAATTCGGTTAAAATAAAGCCCGTATATTGGCTATTAAACTTTTGCTAACCTTTTTGCCTTTCCATAACTTCATCTGTTTTTTTCTCTATTGTCTATATAGTCTGTAGCTGCACCTCGTAGCCAAAGAAACCAACCAACTAAACCCCCTAGAGTTCCCAAAACAAAGATTTCTATTATTAGGTCAACCACTTCCCTACATCCTTTCCTCATCCCAAAATCTATTTTGTACATATTGAATTCTCACTTAGCTATTCAAATTCCTTTTGTATGTTCTATGGAGATTTAGTTACCATAACTACAGTTATTGATAATCAAAAACCACCCTTTATGATAAGTTGTTTTTGATATAAGTTTTGATATAGAAATTTAAAAGAAATAGGAGATTTTTATCTAATTTTAGATTCATCTCAAAAACCATGGTTTTTGATAGTGTGTGGAATGTGAATATTTACCTTTGTATAGGAGGAACTCTCAAATCTGAGAAAGCTGAATTTAAGTAGGAAGTGAATGGGTACTTTTGAAGCTTTATCACAAATGATTAGCTCTGGTATGTTTGTAATCGCTGTTCTAGAATTTAAAGATAAGGATAGGGATTCTTGAACACGCTCCGGTGCTAAAGAGGCCTATAAATATTATGGAAATGGTTTTAAAATTGGTATGTTAGATGGGGATTTAGTTAATGGCACTATAAGCTTATCTGAAGCTGCAGGTGGAATAAAAGAAATTAAGACTTGCGCCGAAGTTATTAATGAAATAATGAGTACCCTTGAAAAATAATAGTTTAAGTTACTTTTTCAATAAAAGGGCGCATTTCTGAAGCAAGAAATGCGCCCTTCTTATTTCTCACCTTATGGGATAACAGAAATTTAAAATAAACGAGCAATTATCTGGAATATAAGTGTAGCCAGTATTCTTTAAACGAACTTCTACAATCAGGCGCGTTTATGGAGTAACGAAAAAAGTCCAATTTCTCAATTTTAATGCTGAGAAATTGGACTTTTTAATAATTTCCTTAACGTTGTAAATCCGCGTTTTGCTGGCGGTGCCCCTTTTTAACTATCATGAGCGCGGTTGCTGAAATGGAAAGAAGTCTTATCAAAGAGAAGCAACGAAATGGAGTTGCAATAGCAAAGTCAAAAGGTAAATACAGTGGAAGAGTTAAAAAGTATCGCAAACGTTCACACAGTTCCTTCTATCGATGCAACAGAAGCAACAACCGGTTAAGCAAGCGCCAGTTAATAACATAAAAGTGAAGATAAATTGAAAAAGGCGACCTTATTGGTCGCTTTTTTGTTAAATAACGGTTGATATTTATAAAACTTCACTAGTACCTCTATATCCGTGATTTATAAAACGGTTACCTAATTTAACGCGTAATTTAATCTCTTGTACGACCGATCTCCTTGGCGCAGATGACTATTATAAAGATAATGCGAAACAAAAAAGTATTTCATATTCTAATACTTTTATATTTTCTCCTCTTATATCACCTAATTAATTAGCCACTGGCTTAAAAAATCACTTTTATTCACTTTAGTTAAGAAAGTTCTTTCCTTATGGGGGAGTGTACAATTGGTTATAATTTTTAACTTGCAAAATAAAATACATTGCTGTTAATGACTAAGTTATAACAGTTAATACATATTCCGTTATAATTTGACTGCATAATTAATAATAAATTAAAAATAGTTTGACTAATTAAATGTAATGGCTTACAATACAAAACAAAGGAAAGTACTTTCCTAAACTTATAATTTGATAATTACATAAATTCTCAGGAGGTTATTTTTATGAATAAACTAAACATTGGTTTAATAGGTGCTGGAAGAATGGGAGCTTTTCATGGGGAGACGATTGCTCACCGCTTACCGCAAGCTAATTTGTATGCGGTTGCAGATCCTGTACCAGGTGCTGCTGAAAAAATTATAGGTCAATTAGATGTAAATGCAAAAGCTTACACAGATCCAATGGAATTAATTCAAGATCCTGGCATAGACGCCGTGGTGATTGTATCACCAGCGCGTACACATGCGAGTAATGTTCTAGCTGCTATTAAACAAGGTAAAGCAGTATTTTGTGAAAAACCGATGGCTGTAAATTTAAAAGAAGCAAACGAAATTGTTCAAGCGAGTGATGAAAGTAACATTTTGGTTCAAGTTGGTTTTAATAGAAGATTTGAAAAAGGTTTTAAATCTGCGCACACAGAAATTGCATCAGGTAAAATCGGCACACCACAATTAATGAAATCAACAACAAGAGATCCTAAGTTGAACAAAGCTGAATCGATTCCGGAATGGACGATCTTTTTGGAAACATTAATCCATGACTTTGACACTTTAATGTATTTAAATCATGGTGCAAAGCCTGTTGAGGTGTATGCAGTTGCAGATGCGTTAATTCGACCAGACCTAAAAGATAGCGGATTATTAGATACTGCTGTCGTTACGATAAAATTTGATAATGGTGCAATAGCTACTACAGAAGCAAATTTCCAAGCTGTATATGGTTATGATGTTAGAGCAGAGGTTTTCGGATCAGAAGGAATGATTACTGCAGGGGGAATTCGTGAATCTAGTATGACGAGATATAACCATAATGGGGTAAGTTATGATACTTGTCGTTATGATCAAGATTTATTGTTGGATGCTTACGTTGATGAATTAAGAAGCTTTGTAGATTGTGTGATTCATAATAAACCAGCATTAGCAAATGCTGAAGATGCTCGATGGGCTTTGAAAATTGCACTAGCTAGTATTGAATCTGTGAAAAGTAACCTGCCAATTAAACTTGACCAACACGTATTAATTTAATTTATTAGTAGAATGCTTTACTAAACTATGAGAGTAGGATTCATTTGAAAGGGGAGGATTCCCCCCTTTTAAATGAAAGTAGCAACATTTCTCTTTTTATACATAATGTCTAAATGCTAAAAAAAATATCATAAACGATTAAATACATGGAGGGAAGAAAATGAATAGAGATTATGGTCTTTGTCTATGGACTTTCGGAGATATATCATTGGAAGAGAAATGCAAACTTGCAAAGGAAATTGGTGTAGATGGAGTTGAGGTTCAAGGAGACTTATCACAAAATCCTGCTGTTTTGCAAGCGCTTTTAAATAAGTATGATTTAAAAATATTATCAGTGACTCCAGATAATGTGGATATTTCAAGTGCTGAAGAAAAGGTACGTTCTAGTGCGGTTCAATATTTTCTAGACTTACTAGACTGGGCACAAGAATTGGGAGCAAAAAGAATTTGTTTACATGGAGATGTTGGGAAAACGCAAGGTAGTGGAGATTTATTGAAAGATTGGGAGTTGCTTGTGGATAGCTCGTCAGTGGTAGTGCGTAAAGCAGATGAACTTGGGATCGAGGTTGTGTTTGAAGTACTAAATCGTTATGAGAACCATCAAATTGTAACCGCTAAAGAAGCATTACGCTTAATTGATGAAGTTGGAAGTGAAAACATTAAGGTCCTATTAGATGCTTATCACATGAATATTGAGGAAGCTTGTCCTATTCAGGCTCTTAAAGATGCTGGGGAAAAGTTAGGTGTTTATCATATTGCCGATTCAAATAGGCAAGGGGTAGGTGACGGACATTCTGATCTAGAAGGTCAAATTACAGCTTTACATGAATTTGGCTATGAAGGACCGATTATTATGGAAATGGTTGCTGAAGGACCAAATCCATTTACACCGGTTAAGGATGGAAACTATTTAGATATAGTTGTAAGTTACTACAAAGAATCTCTAAAACAACTAAGAGAATGGGATGCGGTTAAGGTTAATGCATAAGGAAATCTAACTTTTTAAAGGTCGGTTGTGTTAAAAGCAAGTGGTTAGATTGAACGACATAGATTGATTGGTTTATATATTTTGTCCATCGTAAGCGTTTGTAAAAGGTGTATGCTAAAACTAGCCAACGCAGCATTATATCTAAGGTTTGGCTAGTTACAAATAATATCTAGAATATTTTCTAGATATATTTATTTAAGTAATCGATCATGAAAGGAAGTTCCATAAAAATGAAACAAAATATGAGATATATTATATTTCTGTCTGTAGTTGCCGCACTAGGTGGACTTTTATTTGGTTACGATACAGCCGTGATATCAGGTGCAGAACAATCATTACAGGTGTATTTTATAGATAATCTTGGTTTAAGTACATTATTCCATGGATTAACGGTATCTAGTGCACTTATTGGTTGTGTTATAGGTGGATTAATCAGCGGTGTGCTTTCTAATGGAATAGGTCGTAGAAACTCTCTTCTAGTTGCAGCTGTTTTATTTTTTATTTCCGCGGTACTTTCAGGCTATCCTGAATTTTTATTCTTTACAAAAGGTGAGCCAACGATTGGTCTTTTCATTATGTTTAACATCTATAGAATTATTGGTGGTATAGGTGTTGGTTTGGCTTCAGGATTAGGTCCATTGTATATTAGCGAAACGTCTCCTGCAAATATTAGAGGAAAATTAGTAACTTTAAATAATCTAGCCATTATATTTGGAATGTTGGCTGTTTACATTGTTAACTGGAGAATTGCTACAGGGCAAAGTCTTAGTTGGATTCACGATATCGGTTGGAGATACATGTTTGCTTCCGAAGCAATTCCAGCAATATTATTCTTTGGCCTTCTATTTCTAGTGCCAGAAACTCCTCGTTATTTAATATCGAAAAGTAAAGATAAAGAAGCAATGACCATCTTAATAAAAGTTAATGGATCAGAAAAAGTAGCAAAAGAAATTTATCAAGAGATAAAACAAACGCTGGACACTCCTAACGCGCCTAAAGCTGGTATCTTTTCATATGGAAAGATGGTCGTTATTGTAGGGATTTTATTAGCTGCTGCGCAACAGTTTGTAGGGATTAACGTTATTCTCTATTATGCACCACGTATATTTGCTAATATGGGAGCAAGTGCAGATAGCTCCATGCTTCAAACGATACTAATAGGAGTAGTAAACTTTATTTTTGTATTAATAGCTCTAATACTTGTAGAGAAGTGGGGAAGAAAGCCCTTACTTCTAATAGGATCAGTTGGTATGGCTGTTGGAATGTTTGGGGTAGCTACTTTATCGTTCGTTGATTCGATGGGGTTAGGTGCTTTGCTATTTATTTTAGTATATGTAGCTTTTTATAATTTATCTTTTGGTCCACTTGTGTGGGTGCTAGCTGCTGAGATTTTCCCTAATAAAATAAGAGGTCAAGTGATGGCTATAACAGTTGTTGCTAACTGGGGAAGTAATTTATTGATATCAGCGACATTCCCTTCTTTACTGGAAATAAGTGCTGGAGTGGCTTACAGCTTTTATGGTGTAATGTGTATTCTTTCGTTCATTTTTGTATGGAAATTAGTTCCTGAAACAAAAGGAAAAACACTTGAAGAGATTGAAAAACATTGGAAACCAAAAGAAGTGGCTTCTAATTTAAGTCAAAGAAAAATAGATTTATAAAATTTATTTTATAACGTTAATTATACCATCCATTTCTTTTCATATTAAAGGAGGTGATAAGGTAATTATTTATTAAAAAACTATGAAAGAAAATTAGTTGGACGGTGAAAATTGATCCTGTTATGTCATGAGATTAAGTGTGTATAAAATGTTGAGAGCGATCGTAGAAAATACTAGTTATCTTATTTTAAGAGAAATAGTTACAAAAGCTAGAAAATCCCTTTCCTAATATTTTTAATCTACCTAAAAATTGATTAAAATATATGTGTAGGTTCCAAAGGGGAAGGAGAAAGAATAAATGAAACAACCAACTATCTATGATGTTGCAAAAGAAGCTGGAGTTGCTATTTCTACAGTCTCTAAGGTTTTAAATAATACAGGAAGTATTGGAGCAAAAACTAGAAAAAAAGTGGAAGAGACAATGCGAAAATTAAATTATCAACCTAGTGTTGCAGCATCAGTCAAGAAACGAATTCAAACAATAGGACTGCTAATTCCGAATATTGCAGACCCTTTCATGGCAGAAATCGCAAGGACGATTGAGGATCATGGGAGGAAGTTTGGTTTTAGTTTAATCATATGTAGTACTGATAATGATTTAGATAATGAAATGGAATATGTCTCAATTCTAAAGCAAAAATACATTGATGGAATTATTATTGCTACCGGATTAAAAAATACAGCTGCGCTAAAAGAATTAATTAGTAATGAAATCCCAGTAGCATTGCTGGCGAGGGAAGTACCATCACTAGCAGTTAATACAGTGGTAGTAAATGACTTTTTAGGAGCATTTGAGGCTACTTCTTATCTAATAAAACTAGGACATCAAAAAATTGCCATGGTCACTGAGGATATCTATTTTCCTGTAACTAAATCTAGACTTGATGGCTACAAACAGGCTCTTGAACAAGCCGATATAAATTATAATGAAAATTTAGTTACGATAAATAATACTGGCTTTACTGATGCTTTAGATTCAACGGTTAAACTATTGAATTTACCGGAACCTCCAACAGCCATTTTTGCATCAACGGAACCTCTTGCAATTGGAGCAATGCAAGGTGTTCGTGAATCTGGCTTTGATATTCCAAAGGATATTTCAATAGTAGGATTTGACAATTCTATTCTTGCTAAAATGTGTTATCCACAGTTAACGACTGTGTCTCAGCCAATACAAGAAATGGGTAAGAAAATAATTGAATTATTAGTTGAAGAGATAAAGGATCCAAAAAAGTTAAAACACCGAATCGTTATGTCGCCAGAACTAGTCATTCGAGGAACTGCAAGTGAAATTAACATCTAAGAACTAAATCCGAGATACGATAACGAAGAAATAGAAACCTTGTTAGTGTCTCGGTAATTTATTTATATGTTCACCTTTATAAGCGTAATCACATGTTGATATTCTCTTTACAAGACTTCTAATGGAACGAAAAAAACTGAAAGAATTTGAGTATTTGAAAGGAGGACAGTTATGACGGAGTTACTTAGACTTGAAAATATTAGTAAGGGCTTTTTAGGTATTCCCGTATTAAAAGATATTGATCTTGATGTTAGAGCAGGAGAGGTACATGTCCTACTCGGAGAAAATGGTGCAGGAAAATCCACTATGATAAAAATTATGACAGGTTCCTATATAAAAGATGAGGGTGAAATGTATTGGGAGGGAAAGAAGGTAAATGTCCAAAATCCCTCCGATGCCATGGAGCTTGGAATTGCAACAATTTATCAAGAGTTGAATTTAATTCCGGAACTCCCAGTCTATGAAAATATTTTTCTTGGAAGAGAACTGAAAAAGAATGGTAAGTACTCTTTTCTTAATAAGAAAGAAATGATTAGGAGATCTAGAGAATATTTAAAGCGCTTAGGTCAAGATATTTCACCAGAAGCTTTAGTTTCATCTTTAGGGGTGGGGCAACAGCAATTAGTTGAAATTGCTAAAGCACTTACTATTGATACAAAATTAATAATTATGGATGAACCGACATCTAGTTTAAGTGGTTCAGAGGCTCAACAGCTTTTAAAAACAATTATGGAATTAAGAAAACAAGGAATTGCAATCGTTTACATTTCCCACCGTTTAGAAGAACTGAAACAAATTGGTGATCGAATTACAATCCTGAGAGATGGAAATGCCATTGAAACATTGGATGTAAAAGTAACGAGTACTGACAAAATGGTTCAATTAATGGTTGGAAGAACATTAAAGGATAAATTCCCAAAAGAAACATTCCAATTGGGTGAGGAAGGTCTTAGAGTAGAAAATTTACGTTTAAAAGGAACTAAAAAAGATGTGAGTTTTACTGCTTATCAAGGACAGATTTTGGGGATTTCAGGCTTAGTTGGGGCAGGACGTACAGAGATAGCTAGAGGGATTTTTGGTGTTGACCCAGTAGAATCAGGCAGAGTTTTTGTCTTTGGTAAAGAAGTAAAAATTAAATCACCTAAAGATGCTATTAAATCAGGGTTAGCTTTTATAACGGAAAACCGAAAAACAGAAGGACTTATTTTAGATGAGTCATTAAAAAACAATATGTCAATTGCTAGCTTGAAAAATTATAAAAAAGGTCCATTCATTCAATGGGAACAAATAAAGGAAAGTTCAGAGAATTATATTCGTGAGCTGCAAATTCGACCAGCAAATACGGAAAAACATGCTAAGAATTTAAGCGGTGGAAATCAGCAAAAGGTTGTTATTGCAAAATGGTTGGCAACGAAAGCGAGAATATTTATTTTTGACGAACCAACTAGGGGAATAGATGTAGGGGCTAAAGTTGAAGTGTATCGCTTAATCAATTCGTTAGTGAGGGATGGTGCTGTAGTCATAATTATTTCTTCTGAGTTGCCTGAGATTCTTGGGATATGTGACCGTGTGTTGGTTATGAATGAAGGGAAAATAACTGCTGATTTAACTAGAGAAGAAGCGAATCAAGAAGTCATTATGAAAGCCGCTACAGGGGGGATATAATATGTCAGAAATAGTATTAGAAAAAAAGGAAGCTAGGTCTGGAATGACGAAAAAAGAGTTTATTAGTAAGTTTGGTTCTTTATTTGGCTTGATTTTGTTAGTCATTACATTGTCATTTATAAATGCGCAGTTTTTTACAGTCAATAATTTTATGAATATTGCTAATCAGACCTCAATCAACGCTATATTGGCTTTAGGTGTGTTACTCCCTATTTTAACAGCAGGGATCGACTTGTCTATAGGAGCAATACTAGCAATTTCGATTATGATGATGGGAGTTGTCACTGTTAATTTTGGAGCGAACCCATTTGTAGGTATCTTGGTTTGCTTAGCAAGTGGAGCGGTTTTCGGGCTTATAAACGGACTTTTGTTAACAAAACTTCGACTTCCACACCCATTTATTTCAACCCTGGGTACTATGAATATAGCTCGAGGCCTTGCACTTATTATTACAGGAGCCGCACCTATTGCAGGATTTCCAGTCATTATTCAGTATTTTGGTAGTGGGAATATTGCTGGAACATTGCCATTTAGCTTCATTCTTGTTCTAATCATGGCGGTATTACTTCATCTCTTTTTAAATCGAACGATGACAGGTCGTTATATCTATGCAATTGGTGGAAACAAAGAAGCCGCACGTTTGTCAGGTATTAATGTAAATAAAGTTCTCGTTATTGTTTATATATTGAGTGGATTAATGGCAGGTTTAGCTGGATTAGTAATGGTAGGTCGTGTAAATTCAGCCTTTCCATTAGCCGGAATGGGTTATGAATTAGATGCTATTGCTGCAGTTATTATTGGTGGTGCAAGTTTATTTGGTGGGGTAGGAACTGTATGGGGCACGTTAATTGGAGCGTTAATTATCGCGGTCTTACGTAACGGTCTGAACTTGATAGGAGTACCCGCTGATTTACAATTGGCATTTATTGGTTTTGTTATCATAGCAGCTGTGTATGTTGACGTTTTAAGACAAAAACCAAGCAAAAATTAAAAAATGAATCATGTGAGAATTTAGCTACAAGGGATTTATGATAATGAAAATAACTGAAAATTCAGACTATTATTGTGTAATCGAGATCAAAATCAACTATTTTATATAATCTTAAAATAATTAAGGGGGATATTAATGAAAAAGTTTCTTTCTATTAAAATGGTAGTAATGATCTTTATGATGCTTGCTTTGGTAGGTTGTGGTGTGAATAATTCTTCAAATGAATCTACAGATGCGTCTTCCGGTGAAGGTACAGGAGATAAACCAAAAGTTGCCGTTGTTTTACAATCCTTAACAAGTGAATACTGGAATTTTGTTCAAGCAGGAGCAAAGCAGGCATTTGAAGATTTTAATGTTGAAGGAACAATATTAGGACCTTCATCTGAATCTCAAGTTATGGAACAAATAAATATGATTCAGGATGCTTTGACAAAAGGACCAGATGCTTTAGTTGTTTCAGCCATTCAACCAGAAACAGCAATTCCAACATTTAATCAATATAAAGATAGTGATATTCCTGTTCTTCTTATCAACCAAGATGTAGATTGGGACGACAAAGTTACGTTTATTGGTACTGATAATTTCACTGCAGGAAAACAAGGAGGGGAGTTATTAGCATCAAAGCTTCAAAAAGGGGATAAAGTTGCCCTAATCGGTGGAGTATTAGGAAGTCAAACTCACAGAGATCGCCTTGATGGAGCGAAAGAAGCATTAGTTGCGGCTGGTATGGAAGTTGTTGCTGAACAACCTGCTGATAGCGATAAAAGTAAAGCGATGAACGTAATGGAAAATATTATTGAAAGTAATCCAGATTTAAAAGGTGTATTTGTAAGTAGTGATGATATGGCAATGGGAGCTTCAAGAGGCGTACAGAATAAAGGTGCAGATGTTCAAGTTGTTGGATTAGATGGTACGGTTGAATCGATTGAATCAGTTATTAAGGGGAATACAGTTGGTACGGTTGCTCAAAATCCTTATGATATAGGATATAAGGGAGTAGAAAATGCGATCAAAGCCATCAAAGGTGAAAGTGTCGAAAAGAGAATTGATACAGGTGCAGAGGTTATTACAAAAGAGAATGCTAAAGAGAGATTAGATTTCTTAAAAAGTATTTCGGAATAGTAGATAGGGGATTTTAGATGGTGTAACTAAATGTTACACCATCTTATTTTTTTAGGAAGAGTATTATAATTAATATTGAATTTTTTTTGAAAAGTCTTGAAATTACTATTATCAGGTCTCTTTTTATCAAATCAGTGTATTCTTAAGTGAAAAGAGATTGCCAGTCTTTTGTTTTAAAGGGGATTTTTGTTAATTCATATACACTAAATTTTTAGATGAAAACAGACAGTGAACAATTATTTATTTTGATACTAAGGGCTGAAGAATGTCATATAGGGCCATTTTCTTTGATGCATCGGAAAACATTCGGACTTAAAAAGTTAAGAAATATGACTTTTATGCTCGTGTACAGAAACTTAGAGTTTTTGTACGATGTTTTGAAATAACAAACATTGAAACTCTGTTTTTTAATTGTGAAAAATTTTGTTTTAATTTTGCTGTGACAGAGAATTGTAGTTAGAGGATGCTTGCTGAACGTAAAAAGATATAAAAAAAGAAGTAATTCTGCTTTGTCTGAAGAAACTGAAGAATTAAAATATATATTGAACAAACTTAATAATAATACAACCAGGGTGAGTACAAAAAGAATAAATGAACTTTTCTTGAAGAGAAACCAGCAGGGTTAACCCTGCTTTTGGCCTTAAGGAAAGTATTCTTATTTTATGGTTGCTTTTGTAATTTGAAAGAAATCAATAGGGATTAAGGTATCCAGTTCATCATGAATTTGGATTTTTTTAGTGTAAGGATCGATTTTTTTAACTAATCCGATTCTTGAGTTAAAGTATCTTTCCAAGTTGTAATATCAAGAATTGTCTTATTAGTTATGCTTTCTGATAAAAGCTGTTCTATGTCATCAATTTGTCCTTCGCCTAATAGTGGCCTAGGTGACTTATCGTAATCATGTTGAGCATCTTTCAGCAATTTTACATGTTCAGGAAAAAAAGAAACCTTACCATTTTTTGCTCCGATCTAAGAACGTTTGTTCCTTCGTTCAAGTGAATTTTTTGAGTGTATATCAACAAGTTAGCCTTTAGGCTAGCTTTTTTTCTTTAGAAACAAGAACTTAAAAATTCAAGAACATATTTAGGGTGGCAGCACTACGGATTGATCAGAAAGGAAAAGCGTCTTTCTGTCATTCCGTACGTGTCGCTTCGGCATTAAGTGGACCGATAACCACGGTCTGTACGGCTCATGCTTCGCCTACATTCCGTAGGTTCCTGTTCCATTTACGGCAAGCCGCCATACCGAACGAGCCGAAAATCCTTTGAAAGCAATTCTAAGAAGAAATGGTAAATTCTTGTCTGAAGCCAAGAATCGTGTCGCTCGTTTCGCTATTTGCTCCTAATAATTAAAAAATCGGCTTGTTTAGGGCATCGAACCCCAACCAAGCCGAACTATATCAATGCATTGCTTATGATATAGCACGCTCTTTTTGTCCTTTTTGGTTCTTGACGAATCAAAAAGTTCTAAGAGCTTTTTGTTCCTTCTACCGTTTGAGAGTTTAATAGCTTCGGGCATTGAGCCCTTCGCCATTAGGCGTTTACAGATCTCACGATCTGATTAAACGCCACGCTCTAGCGTAGTGAGCCTTCTTTGTTCTACTAATTGTAATGAGTGGGCTTATGACCGAGTGAAGGGCTGGCGTCAGGCAAACAAAATCGGCAAAGCCAAGTAGGCTAAGGGGAAGTAAGAAAGCAAAAAACGCTTCCTAACTGCCCCTAAGTCATTGGGCTTCACTCGATTTGGAACGACAACAGGCAAAAATCAGGCCTGTTGCCTATGCCTGACTGGCGAGTTCGCTTCTTCGGAAGCGAACCCTTCACACGGTTTGCGCCCATCATTGGTTGTTAATCAAACAAAGAAAGGAAGTGTTACAAATGGAAAAAGTTTACGAAATTCAACGAATTAAACAAGTGATTCAAGAGGTAGAAGGTGGAGAGAAATACATAGTTCGATCACCTCAAGACGGAGCTAATATAGCATCAATGTTCATAGGAGATGAAGATCGAGAAGTATTCTTTGTCATGTGTCTGAATACGAAAAATCGAGTAGTTGCAGTACATCGTTGTCATGTCGGAGGTCTTAATGCTAGTCTAGTTGTTCCTCGAGAGGTGTTCAAGTCTGCAATCCTGAATAACAGTGCATCAATCATTGTGAGTCACCAGCACCCATCACAAGAAATTGATCCATCAAGAGAAGATATAGAGGTTACGAAAGGCTTAGTGGAGTGTGGGAGGATCTTAGGAATAGAGGTGCTAGATCACATCATCGTAAATGCTAGTGCCGATTATTACAGCATGAAAGAAAAAGGATACGTCTAAGATTCCGAAGGAGAGGGTTCGCCCTCTTCTTCGTTTTTTTTATAGTGGGCTTGTCTGAGGCATCGATTAACATCAAACCTACTCCATTCAATACTTCGAGTAGACATCAGAGAATAAACACGGATGCCATTTTTTAATTAATTAGGTTGTATTTCTTTAAGATATTAATGGTAATAGTTTTTGCTGTAGAACCTGAACCTTTTATGTTTGTTACAAAACTATAAGTCTGATTTTCAGTTTCTATAAACCCAACGAACCATCCTAAGTCTAAGTCAGAGAGTCTTGTCCCGGTTTTTCCGTACAGGGTATAAAAATCTCCTTCTTCCTGAAGCATCATACGTTTTACAGTTTTCATGACTGGTTTATCAAAAGGTAGTTTTTCTTTGTGTAATTTTTCCATAAAATCCACTTGTTCCATGGGTGTTATTTTTAAGGAGCTGTGCAACCAAAACTGATCTATTCCTCCACTAATATTCTGATTACCATATGAAAGTCTTTGAAGCCAGTCTTGCATCTGTTGCTCTCCGATATCGCGGGCCATTGCTTGATAATACCATATGACTGAATCATGCATAGCAGAACCAAGGGTATGATTGCGATTCCATGATTCGATCTCTCTCTCAGTACCATCCCAGTATTTAATATCATATTCATCTTGTACAGCACCAGTTTGCAATCCAATCAAAGCGTTAGGTACCTTAAATGTAGATTCTGGTGTTTGTCTCTCGTTGGCTCTTACCTGGTTATAAACAAAGGTTTTTCCACTCTTTTCATCAAGCAAAATAAATGTGCCATCAATATCACGAAAATACTCATCGACATTTAGCTTCATACTATTTAAATTCTTATCAGCAGTAAACTCTTTTGGTGAATTGGCTCCAACAGTTTGTCCAAGTGTTCCGACGAACAGTAACAAAGTACAAAGATAGAACAGTTTTTTCAAACTTATCATCTCCAATGGGTTTTTTTAACAGGTAAAGTTTAACAGGGATACGAAATGTGTTAAAGTGGCTTAATACCTAAAGAAATTCTTTTGTAACAAAAGAATTTTAGACTCAACTTTTTCGGAACTGGCCTTGTCGATATGGCCAACCTTTCGTTGACTAGGTCAACAAAAAAATGTATATTCAAGTTGACTGAGTCAACAGGAGGAAGATAACTTGAAAAAATCAACCAAACGAATCGTTGAGACCTTCCCAAATTTTGAAAATAAATTGATGGTTTACAAGAACAGCCTATTAATTGAAGAAGCATTGAAAGGATTAAATCAAGTTGAAGCTACGTTCTTAAAATTAGCTTGGTTTTTCGAAGAGCCTGAACACCAAAACTTTAATATTGGATTGTTGTATCATCATTTAGATGGTGAATGGCTTGAATTAGCATTGGAATTGATTACTCAATTTTTTAAAGAGGATACGTTTTTAATACAACAACCTACATTTTCAATTATTCGCGAAGGTAAAGGCCGTTTTTTTAACCAAAAACAATTTGCTGATTTCTTATCCGAGAGTGGCTTGAATTATGATAAACGTAAATTAAATGTTTACTATAACCGAGGGAAATTGCCGAAAGCTGATTTAGAACTTGGGGGAAAGCCTTATTGGAGTAAGCTAACAGTAGTAGACTTTTGTGAACAAGAGAAACAACGATTGAAATTGAAGTAATTAGGAGGAAACGAATGTATTTTATAAATGAATTGCATAAGACAAATTACAATCATATGGTTAATATGGTTTTTCGAAACTCAAAAAATCCAGAATATCATGTGATCGCTTATATTCTATCTTTGCCCGAAATCTATAGCCGTTGTATTAATGATCCAATGCTTTTTGAATTTCCTTTTTTATGGACTGTTGAGTATAAGGATACTTCATATAACGAAAAGGATGAAGATGGAGTAGATTATACAGTCGTTGATTTTGAAGTCAAAAAGGACGATTCGGGAAAAGAAGTTGATAGTGAAAGATACGGAACTATTTCAAATGGCTACAGGAAAATGATTGATCTTGCTGCTAATTTGTTCAATAGTTCAATTAATGATTTTAATCTAATGGAGGCTTTAGTTACTTGGGATGATGATCTAATAAAAGTCTATTATCAAGCAATTTTGTTACGCCTTGAAGGGAGAAGAAAGATAGAGGGAGTTAGCGTTATTATTCAATAATTAAGAAATCATTTTATTAATAGGTGAGTTGCCAAAAGCAGATTACTTACTGGAAAACCTTATTGGAATAGATCCACAGTAGAAGCTTTTTTGTGAACAAGAGAAAAGTCGATTGAAAATGTAATAAGTTAAACTGTACGTAAAATGAGAATAACCGCAGCGTTAAAACCACGTTTTATTGTACAGTTACAGATCGCAAAGTAAGCGATTAGTATTCATAGTTTCTTCAGAGTAATCCACCCGTATGTTAAACAGAGGGTGGATTACTTATCCGCAAGTATGACCTTAGTTCCTATACTAGTAAAGACAATCTTGTTAACTTTGCTTATCTTGCTTATTTTGTTGTATAATAGTTGGAAAGTGGAGGTGTCATTTATGGAGATACAAGAAAAAAGAAATGATATCAAAGAAGTTGTTCATGAATTGGAACTTGTATTAAAAAATACAAAAGAATCTACTGATATTATACGTCTAAGAAGAGCGATAGATGTATTAAAAAATAAAGCATTAACTGTTCAAGTTGGGGGTAAGGAAGTCACTTTCCTTTCTAATGATATTGTTGGGTTCAAATTTTATGAAGAAGAATATCAATACCATCCTCCAGTCACTGTTCTTAGTGAAGATGAACAAATCATAGAAGATAAATATGTCGATACGAAAACAGTTGCAGAATACTATGGAGTAACTCAGGAAACTGTTAGAGATTGGATTAAGAAGAATATTATCTCTGGGCATCAATTAGGAACTCGCGGACGATATTTAATTCCTAGAGAAGAATTTGAATACCTTAAGACACGTAGAGATAAATCTAAAGATGAAACTGAGAAAGTGATGAAAGATTTCTTAGGGGAAGATTATTCAGAGGATTGGGAGATAGAAATAGAAGAATAAGGGAGAGCAAATATGATTGTCATTAGTATAGATACAAATTTTGTTGTTCCTAGATTCATTCATGGGGGCAAAAGAAATAAAGAAGCAAATCTACTTGACCGTATGCTCTTCCTCCAATCAAAAGGTTTATTGAAAATATCCGTTCATAAAGCTACACAGGCAGAGATATACGCCATTCTTAGAGTTGGGAGACTTAAGGTCAAAGGTCCTGACGGAAAAAGAGTACAAAAGAAATTTCCTCATCATGTTATTATGCATTTTGTTCATAAATATAATGATTTGTTTGATGAAAAGTTTATGGATTCTTTGGACAAGGTGGGGTTCGATGAACAGGAAACGTATAAAGACTTATTGTTTACAGAAGTGAAATATCATCTAAACATGAGCATAGAACAATCAGAGGAATACATTAAAAATAAGGGGATTTCATTGGAAGGCTGCAAGGATCCCTATGATTTTCACATCATGGTTTCTGCTCTTAAAGATAAAGCAGATTATTTGCTAACGACCAATACAAAGGATTTTCCTAATCCTTTAGGTTTTTGCGAAGTAATAAACGTTGAAGAACTACTGTCGGTTTTACCTATATATCCTTAATCGGTACAGAGCTCTAATCCTAACCTAAGTATGTAAGAAAAAATTAACCTGTTTCGGCAGGTTTTTTGTTTTGGAATAAACAATGGATGGTAAGAAAGTTAGAAAAATAGATACACTGGTGTAGCTTTGAAAAAAGACGATCGGTTTATAACCAAGTTAAACTGTTTTGAAAAAAGTTGCAGAGTTGTTCTGTTAAAGGGCCAGATTGTGGAATAATCTCACAAAAAAGAAATTGTGTATTCACATTAAATTATATAGAAAAGATAGTGAAGAAAAAATGTTACTTAAGCTAACGGGGATTAGTTGCAGAAGAAATAGAAGATGGTGATTTCAATTGGTATACAATAAAATATCAAATATAAATATTATGGATAAGACGTATGGATAAGATTATTTTTATAAATAAATAGTGTTGACTAAAAAATCTGAATATTGTAGTATGAAATAGAACCGCAGCGCATACGTATGCGTGAAAATAAAATAGAAAAGGCATGAAGCTATTATGGCGATTACAACTAAGGACATTGCTAAAATGGCAAACGTAAGTCAATCAACAGTGTCTAGGTGTTTAAATGACAGTCCGATGATTTCAGAGAAAACAAAGAAAAAAGTATTAAAAATTGCAGAAGAACACGGCTTTCAATTTAATGCCAATGCAAGGAGTTTAAGTGCAAAAAAAACGAACACCATTGGCGTCATTTTACCAAAAAGTCTGTTTTTCTCGGGAGAAGTGCACTTCAGGTCGTGGCAGAATGAGCTGATAGAAAATTTAGAACGAATGGAATTTGATGTTATTGTCTCATTTTTTGAGAATAGATTTACAAAACAAAATAATATTAAGAGACTCATTGCCACCAAGAAAATAGACGGACTGATCATTTTAGAACCAGCATTAAATGATGAAACAATCGCGATCTTGGAAAAAACAGATATTCCCTATATTTTTTGCAAGTATTTACCGCCCTTTTATAAAACAAGAGAAGTAGATTTTGTATGTGTTGACCAATATAAGGGTGGATATATAGCTGCCGATCATCTAATTAAGAATGGGCATAAAAAGATAATGTGTATTTCAGCAAATCATATAGGTGGCGAGTTTGGGTTAAGAACTGAAGGATTTAAAGCAGCTCTTCATGATTATAGTCTTCCATATCATGATAAGATGTTATTTTATGGAGACGCGACATTTGATTCGGGTTACCGGGTTATAAAGGATAATGTTGATGTTTTAAGAGATTTTACTGCTATTTTTGCACAAAATGACCTAATGGCTTTGGGAGCAATAAAGGCATTAAGAGAATTAGATATCTATGTACCGCAAGATATTGCTGTGGTAGGATTTGATGATATAGAATTAAGTACCCTATATAAACCATATTTAACTACGGTACAACAACCTACAAAAGAAATTGCATCGTTAACATGTAAGCGATTAATCGATAAGTTAAACTCTTCAGAGACGATGAAGCAAAAGCTTGAGATTAGTCCTACTTTAGTTATTAGAGAATCGTGTGGAATAAGTGATTAAATTTATTCCACCTTCTATATATTTTTTGCATTTTATGCATACGTATGCGTAAAGTGATTAATTATTACATTGAAAGGAGGGGGTATACATATTATAAGAGAGGTTTCATAGAGAATGAAGAAAAATACTTTTCTATTATAAATGCTGTAATTAAAGGGATTAATCAATGATAAACATCTCTTATTGCTTTTTGTTAGAAAGAGAAGTAGCTTTGAAAAAATTTTATATTTTTACGCAATCGTATGCGAATCTTACATTGGAATAGTACCTAGAAAGGATGTCAGAGATGGAAAAACATTTAAAAGGAAAAACTTGTATCGTTACAGGAGCAGCAAGAGGGATGGGAAAGGCTTTGGCGGTCAAATATGCGGAACAGGGAGCTAATCTTGTACTGATAGACTTAAATAAGGAAAACATTGAAGCTACTGCAAAAGAAATTGCAAGCTTAGGGGTAACTGTTTTACCACTTGTAGTAGATGTGACTTCATCGCAAGAGACTCATGCTGCAATGAATGAGATAGAATCCCAATTTACAAAAGTTGATGTACTAGCAAATTGTGCTGGTATTTCTACATCAAGATTAATCTTAGATATTGAAGAAGAAGAATGGGATAGAGTGTTTAATGTAAACTTAAAATCTATTTATTTGCTCAGTAAAGCTGTTGCAAAAAATATGATTAAAAACAAAGTTGAAAATGGAAAAATAGTCTCCATTTCCTCACAGGCTTCAAAAATTGGAGAGCTTGGAAACGGTGCGTATTGTGCATCAAAAGCTGGAGTTAATTCTTTAACCCAAGTGCTTGCTCTTGAACTTGCAGAATACGGAATTGCCGTTAACTCTGTATGTCCTGGCTTTGTAGATACTGAAATGCTACAAGAGGTATTTCAAAAAAGAAGCGCCATTGAAGGAAAAGCACCTGAAGAATATGAAGAAATGTTAACAAGTCAAGTACCGATGAAAAGACTAGCAAGTCCTGAGGAAGTAGCAGAATTTATGCTGTTTTTAAGTAGTGAGAAAGCGAATTATATTACTGGTACATCAATGACAATTGCTGGTGGCAAAACACTAATTTAAGGAAGGAGTTTTGGTTATGCGAATGAGTTTGGTCACAGATTGCTTAGAATATATGACTCTAGAAGAAATGGCTGACACGGCTGCTTCACTAGGTTATGAAATCTTAGAATTTGCCTGTGGGAATTGGTCTAATGCCCCGCATGTGGATCTGGATGGGTTATTAGAGAGCCGTACAAAACGAGATAAATTTGTAAGCGTTTTAAAGGAACGTGGACTTTCAATTGAGGTTTTAAATTGTTCAGGGAATCAGCTCGCTCCAAATGAGGAAGGTAAGGCACATCAAGAAGTTGTCGAGAAAACATTCCAACTGGCAGAGCTGTTAGGAATAAAACACATCAATATGATGTCGGGTCTACCAGGAGGGGGACCGAATGATACTACGGCAAATTGGATTACGACAAGTTGGCCGCCAAGTACTATTGAAATTTTAAAGTGGCAATGGGAAGAGGTTGCTTTTCCTTACTGGGAAAAAATGGTGAAAGTTGCCAAAGAACATGGGATTGAGAAAATTGCTTTAGAGAATCATGGCTCCCAGCTTGTTTATAATGCTGAAACCCTTTTTAAGCTAAGGAATCATGTAGGGGACATGATTGGCATGAATTTTGATCCCAGTCATCATATCTGGATGGGCGGTGATCCCATTGTGACTCTAAGAACCTTGGGGTCAGCGATTTACCATGTACATGCCAAAGATACACGTATTGAAAAAGGAATCGCTAAAACTTATGGAGTTTTGGATACCAAAACGATTGATCAATTTTCCAACCGATCATGGAATTATGTCTCATTAGGCCATGGTCATGATGTAGGCTGGTGGAAGGAATTCTTCTCAGTTCTTAGTATGATAGGGTATGACGGAATAGTAAGCCTGGAAAATGAGGACTTAACAATGGATCCACTTACCGCTTTGAAAAAGTCTACTCAAGTACTAAAGGAAGCTTTGCCTAAAGATTTTGAATATAGGGGTTCATCACATTTGATTGAAACGCAGTTTTCGTAAATTTTTGTTGCTTTTGAACCCTTTATTCCTTAAGAAAAATGTAGATTGGCAAGTATAGTACAAATTCGTTTTTCTTGAAAGATCTATTTGCAAAAGTGCCCAGGCAAGCAGTTTGCTTGCCTAGGGTTCAAGATCTAATGGAACAATCTTTTATCACCCTTTCTGAAAATAAATGTAAGTGCTTTCTATAATATTAAAAAAAGAAAGGAACATGAACATGAATAAACAGGTTAATCAAAATCACGCGTCTGTTTTGAGTAGGATTATCATAATCTCGACATTTGGAGGACTTCTTTTTGGTTATGACACCGGGGTTATAAATGGAGCTTTACCTTTTTTATCAGATGATTTTAATTTAAATTCACTTTCAGAAGGTCTGGTTGCCAGTTTTCTCCTTTTAGGTGCTGCAGTAGGGTCTGTGTTTGGCGGCCGGCTCTCGGATACAATTGGACGTCGTAAGAACATTCTTTTCCTTGCATGCTTATTCTTTATTGCTACTCTTGGATGTTCCCTCGCACCAAATTTAACAGTAATGCTCATCTCCCGTTTCTTGCTAGGCATAGCTGTAGGCGGGGCATCCGTAACCGTTCCTACATTTATAGCTGAAATGGCACCTTCTGATAGAAGAGGGGGGTTGGTTACGCAAAATGAATTAATGATTGTTGGCGGACAATTTTTGGCCTTTGTCTTTAACGCTATTCTAGGTAACCTAGCAGGAGATGTAGGTATTTGGCGTTATATGTTATTGATTGCAGCAATTCCAGCAATTATTTTATTCTTTGGTATGCTTAAAGTACCAGAAAGCCCACGTTGGCTTGTGAGTAAGGGAAGAAATGAGGAAGCATTACTCGTTCTCCGCAAGATTCGTACAGAGAAGGAAGCACTGAAGGAGCTGAGAGAAATCGAAAACGCTTTATCTGTAGAATCTGAGAAGGAAAATGCCTCATTTAAAGATCTCACTGTACCGTGGATTCGTCGAGTAGTATTTATTGGAATTGGGATTGCCATTATTACTCAAGCTACTGGTGTTAACTCGATCATGTACTATGGAACAGAAATCCTCAAGAAAGCAGGGTTTGCTACATCAGCAGCTTTAATAGGGAATGTTGCAAACGGTGTTATTTCAGTATTAGCGACTATCGTTGGGATCTGGCTCCTTGGGAAGATTGGGCGTCGCCCTATGATGTTGACGGGTTTAGCAGGAACAACCTCAACCCTTTTGCTTATTGGAATCTTTTCGTTTACAGCTAGCTCAACTGCTATTTTTCCATATGTGGTACTTGCACTGACCGTCACATTTCTTGCCTTTATGCAAGGAGCGATCGGGCCAGTATTATGGGTGTCTCTGTCCGAAATTTTCCCGTTACGTTTAAGAGGTTTTGGTATGGGTGTCAGCGTATTATTCCTTTGGATAACGAACTTTGTTATTGGTTTATTGTTCCCTTTCATGCTTGATAAAATGGGCTTGTCGGCAACATTCTTTATCTTTGCAGGCATAGGTTGTATATCTATCATCGTAATGGCGAAATTCTTGCCTGAAACTAAAGGACGGACACTTGAGGAAATTGAAATTTCTTTCCGTACCCATTATGATGATAAAAAAAATGATACATTGGTTAGCACAGCAAAAGCTCAATATAAATAGTCAATAGAGGGAGTCCTGAGATAGTGCTCCTTTCTAAAAAAAATAAGAAAGTATAAAATTTTACACTACGCCAGATCTTTATACTTTGGTAGACAAATATTCTAAAACGGATTTTTTTAATCAGCATCAATACTGGGAAAAACATGGAGGGGCAAAGCCCCTTCATGAACTTTTTGGAAGAGAAGTAAATGAATAAAAGTATATTTATGGTATTAGTTCAACAACAGCGTTAAGGGGGTCATCTTTTTCAGTAGGGTAATTAGGAATAAGTTATTCTTCCTCTATCTTTTTGGTAGCCTTTAGTTATTTGTTTGCAGGAATAATCATGGTAATTATTGTTACTATTCTTAAAAGGCTAACAAACATATTGTGAAGGATTGCACTTAACGGGGAATTTCTTAAATAAGATTTAGCAATGATCTTCAACAAACGGGCGCGATTGTTGAGGAATGAATTTAGTTCTACTCGACTAGTTTAAGAAGAAGAGTTAATCTAAATGGTATTTTATAAAAAACATAAAAGGGAGGAGTAAATCGTACTCCTCCTTAAAAAAATAATTAGAAACGACCCATTGATTGTTGAGCCATTGCAACTAGGCGTTTAGTAATTTCTCCACCAACTGAACCGTTAGCTCTTGATGTTGTTTCAGCACCAAGGTTTACACCAAACTCTGATGCAATTTCATACTTCATTTGTTCAATAGCTTGTTTAGCACCTGGAACAACTAATTGATTGCTGTTATTATTGCGTGCCATAAAATCATCTCCTTAAAGTTTGTAAGAATTAGATTATGCAAGCTTGCTTAATTGTAGTTTGATGTATTTGGACAAAGTTATACATGTAAATTATGGAAACTCAAATACCTAAAGAATTGTTAATATTGAAAAGATTTAACAATGGTAGTTGAATATGAAGAGGAAGAGAGAAAAAATTAATAATTCTCTTTAAAACTTCGTGTATAACATTCTTTGATGAGAAGAATGTTTTTTATTGTGATAAAGATTTATCTATAAAACCAAACCTATTATATTTTTCATAAGGCATTTTTACTGTATTGGTTTCAATACCTTTTTGAAAATAAAAAAATTCACCTAGAGGCAAATGAGAATTTCTAATAACTAAATTGTTTTTAAAAAAACCTATTTAGCTCCCATGAAAATTCAAAAAGCTAAAAATCTAAAAAGCGCATAACAAAATAGACTCAGAAATTAGCTTTTTTAAAAAAAGGCTGAGCCTTCAGATAAGTAGTTCCTATATTTAATTGATGAGAACAAAAATTAGTGATCATTCCTTTAAGAGGTATAGAAAAGGCTTGGCTGGTGCAACAACCAGAAAAGGGTTAATCTCCCATACGTGCTACCCATATAGGGCGCGACAGTCAGTGGTGCACCGTGGTCGCTGGAGTCAGACTAACGGACGGGCTCTAAGGCACCATAGTGTATCGACCTTCCTCGCCAGCCATTAAAACAGTATAGACCGCATAATCTATTTTCATTCTCTGTGGTGCAGCACTGATTTTTCGCTGCATGGGTGGCTAACGGGTACTTTACTTAAAATCGCTGCCAAACTTGGCCGTTTTTTTTATTAAGCTAACTCGGAAGGTTAGGAATAGGGTTACCACTCTATTTTTGTTGGAACTTTATCTTTGCGTGAAATACTAATTTAACGAACATTTGTATAGACGTGCAGAATGTTTGTTTGGTATAATTAAGGAAATACTCTTTAATATGGAATTGGAGGTAAATTTTTGGTTTCCATATCGTTAGAAAATTTCATCAAAAGTTATGTAAAAAATAACAAAGATGCGAATGTAAATGAAATAAGAAAAAGCTTAAATGATTCAGTTAAGGAAAAGAAAAACGGAATAACATGTAGGATATGTAAAAATCAGATATGGGCTATTGGAACAGCTATAGTTGGTTGGAATGGCTGTTTCTCTTGTATCACTGGAGAATCCAATCATAGTGATGATTATGAGATTGATGAGGTGAATTTTTAATTAATACAAAAAGCCTAGCCGATAATTATAAGGGCCAAGAAACACTCCCCTTTTAAATTGAAAATTTAGAGAAGAAACGTAAGAAAACAGGTTAAACGTCCATTTTAGTCTACAAAAATGAATTTACTTTTGGGTATAATTTAGATAGAAAAAACTACCTATTAATTGAAAATTTACCGTATAAGAAGGTGTGTGTTCATGAATAAATTTAATCATATTACTAAATTAAAGAGTGAATTAGACCAACTGAGACCCCTTCCTCCAGAAGCTGTAAAAAATCTTAATGAGGTTTTTCGTGTTGAATGGACTTATAATTCTAATGCAATTGAAGGCAATACTTTGTCCCTAATCGAAACAAAAGTTGTTTTAGAAGATGGTTTAACCATTGGAGGAAAACGACTTAAAGAGCATTTTGAAGTTATCAATCATTCAGAAGCCATTGATTTTATTGATGAACATGTAATTAAAAATAAAATTCTTGATGAAATAACAATTAAAAATATTCACTACCTTATCTTAAAGAACATTGATAATAAAAATGCAGGAAAATACCGTTCGATTAATGTTAGGATTTCTGGTAGCAAGCATGTTCCTCCACACTTTCTTCAAATTAAAGATGAGATGGCTAACCTGTTATCTTGGTATGAAGGAAAGAAAAATGAACTTCACCCAGTTGAGTTAGCAGCTTTATTTCACTTTAAATTCGACTATATACACCCTTTTTCTGATGGGAACGGACGAACTGCCCGTCTTTTAATGAACCTAATTTTAATGGAGAACGGTTATCCCCCTGCTATTGTAAAAGCTGAAAATGAACAACGAATGAATTATTATGAAACGTTAGAAACAGCAAGTGTTAATCAGAATGTAGCCCCTTTTATACTATTAATTTCTGAATGTGTAGAAGATAGTTTAAGCATGTATTTAAAGGCAATTAATTGATCTAGGATGACACTGAGTACCCTCTTGAATTAACTGATTCAAAAATATTGCTGAAGAAGTTAATTTCGATGACATTCTTTTGGAAATAACTGAACAAATAGTTATTCGTTAAAATTATATTTCATGTGAAATTCGACAAAAAACGACAAGGGTGAGTATTTATATGGCTTCCCAATCATTGGAACAACAGAAACACGAAAAAAGATTAGAAATTCATCTTAAGGACTTTCCTGTATACGTACAGGAATATGTACAAGCTCAAAAAAGAAAAAAGCGCTCCCCCTCTACTCTTCTTGGTTATATTCATGAATTTAAGAAGTTCTTTTTATATTTACAACAAGAAGGTATAGCAGACTGTGAAAATATTAAGGATATCCCCTACTCTATCTTAGAGAAATTACGGAAGGACCAGGTTGAGTTTTATATAGATTTTTTCAGTGAAGAAAAGATTGAAGTTCGTAAAGGAGTTAAAAAGAAAAGATCTGATGCAGCTGTTAACAGGAATATATCAGCTCTTACCTCCCTCTTCAACTATTTAACTACTGAAACTGAAAATGAAGAAGGAGAATGTTATTTTTATCGAAATGTTATGAGTAAAATAAAAATTGCTAGGAACTCTGAATCTGCAAGCAGGCGTTCAAAAAATATGAGTTCAAAAATTCTTCATGACGATTCAATTACTGATTTCTTAGACTTTGTACGATATGAATATGAGAATGTAATAGATAGAAAACAAAAAGAACGGTTTAAGAAGAACAAAGAACGGGATATTGCTATTCTTTCTTTATTTTTAGGTACAGGGTTAAGGGTTAGTGAGGTAGCAAGTCTTACCCTCGATTCTATTGACTTTAACGAATACCAGATTGATGTTGTTCGCAAAGGTGGTAAAGAAGATACTGTTGAAATCCTAGAAGAGTCCCTAGAGGATTTAAAATTCTATTTATGTATTAGAAATTCTCGATATAAGGCTACGGATCATGACTTTTATGTATTTGTAACGAACTATCAAAGAACTGTTAAACCAATGTCAGTACGAACGATTCAAAACCTAGTAGAACGATATACGAAAGCCTTTAATAAGGGTCAACGGTCAATAAGTCCTCATAAACTACGTCATTCATTTGCTGGGGAACATTTAAAAAATAGCGGTGGTAATATTGTTTTATTACGTGATCAACTAGGACATAATTCGATTGAAACAACCGCCTTATATACAAACCTTGACAGAAAAGAACATAAAAATGTTATGAAGAATATGAGTGAATCTCGAAAAAAGTAAAATTAGTAATTAATGAATTATAAAAGCGCCCAGGTCACTGAGTGCTTATTTCGTCCTTATTTTAAAGAAATATCATTATTTTTGCTCTGTTAGGGCTATTGACATCTAACAAAGATAACCATGTTAAAAATTATACAATTAAAAAACCGACTTCATTTTATTGAAGAATTGTCGGTTTTATATATTTTCTTCTTTAACTATAGCGCACGCCCGAATAAGAATAACATTCTTTTTGTATCTATTTAACAAAAGTAAAGATTATCGGAAATAAGTCTTTTCAACCTGGTTTAGGAATTTCTTCACTTCTGCTGAAGAGTTAAGAATAATAACTTGTTTACATTAGCTAACTCCCTTAGCTTAGCTAAAATATTGGATTTTGCAAGAATAGATACACCAATTAAGGTTCTCATTTCCTCTGGGTCAGGGACCAAATAAGTTACAGCAAAAATCGCTGCAGCTGCTCCAATTAAAAAGTCAGCTATGAAGCCTAAATGAATTCCCTTTGGTCTAACTTTTCTCTTAGGAAAAATTAATACTTTCCCATTTCTTAAAAGATGTGAAATCACACCTGTAGAACCACCAATTAACCCTGCAATTAAGATAGTCTTTAATAGTAGCATTAAGCATCACCCTGTAAAATCAGGTCAAACAAAAAAAGCGATCTTCGGGTGACGACTGGAACATACTAAAGGCTAGTATGATTGTCATCGATCCAAAGATCGCTGTTGTTTAATAAATAACCCGCTAATCCTAAATTGGATTGCAAAAAAACAAAAATAATACACTATTATTATAATTGTTTTAAGTCAGAAAATACATACTTTTCTAATATGCTATGGATCTTTTCTTCGTTGTATCTTTCTTCTTCAGGGTGTGTAGCATCTAACATTTGTTCTTTTAGTTCATTATATAGATTTAGTTCTGTTTTAGTCATTTTTTGTTCTTTTGTTTGCCCTTGCTCTTCTATCTCATCTTTTAATTTCTCATATTGTTAACATTGATTTTCGTTTATTTTCAATCCAAGCACCACCAAATATCCTTTTTTTCACATTTTATCATATAAACTAAAAGAACTAGTAGATAACTCTACTAGCCCACCTTTATAGCAACTAATTGATTTAGTACTTCTTCTTTAATTTCTTTTAAGACCTGTTCAGAATATAACGACATAATGGTTTCATATTGATCATTTTTAGGATTAGAGATACATAAGTCACTCATTGCCCATTCTTTTTGTCTAAGTGGCTTTTTTAACTTAATCAAGCATTCATACTGTTCATAAAGACTTGGATTAAAGATAGCTATTATTGATAAATAAGAGTCATTTTTCTTTGTATATTGGTCAATAATTCTAGAATTTGTGATCATATTGATACCTCGCTTTTACAATAGGTTTATTAAACGTATATGCAATTTTTGGTATCAGTATGTCCTATAATATTACAGGGCATAATCACTATTGGTTAATTATTGTTTTACCATTTTATCTTCCGACTGATCCGGAACATTATCATAAAATTGATAGAGCAAATATGTAAGGTATGAGTTTAGTTCAAATCGATCTTTATTAACAAAATCAGACAACGTTAATTTGCTTTCTCTTGACACTATTTTACCCCCTTTATGTAACTTCCTTATATTTATGATTCCCAAACTATCATTCTTTTATACATATAAATTATTAAAATATTTAAGTTTGAGTATAAATTTCCTAATGAAACATAGAAAATTCCTTAAAACTTCTATAAATTCAAGGGCTCTTTTATTGTGATTTTTAGGTACTTCACATAGGAAAATTGAATGATTGGATTATTCTTTTAAACAAATATCATTATTTTTGCTCTGTTAGGGCTACTGACGTCAAACAAAGATAACCATGTTAAAAATTATTCTATGATAGAAAATCCTCCCCACTGGATGCTTTTCTTTCTAT
>JBNJJO010000026.1:0-67328 GCA_051750265.1 Bacillota bacterium | reverse complement strand
GAAAAAGGGTAGTGCTCTTTTTACAGCCATTTAATGGAATAAGCTACAAAATTGGAGATTTATATTACTATTAAAATGGAGATTGTGAAGGATTGTACTTAACTAACTGGGCAGGAATGTTTAATAAGAGGGTGAATGAATTTCCATATAATTACAAATAAAAATAATAATATGGGTATACACATGTTAACATTCATACGTCCGTCTGCGTTCTGTTCCGCGTCAACAAACAAACGGAACGCCTTTCAATCAGGCGTTCCGTTCACGTTTTCTTCTATTTAATACATTGTAAAATGTCATCTTTCTAACGTCCGTCACGTCTTAAATTTACTTGTTGGTGTATTGTTTAGTGTCGTAAAGCTTCAACATCTTTTTCGTCTGTCGTTCCCTTTTTGTTCGTGACATAGGTATGTGAATCAATATTTGTTATGGGATTACCGCAAAACATACAAACTTTATTTTTAAAAAATTATTGGGAATGATTTTGATTGGAACTATTAAAGAAACTTTTACTCCTACTAGCTTAGCAATTGCTGGAGATGGCTTCTTCAAATAAGTCTCTATTTACTTTGAGATGGTTGGTTGATCTGGTTTCGGTCAAAATCCCCTAGAGATGATTCAGGCGCAACATGAATAAACTCCTCATTCCTATTATATTCGGAATGTTTTTGTTTCCCAAATGACTTATATCTTATATGAACTTCTTCTAGAAATTCAGGTATCGCTTTTGCTGAAGATGACTGTTTCATTCCGGATATCCAAGTCTCGAGTTTATAAGTTCCTCTTTCAATGATTTGACACAGATCTTCAAGGGATTGGACCAACTCACTTAAACAATCCAATCCGTTTCTTAACACTGTAATACCTTTTTCTTTTGCTTTTTGAACGGAGTGTTCGATCCTGTACAAATTTTCCTGATAATGAAATTCAATAAAACAACTGCTGCGATCCCAATTGAAATTGAAATCTTCAATTTTTAAACGCTTCATAACTCTTATAAGCCGTACTTCACACATATCTTGCTCTTTATGTGGCATCCATTTGAACATACCATTCACCTTCCTTCTTTTTTGTGCATAATTGTGTAATGCCGTTCACCTTATACTATTGACTTCTACAAAATAAACAAATTCCCTGTTGTAATCGTTTTACATTTGTCGACTTTTTTTTACAAAATAATTGGGGAAGGACTTCATAAAACAAAATATTACTGCTCACCATTAAGATATAGAGGATTTTGAAGGTTAAAAGAAGATATCTGTCTAAATTTATAACGTATTGCTGATAAAAAACTTTTAGGGGTCACAAACGATGTCATTCACGCTGTTTGGGATATATGCCGTGGTATCCACAGAGACATATCATTTACCCTGTACTCATGCGTAATGTTGAGGATGCACAGATGAATGATTAAATCTGGTTTAAAAGATGTAAAGATTTTAAAATTATATTTTTCCATGTTTCCTCCAGTTCGAATAGTTGCTGGCATTAAAAAATAAAAATCACTATAAAACATAAACAGAGAATGTTCTTATTCCATTAAATGGTGCGTTTCTACAATACTGATTCTCAAGATAGCAACAAGCTGGTATTAAAGAGTAAAACTGAAATAAATAACTCATAACAATATGTATGACCGAATATATTTCTAACGTAGTTAGGTATGTAAGAAATCACTGTGCGAGAGATACATTTAAAAATAGGTAGAGTAAAAGCATCCCGACTGGAAATCGGGGAAAACAATTAAACAAATCGATCCTCCCAAAGCTTCTGTTATAGCTCCAAGCGAGACCACTGATAATCCAATTAAGTCTTATTGATTAACTATTGGGTGCAAGAATTTAACAAAGATGGGAAAATGTGAAAATTTCAGATATACAACATATCTAGTCATTTGCTATTATTAACAGTGCTATAATTCATAATTTAGATAAAAACTAAGAAACTGTGGGGTGTCATAGATGGAGTGGTATTTGAAAGTTTTAAAGAATTATGTTGGTTTTAAAGGGAGAGCGAGACGTAAAGAGTATTGGATGTTTGCTTTGTTTAGCGTCATTATTTCAATTGTACTCTCAATCATTGAATTAGCTATAGATATAGAATCTATATTTTCGGGCCTTTATTCTTTGGCCATTCTATTACCGTCCTTAGCTGTTACAGTTCGTAGACTACACGATATTGGAAGAAGCGGATGGTGGTTATTAATAGGAATTATTCCTGTAATTGGTGCAATTGTTTTACTTGTATTGTCTTGTCTAGATAGCCAAGAAGGAGATAACAAGTACGGTCCAAATCCTAAAAATCCTAAATAATTCTCATTCAGAATAAACCGTCTTGATAAAAAGGGCGGTTTTTCTCTTTCAGTACACCTTATTGTTGAACTATAGAAGTAATATAGTTCAACAATAAGGTTTTGGTATTTTATGGTAAATCAACTTTAGATATAGGGAGGGGATTGTAGTGGACTTATTTTTTTAATATGTTCAGAAATATAATATCTACTTTTTTTTAGGCTCTTTTCTAAAAGTTTGTTGCTTTTAGACTTATAAAAATCGACTTTTGGATTTTTATCGTAGAAACTATAAGCAATTTCAAGAGTGTATCACTTAGTAAATAAGTGAAAATAGCACGAAGATAATATCCGTAAAGTATAGTTATTTACGAAAAGCAACAATCTTTGCGAAAACAGCCTTTTTTTAAGACGGTATAGGGGTTATAGGAAGAAGAATGTTAAGATTAATGCTATATGGGCATCAGGCTTTTCATTGATGATTATCATAGGTTATTTCTTTATGTTTTCATCGGTATCCTCTTAGATAACTGACTTATAAACGGAAAACTCGCCAACTACTAGTGTGGCGAGTTTTGGTAATTAAACATCTTGTGTAGTACAAAACATATAGAATTTACAATATAAAGGTGCGTTTTCGCATCTTTCTTGTATTTAAACTCCTTGTCATTATAGTTATTGGTACCTACCTATAATTTAACTATTAAATAAAATGCAAAAGGGGAATTGCATGAAATTATTTAACTTTATCAAAGATGTCGTTAAAAACATTGAGTCACTCAACAAGATTCTACCAAAAAGCGATTAACAATAAATATCCAAATCCTAGTTATGGAAATGGAATGCAGAAATATTAGAAGTTAATGAGGAATTAAGAGTTGAAATTGTTGTAAGACGTTATATTTCCTGCCTAGAAAATATCTTTAGAATAGATGAAAAACATAGGACACATATTTTGTTGATTTTAAGGATAAAAATTTATACTAAAAAGAATATTTTACTGTATCTGAAGGAAAAAAGGTTACTGGTGCTAAGTGGGTGGCTAAAGAAGAAATACTTTCAGGAAATAAAGTACTTTACCCCAATGGATTAATTGATTTACTGAAAAAGGAATTTTAAATTACTTCTTCAAGCAACGGGTGCTTAAGTTCAAGAACAGTGGAGTTGCTTTGGCAGCTCCTTTTCTTTGAGAACTTTGAAGTACAATACTTCATTCTAACTCAAAAACAAAAAAAGGTAGGAAACGGCAATATAAACAATATAAAACACTCAAAAAAGGTTACTCAATTAAAGGTGATTTAGTGGAACAAAAGGGAGTTGTTGCGGCAGCTCCTCTTTGTTGTGGCACTCTTTCGGAAGGTTTGTTTAACCAGATCCATAACAATATTATTGAAGGGTATTTAGATTCTGTGCCCTTAATAACCTTACAACCACCTCTCCAATTTGCCTGCCTAACCTTAAGCCTTCATCGTTATCTACTCTAAAATGTACGCCAGCATACAAACGAGATTTCGCACTTTCTTCCATGACTTTTTTTATTCCGGATGACTCTTGTGGAAAGAAATAACTTAATACTGCCTCTGCACATCCCGCCACAGTAGCGTGTGCAGAAGGATAGGATGGAAAACGAGGGGTAAACAACATAGTAGATAGGTTTCTGCCATATTGATTTGGACGTGCCACATCCCAAAGGTATTTAAAAAACCACGTCATAACAAAGGCATCATTTATAGCAGAGTGGAAATATCCTAGCACTTTGGCAACATTCGGTGAGCCTAGCTTATATTTTTCAGCTAAACCGAAAATCATAGTAGTAATTTTCGCGGTTACTTCACCTGTTCCCCAATGTTGTGCGATGCGTATTTGTTGAGGAGTTAATGATTTTAATGTTTGCTCTACAATGAATAGCTCTGTTTCCCAATCAATCTCTTTAGGATGTTTAATTCTCCAATTGATACGTCGATAGAAGGGGTCTAAAAAATCATTGTCTCTTCCCCTTGAAATAAAAAACATCGTCCAATATCCTGCTTCTGGAGAACCTTTAGGGGGGATTCTCTCCCCTGGGTAAGGATATTCTGTCCATCTTCTGTAATTTGTTCGCATAAAACCCCAACCCCTTTTAGAATGTTCTCCTTATTCCTTATGATTAAGAGTAATAAAACATGACCATATATTGCCCTCATATCTAAAAGAATAAAATCTTTAGAAAACGGATAGTTAAAACAACAACAACCAGTTATAGATGGGGATCGGATTAGTATTTGTCGGAGTCATCTTTATAGAATTCTCTTTAATACTTAGACTTTTGCCAAAAGGTTGAGTGAATAAATTGTTGTTACAGTTCTATTAATTTTCTTTTTTCACTACCATGTAAGTACGTAATTTTCTTACATTTTCTGTGGTGAAGCAGAGCTTCATGGAAGGCTAACGGGTACTTTAATACAAGATAGATCATCTCATGGTTGATGTCATTCACATTGCAGTGTTCAACGTGGTGATATCGCTACTCTTATCGGACAAAATGGTGAGGGCATTATTACAGTTGAAGAGGTTGCCGAACAATGCTGTACCATTACAAATGAAATATTATCCCGCTTAGGAAGTCGCGTGGAGAAGGTGTATTTTAAATAACAGGGTTTATATACAATTTTTTTCGTTATCACATGTAAAGTATACTTAACATATTGTATGGTAAACAATACACTTTGTAAATATTAGGAAGGGGAGGAAAACATGTCCTATCAAGAAAAGAAAAATATCGTATCTTTAATTAGCACTTTACTGATTTTTTCGCTCTATTCAATGTATGTGTTTCATATGTACCAAGAAGGAAGATTTCATTCAACAGATGTTTTCAGCTTTTGGGGTTCCTTCATCATCATCTTAATCGCGATATCGATTATAGCAAAAATCATCATTTATATAATTTTCAATATCATCTATAGAATAACTACTAATGAAAAAGAGCCTTCATTTTCTGATGAGCTAGACAAGTTAATTCATTTGAAAGCGACAACGATTTCTCATTATGTGTTTGTAGTGGGCTTTGTTCTAGCAATGGGATCATTGGTCATAGATGTGCCACCTTATGTCATGTTCATCATACTTATCTTTTCAGGGGTTGTCTCTGATGTGGTTGGTATGATCACAGAGATATATCTTTATCGGAGAGGAGTATAAGAATAAGATGGGAAAATGTCTAATCAGCAACAACATTCGGAGCTTGCGCTTTAACCATGATGAAATGACGCAACAACAACTAGCAGATAAAGTAGGTGTAACACGACAAACCATCTTTGCCATCGAAAAAGGAAATTACTCCCCTTCTCTGGAATTAGCTTTTCGCATTGCTCTCGTCTTCAACTTACCGTTGGAGAAGATATTCTCTTTTGAGTTAAAGGATTAAACACAATAATTTGGAGGGATTGAAATGACAAACGGTATCGCCGAAAAATCACCATTTGTTTATGCTAGATTCGCAGGATTTGGGTTGCTACTCATGTTTATACTAGCTATTTTTGCTAATTTTTTTGTGCTCGAGAGTCTTATCATACCGGGAGATGCAGCAACAACTGCAAATAACATCATTGCCAATGAGTTGTTATTCCGCGGCGGTATTTCTAGCTTCATAATCGTGATTATTCTTGATGTTTTGGTAGCCTGGGCACTTTATATTTTGTTAAAACCAGTAAATAAGAATCTTGCATTGCTGGCGGCGTGGTTTAGGTTGATATACACTGCTATTTTTGGAGTAGCCTTATATAAATTTTTAAGTGTTTTACAGTTATTAAGTGGTGCTGACTACTTGACGGTGTTTGAAACAGATCAGTTACACGCTCAGGTGATGTTATTTATCAATGCGTTTAACAATGGTTGGCTTATTGCACTAGTATTTTTTGGCTTTCACTTGTTTGTCGTAGGTTATTTGATATTCAAGTCAGGCTTCATGCCAAGAATTCTTGGCATCTTGTTGATAATGGCATCTATGGGCTATCTAATAGACAGTTTTGCAAAGCTTCTTTTATCCAATTACACCGATTACGAAACCATATTTTTACTGATTGTTGCCGTACCTGGGGTTATTGGGGAATTGTCATTAGCACTATGGCTTTTGTTAAAAGGAAATAAAATACCCGAAATGAAATCCTAAAAAAGTAAAAAATGATGGGAGAGATGCTTATGAAAGCGATAGTATACTCAAGATACGGAGCACCGGATGTACTTCAACTTAGAGAAGTAGAAAAACCGACCCTAAGGATAATGAAGTACTGATAAGAGTTTATGCGACTACAGTAACATCAGGGGATTAGCACATGCGAAAGGCTGACCCGTTTGCCATAAGATTTTTCAATGGTCTTATAAAACCCAAAATAACTACATTGGGGTCTGAGCTAGCCGGAGAAATAGAAGCAATAGGCAAAGATGTAAGGCTATTTAAAAAAGGTGACCAAGTATTTTGTGAAACAGGATTTAGTCTTGTCGCCAATGCCGAATATATATTTAGATATTGATAATTTGAACTCGGTAATAAAACGGTTATCATTAAAAGGTGCACCTGATTTTTGTAGCAACATAGGACTTACAAACAGAAAAAGTCCCAATAGGGTAAAACCTATTGGAACTTTTTTATTTTGCAAGATTACTATAATTAGAAGTATTCAGTATGACTTATTCCAAAATATAAATGAAAACGAGGACTTTTAGAGCGAAAATTTAAAAGTACTTATTGATCCATATAAGGTTTATTTATTCACAATAAAGTTGTTTAAAAAACGCCATCAATGTTGTTCTATTAAAGGTGCAAGATAGTTGAGTAAGTGATTGTACAAATGATCGAAATTGAAATAATTGTAATACAAGAACCTATCAACATGTTCATTAAGATAATATTGTTACAGAAGTGAATAAGTATAACCTACAATAAACTTTTTTAGAGGTAAGGTAAAACAAAGTTTTGTATTACAACAATATATTATTACTTGATACAAGGTTGAGATATTTTAGGAGGATTTAAATTTGATGAAGGTTCACATCACTAAAAGAAGTAGTCGCACCAATTGACGAGATGGTAGTAATAGGACCGCCAAATTCTAATGACCATGACGAAGATGACGATTATCAAGACCATGATGATGATCATTATGATGCGCACGATGACGATTCAGTTTGGCGCCCGCATCAAGTAAAGTCGGAAAATGATACTCATCCTAACAAACGTAAAAAGGTCAGACACCAATATTTTAGTTTATCAATCAAAACCCGAGAATTCGCCGTACACTTGGTACATAGGTTTGACTAACGGTTAGCTCAGGGCAATCGGGTGTTTTTAGTCTAAGTATTAAATTAGAAGACAAATCACGCGACAGTTGTTGTATAAATGAGATATTTACGATATAGGAACGATGAATACGGAGAAATGAACTTGGTAACCGTTGTTCGAGATCTCTAAGTGTGTGAATCGTACTGTACTGGCCATCTGTAGTATAAAACCAAGTTTTCTTTTGATTGCTTTCAATATAGGCAATTTGATCAATAGGTGTTGGACTCCAAATTTCCCCCTGTTTCCCGGTTATAAAAGAAAAGGATGATTGCTTTTTAAATGAATACGAGGGAGGAAGAATCACGGTTAAAACCCCGTAAAAGCCATTTTTGTCCTCTATTGGATACCCTACTCCGTAATATGGAATACCAAATACAGATTCATTCACCAAAGATTCTACTCGGCTTCTCTGCTTGTAAACACGCTCTGTAATGCTCCCTGAAGGAATAGGTTGTCCGGGACGAATTTGAATATCATGAATACCGGAAAGGTAATCTAAATATTGATCTTTACCTGCAAATGCTACGGAGGCTTCAGGTGGAATCCAATCTTTAATGAATTTAGGGATTTTAAGAGTATTCATATAGAATTTTCACTCCTTTCTAAATATTCAACATTATTATAACTAAAATCTTGATTCATATCCACATTTTACCTTTCATCTGTAAATAAACCGTTCTGTCCAATATCTCAGACAGAAAAAATACGTTGTTATATAATAAAAACAAGTAAAATCTTTATTGTTTATCAGAGACACTTGCTAAACAACTATGTATGTCAAAACGGGATTAATACAGAAATTAAAAATGTAGAAGAGAGGGATAATTGTGCTGAAAACAAAAGGTTTAGAGGGAGTAGTTGCTACCACATCTTCTGTCAGTTCTATTATTGATGATGTTTTAACGTATAGAGGATTCAATGTTGATGATTTAGCAAATTATTCGGATTTTGAAGAAGTAATTTATCTACTCTGGTTCAAAAAACTTCCTACGTCTCAGCAACTAGCAGAATTTCGAAATACATTAATTGAAAACGCTTTCATATCTGGTGAATTGACAAGAATAATAGAAAAACTTCCTATCGAGAACACCCATCCAATGTCTGTTTTAATGACTTGTGTATCTACACTTGCCATGTATGACGAAGAGACTGATCAAATAGCCGAAAAAGCTAATTATCGCAAAGCAATACGCTTACAGGCAAAATTGGCTTCAATTGTAGCAGCTTATTCGCGTATTCGCGAAGGAAAAAAACCGCTTATGCCAAAACTAGGCCTAAGTTTTGCAGCCAACTTTTTATATATGCTAAATGGGGAGATTCCAAATGAAATCTCTGAGAAAGCCTTTAACAAAGCGCTTGTTCTTCACGCCGATCATGAATTAAACGCATCGACATTTACCGCTCGTGTTTGCGTTGCCACGTTATCGGACATGTATTCGGGCATAACATCCGCGCTCGGAGCGTTAAAAGGACCGCTTCACGGAGGTGCAAATGAGCGTGTGATGAAAATGCTGAATGAAATTAATGAAGTCGATCATGTTGAGCCATATATACAAAGGGCATTTGAAAACAAAGAAAAAATTATGGGCTTCGGCCATCGTGTATATAAAGATGGGGACCCGCGTGCGAAACATTTACGGGAAATGTCGGGACAATTAGCAAAGGTAACAGGCGAAGACAAGTGGTATAACATGTCGCTAGCTATAGAGCATATGGTTCTAAGGGAAAAAGGGTTGCTTCCAAATGTCGACTTCTATTCAGCATCCGTTTATCACAGCTTAGGGATCCAACATAGCCTCTTTACACCGATTTTTGCGATCAGCCGTGTGTCGGGTTGGGTTGCACATATTCTGGAGCAGTACGAGAATAATCGCTTGATTCGTCCTCGGGCAGAGTATGTGGGGCTCAAGAATCGAACATATATGCCTATTAACGAGCGTGGATGATTCGGGTGTTGTAACCGTCTAGAAATCATAAACATCAAGTCTGGGAATCCGAACGAAAAAAATGAAAATAGTCAGGAGAGGAAAAACAAGAGTGAAAAGAACGTACCTATTGCAGATCCTGGATCATTAGGATTAGCCGCTTTTGCTTTGACGACATTTGTTTTAAGTTGTGTGTATGCTAATCTTGTCCCAGACTCTGTTGCCGATGTTTTTCTAACGCTGGGATTATTCTACGGTGGATTGGCGCAACGGCTTTCTCATCTTAAGGCGCTTTCTGGATTTCTTTGTCTTCTATGCTTTATCTGAAGTTATCATGCGTTTTGAAATTTGGTTCAGACATGAATGTTGCCCTCGGTTTGTTTTTGGTTGCCTGAACGATTTTTACATTTTACATATGGTTCGGGACTTTTCGTTTAAATCCCGCATTAAATCTCGTTTTTGGTTTATTATGATTACCTTTATATTACTGGATTTAACCGAATTCAACGTGATTTCTGGTCCAATTGCCAGATACTTCGGATTAGCAACTGCCTTTGCCGCTTGGTACGCATCAGCAGTGGGTATTTTAATCCTTTATACGGACGAGATATTTTGCCTATTGATCAGTTTAAAGGGAAGATGCAACAAACAAAACGTTTAGAAAAAAGTGCTTAATCTTTAAAATGAAGTTTAAAGATGTTAGGGGAGGTACTTTTATATGTATTTTATTATGTATTGTCAAGAAGAGGAAATCATTTGTGAAGAAATCGACCAAGTGACGGCCAGGTTAATAACTGGTTGGAAATTATATGGATACACAAATAATAAACAGTTATCTGAGTCTTTATTGCATGAATGTAAACATTACTGATTTTCTCTAAACCACATGAATAATTTGACATGAGCAAAAACGTCCATGTATTTGATAATGATGAAATATCTATTAAACAAGGGAGATGACTGGATATGAAATTGGAAATGCTTGCTGTGCAAAAGGGACAATTTAACTTAGAGAATTATAAGGAAATTTACGAGTCGTTTGATTGGACTCAAGTAGAAGAACATTTTTCTTGGAACGAGACAGGCTTTGTGAATATGGCTTATGAAGCTATTGATCGTCATGCCGACTCAGAGAAAAAGAATAAAATCGCCCTGTATTTTTCTGATAAAGACCGAAATGAGCAGTTCACATTTCAAGATATGAAAAATTATTCAAATAAGGCAGGGAATGTCCTCAAAAAGGAGGCTAGTGTGGAAAAAGGCGACCGAGTGTTTATCTTTATGCCACGCTCCCCTGAACTTTATTTTGTCTTATTAGGCGCGATCAAATTAGGGGCTGTTGTCGGTCCTTTATTTGAAGCATTTATGGAAGTGGCGGTTCGCGATCGCCTAGAAGATAGTGAAGCAAAGGTTCTTGTCACGACCCCTGAGCTTTTGGACCGTGTTCCGGTTAATGAATTGCCACATTTAAAACATATTGTACTTGTGGGAAGCGATGTGAAAGAAGAAGGAATGCATATTGATTATTACAAGAGAATGGAAAAGTCAAGCGAAAATTTAGAAATCGAATGGGTAGATAGAGAGGATGGCCTCGTCCTTCACTATACCTCAGGTTCGACAGGAAAACCAAAAGGGGTGTTACATGTTCACAATGCCATGGTCCAACACTACCAAACAGCAAAATGGGTATTGGATTTAAATGATGATGATGTATATTGGTGTACGGCGGACCCGGGATGGGTAACTGGTACTTCTTATGGTGTTTTTGCCCCGTGGTTAGTCGGAGCTACAAATGTGATTCTGGGTGGCCGCTTTAGTCCGGAGGATTGGTATCAAACGATCGAAAATTACGGTGTAACTGTCTGGTATAGTGCTCCAACTGCCTTCCGTATGTTAATGGGAGCGGGGGATGGACTTGTAAAGAAATTCAATTTACGTTCACTAAGGCACATTTTAACCGTGGGTGAACCGTTAAATCCTGAAGTCGTTCGTTGGGGAAAGAAAGCCTTTGACTTGCGCATTCATGATACATGGTGGATGACAGAAACAGGGGCACAGGTTATTTGCAATTACCCGTCAATGGAGATTAAGCCGGGATCGATGGGAAAACCAATACCGGGAGTTCAGGCAGCAATTGTTGATGACGAGGGAGAAGAATTGCCTCCGTACCGCATGGGGAATTTAGCGATTAAAAAAGGCTGGCCGTCTATGATGAGAGGGATTTGGAATCTCCAAGAAAAATATGAATCTTACTTCTTGCCAAATGACTGGTATGTATCCGGCGATTCTGCCTACATGGATGAAGATGGTTACTTTTGGTTCCATGGACGTGTCGACGATGTTATTATGACCGCAGGGGAACGTGTCGGGCCGTTTGAAGTGGAAAGCAAATTAGTTGAATTCCCGGCGGTCGCTGAAGCCGGGGTCATTGGAAAACCGGACCCGGTACGGGGGGAAATTATTAAAGCATTTATTGCCTTAAGAGAAGGATACGAAGCATCAGATAAATTAAAAGAAGAAATTCGTCTTTTTGTAAAAGAGGGCCTAGCCGCACATGCAGCTCCAAGAGAAATTGAGTTCTGTGATAAACTTCCGAAAACGAGAAGTGGAAAAATTATGAGACGCGTCTTGAAAGCGCGGGAGCTTAATTTACCAACTGGTGATTTATCAACAATGGAAGACTAAAAACCAGGTTCAGATTGTCATGTGACGGCTTTAAAATATGAGCGGTTCAGCAGGATTTACCTTCTATTCAGTCATGTCCAGATAAAGGATATATCGCATATGTGTGAAAAAAAACCCTGATCTACGATTACATGTTTAAAAACACAAACAAAAATAAGGAGAGATAATTTTGTGAATTTATTATTGATAGGACTGCCAGGGGCAGGTAAAGGAACCCAAGCTGAACGAATTATCGAAAAATATAACATTCCTCATATATCAACCGGAGATATGTTCCGTGCAGTAATAAAAGACGGAACACCTCTTGGAAAGAAAGCAAAAGAGTATATGGATTCTGGTAATTTGGTACCTGATGAAGTCACCATCGGGATTGTTCGTGAACGTTTGGTCAAAGATGATTGTAAAAAAGGTTTTTTGCTGGACGGTTTCCCTAGAACAACGACTCAAGCTGAGGCTCTTGAACAAATGTTAGCTGAAACGGAGCGAATCATTCACTTTGTTCTTAACATCAATATTGCCCCTAAAGAGCTAATGGCCAGATTAACTGGACGTCGTCTTTGTCGTGATTGTGGTGCCACCTATCATGCCATCTTTAACCCAACGAATATTGAGGGAGGATGTGACAAATGTAGCGGAGAACTCTATCAACGGGATGATGACAATGAAAAAACAGTAGGAACACGACTGAAAGTTAATATACACCAGCAGCAGCCCCTTCTAGATTTTTATCAAGAAAAAGGATATTTACGCAACATTGAAGGTTCCCAACCGATTGATATGGTATTTAAGGATATTGAAGACATTCTCAGTCATCTTTCCTATACTGCCATCGGAACGAATGACTAAGGAATTCGACGAGTAGCATAAGCATAGCAGACGTAAGGTAATTTAACGGGGTTAACCAACTTTCTTATGAGCAAACAAAAATGAAATAAAGACAGGAGACATTTTTTTGTAGCGGTCGCTATTTAGTTAGTGAGCTAATAAACTGTTTTATGTCTACAAAAACAGGGATTGGGCGCCTTTTAGGTACCCACCCCCTGTTTTCCCGATAAATCAGTGTTATGGTATCTAAGAGGTCCTTGGTGTATTTCCAGTTATATTCCTAAACTTTTTGATTAGTTTGACTATTAACATATTAAAATCTAATCTCTTATATAAGACATTAGACGAGGAATTTTTCAAAAAAACTTTTATTTTATGAAAAGGGGAAACAACATGAGGACAAGTAAAAACAGATGGTTAATTGCTTTATCCGCTATCGCTATTCATCTTTCGATTGGTGGTGCATACGCTTACAGTGTATACAAGAAACCTTTAGTTGAATCAGTGGGTTGGTCTTTAACAGATGTTACCTTAGCATTTACAATAATGATGGCGCTCGCAGGGTCATCCGCCGCCATGTTTGGAAAGTTTGTTGAAAGAAACGGTCCAAGAAAGTCAGCAAGAGCTTCCGCTGTATTATTTAGTTTAGGACAAGCGGGTTCTGGATTGGCCGTTGCAATCGACTCACTCCCGCTTTTCCTACTTACATACGGGTTATTAAGTGGTCTCGGATTGGGTATAGGATACATCTCACCAGTATCCACACTGGTTAAATGGTTCCCTGACCGCAGAGGCTTGGCAACAGGCATGGCGGTACTCGGTTTTGGTACGGGGGCTCTTATTACTGCTCCAGTTGCCGCCAACCTTATGGAATCCATTGGCATTCCAACCACGTTCTACATTTTGGGTGCATGTTATTTCCTTCTTATGATACTTGGTGCTTCATATATAGCACCCCCAAAAGAGGGTTGGATGCCAATCGGTATGAAAAAAGATATAGCAACTGGAAAAAGAGAAATGAAAGAAGATTTGGCACAATTAACCGCAAAAGAAGCAGTAAAAACAAAGCATTTCTGGATGCTATGGACAATGATGCTAATTAACACTAGTGCGGGAATTATGATGATTTCTGTAGCTTCTCCTATGGCTCAAGAAGTAGTTGGTTTATCAGCCGTTGCTGCCGCTGCCATGGTAGGAATTATGGGCATCTTTAATGGCGGCGGTAGACTTGGTTGGGCAGCAGCCTCTGACTATATTGGCCGCCCTGCTGTCTTCATGATCTTCTTTATTATCCAAATAGTAGCGTTCTTCTTACTTCCTAATGTGACAAATGCATTATTGTTCCAGGCACTTATTTTACTGGTTGTAAGTTGTTACGGCGGAGGATTCTCTAATCTTCCTGCATTCATCGGCGATTTATTCGGAACAAAACAACTTGGTGCCATTCATGGTTATCTTTTAACCACTTGGTCTCTCGGCGGTGTTTTTGGACCAATACTGGTAACCCAGATAAAAGAAAGCACCGGCAGTTATATCCCTGTATTCTATATTTTCAATGGATTAATTCTTTTTGCTTTCCTCATTTCAATCTTGCTTCGTTTAGATATCAAAAAAGCTAAAAGAAAACAGCAGCAACAAGATGTAGCTTAATAAAACATGAAGTTATCATTCTTCCCTAGGCGATTAAGAAGTGAACATCATAATAACATGACTTCATTTCGTAACGCATACACATTATCATCTTTTTCTAAGAAATCAAGAAACTTTTTTAGTTCACTCATTTTCATGTAAACAGGAAGCTTTTTGTCTACTTTTGGTACTTGAAAGCCAGCCATAAAATCATTCAGTCAATAATTCTCCTTTACACAGAATTTGCTGTAGGTTTTTAAACAAGATATTCGACGTTGCAGGGTCCGCGGCTTAATTTTGCAGGTAATCACTTGATCCTGGATAAACCGACGAACTGTGGATGCTGCAATGTCATCTAATTCCAAGGACCGACCATGTTTGGTTAGAGTTATTAGAAATTAAACCAAGGCACCAAATAAAGCAGATTTGCAATCAACTAAAGATCAAAATGTCATTATTCGTGAAAAACAACAATGTAAAAATTGTTCTAATGATAGTAATAAAAGACTTGGTAAATAGATCGTAGCTAGTAAATAAAAGTTGATTCATAATAATTAAATACAAAAATAACTAAAATGTAAAAAATTAACTACGAAGTGTTCATTTTTGTATAATATTTTATGAACAACTTCACTAGAATATAAGACAAGCAAATATTATAGAAACTTGAACAAACAAGACGTATGCAAGAACATATTGTAGAAACAGGTCGAGAAGCATAAAGATTTATAAAAATATACTACCAAAAAGGCAGCTAATTCGAGATAGAGAAGAGAAGAGTATAGTAAATTTCATCTCCCGATTCTATTCAAATTTTATGTAGCATATTTAATTTCAAACTTCTAAAATGGATTATAATACATCCACATTAGATTTTTATTACCACCACAAGTTTAATTTATATTAAAAAGTTAGACTACATAATCAACCTTATGTAATCTAGAAATCATCTTATCTTCTAAATGAATAAAGCAAGGTGAAAACATGTACTAAATTGTATGGTACATGTTTTTTATTGTAGGATATTTGGATTGTCAACACTAAACTAGACAACTTTTTTAAGGTGTTCAAGTTTGTATTCCATCGGACTTAAATAGCCTAATTTACTTTCGTCCTAGTATCAGCGCTGCTTACTTTAAAATTGTCATTCTCCATCTGAAGAGTTTAGTGGAGGAAGATTTTATTGGTATGTATGTCCTATTTAACTCATATAGCTCTTATTATGAGGTGATGTTAAGTGAAATCAACAAGTATTAAATTATACTCTAATAAATACATTAAGGTTATTTTCTTATTTTATTATCTTATGTTAATTAAATTTAGTTTTTGGGGAGTTGGTACATTTCCTTCAAGAATGAATGCTGGATATAGTGATGTTTCGCATAATATTACACCATTTAAAAGTATAATAAATTACTTGTTGAATTTTGAACATTATAACTTCAGCACTTGGTTTTATAATACATTTGGGAATGTATTATTATTTCTACCTTTGGGAATTTTAATTTCGCTTGTCTTTGTTAATGTAAAACATTTTAGTCAAGTGATGTATCTATCTCTTTTTGTTAGTTTTTCTGTTGAAGTAGCTCAATATATTACTGCATTAGGTGTTTTTGATGTGGATGATATTATCTTAAATACATTAGGTAGTATTTTAGGTTTTTCGATATTAGTATTTTTTAAAAACAAGAAGTTAAAGTTGTTAAACTACCATGTAAGAACGTAATTTTCTTACATTTTCTGTGGTGAAGCAGAGCTTCATGGAAGGCTAACGGGTGCGTTTCTGTAAGAGTAGCAGGGACGCTTTTTCACTAACAAAGCAGTTTAATAAAAAAAGGAGTTGATTTTTATTATGAAAGTAACTTTAAAGAAGATGTTTTTTCTATTATTGTCGGTTTTGATGCTTGTAGCATGTACTCAAGAGCAAGAACCCCAAAAGCCCTCACAAGAAGAACAAACTCAAATCGAAAAAGAAACAGATAAAGATGCACTTTCGGAAGAGAAATTTGAGGAAGAAGAAGTTAGATCTAACAATGAGAAAAATGTAGCGGTAGAAAATGAAGCATTCCGAATTTTTGAACCTTTACCAACATCTGAAGTATCGACTGGTTTTTCTGTAATTGGGGAAGCTCGCGTCTTTGAGGGAACTGTTCAATATGAATTACAGGATATACAAGGGAACGTGATTTCGGAAGGTTTTACAACCGCCACAGATAGTGGTCCAGAATGGGGAGATTTCGAAATTAGTGTCAAATACGATATAGATAAACAGACCGAAGGAACTTTGTTTATTTTTGAAGAAAGTGCCGAAGACGGTTCTCGATTACATGAAATTCAAATACCTCTTCAATTAAGCCAAGAATAATTGTGTATTTTTCGAAAAAAAATTACTAATAAGAAATTAGCAGGCTAGTTTTGAAGGCAGCACCAAAGAACATTATTAATCAGTCACACTTTGTTTTTCAACAAACGGGTGCTTGAGTTAAAGTTAAGAGCTGTCATAGTGGCAGCTTTTCTTGTTTCACTAACGGATAAGTTTAATTAAAGGAATAATAATTTTGAATATCATTAGGAGGTCAGGTATGAATGGGGCTCAATATTTTGACAATGCAAATTATACTGGTAATCATCTACATTTAGACAATTACAAAAACCAGTTTACCCCTTTCATTGAGGAAATTGCTTGGGAAAGACAAGATAAAACAATGGACTTGTTTTTTGATGATTTTGAAGATGATAAAGAGTTTAAAGTATTATTTGGCGATAAAGAACATTATTATGATGACTTTATGGGGGTATTCTTAGGTAATGTTAAAACAAACCAAGAAGCCTATGAAATTTTTCGTAATTGGGTTGATACAGTGTTATATCCTTACCGAACCAGAACTAAATAAAGTAATATTGTTTTAACTAACAGGTGCTTTACTTGAATAAAGAGTAAAGCATTTTTCATATTAAGTTTAATTGAAGAAAGAAATCAGGTGAAAATTTCCCAATGACATATACAATATTTAGATTTATTCTATAAAGGATATATAGATAGCTATAGAATAGAGGTAATCACCTGGGGCAGTCGCTTTTTTGTACTAGGAGAAGTGAAGTTAATTCTAGAATAATTTCATAGTTGTTTTACAAACTATAAAAAAGATAATGATTAAAATTTATCTTTTTTATAAACAACAGAATTTTTCATGAAATCATCATGAAAGGATATAAAAAATGAAAAAACAATTTGTGCTTCTATTATTAAGTTTGATTTTATTAATGCTAATGAATTTATCTCCTGCTCATGCAGCTAATAACCCAAGAAATATATATGATGTAAATTCAGGGGATTATTTATGGAAAATTGCAAATACCTATGGGACTTCTGTAGAAGACCTGAAATTAATCAACGGATTACAATCTGATTTAATATTAGTTGGTCAGAAATTAAGGGTTCCCATCATGTACGAAGTTGTTCCTGGGGATACTCTATGGAAGCTTTCACAAGTATTTAATTCTACAGTCCATTCAATAAAAACAACGAATGGACTTACATCCGATGTTATTTATGTAGGGCAAAAAATAAAGATTCCTCCTAAAAAGCTGACCATGCAAGGACAGTATGTACTTATGACTAGAGAGGAATTTAAAGATTGGATATTTAACCATAAATTCACTAGAAAAGTTGGTAAAATCCAACAACATCACACGTATCAACCGTCTTATCATCAATTCAATGGGTCGAATCATTTTGCTTTGTTGAAGGATATGGAGGATTATCATGTTAATGGGATGGGATGGAGTAATATAAGTCAACAATTAACCACATTTCCAGACGGAACAGTAGCAGTAGGTAGGCCATTTAACATACCTCCCGAAGGTTCATTTGGGTTACTTAATAAATCTGCAATGCTCGCCATTGAATCTGATGCGTTAGCTATTGAAAATGTTGGGAACTTTGATGCAGGTAATAATCAAATGACTACGGAACAAAGGGAAACGATTATTACTGTCACTGCCTTGCTTATGTTGAAATTTGGGTTAACTCCTTCCGTTGACAGTATCACATACCATCATTGGTGGGATATTAATTCGGGGGAAAGAGTATTAGATAATGGTGAAGGACATGCAATTAAAACGTGTCCAGGTAATGGATTTTTCGGTGGTAATTCCACAGCTAGTGCAAAAAACAATTTTTATCCTCTAGTGTCACAAAAAATGCAAGAGATTTTAGCATCGATGCAATAATCATAGTGTCCATTTAATGAAGGTGACTCAAAAAAAGCCGTTTGAACTAAAGGGGCAGCATTCCTGTACCCTGTAAAAATTTTGAATAATTAGTGCTTTAACCTTTGATGAAATCCGAATGATTAAGGAAATGCTTAAATCGTGGCAAGAGGTATCCCTAACTACACAAACCAATGAGCTAAATCTTTATGACCGCGTCAAACAGTTGCCACAAAGTGACAAAACAAGAAAGACTATTGTTATTGATCGTGTTATTGGTAAACGTTTAGATGGATTTTGTGAAACTGAAAGGATAAATAAGTCTGATGTGTTGCATTTAGCATTAGCCGACTTTCTAGAAAAGTATGAAAAGTGACCAAAGAAACAAAAAGGATTGGGGTATCTCTTAGATACCCAATCCTTTTTGTTTGCCGATAATTGACCTTATGTAAACTAAAAATGAATAGAGTATACAATGCTAAAAAAGTAAAAAAACTATCTATTGCTGGTACTCTCTTTTTTTTGTTTTTTTATATCCACTGTCATAAATATTATGTGACTTTAATGGTTGCATGATACGGTTCCTTTATCACGAAACCATACAGTTGCTTATACTTGACAAGCAACCGTAGAGTTGCTTATACTCGATATATGAATTGGGACAAAGACGCTATATTCAAAGCACTTGGCGACTCGACTCGACGGCTAATATTAGACGAACTTTCTGAACGTAACGAGCAGACGTTGTATGAACTCACGGTACGTCTTATTACGAAGCACGACCTTTCCATTACGCGACAGGCGATAGCTAAACATCTTTCTGTACTGGAAGATGCAGGGCTGGTAAAATCAAAAAGAAAGGGAAAATATCGAGTAGTTATATTTAACAACGAACCACTTAAAAATTTGCTAAAAGGATGGATAGAGTAATTTATTTAAAAACTTCTGACGAATGTAGGGGTTTTTCTGCTTGGAGCCAGATTGTTTGCAGAGCACCAACGTGGTAAATATCAAAGGAGGCAAAACGTTATGAAAATCATTGTTACCAGTATATTCGTACAAGACCAAGACAAGGCACTGGAATTTTATTCAGAAAAGCTGGGATTTGTAAAAAAGCATGACGTTCCCATGGGAAAATTTAGGTGGATTACGCTTGTTTCTCACGATGATCATGACGGTACCGAGCTTTTACTCGAACCGAATGAGCATCCTGCCGCAAAGGAGTATCAAAAGAAGATATTTGCCGAAGGCATCCCAGCAACAATGTTTGGCGTTGCAGATATTCATAAAGAGTACAAACGATTATTGGAAAACGGCGTGAAGTTTACTATGGAGCCGACAAAAATGGGCGAAGTCACAATAGCTGTCTTCGACGATACATGCGGCAACCTTATTCAGATATTGCAGAAGTAACTTTATGTAGAAATAGATGTAACCTAGTTCTAAACGGCTTTATTGTTATGTTTTAAGTTGGGTGAAGTGTTTTTATTAACAATTAAACATGTATAACCCTGTCCTAATTTTAGGACGGGGTTATACATGTTTAAGGTTTAAAGATAAATGACATTGTTGTAATTCTCAAATAGATATGTAATATTGTGAATAAGTTCACTTAAACTAACGGGTGCATTAGTAAAAAATAAAAGAAGGTGATTCCATATCATGAGTATACAAGTAAAGCTTAAAGATATTGTTGAGGAAATGGAAATACAATTTGAAGAATCTCGTTCATTACTAAATATTAAAACAGGTGAAATAGTGTTAGTTACATCTGATGATTTGAGAGCTGCTGAAGATGAAAAATCAATTGATCATTTACCTGATTGGCAACAAGAAAATATAATGCTTGCAAATGATGTTGTTGAAAACTTTGAAAATCACATAGAGTTACCAACTAAATATGAAGTTAATGAATATGAAATCATGGAAGACTTTTGCTTAAAGGTTAGTGATCGACGTAAACAAGATTCCTTATTAAGGGCAATTAAGGGTAAGGGTGCCTTTAGAAGATTTAAGGATAAAGTAATAGATTTTGAAATTGAGGACCAATGGTATTCTTATCGTGACGAGCGTTTTAAACAAATTGCAATAGAATGGTGTCAGAATAATAACGTAAATTATATTGAATAGAAGACTACGAGCGATTGCATAAAGTGATCGCTTTTTCTTATTTAACAAACGGGTAGGTTAGTGAAAGTGATAAGATATTTAAAGAAAGAATAAATGGTGGGTATAATCCATTACTGATTTATAAGGAGACGTTTTGAATAAAGGATGTGTGGCTATGGTAAATTCCGAAAAATTAGTTTATCCAGCATTCATACAACAGGACGATGAAGGAATGTTTTGTGTTTATTTCCCCAATCTTTTTCCTGAATGTGGGTGGGACTTTCCTTTATCACGAGGAGAAACCAAACGTAAAGCGATAAAAAATGCAAAAAAGGATTTAGCTTACTCTTTGGCAGGAATCTTATATGATAATGAAGATCTTCCTGCACCTATCCCTATTCAAAGCAATCACCTTTCCAAAGGGATGGAATTGATCGATGTAGAGACATCGTTTGATTCGTATGCCAAAGAAATACAGTAACATTTAAAAGGACGCCATTGGCATATTAGCTATTACGTCGAAGAAAATGATGAATTTATAGAAGCCATTGGGTTTAAAAATGACCAAGGAACGTGGGACATTTTTTTTGAGGATTATTCTAAGGAAGAGGAAATTGAAATTTTTGATTCCTCCTACAAGAAAAATACTGAGTATCCTGATAATAATTTACTTTTTCCCGTCAAATTACGTTCTGAAGCAGAGGAGAAATTTAATCAATTTGTTGAAGATGTAATTCTAAAGCGTCGTGGTTTTAAAGGAAAGAAAGATTGATTCGAATAATGAGGTATTTTCTACATCAGTTTGTTTAACTAACGGGTAGTTAGAGTTGAAAATCGTTATGAGTTGCTTTGGCAGCTCATTTTTTTAATTCGTTCTTCAGCTAACATGGCAGGTTAATTTAATAAATATGATTATAATTTTGGCATATAACAAGAATAGTATTAGGAGGATTGTTTTTATGGGTTATAAAAGAAATCAGGTTACTTATGATAATGACGCAATGATGGGCTATATTTACTTTAGTGAACCATCTAAATATACAATTACTTATATGGAAGAACTTCCAGAAAACGATGATATAATGTTAGATTTTGGAGAACAAGTCCCAGTTGTTGGAATAGAGTTAGAAGGAAAAACTGCAAGGAAAATCAAACATATTGCTGGTAAATCAAACATTTTTAAAAAAGAACTTACTGTTGATGGGCAGATTTATTATTCTTTCAGGCTAGATAATCCAATGATAAGAAAGTCGATTTCCCATCCTAATGCCAAAACAATATTGTTCCATTTCTCAGATGAAAACTGTCAAGATTTTATAGGTATTGATATTTTGGATACCAAATCATATTCCGAACAATATTTAATTGGTAAATAATTGTTAAACTAACGGGTGCAAGACTTGAAAATCGAGATGTCATAGTGGTTGCTTCTTGTTGTGTTTACATTTCCCAAAGACTTCGAATTAGTAAAAGGAATTTAACAATATTATTTTTCTTAGTTAAAAAAGATGGATATGATGTAGTGAAAATATACAGGATTTCTTGGTATCCAATAATCTCTTTTATGCTGGCTGGAATTATCCTATTATTATTGCCCTTTGGGGATATTAAAGGTTTTATCTTACAGTTCATTTAATGTTATAATCATAAAAAACTAGGGGGTGTTTAGTTGGATTGCCTTCCAAAGAAAAGTGAAATATTGCTTTATGAAGAAATTGAGGAGCAGGAGTTTGTTAAAATAATTAATTCCATTTACAAGCAGGAATGTTATATCTATGCCACTATTCCTGAATGGGAAGAAGAACTATTTAACGAACTTTCAAATGATTTTATTATAATTAATACATTTCCGTTCCCTCTAACACGCATTTTCCCAAGAACAATAGGGTTTTTAGGTTATGTAAAGGATAGGATAAAACAATATATATACGAATTTTACTTACGGTCTACAACAATGGATTTTTTAGTGTTTTTAGAGACTGATGTATCTCAACATTTAAATATATTAAACAAGACGAACATTGATATTTACAACATATTTGAATCAAATAAAATCCCTCACATAACCATTGGTCCTGATGGTCAATGGCTAAATATAGTTGAGTATTGAATCATTCCTTACTGAACTAATGGGTGCTTTAGTTGTGCGAAATGTTTCTAGTTTAAATGGAGGATGGTCACATCACTCTGGTAAAGACTAGACAGTTCCTGGCGGAACTGAAGGATTATATCGAAGAGTCAAATGAGAGAGTAACGTCTTGAAGGGCTCTCTCTAGAATAGCATTTAATTTAGTAAAAATGATAGTGTTATAAGCTCGGCGAAAAGGCGTGAGAATTTACCGTGGCAGTTCGGCTGACGAAAGCCTACCCGCGGGGGTGGTGTAAATCATGATGCTTGAATTGAATGAATATGGTGAGAATGCATTATTCCCTACAAGAAAAAGGGTTGCTGACGAACTTCTGAATGTACAGGTCTACAAGCACGATACAAAGAAATGTGTATATCACCAAATGTGAGGTTAGCAGTGGATGAGTAAGAATAACTCATATGAAAATCCATGATATGTTATAGGCATATGAACGGCTAACAGGCTTAGAGGAAGCACCTAAGTTCTTTCTAAAATAGATATAATTCAACATTGTAAGCTGATAGCGTGGAGGGCTTACTTCCTAAGAAGCGTTGATAAGGAAAACACTAATGAAAATAGCTACTGTATAACTTATCTTTGTATCAGTGAAAGTGGTGGCACAGTACCTGTGAAGTGTCTAATCAATATGGAGGGATAGCCACTAGACTAATAAAGATTCATTTAATCATGCAAGGCAATTCTTTATCGATTAATAAGGTTCTCGTATGACTAATAGAGGTTCACCTCCCAAGGGAGGCACCGACTTATTGAAACGGAAGAAATGAAACACAGAGAGTATTGCAATGCTCAAAAGTGTTATGGTCAAATTGAATTGGATTAGTTGGAACGCCGTATGCGGTGAAAGTCGCACGTACTGGTGTGAACGAGGGGAAAAGGGAGCGATAACCTCAAACCCTTACCTATTCGTATCAATAAGGTTAAATTTTTTTATTGTGTGATTTAAATGAAAAAGGAGCTGAATCTCGCTCCTTTTTTGGTGGTTATTTCTTCGAGTTATTTCGTACCAATCCACTGGCTTTAATCTTTAGTTTTTAACTTATTAAGAAACTATTAATTGCTCGTTTCTTTTGTTCAAAATCAATATGAGTATACATACTCGTAGTAGCTAAACTTTCGTGACCGAGCAGCTCTTGTAGAGTCCTAAGATCTACTTTATCTTTATTCTCTTGAAGCAATAATGTAGCAAATGTATGCCTCAAATGATGCAACGAAAATCTATGCGACGGTAATCCTGCCTTCTCTAATGTTTCCTTAAAAATTTTGTGTAGACCTCGAGGGTTTAACACTTGATGATTTTTATTATAAAATATGGGTTCGCTATAATGAATTTGCTGTTCAGAAAGACAGTTTCTATATGGTTTAATTAACGGTATAACGATTGGATGAAGGGGGAGGAGGCGTTCTTTTTTACCTTTCCCACGAACAAGAATAGTATTATTATCTAAATCAATCTGCTCCCATGTTAAATCCACTAATTCTTGTCTTCTCATTCCTGTTGTTGCAAGTAATTTAAACATTAGTTCATTCCTTATTGCCTGAGGGCGATCGTTATTTTCTAAAAACATAAATAACTTAGTTAATTCCTGTAATGACATAAATTTAGGTAATTTTTTATCTGATTTTGGTGCTACAATTCCAGCTGTGAAATCAGACTTCATCAAATTTTCTTTTAAACAAAACTGACAGAACGATTTCAAACACGAAATACGGCGTTGTAATGTTCTTGGTTTAATCCCATGATTGATTACCTGATCCTGAACAAAACGACGAACACTAGATGATGTCATCTCATCTAAATTTAAAGAACGATCGTTTTGCTGCAAAAAATCACCAAAAAGTCTTAAATCATATGCATAGCTATTTAGTGTGTTAACAGAGTAATTTTTTTCAACTTCTATATACATTAGATAGTCATCTGTTGCTTGTACATAATTCATAGGGTGAAACCTCCAAAAATGTTTAGTTATACGGTCGAACCCCAAATATTATGGTCGATACCTAGAATTTATGGACTCATAAGACGCTTATCGGTATGACCCCGTAAATTATATATCATTATAGTCAACTTATAGGATGAAAGTATACAATATAAGATATTATGGGAAGTTGGTGCGAGGAACTTATGGTACTCTTGAGTTTTTATCTAGTTTACATAATATATATTCTAGGAAGTTAACTGATTTAAATAAATTCCGTCTCAATATTAAAGATTACTTAAGTAATTGAGACGGAATTTATATTTTTCATTTATAAATAATAATTAAATAGATTTTATCAAATTGGTTTCTTAATATTAGTCATCAGTTATTTCTTAATTAATTTTTAAAGAGTTTAATGTATTACGTTCTTACAGTTAAATGAAATTAATCTATTGCTGCTCTAATTATCATCATTGACTCCCTCAGGAAATAATTACTCATTATTTCCTGACAATATATTTTGCAATTAACTATTAAATTGATTTCTCTTTATCATTAAAATTTTAAAAATACCATAGAAATTAATTATTATACCGATAATATAACACCTTCGGGAATTCCTAACAGAATTTTGCAATTTAAATCTATTCAATTGTAATTAACTGAATAATTGTAACCTAGGTATTGAGAAAAATAATTAAAAACCACGTTTGCTGCTCTGGTTAAGTTTCAAAAGGTTGATCCGATATATACAGCTTTGTCACTACTCATTTAATATCCTATTTAATCAATTACAAAATCAAATTGGTCCCTTTCATTCATTATAGTACTCTAACCTGACTTTTCTCAGTACATTCTATATCAAACCTCAAACTGATCTCGCTCATTAAAAAACGTCCTATACCCAAAATGGGTAAAAATCATAACCGTTAACGCAACACTCCCCGTAATCCCCAACAGAATAGCAATCTGATATTCAATTGCAACTAACGGACTAATTCCAGCTAATATTTGACCAGTCATCATACCTGGCAAAAAGACAATTCCCATACCTACCATGTTATTGATAGTTGGCAATATCGCTGAATCAAATGCGGAATTTACAACTGATTTGGTTGCTGCTTCGGGTTTTGCTCCGAGCATTAAAGCACCTTCAATTAGATGTCGTTCTCTTTGTATTCCTTCAATTAAATTCTTTACACCTAGTATAATTCCAGTCATTGAGTTTCCAATAATCATTCCAGCGATTGGTATGAGGTATTGTGGTTCATACCATGGTTGAAAATGGATGACGACGAAATTGAAATAGATGAGTGTAACAAGAGATCCAGCTACCATTGAGATCGCAATAATTTGTTTTAGTTTTTTGCTAAGTGGTTTTGCTACTTGTTTATATGTATTGAAAACAGCAAAAATCAACATTAAAAAGACAATTAACGTAATAAGATAAGGATTTGGTTGTTCGAATATGTATGTAAGGATATACCCGACTAGAATTAATTGAATGGTCATTCTTGCTGTTGAGATGATAATCCGCTTTTCTCGTTTTAGACCACGCCATTTTACGAATGCTATTAATAGAAGGATGAATAGGTAGCCTGCTACAAGACGCCAAAATTCTATGTCTCGAATGACATTATTCATCCTTTGTCCCCTCCCCTTTTCTCTAGTGTTATCATATTCTCACCATATTTTGAAGCGATCTTTTGTGAATGTGTGATCATAACAACCGATTGGCCTCTTTCCTTGATCTTTTTAATAAAACTTTCCATGACTACTGCTTCTGTTTCTTCATCAAGAGCTGCTGTTGGTTCATCTAGTAGGTAAACTTCCGGATCCATAAGATATACTCTTGCAAGGGCAAGACGTTGTTTTTCACCACCTGAGAGTGTTTCTGCATTTTCTTCTACGTTTTTATTTAAATATACAATTTCCAATGCCTTTACTAATTCTTGATCTTCTTTCGGTTTTTTCTCGGAAAAAAGTAACCCCATATTTAAATTCTCCCGAATGGTACCTTCAAAGATTGTTGGTTGCTGCGCTAGCATGACTACTCGTCTTCGGTGCTGAACTGGATCTTCATCTTTGAGATTTTTATCTTGATAGTAGATGTTTCCACTATCTGGTGATAACATGATATTTAACATTTTTAATAATGTGGATTTACCCGCTCCACTTTCACCAACAAGGCAAGTGATTTTATTAGCAGAAATTTTCATAGTTTCGATATGTAATATATCTTTATAGATGACGTTTTTCATCACAAACATTCGTTCTACTCCTCGGATTTGTCTATATCTATCTTGCTTTATCTGTATTGATTTGTAAATAAAAACAACTTTTTAGCTTCATACTTGTCCACAAAAAAATACCTACGTACTATCCAATACGTAGGTATTTCAATCATTATTCTATTATTTTAAATCCTCAATTGAATCAATGTTCATGTATTCAGGGACAACTAATCCAGTTTTAGCACCTTCAAGATTTGCGCCTAGGTCTTCGAAGTCGCCTTCGTATTTTTCGTATTGATCAGCGTGAGTTAGTGGTAACCATCCAGCGATGTGCGCGTCAACACTTCCGTCAGCGACACCAGCCCACATTGGTCCTGCTTCAACCTGGCTTATTGTTACATCATATCCTAAGTCTTTAAGGACTTTTGCAACAACATTTGTACTTGCGATTTCACTATCCCATGCAACGTACGCTATTTGTACTTCATCTCCATTACCTTTTACAGCACCTTCTGTCCATTTTGCTACTTTGTCAGCATTTTCTTCAACCCATGCTGCAGCTGCTTCTTCAGGTTTTGTTCCGTCTTGAATAGTACTCATTACAACACCCATTTCATCAGGTGTCCAGTGGAATTGATCCAATACCTTGTGAACGCCTGGTAGATCTTCTGCTAATCCATTACGTGCAATTGAATTGATATTTTCTGCCTCACCATATACACCTTTAGGATCTTCAAGATATTTTAAGTCGAATTTTGAGAACATCCAATGTGGTGTCCAACCAGTGATAATAATAGGCTCTTCATCGTCATATGCCTTTTTAAGAGAAGCTGTCATCGCTGCTCCAGAGCCTTCGATAAGTTCCCAATCTGCTAACTCATATTCTTCAATTGCTGCTGCAGTTGCTTTCATAATTCCTGCACCTGGGTCAATACCTGTAATTTTGTATTCTACTGCTTCCCCAACAGATGCTTTGTCGCTTCCTGAATCTGTTGATTCAGTAGTCCCACTGCTTTCCTCTCCACCACTACATGCAGCTAAACCTAATGATAAACCTAATGCTAATGTTGCTTTTGAAATTTTTGTAAACATTAAATTGTTCCCCCTTTTTTGTTTCTTCCTATATTTTGAGTAATCCGATCTAGTATAATCGCGATAATAACTATTGCTAAACCAGCTTCAAAACCAGTTCCAGTCTGTAGCTGTGTAACAGCACGATAGACATCCGCACCTAATCCTGGTGCACCGACCATTGAGGCGATAACAACCATTGATAAAGCAAGCATAATACTTTGGTTAACCCCAGCCATAATTGTTGGTAGTGCCAATGGTAGCTGCACTTTCAGTAATTTTTGACTTGTTGTTGAGCCAAATGCTTGTGTTGCCTCAATTAAATCTTCAGGCACTTGTTTGATCCCTAAGATTGTTAAACGGATCGTTGGTGGCATTGCAAAAATAACCGATGCTACAACACCTGGGACAACACCAATATTAAAGAAAAAGATTGCCGGTAATAAATACACAAATGCAGGCATTGTTTGCATAAAGTCAAGGAGTGGTGTGACGATTTTTCCAACGGTTTCACTTTGAGATGCCCAAATTCCAATCGGAATACCAAGAATTATAGATATACCAACCGAGGTTAACACTAAAGCAATAGTGTCTAGCATGTTTTCCCAGTATCCTAAATTATCAATAAGTAATAAACCGATAATCGTAAATAGAGCAATTCGCCAATTACATACTTTCCAAGCTAGTAAACTAACAATAATGGCTAAAATAATCGCAGGTATGAAACCTAAACCTAGTACGATTCCATCAACGAAGTACTCCAATCCAGTTGCAACCCCTTCAAAGAAAGGTTCAAAATGATTAACTAGCCATTCGATTAACATATCGATCCAGTTTGCTATTGGTAACTTCGGTAATAAACCTTCCATTTTAGAGCGCCTCCCTTTCGTCAATTATGGGGAGCTCTTTATTTTCAGTATCATTTATATACCTATCGTTACCTGCTAGTGCCCCGATAACAGCTCCTCGAATAACTATCCCCTTTAATCGCTTATCTTGATCTACAACAGCTACAGGGATCACAGCACTAGATACATCATCGAACAAATCGACAAGTAGGGTTTCTTGTTGAACTGTTATAACATCTTTTACGACTACATCTTCTAATGAAAGATTACTTTCAACAGCTTTCTTTGCATCAGAGGCCGTAACAGCACCTATTAATCTCTTTTGTTTGTCAACGATATACACGGTTGAAATACCGTTATCTTTCATAATCTTAAGAGCAACCCTAGGTCCCTTTTCGAGTTGCACAGTTTCAGCTCTTTTCATGACATGGGCTGCTGTTAATACTTTTGATAAATCTACATCTTCGACAAATCTCTCAACATAGTCATTGGATGGATTCATGAGAATTTCTTCCGGTGTACCAATTTGAACAATATTTCCATCCTTCATTAAGGCAATTCGGTCACCAATTCGTAATGCCTCATCAAGATCATGTGTAATGAAAATGATTGTTTTTTCCATAGTCGATTGAAGCTCTAACAATTCGTCCTGCATGTCTTTTCTTATAAGTGGATCCAGTGCACTAAATGCTTCATCCATTAATAAAATATCAGGATCATTAGCTAGTGCTCTAGCAAGTCCAACCCTCTGTTGCATACCTCCACTTAATTGACTCGGAAGTTGATGTTCATATCCTTCAAGACCAACTAGTTTAAGAGCATCTAATGCCAGTTTCTTACGATTTTCCTTCTCAACACCTTGTATCTCTAATCCGTACTCTGTGTTAGATAGGACTGTCCGATGTGGGAAAAGGGCAAATCGTTGGAAGACCATACTCATTTTTTTCCTACGAACATTTCGTAAGTCTTCCTTATTCATCGCAACAATATCTTCACCGTCAATTAATACTTGACCACCTGAAGGTTCAATTAATCTATTAAACATCCGAACAAGAGTTGATTTACCGCTGCCAGAAAGTCCCATAATAACAAATATTTCTCCCGGATATACGTCAAAGTTAGCTCGATTAACTCCTACTGTAGATCCAGTTTCTTTTAATATCTCTTGCTTTGTTTTACCTTGTTTGAGAAGCTGTGCCGCTTTTTTGGTATTTTTACCAAAAATTTTCGAAACTTCCCGTACAGTGATTTTTACCGTACTTTCATTACTATTCATTTTTTCACCTCTACAATTTGCTCTTTAAAAAGCGCGACTAATCATCTATCAATAATCTAACCCTTCCCTCTCAATGATTTGTCTGTCACGATCACTATGCCTTCTTTATTATAGAAAGAGTACTAAATGATTACAAAGCGTAAATAAGCTCATATGACGCCGTAATCTTTGTACAGAAAATACTGTACGTACTTTACGTTCTATATGCGTACAATTCCTCCCATTTCCTTTTTATTCATAGACTTTACATTCAAATAAGAAATATGTAGTCTGTATATATAACTACTACTAGGATGTGAAAGGGTTTGCAAGGTAAAGTTGAAATTGAGAAAGCTCGCGAACGTGTTATTGAAGCAATTTCTCAAAATATGAATTTATATGGTGTTACACCATCAGTAGGAAGATTATGGGGACTCCTTTACTTTCAAAATCAACCTATGACATTAGATGAAATGAAAAATGAATTAGGAATGAGTAAAACAAGTATGAGTACTTCTGTTAGAAACCTAATGGATTTACATATGGTGGACAAAGTTTGGAAAAAGGGAAATCGTAAAGATTTATACGAGGCTGAAGACGATTGGTATCAAACCTTTATTGATTTTTTTACAATAAAATGGAGAAATGGTGTGACAATTAATGTTACTGCAATTGAGAAATCTTTACGAGAGCTCAATGAACTATATGAAACACCTGATCTTTCAGATGAGATTATCAGTGAAGTAAAAAGTGATATTGAAAAGCTTCATCAATCATTGGAATATTATGATTGGTTAAATCGATTAGTTGATAGCTTTGAGACACATGAAATTTTTAAATACATTCCCAAAAAAACCATAAATCACACGAAATAGTTATCGTGTGATTTATGGTTTTTTATTTCCGCTTACATCTATACATTGACAAAAACAGACGATGAAAGACAAATAAAACTCTTTTCAAAGGTATGAAAAAGGATTATGATAGGTCTATTACACGGCAAAGGGGTGATACCATTGAAACTTCACTTGCTGATTAAATCAAGTATTATGCTTCTGTTAGTTGTTGTAGGGTTACATTTCGTTTCAATGCCTCACTTAAGTCATCCTGTTAGTCATGGAAAAATGGTAGCCGTTGAAAAAGAAGAATCTGTAGTCTCAATGAATCTACAAGAAGATGATCAAAAGCATTTTGATCTACTTAACAGCATTCAAGTAAAGGATCAACTAATTTTAGTATTAGTGCTCACATCACTCTTTATCTATTCTTCTAGTAAGTCTAGACGAAAAATAAAGCATTTCCTTTACTCGGTTTATTATCAATCATCCTACTTTTCTAGAAATCATTTGTTTACTGCCTAAAATTAATAAAATTATAGGAGGTTTTATAAATGATGTTTTGGATTAGAATGATACCGATTGTAGCTTTCTCAATTACTGCACTCAGTCTATTCACGTATCAAGGAATTGAAATTATACACGCTTTCTCAGATTACTTTCAAAAAAAATAAGACTAGGGCTGATCCCATAATGGATCAGCCCTATTTTTATGCATTATCTACTTTTGGATCGTCTGCAAGTGTTAGCCACACTTTTGTGACAGTACCAGCATCTTGTTCATCAATAACAAAGGATCCGTTACTATATCGGTCGTTAGGTCTTAATGATGAAACGTTGACACTTTCTATCACACCTTTTTCTGTTTCGAGATAAAAATCGCCCTTTTCTTGAACAATTTCAGCTCCAACAATTCTGTGTGGATTATTTTTCAACTCTCTAAGCATGATTAAACCACGTTTAGCACGTGATGATTTTTCAAAATCAGTAATATTCATTTTCTTTACTGCACCTCTTTGAGTTGCAATAACTAAAAATGCTTTTTTAGTTCGCTCAATTAGTTTTCCACTTACTACATAATCATCTGGTTTTAAGTTTATACCTTTTACACCAGCTGCTCTTGGGCCAACAATACTCACTTCATCTTCTTCAAACCATAGTCCATAACCTAATTGCGTTACTAAGAATAAATCATTTTCTCCTGATGTTACATGAACATCAATAAGTGTGTCATCGCCTTTTAGATTAACCGCTACAAGAGGCTTTGAATACCTTTGTGCTTTATAGTGGTGTAGCTCTGTCTTTTTCACCATACCTAATTTTGTGATAAAGGTTAAAAATAGTTTTTCTTCAAAATTCTTAATTGGTACAGCCTTTAGTATGATTTCGTCTCGTTCTATTGGAATAATGTTAGCAATATGCTGACCAAGATCTTTCCATCTAATATCAGGCAATTCGTGAACTGGGCAATATAAATAATTCCCTTTGTTTGTAAAGAGTAAGACGACCTCAGTCGTATTTATTTCTATTTGTGATAACAATCTGTCGCTATCTTTCATCCCGAAGTCCTGTCCGTTTGAAGCAGCATAGGACCTGAGACTAGTACGCTTTACATATCCATCCTTTGTGACAGTTACAATAACATCCTCTGATGCGATCATCACTTCTAGATTAATCTTAATTTCTTCAATTTCTGCTTCGATAACAGATCGGCGATCATCTGCATACGTCTTTTTCACCTTTTTCAAGTCATTTTTAATGACTTTTAGTAATACATTTTCATCATTAAGAATGCTTGTTAGCTCGTCAATTTTCTTTGCAAGCTCCACTGCTTCATTAGTCAGTGCTGTAATATCCGTATTGGTTAAACGATAAAGCTGCAAAGAAACGATTGCTTCAGCCTGTGGCTCGGTAAATTCAAACTTTTGAATTAAGTTATCCTTTGCATCTCGTTTGTCTTTAGAAGCTCTGATTGTTGCGATCACTTCATCTAAAATAGATAATGCCTTAATCAATCCTTCGACAATATGTTGGCGCTCACGTGCTTTACGAAGCTCATATTTTGAACGATTTGAAACAACTTCTTTTTGATGACCTATATAAGCATCGAGGATTAAAGGTAAGCTCATAAGCACCGGTCTGCGATTGTGGATCGCAACCATATTAAAATTGTAGGTAATTTGCAGGTCACTATTTTTGTATAAATAGTTTAAAACACCTTCAGCATTCGCTTCCTTTTTAAGTTCAATTACAATTCGTAAGCCTGTACGATCGGTATCATCACGTACTTCAGCGATTCCTTCCACTTTACGTTCAATACGGAATTCATCCATACGTCTTACAAGATTGGCTTTGTTCATTTCATAAGGTATTTCTGTAATGACAATTTGTTGTTTCCCACCACGAACATCTTCAATACTCGCTTTACTACGTACGATAATCTTACCTTTTCCTGTTTCATAGGCTTTTTTTATACCGTCTATCCCTTGAATGATCCCACCAGTTGGGAAATCTGGCCCTTTTATAACAGTCATTAATTCATCTACCGTACAGTCTGGTTTGTCCATTCGCTTAATCACTGCATCAATGACCTCACCTAAATGATGAGGAGGAATATCTGTTGCATAACCAGCAGAAATCCCAGTTGATCCATTCACTAACAGATTTGGGAACATAGCAGGGAGCACTAATGGTTCTTTACTTGTGTCATCAAAGTTAGGTACAAATTCGACCGTTTCCTTCTCTATGTCACGAAGCAATTCCGAAGCGATCGATGACAATCTTGCTTCTGTATAACGCATTGCTGCTGGTGGATCTCCGTCAATACTACCGTTATTTCCATGCATCTGAATAAGAAGATTACGAACCTTCCAATCCTGACTCATACGAACCATTGCATCGTAAACAGATGTATCACCATGTGGATGGTAGTTACCTATAACGTTACCAACTGTTTTAGCCGATTTACGATAGTTTTTATCATTCGTATTCCCGTCTACATGCATGGCATATAAAATTCGCCGTTGTACAGGCTTTAACCCGTCACGTGCATCTGGTAGCGCACGATCTTGAATGATGTACTTACTATAACGTCCAAAACGGTCACCAAGTACATCTTCAAGAGGTAAATCACGAAATATTTCAACTGAATCTGCCAAGACTTATACCTCCTCTGAGACCGATAAGTGTTCGTTTTCTAGTATATTTGTTTCTTCATCAAGACCAAATGCTACGTTATTTTCAATCCATTTACGACGTGGCTCAACCTTATCACCCATAAGCGTTGTAACGCGACGCTCAGCACGAGCAGCATCATCTATTTTAACGCGAATAAGCGTTCTAGTCTCGGGATTCATCGTTGTGTCCCAGAGTTGATCAGCGTTCATCTCACCTAAACCTTTATAGCGCTGAATCATATAGCCTTTTCCAACTTTGGAAATTGTCCCATTTAATTCTTCATCTGACCACGCATATTCAACTACCTCTTTTTTCCCTGTACCTTTACTTACTTTATAAAGAGGTGGCAAGGCAATAAATACTTTTCCATTCTCAATTAGTGGCTTCATATACCGATAAAAGAACGTTAAAATTAGAACCTGAATATGTGCACCATCTGTATCAGCATCGGTCATAATAATAACCTTGTCATAATTTATATCTTCAATTAAAAATTCAGCTCCAACACCTGCACCAATCGCATGAATAATCGTATTGATCTCTTCATTTTTAAAAATGTCTGCAAGCTTGGCTTTTTCTGTATTTATAACCTTACCTCTTAGCGGAAGTACGGCTTGAAAACGACGGTCTCTACCTTGCTTTGCAGAACCACCTGCTGAATCCCCCTCAACAAGGTATAATTCATTTTTCAACGGATTTCTCGATTGTGCTGGTGTTAGCTTTCCGCTTAAATTCGTTTCAGAACGTTTGCGCTTCTTTCCACTTCTCGCTTCTTCACGTGCTTTCCGTGCAGCTTCTCTTGCTTGGAATGCTTTGATCGATTTCCTTATAAGAAGAGTACCTGCTTCTGGATTTTCCTCTAAGAAATAGGATAGGTTTTCAGAAATGATCGCATCGACAGCAGACCTTGCTTCACTTGTCCCAAGCTTACCTTTCGTTTGCCCTTCAAACTGGAGAAGCTCTTCAGGAATACGGACAGAAATGATAGCTGCCAGGCCTTCCCGAATATCAGAACCCTCTAGGTTTTTATCCTTTTCTTTTAATAAACCTATTTTTCTGGCATATTCATTAAAAGCTCTTGTCATCGCTGTTTTTGAACCTGCCTCATGCGTTCCACCATCTTTCGTACGAACATTATTTACGAAAGATAAGATGTTTTCTGAGTAGCCATCATTGAATTGAAATGCAAAATCTACTTCTATCCCATTTTGTTCGCCTTCAAAAGAAACAACTGGATGAAGTGAGTCCTTTTCTTCGTTTAAATAATTAACAAAAGCTTCAATGCCTGTCTCATAAAGATAGACTTCATTTTGGTTATTTCTTTCATCTATGAGTTCGATTTTAAACCCTTTTAGAAGGAATGCTGACTCACGTAAGCGTTCACTTAAGGTTTCGAAATTGTAAGTTGTTGAACTAAATATCGTTGGATCTGGCTTAAAATGAATTTTCGTTCCAGTTTTTGTTGTTTTCCCTTTTTTTACAAGGGTAGTAGCGGGTTTTCCTCCATTTTCAAAACGTTGTTCATACATAAAGCCATCACGTTGAATCGTTACGACCAACCATTCAGACAGGGCATTTACAACCGATGCACCTACGCCATGTAGACCACCACTTGTTTTGTAGCCACCTTGACCGAATTTACCTCCTGCATGAAGGATAGTCAAAATAACCTCAGGTGTTGGCTTACCTAGTTTATGCATTCCAGTTGGCATACCACGACCCTTATCTTGAACAGATATACTGTTATCTTTATGTATTTTTACAATGATATGATCACCATAACCCCCTAAAGCCTCATCCACGGAGTTATCGACGATTTCGTATACGAGATGATGCAAGCCTCGAGTATCTGTACTTCCAATATACATACCTGGACGTTTTCTAACGGCTTCTAGTCCTTCAAGGACTTGTATAGCATCATCATTATAATCAAATTGTTGCTTGTTTCCCAAACGACTAAACCCCTTTCAGCTGACACACAATCAATCATCTCTCTAATTAGAACGCATGTTTTAGTATTTTATACAATAATTAACGTCTCGACAACCCACACTTTTAAAGAAATGTTAATTTATCTATAAAAGTATATGTTTTTTGTACTTAGTTTTCGTGTCTAAACCCCTACGCCGTCGCTTCGAAGCACAGGACGTGCAAGAGCAGGCAATGCGACGTCTAGCCATTCAAGAAAAGGTAAGAACACCTTCTATTCATGAACGATTTATTTGCCTAAGGCTGAACAAGGCCGCTTCCGCTTTTCTTAATTTGTTATTTAGTATAGTGCAAATTACGTAATATCCATGCTTTATTGTATATGGTAAATTGCGTTTAGCAAAGATTATTCGTGTAATAAAGTAAAAAATCCTTGTTTTCCACAAGGATTTTTCTGAAAATGACTCAATATTTTACTTGGTCATAGCATGCTCAACCTTAATACATCGATTCATTACAACTGTTTTATTATTCTTTTTTAACAGATCATATGCTTCTTCGTTCTCAAGGCCCAATTGAGCCCAAAAAACATCTGCATCAATTTCTAAAAATTCTTTTGCCACTCCAACTAAGTGCTCAGAACGACGGAACACATTGACTATGTCGACGTGGCCCTCTATATCTTTCAAAGTAGCTACGGCTTTCTCACCTAGGACTTTATCAACAGTAGGATTCACAGGTATAATGTCGTAACCAGCATCCTGCATCGCTTTACTTACCATGTAAGACGTACGTTCTGGATTATCTGATAAACCTACAACTGCGATGGTTTTACTGTTTTTTAAAATATTACCAGTTTCCTGTCTTGTTGGATATTCAATCGTCATTATCATCCAGCCCCTTTTTGATTCATCATAGCAAGTACGTCAGTAAGTTACAATTTTTTAGCATAAACTTAATTTATAAAATTAAATTAGGTACGCTATTGAGATAGTCCTGTATTAGATCCTAAGACATCTCTAATACTATGTGAGTCGTTTCATTTTTTATCGCCATCATATAAATTCACCTGTATCTTTTCACGTTTTTTTATTCTCTCGTAGAGTTTTTATATTCTCTCGTGATAGAATATAAAAAGATTATAAAAAGGAGCCCCTATATGATTGAAGCAATTATATTTATTTTAGCTTATTTACTCGGATCTATTCCATCTGGACTTATCGTTGGAAAACTAGGATACGGAATCGATATTCGTGAGCATGGAAGTGGAAACTTAGGAGGTACGAACACTTTCCGTACTCTTGGAGTAAAAGCAGGACTAATCGTTACGATTTCAGATATTCTAAAAGGAACACTTGCTACATCATTACCACTACTATTTAACCTTGATTTACACTACCTTTTAGTAGGTATTTTTGCAGTAATAGGTCACACATATCCGATATTTGCAAAATTTAAAGGTGGAAAAGCTGTTGCGACTTCTGCTGGCGTACTACTTTTCTATACACCAGTTATGTTCTTGACGATATTAGCATGCTTTTTCATTATTCTTTACATTAGTAAATACGTATCATTATCATCAATGCTTGCAGGTGTTTCTGGTATCGTCTATAGTTTGTTTACTAAAGATATTCCATTAATTATTGTGATATCTCTGTTAACTTTTTTTGTTATTTATCGACACCGTGCAAATATTAAAAGAATAGTGGATAAAACAGAACCAAAAGTAAAATGGCTATAGTTTGGTTTGTGGAGCATCTACTTCTCTGAATAATGAAATGAAAACCACTTTTAAGTGGTTTTTACTTTTTACAAATTATTACATATGAATTAAACACATTTATGGTTCAATAGGTTGTTCTATATTATAATAAAGAGAGAAATGACTATAAGTTTTATTTTCTTTTATAGGGAAAGGCTTAGTATTGGTTTTTTATAAAAAGGAGTGTTAATTTTGGAATTAATCGTTGATGAAAAAGCTGCAACCTGGTATATAAATGAATTACAACTTCAAAAAGGTGATACTGTTCAATTTTTTGTCCGTTATGGTGGATGTAGCAACGTACAAAAAGGCTTTTCACTTGGTGTAGCAAAGCAAACCCCAGAAGAAGTTGGTTCTAGTGTAGATTCTCAGGGAATCACATTTTTTGTTAAAAATTGTGATTTATGGTATTTTGACAACCATAACCTTCGTGTAGAATTGAATGAAGAAATAGATGAGCCAATATTTAACTACATCGAATCAGTAAAACAATAAGTAAAAAAGAGGATGACCAAGAACAAAGGGTCAGGCCCCTTAAACCGAATATATAGAGTTTTGACGTAGTGAAAAGATCTATATATTCGGTTAGACCCTTATGAGTCATCCTCTTTTTATTAGGCTCTTTTCTAAAAGTTTGTTCCTTTTAGAATTATAAAAATCGGCTTTTGGATTTTTATCGTAGAAACTATAAGCAATTTCAAGAGAGTACCACTTAGTAAATAAGCGAAAAGATCACGAAGATAGGCTATATCCGTAAAGTATAGTTATTTACGAAAAGCAACAATCTTTGCGAAAACAGCCTTTTATAATCAACTAAAGTAATTAATTTTCTTTATGTAGTTTAAATCGTTTAATATGGTCTTCTAAACCATAGTGTTTTAGAATTCTCAATTGTGTGTTACCTAACAAATCAAAATGTGGAAATTGCTCGGTAAAGTGTATCCATTCCTTTCTTAAACCGAATAGTGCTCCCCAGTTAGCTAATTTATCTATGTCACTGCAGCCAGCTTTTGTTACACAATGTGCGTTTGGAAAACGATCATCTAACCAGAAGTGTGTTAAAAATGAAATTTCCCCTCGTTGAACCTCTTCTTTCCACTTGACTAACTCCTTGCGTGAAATTCCAAAGGCCATTTATTTCTTCGCCTTTTCATATGCTTCATGCCATTCAGGAAATAGCTTGCGGAATTTCACTGGTCTAAATGTATCTTTTTGAACACAAACATGACTTGATTTTGCTTGTACAGCTAAATCTCCTGTAGGAGTGAAAATCTCATATCCATAAACACTCTTCATTCCATTGTATTCTTCAATCCATGTATGGATCATAGCTGTATCTCCATAACGTAGCGGCTTTTTGTAGGATATTTCGAGATCTATAACAGGTGATATGATTCCTTCCTCCTCCATTCCCGCGTAGGTAAACCCAAGATCTTGAATCAATTTTGTTCTGCCTACTTCCATCCACACTAAATAATTTGCATGGTAAACAACACCCATTTGATCTGTTTCAGCGTATCTAATTTCAATTTCTTTCTTTGATATAAGCATATTATTCTCTCCTTGTTGCACATTAGCTTAGCTATTTAACAAATTCTTTTAACTATTCTACCATACATATTTTTTAAATGAATGAAAAAGGCTTTGAACTAAGGGTTGTTTCCTATCACTAATTAGTTAGAAAAAAATAAACCAGGCAAAAAGCCTGGTTTATTGATCATTACGATATCCGTTTTCTCTTCCTTGTGCTTCATCTTTGATTTCATCTCGCATAGCATTAATACTTTCTTCGCGACGTAAGTTTTTCGCTTCAATTCTCTCACGTTCTTCTGAGGAAGCAAATTGGAGTGTGTCTTGGGCTTCTTCAATGTTCTCAATTGTGTTTTGAACCATACTTTGAAGCTTTTCTACGTTGTCTGAACGATCATCTGGGTTTGGTCGGTTTTGTTTTGCCATCGTGTATCCTTCCTTTCTTGTTAGCCTTTATAACAATTTTAGTTTGTTATTTAGAAGGGGTTTTTAAACACGTTTTTTTGCTAAATGTAATAGAAATTACTCACCTTTAGTTTGCATAACCTGTGGATGCTCTCCAGACTTATCTTGCATCTTTTTCCCTTTATTACCACCAAATCCACGTGATTTTGTACCAATATGGTTAGGATTAAAATGAGATTGTTTGTCATTTGAATTTGTCATTTTTATCGCCTCCTCAAAGCATATAATACCCATAAAGAAGGCTTTAAATGTCTAGAAAAGCATGTTAATCTAATTTCTTAAGCATTCTTTGCTCCCAACGATCTTCAATTCGTGCAAGTGCTTCTCGGTCTTTTAATAGTAGTTCTTTATTTTCTAAAACTAATTCTTCAAATGTTCTTTTTTTACTTTTTCTCATAATCTTCACCTCCGCTAATGTTTATAAAAGGATGTCCAATATTCTAATAATTTAGTACAATTTTTAGAAAATAAACGAAAGTGTGACGATATTGATTATTGTGAGAAGGAAAAGGAGTTACATATATAAAAAAAAGACCGAGACAATAGCCTCAATCTACATGTTGCTAAGAAAATCTTCCATTTGTTCATAGGTCATAGCACCAACGAATTTCGTTGTGATTATTCCGTTTTCATCAATATAGTATGAAGTTGGATAAGACATCACTTCGAATTGATTATTAATTTCCCCTTTTTTATCTAATAAAACTGGAAACGATAATCCTAGTTCATCAACAAAGCTTTTAACTACATCAACACTCTTTTCTGAACTAGTTAGGTTTACAGTAGCAATTACAACTTCTCCAGCATATTTATCCTGTATTTTTTGCATATCAGGCATTTCAGAGCGGCATGGTGGACACCATGTTGCCCAAAAGTTTAGGATAACCTTTTTACCTTGTAGACTGGATAAACTCATCTTTTCACCATCTAGTGTCATTAATTCAAAATCTGGTGCTGCACTGCCCTCAGCAACTCCCACTTTAGCGTCAGTCGGATTAACCGCATAATAAATGGCATAACCTACTAAAAAAACCAAAATTGAAATAGCTAATATTTTCTTCATTTGTTTAAAACAACCTCCTACACAAAAGACAAAACAACGATTTAATTAGTTGATATAACACAATGAAACTAATCGTTATCAAAATAATGGATTTAATTAAAACTTTATTAGTGAATTCCCCTTTTTTCATACTCTCCAATAAATAAATGATACTTTTAACTAGAACCAAATAAATCCCTTTTTAACCGCCTGTACAACCATCTATTTGTTAAAAAGAGCTCAGTTCTAAACAAAACAATACTGAACTTGTAAGAGACAAATAAAATAAAGGCAACAGTCCAATAACGCTTTCTTATATAAAATGTTTTGTATTAGATTCTTTTAGCAAATCTTCTACAAGATAATATGTAGATAAAAAAGTAAATAGGACAACCACTAAAAAATATTGTATGATAAATGGTCCTATTTTGATTCGCCATAAATCATCGAGATCTCCTTAAGCGCTATTATTGCTTATTCTATTTAATCACGGATTCTCAGAAAGGACAATGTATTTTAGCATTCGTTTCCTTTTTGACATTAGAAAAAATAAGGCTTGTCGCCAAGTCCTGATGGCGAAAGCCTTATTTTTTTATACATCATCCTTAGAATATAAATTCTGGATAGTACAAAAAAGGAACGGGAACCCGTTCCTTTTAATATTATCCTTTTAATTTATCGCGTAATACCATTTGAAGAATTCCACCGTGACGGTAGTAATCAATTTCAACTTCACTGTCGAAACGAACTAATACTTCAAATTCTTTTTTGTTTCCAGCTTCATCTGTAGCTGTAACTTTAACAAAATCACGTGGTTTGACTGTTTCATCAATTGCAACTTCTATTGCTTCTTTACCAGTTAATCCTAATACCTCAGCATTTTCTCCATCTTTAAATTGAAGTGGAAGTACACCCATTAACACTAAGTTACTACGGTGAATACGCTCGAAGCTTTCAGCAATAACTGTTTTAATTCCAAGAAGGTTCGTACCTTTAGCTGCCCAGTCACGAGAACTTCCCATTCCGTAATCCTTACCAGCTAATACAACAAGTCCTGTACCATCTTGTTTGTAATCCATACATGCATCATAAATTGATTTCACTTCACCCGTTGGCCAGTAAGTTGTGTATCCACCTTCTGTACCAGGCGCAATTTGGTTTTTGATACGAATGTTTGCAAACGTACCTCTCATCATTACTTCGTGGTTACCACGACGAGAACCGTATGAGTTAAACTCTCTAGGTGTTACACCATTGGCTTGTAGGTAACGACCAGCAGGTGTATCTTTACCAATAGAACCGGCAGGAGAAATGTGGTCAGTTGTTACAGAATCACCGAATTTTGCAACAACACGTAAATCTTTTAACGCTTCTACTTTACCAGGTTCAGCTTCTAGGCCTTCAAAGAATGGAGGGTTTTGAATGTATGTTGATGAATCATCCCATACATATAACGCTTCATCAGTTGTCTCAATTTCGTTCCAACGAGCGTTATCATCGAATACTTGCTCATATTCTTTTCTGAATAACTCAGGTGTAACAGTTTTGTTAACAACTTCGTTAATTTCATCTGTTCCAGGCCAAATGTCTTTAAAGAATACGTCATTTCCATCCTTGTCTTTACCTAAAGAATCACTTTGTAAATCAATATCAACCGTACCAGCTAAAGCATAAGCCACAACTAGAGGTGGTGATGCTAAGTAGTTACCTTTTACTAGTGGGTGAATACGACCTTCAAAGTTACGGTTACCTGATAATACAGATGTTACTAATAAATCGTTTGCTGCAACAGCTTCTTCGATTTCATCAGCAAGTGGACCTGAGTTACCAATACATGTTGTACAACCATACCCAACAAGGTTAAAGCCTAGTTTTTCTAAGTGTGGAAGAAGTCCAGAGTTTTCTAAGTACGCTGTAACAACTTTTGAACCAGGTGCTAACGATGTTTTCACGTATTTAGGAACTTCAAGTCCTAATTCAGTTGCTTTTTTCGCAACTAAACCAGCAGCTATTAGTACGTATGGGTTTGATGTATTTGTACAACTAGTAATCGCTGCAATCGCGATTGCACCAGTCTTCATGTTTGTTTCTTCACCGTCTTTAAATTTCACAGTGATTTCTTTATTAATTTCAGTTGCCTCTAAACCAAAGCCTTGGTTTCCAGCTGGAGCAACTAAATGTTCATGGAAAGTATCTTTCATCATTGATAATGGAATTAAATCTTGTGGACGTTTTGGACCAGAAAGATTTGCTTCGATCACAGAAAGATCAATTTCTACTACTTTTGTAAAGATTGGATCTTCATTATCAGGCGTAAAGAATAAGCCGTTAGCTTTACAATAGTCTCCAACGATTTGGATTTGTTGCTCATCACGACCAGTTAAACGCATGTAAGTAAGAGCTTCTTCGTCAACTGGGAAGAAACCACAAGTTGCACCATATTCAGGTGCCATGTTTGCAATTGTTGCACGGTCTGCAAGAGGAAGTTGTGCAACACCTGGACCAAAGAACTCAACAAATTTGCCCACAACACCTTGTTGACGTAATACTTGAGTAACTTTTAATGCTAAGTCAGTTGCAGTTGTACCATTTGGAAGTTCACCAGTTAATTTAACACCGATTACTTCAGGTACTGGAAAGTATGATGGTTGTCCTAGCATACCTGCTTCTGCTTCGATACCACCAACACCCCAACCTAGAACACCAATACCGTTGATCATAGTTGTATGTGAGTCAGTACCAACTAAAGAATCTGGGAATGCTTCAAATTCACCATTTTCATTTTCAACTGCATGAACAACGTTTGCTAAATACTCTAAGTTAACTTGGTGAACAATACCTGTTGCAGGTGGTACTGCACGGTAGTTATCGAACGATTTTCTCGCCCAGCTTAGGAATTTATAACGCTCTGCATTACGTTCAAATTCAAGATCCATGTTGAATTGTAATGCATCCATTGTGCCAGCTTTGTCAACTTGTACTGAGTGGTCAATTACTAAGTCAACTGGAATTTCAGGATTGATTTTATCAGGATCTCCACCAAGGTCAGCCATTGCTTTTCGTAGTGATGCTAAATCAACTACAGCTGGAACACCGGTGAAGTCTTGTAAAATAACACGAGATGGTTTAAATGGAACATCGATCTCTTTTTGCTGCTCAGTTCCCCATTTCGCTAAGTTTTCAACATGTTCTTTTGTAATAATTCTGCCGTCTACTTGACGTAAAACAGATTCTAAAAGAACCTTAACTGAATATGGTAAACGTGACACGTTACCAATTCCCGCATCTTCTAATGCTTGTAAAGAATAGTAGTTGTATGTCTTTCCATTAACCGTAAAACTTTTACGTGCTTGGAAAGCATCTTTGTTAGTTGTTACTTGATTAGTCATTTAATTTCCCCCTTATTAAGATCAAGATCGACTCTTGTCGAAGGATGATACCCCACTTTTAAAATTTTGCACAATTCAATCTTAATACAACCAGTAACATAAGTAAATAACAATGATGTTATTGATATTCATAAGTTTTCCTTATGTAAGCGTACTAGTTTTACTTTTTTACTATATCAAATTTTTAACTAATTATCATAAATTATTTTTAAATTAATTAAAAAAATTTTGGTAAGATTTATTTAAATAGGTAGAGTTTGTAAACTTAACTTCCATCAATCGTAACCTGTATTGTACATTGTTAAATAATAGATGACGATCTCAGTCAGAGTTTAGAGTTTATGCATGTATCACTGTTTTTTGAGACAAGATATCTCTATGGGGGTGAAGTGATATTATGGCAAAACGCAAAGCAAATCATGTGATAATGGGCATGAATGACGCAAGTGCTCAAGGTGTTGGAACGGGTTACAATGAAGAGCTTCAAAATGAACCGTTAACGGCTGCGCAAAGACAAAATAATAAGAAGCGCAAAAAAAATCAATAATGATTATTTCTTAATGACAAAAAACGACGGGAACTCCGTCGTTTTTGCTTATATGTTTGATTGATTAACTTCACTAACGATTCTTTGTAGATCACTTTGATATTGTTCCAGTCTTTGTCTTTGCGTCTCAGAAGCATTTTCAAGTGCATTGTTAATTTGTTGATATGCTTCATTTACTTCTTCTTTTAAATGTTTAAGCTGTGAACCATAATCAGCATCATCTTTTACGATGTTTTCATATGCATCAAATGCGTCAGTGGCTCCTTGTTGTGCTGCTTGAAATGATTGTTGTTTATCCTTGTTATATGGCATGTTTTTTGTTCCTTTCAAAGGGAGTATTAAACCATATGTTAGTATGCCTTAAATGACAAAAAATATTCACAGTTAAATAAGAATGTTTTTCGAGATTTAACTCATTCTATAGTAGAGGAGGATGATCATGACAAACAAAAACACAAGTAAAGACATGCGTAAAAATGCACCCAAAGGCGATAATCCAGGACAACCTGAACCTTTAGATGGTTCTAAAAAAGTAAAAAATGCTAATCATACGCGTCAAAAGCATAACAAAGGGCACGACATGTAAGGAATGGACTACTCCATTCCTTTTTTTCCTTTGTTAATTTATGTACCTTTCCCCATGATAAAAACTACATTTTGTACTTTCTGTATATTTTTTCATTAAGTTCACACTTCAGTAGGACAAATTCCTTTCACCAAAAAGACAATCTTGAATATTTTATTGGTTAAAGGGGTTATAAACATTCTTTAAAGAAGTTTAAGTTCTATGGAGGTCAATTTAAATGAATATTAAAAAGTGTTCAAATCCAATGAATATTAATGGTATTGAAGAGTGGATGACACAGTTTTTTACAGACCCATTCACTAGCTTACTGGATGAGCACACGTTTCGAGTCGACTTATTTGAGACAAGTGAAGATTTTATCATAGAAGCAGAGCTTGGAGAAATGATAAAGAAAGAGGATATTCAATTATCTGCTTTTATCGAAAATATAAAAATTGCAGTCCGTCCAGACTTAAGTGGACATAATATGGAAGAGCAAAACAACGAGGATATAACAAGAACAATTATTCTCCCTTATTCAATTGAAGATAAAGAAATTGGTGCAACATTAAATCATGGAATATTGGAAATAAAAATATCTAAACATAATAGATCTAATAATAAATCCACGTCGATTCTGATTAATGGCTAAAAAAAGGTAACGTTTACGATTGTCGAACCTATTCTTTTTTTTTGCAATCCCTATACGAAAAAATAAACTATCTAAAAAAATGACAGCGAAAAATGCTGTCATTTTTATTCTTCAACAATATATTTTGATTGTTGTGTATGAACACTGATTGTAATACGTTTAAGTTCTGTATAACCACATTGTAAACAAGATTCTCTTTCATCATTAAGTAACATACATTTTGAGCAATAATATTTTTCCATCATGCTCTACCCCTTTTTCTAACAATATATGATGAAAAAGGTTGTTTGTTTCATTATTACACAATATGTTCAAAACTGTTATGAAAAATCTTATCTAACTTATCTATTTTATATATAAAGAATTCGTGGTCGGAATATTCATCTAAGCGATTTATTTCCTTGTATTCATTTATTGCTTTTTTTGCATGATTTAGTGTTGTAAATATTCCGAGAATATTTGAGCTTTCCCCACACTCTGCACATCCAAGATCTAAAACAGCATAATACATCAAAACACCCTCTAACTTATTTGATCTTTTTCTTTAACATACAATAGAAGGTTTCTACGTGTAAACAAGTTTGCCTAGAAAGGTAAAGAGATAGAAACAGTCGTTCCCTTACCAACAGTTGAATCAATCTTAATACTCCCATGATGATTTTCAATTATTTTAAAGCTTGTCATTAAGCCAAGTCCTGTTCCTTTTTCCTTCGTTGAATAAAAAGGTTCACCTAAATTATTCAAGCGTTCTTCTGGAATCCCGCAACCATTGTCAATTACATGAATACAAAGAGTTGATTCTACTATTGAAACTCTAACGATCACAGTTCCTTTTTCATCTATTGCATCTAACGCATTTTGAATAATATTAAAAAATACTTGTTTTAATGAGTTTGCATCACCGTAAACAAAAGGAATGTCTGATTTGACAATATAATTAATTTGCTTATTTATCAATAATGCTTGGGTTTGTAAGAGTTGAATCACTTGTCTTATTATTTCATCAACTTTTACAGGTGCCATCTTTTCTTGATGTGGTCGTGACATGGTTAGAAACTCTGAAATTATCATTTCAACCCTGTCTAATTCATCAAGTACAATTTTCATATATTCCTCATTACATTGCTTGGTAGAAGAAAAGAGCTGAATAAATCCCTTTACTGATGTTAGCGGATTACGAATTTCATGAGCAACTGCTGCAGCAAGCTGACCTACAACAGCTAATTTTTCAGATTTACGTAAAAGAATGTCCGTTTCTAGCCTTTTTCGGATGTCACGCGAAACAGATATCAGTCCAGTAATCTTACAGGTTTGTTCATCGATAACAGATCGAATACTTGTTTCAATCCAAATGTATGTACCATCTTTTTTTCGAACACGATACGTGATAAGTTTTGGATCTGTATTGGATAAAACAGTCAAATGTGTCTTTTCAACTGCAGGTACATCTTCTGGATGGATGTATACATATGGACTCTCCCCTATAACCTCATCAACATCGTAGCCAAGAATCTGGGTTATTGATGGAGATGTATAAATAAACCGTCCATCCTTTAAATGAAGGTTAATCACATCTGAAGAATTTTCTGCAACCAAACGATATTTTTGCTCACTTTTAGTAAGAATTCTTTCTAGATTTTTTTCTTCCGTAATATCCAATAGCTGTGACAAAAAATACTGCTTTTTAGCAGACGGATCGTTTATTTGCGTTACGTATAACTTACCCCATATGATTTCACCTGATTTATGAAAATACCGCTTCTCCATTTGATAGGACTGTCGCTTCCCCGCTATCAATTCATGAAAAAGGTGAAAATCTAAATCATAATCCTCTGGATGAGATATGTCTTTTACGGATAAATTACTCCACTCTTCTTTAGAGTACCCTATAAACTCATAAAAAGCTGCATTCACAACGTTTTGACGAAAGTCATGCTCAAAAATCATTTGTGGAATAGTGGATTGAAGAAACACTTTTTCTAAAACTGACGATTCAATAATCATATTGCCTCCGACCTTCACTTACAAATAATGTAATAAGTAGTAGTAGTCTTACTATACCATTTTCAAATAAAATAACCAATTATTTTATGCTGAAATAATTGGTTGTTTAATAGATCAATATAGCTAAAATTGGTAGTTAATCCTCACAAAATTTGCTAAACACTTCAAAGTATTCTGTTTTATTAGATATAAACAAAATTAAAAAGGCGATCTAAAAGGTTCAATTTAGAACCTTTTAGATCGCTCCTCATAATTCACGCTGCTTAAGTTGATCTACGAAATCGTAATTAAACCGTTACGTTTGCTAACGTTTCTACTAAGTATTGGTTTACAATCGATTTTAATCGTTCTTGTCTACCAGATTCGTTTTTAATTTCATTTAATTGCAATGCATACGCCTCTAATTGATGGAAATTAGTTTTCCCTTCGACAATTTCAAGACCGATACCTTCAGAATAACTGCTATAGCGCTGTTCAACAAAATCATCTAATACTTTGTCTTCAATCAGCTTATTCGCTACTTTTAACCCAATTGCAAAGCTATCCATACCTGCAATATGTGCATGGAAAAGATCTTCTGCATCAAATGATCCTCTTCTTACTTTTGCATCAAAGTTAAGTCCGCCTTTTCCTAAACCACCATTTTTCAAGATTTCATACATTGCAAGAGTTGTAGAATACAAGTCTGTTGGGAATTCATCTGTATCCCATCCAAGTAAAGTATCTCCTTGGTTAGCATCAACAGATCCTAACATATTATTAATACGAGCTACGCGTAACTCATGCTCAAATGTATGACCTGCAAGAGTTGCATGGTTTGCTTCGATATTAAACTTAAAGTAATCTGTTAAATCATATTTTTGTAAGAATGCTAAACCTGTTGCTACATCAAAATCATATTGGTGTTTTGTTGGCTCTTTTGGTTTTGGTTCAATTAAGAAAGGTGCATCAAAACCAATTTCTTTCGCGTAATCAACTGCCATATGGAAAAAGCGTGCTAAGTTATCTTGTTCTAGTTTCATATTTGTATTTAAGAGCGTTTCATAGCCTTCACGGCCACCCCAGAATACATAGTTTTCTGCACCTAGTTCTTTACCAACCTCTAAGCCTTTTTTTACTTTTGCAGCTGAGTAAGCAAAAACATCTGCATTATTTGAAGTAGCTGCACCGTGTACATATCTAGGATGTGTGAACATATTTGCTGTATTCCATAATAATTTCGTTTTGCTCGTACTCATATATTCTTTAATCATCGCAACGATTGTATCTAAGTTTTGATAAGTTTCATTTAAAGTCGCTCCTTCTGGTGCGATATCTATATCGTGGAAACAGAAGAATGGAACATTTAATTTTTCAAATAATTCAAATGCTGCTTCTACTCGTGCTTTTGCTAGATCCATTCCTTGTAAATGGTTCCATGGACGAATAGCTGTTCCTACTCCGAAAGGATCAGATCCATCAGCTGTAAAAGTATGCCAATAGGCTACTGAAAATCGAAGGATCTCTTCCATTGATTTTCCATTAACAATTTCTTCAGGATTATAATACTTGAAAGATAGTGGATTTTTTGAACCTGCACCTTCATATTGAATTTTGTTAATATCTTGGAAATAAGCCATTTTTATTCCTCCTGAACTTATAATAAATATATATCATCCCTTCTGTTATCGCTTACATTCCTTTTGAAGTAAGTTACTTTTCAACAGTTAGAATTTGATATCTTACAGTTATAGTATCATTAGTTACTTAGTTTGTCTATTGAATAAACTAAGTTTCGCAAAAAAATTTCCTTGATTACTTGATGAGTTCCTGCCTGATATCACATACTTGATAAAATTTACCAGTTGCGACATTTGTCTGGATAACTAAACCCCAGAGTAGGCCATGAATCCACCATCTATTGGAACGCTGACCCCTGTAATAAACCCGCTAGATTCATTATCTACTAGCCATAACAATGTACCTAGTAAATCCTCAGGATTACCAAGTCTCCTCATTGGTGTATGCGAAAGGATCTTTTCCATTCTTTCCGTATTGGATCCGTCTTCATTTTTTAGTAAAGCTGCATTTTGTTTTGTTAAGAAAAACCCAGGGGCAATCGCGTTAACACGTATACCTGTTTCAGCCATATGAACTGACAACCATTTTGTAAAATTCTCTATTCCAGCTTTTGCTGCACTATATGCCGGAACTTTCGTCATTGGACTAGGTGCACTCATAGATGAAATATTTATGATCGATCCTTTCTTACCAAATTCTTTTCGAGAATATCTGCGTAGGAATTAATGTCCCTACAATATTCAAGTTAAAAACAAACTGAAAGCCTTCTGTCGTAAGGTCAAAAAAGGTTGTAATATTCTTGTTTTGCAAATCAGCTAAATCAAAGATTTCTTTTGTTGTAACACCTTTAGGATGATTACCACCTGCACCATTAATCAAAATATCGCATGCTCCAAATGTCTCAAATACAATTTCTTCCGCCCTTTTTACGCTTTCACTTTCTAATACATTACATTCAATCGCTAACGCTTCTCCGCCTTGACGTTTAATATCTTCAGCAACAGTTACACCTTTTTCATACGTGCGATTTAATATGGCTACTTTGACCCCTTGTCTAGCAAGCTCTTTAGCCATACAGCTACATAAAACGCCACCTCCACCTGTTTTTACCACGTAAACTTTCAAATTTTGGTAACATCGTATTCACCCTTTTCTAATTTTAGCTAAAGTGTTATCACATCTACCTAAACTCAAAGTAATTAGTCGTATTGAAGCGTTATTATCTTTTCATCAATACCTAGTATCTCATTGTCATCCTTTACCTTTAAAGGGATATAAAATCGCTTACATTAAGTTTCGAACTTATTATAGCATCTAAAACAAACTTTGAATATCGTATAAACTAAGTATTCTGATTATGAAATACTTCACAAATACAAGCACTCTTAAATAAGTAAAAAAGTGTGAGAAATAAGAAAAGAGGCTGACTTAAAAAGCAAAGTTTCAACCTATTTTTGTAAAATAACAGGAAGAAAGACGTTGAACAATATACTTAAATCTTTTTAACCGCCATGGCTACTACTTGTAGCAGCAACAGCTGAAACACTTGCTACCATTACTGCTTGTTGAGCTTGAATAATCGCTTCAATTGACGTATTTAATCCTGCGGTTACTACATCATTCATTTCAGTTTTTTCGATCATTAAAAACAAAACGCTTAACATAAAATTCATATCTTTTTGCCATTTAAAAAGTTTGTCATTAGTAAGCTGATGATAGACTTCTTGGAGATTCGGTATTTCCTTTGTAAAATCCTCTAAAAAAGAGAGCATTCCGATATAAGGATAGTATAAACTTTTAGACTTTATACCAATCTGAAGTAGATCATCCTTGATAGACATGCATTTTTCTGCACTTTCCTCAGGTCCTTTGGCTTGACGCAGAGTAAGAATATGACTTAAAAATTGTAAGTCATTCCCTTTTCGGAAGTTTTTAAGCTGAAGTTGTTGATAATTATCTTCCATTTGAAAAACAATATGATCGACCGTATCATCATTTTGTGCAAGAAGAGCTGCTAAGGGATAGTCTGAAGAATTTGTTAGGATATAATGATGTTCCTTCATACTTTTATATAGCTGTATTGTTTTTTCGATATAATGGTTTGCTTTACCATTCTTATTTAATAAAGTTCCAGCTGCTATATATGAGTATGTTGTTCGAGAGAAACCTTTTTCAATCAGTTTCTCGTATATTGATAATAGTTCCTCAAATGCCTGTTTTGAATTTGACGTGGTTGTTTCTAGTATAGATGCTGTTGTAAAACGTTGTGGTGTTTTTAAATATGAGAAAACACTAACTCTTCCTTTAATATAATCTGCCAGTTCAATAAATTTCTTTATATCGAAATCCGTTGACTTTGCTACATACATTGTAGCAACAAGCATAAGTGTACGTTGATCTGTGTGCCATTTTAACGCTTTTCTTAATTGGGAATAAATATCTCGATATTTTTCAACTTTCATTTGTAGTGATTTATTATCCATAAAAATCACATCCTTTAGGAAGGTCTTACTTTATATACGTAAAAAGTACACCTTTTGTTTCAAAAATTTGTTATGGTTTAAACCCAAAAAAAATAAGCAGGCGATATTATCATCACCTGCTTACCCTATGTTTATATTAGAATTTAGATTGATAGTTTGTTAATTCCCATGTGTGTACAGCTGTACGGTAGCTGTCCCACTCTGCTTTTTTAGCTACAACATATTCACCAAATACGTGATCACCAAGAGTTTTACGGCCAATTTCGCCATTTTCTAATTCTTGAACTGCTGCTTCTAGGCTTCCAGGAAGATTATCAATTCCTAATTCAGCACGACGATCTTCTGTCATATGGAAAATGTCTTCATTAATAGAAGCTGGTGCTTGTAAGCCTTTTTCAATTCCATCAAGACCTGCTGATGCGATTACAGCAAAAGTTAAGTAAGGGTTTGCTGATGGATCTGGACAACGAAGCTCAACGCGAGTTGCCATTCCCTTTTTAGCAGGAATACGAATTAATGCTGAACGGTTTGATGCTGACCATGCGATATAGCAAGGCGCCTCATATCCAGGTACTAAACGCTTATAAGAGTTTACTAGTGGATTTGTAACAGCTGTAAAGCTTTTTACGTTTTCTATTAAACCAGCAATAAATTGGTATGCTTCTTGAGATAATTGTAGCTCATCTTTCGGATCGTAGAATGCGTTATCTCCATCTTTGAAGAATGACATGTTAACGTGCATTCCAGAACCGTTAATTCCGAATACAGGCTTTGGCATAAATGTCGCATGTAAGCCGAATTTTTGTGCAATTGTTTTTACAACCCATTTGTAAGTTGTAGACATGTCTGCTGCACCTAATGCATCTGCATATTTGAAGTTAATTTCATGCTGACCTTCAGCTACCTCATGGTGAGAAGCTTCAATTGTGAAGCCCATTGCTTTTAATGCACGGTAGATTTCAAGACGTACTCTCTCACCGAAATCTTTAGGAGATGGCTCAAAATAACCACCATTGTCACCTAATTCCATTGTTGGATTTCCATTTTCGTCTGTTTGAAATAAGAAGAATTCTAATTCAGGTCCTACAGAAATCGTATATCCTTTATCTGCAGCACGCTTAACTGTCTTTTTTAATACGTTACGAGTATCACCCTCAAAAGGAGTTCCGTCTGGGTTAGCTGCTGAACATAGGAAACGAGCTTCTGAATATCCTTCTTCAACAGTCCAAGGTAATACTGCAAATGTAGAATAATCAGGAATTAAGTAAAGATCTGATTGATTAATTGGTGAGAACCCTTTTACAGATGATCCGTCAAACATTTGCTTTCCTGCAACTACATCATCAAATTGCTCAACAGTAACTGTAATATTTTTTAAAATACCTTCTATGTCTACAAATTGTAGATGAATAAGCTCTACACTTTTCACATTAATAATCTCTTTAATTTGTGCAAGAATTTCCGTATCATTTTTACCTTTTGAAATAACCGCTTCAGTCATGTTAGATTACCTCTCATTCAATGTCGATTTTTATAACATGGACTTATTATATTTAAAGTTTGTAAATTTGACAAGGGTTTTCTAGTAAATTTTCTGTATATTTTTATAATACTTTTATAGAAAGCGTTTACAAATGTATGTCGCAACTAGCTAGCACACTAGTTAGCTTTTTATTGTAAATAAACACCAATCCTATTATATAAAAATTAATCATTTTGTATATTTATTCAAATGTATCATTTTAAAAAATTGAACATAAGAGATTTCCTATCATTATATTAAAGATTTATTTTTATTTCGTATGAGATAACACTATTAAACGCAAATGATAATGTCTGATCACTAATTAATTAAATACTTTTGCATATCATAATTATTAATGCTTGACGCTGTACTTTTACGAATATATACTTGCTAACAAAAAGTAAGTTAATTAAAAATTCGGAGGTATCCTAATGAACTTTCATCATCAACCTATCACTTTTGTAAGTGAAGTACATCTTAAGGTTCGTAACTTAGATCAATCCGTACAATTTTACAAGGATATTATTGGTCTACAAGTGCTTAAACAATCAAATAAAATTGCAAGTCTTACTACTGATGGAGAAAGAACTTTAGTCGTACTTGAAGAAATAGAACACGCAGTCGCTAACTCAGGTCGGAAGACTGGTCTTTATCATATGGCTCTTCTCCTACCTAATCGTACTGAGTTAGCAAATTTTCTGTATCATTTGCTTGAAACTCGTTACCCTCTTCAAGGAGCATCTGATCACCTTGTAAGTGAAGCAATTTATTTAACTGATCCTGATGGTAATGGTATTGAGATCTATGCAGACCGTCCAGAGGATACGTGGAAGAAAAATGACGGTTCCATCGAGATGGCCACAAACCCATTAAATGCAGAAGATTTATTAGCACAAAAAAACAATGAGAAGTTTGTTGCTTTACCGCATGAGACAATTATGGGACATATTCATCTTCAAGTTTCAAACATAAAAGAATCTGAGAAGTTTTATGAAGCACTTGGATTTAACGTTGTAAATCGTTATGGGGTTCAAGCATTATTTGTATCTACAGGTGGTTATCATCATCATATCGGCTTAAATACTTGGCAGAGTTCTGGTGCATCGGCACCATCGCAAAACGAGGTTGGTTTAAAAACTTTCTCTGTAAAATTCCCAAGTGAAGAAGCAAGAAATACTATAATTGAAAATCTCAGAAATTCAGGGTCTGAATTAACTCAAAAAGACGATCATTTCATAACATCGGACCCATCTCAAAATGTCATACTCTTATTGATATAATACCTATTAAATGCTGGAGTTAGCTACAAAAACGTCCAAAAGCATATGCTTCTTTTATAGGAACCAGTGCTTCGCTTCTTAAGAAGTACTGGTTTTTATTTACCTTCATAATTTATCAATCTTCTACACATTACTAATAGAAAGAGTACCCTCTCTCTTTGTCTTCCTCCTATCTTGTTCACCCTTATTTCTATTCTATCTGTATCTTTTCTTCCTATATAAATTACCCGAATGTAACTTTTTCCCTATTTTAATTGATTTTTGTAGACTTCGTGCACTTATTAACATATAATACAATTAACAATTAACATTTTGTTAATTAAAAGACAAATAATGATATAGGAGCACAGTACCATGTCTAATAAAGAAGCTTTAGAACCATATGATCCTAAACAATATCGCACTCCAGATGGGTACACTTCAGACATTGCTGTTTTCACCATTATCTCTTCTAAGGTCGGAGAATTTAAACCGCCCCATATGACTTTAATGCTAATGCTAATAAAAAGAGCACAATTAACTGCTTGTGGCCATACCAACATAGAAGCCGGTAAATGGGCATTACCAGGTGGTTTTGTTCAACCAGATGAATCTGCATTTGAAGCTGCTCAAAGAGAGCTTGAAGAAGAAACAAGTGTTAATAGCATTCATATCAAGCATTATGGTGTATATGACAAACCTGGTAGAGATCCCCGTGGATGGATTATCTCAAATGCACATTATGCCATTGTTCCAGAGCATGAGCTTTCAAAGCGAAAAGCAAATGATGATGCGGTAGATGTAAAACTATTTTCAGTAGATGAAGTTTTAAATCTTGATTTAGCCTTTGATCACCGAGTAATCATTAAAGATGCTATCGCAGTCATTAAACATGATTTACTCCAAACAACTGTAGCGAAAAGCTTTTTACAGGACCAATTTACGTATTCAGAATTACAGGCTGTTTTAAAGACGGTCACGAATGATCCTGCAGTTACTAGTGATCAAGCATTTTCAAGAAAGATTAAGACTCTTCCCTTTATAAAAGAAGTTTCTGGTCAAAAAACCCAAAGAACATCAAAGACCCCCACTCAACTATATCGATTCACTGATGAAATGAATATCGTAAGACCCATTTACACTGCAAGATATTAATATTAATGTTATTTGGTAAAAAGAACTTCACTCTATTTTCTTGGAGGTACTAATAATGAAAAAAGCATTGATAAATATTGATTATACTGTTGATTTTGTCGCTGACAATGGTGCGTTAACTTGTGGTAAGCCGGGCCAGGATATTAAAACAGAAATTGTACAATTAACAAATGAATTTATCACGAATGGAGATTTTCTCGTTTTTGCAATCGATATGCATGATGAAAGTGACACGCTCCATCCTGAAACAAAGCTATTCCCAGCTCACAATATTAAAGGTACAGAAGGTCGTAGTCTTTTTGGAGAACTACAAAATGTCTATGAAAATAATAAACAGAAAGAACATGTTTATTGGATGGATAAAACACGGTACAGCGCTTTTGCAGGAACAGATCTTGAAATAAAACTAAGAGAACGTGGGATTACAGAACTTCACCTCGTTGGAGTATGTACTGATATTTGCGTATTGCATACAGCTGTTGACGCCTATAACAAAGGATTTACGATTGTAGTCCATGAAAAAGCAGTTGCAAGTTTTAATCAACAAGGCCATGATTGGGCTTTAAATCACTTTAAAGTATGTTTAAATGCTACAGTTATCTAAGACTATATAGACTTTTATATAAAAATAGAGCTTTTTACTGGAGGATATAACGATGAATAACAACTATAATGATGATAGTTTAGCTCTTCACACAGATCTTTATCAAATAAATATGACAGAATCTTATTGGGAAGATAATATCCACAATCGAAAAGCCGTTTTTGAAGTATATTTTCGTAAGCTGCCCTTTGGAAATGGTTATGCCGTTTATGCTGGCCTCGAGAGAATCATTCAATATCTAGAAGATTTTCACTTCAGCGAATCTGATATTGCCTATTTACGTGATGAATTAGGTTACGAGGATGACTTTTTGAATTATTTAAAGGATCTTCGCTTCACAGGTAATGTCTATTCTGTTATTGAAGGTGAAATGGTATTTGGGAATGAACCGATCGTTCGAATCGAAGCACCTTTGGCAGAGGCACAACTTATTGAAACAGCTATTTTAAACATTGTAAATTACCAAACCTTAATTGCTACAAAAGCAGCCCGAATTAAACAAGTGGCTGGTGAGGATACTGTGATGGAATTCGGTACCAGACGAGCACATGAATTGGACGCTGCGATCTGGGGAACTAGAGCCGCATATATTGGTGGTTTTGATGCAACTTCAAATGTAAGAGCAGGGAAATTGTTCGGAATTCCTGTAGCTGGTACGCACGCCCATTCTTTCATTCAGGCTTATAAAGACGAATATATTGCCTTTCATAAATATGCACGTCGACATAGAAATTGTGTTTTTCTTGTAGACACATATGACACGTTAAAATCAGGTGTTCCAAATGCAATTAAAGTCGCAAAAGAATTAGGAGATAAAATCGAATTTGCAGGTATTCGTCTCGATAGCGGTGATTTAGCCTACCTGTCTAAGGAAGCAAGAAAAATGCTCGATAAAGCTGGCTTCCATGACACAAAAATTGTTGCCTCAAATGATTTGGATGAAGAAACCATAATAAACCTAAAATCTCAAGGCGCAAAAATTGATGTTTGGGGAATTGGCACAAAACTAATCACTGCTTTTGATCAACCGGCATTAGGTGCGGTCTATAAACTCGTTTCAATTGAAGATGAAGATGGACAAATGATTGATACAATCAAAATTAGTGGCAACCCTGAGAAGGTTTCAACTCCTGGCTTAAAAAAGGTCTATCGAATTATCAATAATTTAAATCATAAGTCTGAAGGAGACTATATTACTCTTCAGGATGAATATCCTGAACATGAACAAAAAATAAAAATGTTCCACCCTATCCATACATTTGTAAGTAAGTTTGTAACTAATTTTGAGGCTAAAGAACTTCACCACAAAATTTTCGTCGAAGGAAAACTAGTGTATGACACGCCATCATTGCTACAAATGCAGACCTACACAAAGGAAAATTTACACCTATTGTGGGATGAATATAAGCGCGCTTTGCACCCTGAAGAATATCCTGTTGACTTAAGCCAAGTATGCTGGGAAAACAAAATGAAAAATATTGAAGAGGTTAAACAAAAGGTTTCCGAGATGATTTCGAATAGTACGAATTGAGAATGGCAAGAGATGGTATAAAATGCTAAAATCAAAAAGTAATTCACATATTTCAAGAAATAATGATGATGGAAATCTAAAAAGGACTTATCATGGAAATAAGTTCTACCTATATTTGAGATGAGTTTCCCCTTAGTGGAGAACCACTCTATTTATTCGGAAGCCTGTTACAACTAAATACAAGAGCAAACCTTATACATTTAGGAGGAATGATAGAATGAGTTTACAAAAGCAAATCATGAACGATCTACATGTAAAAGAAACAATCAATCCAAAGGTAGAAATCCAAGCACGTATTACATTTTTAAAAGATTACTTGAAGAAAACAGGAGCAAAAGGTTATGTACTTGGTATTAGTGGCGGTCAAGACTCTTCCCTTTCTGGTCGCCTTGCACAGCTTGCTGTAGAAGAATTACGAAATGAAGGCTATGAAGCTAAGTTTATCGCTGTTCGACTTCCATATGGTGTTCAAAAAGATGAAGATGATGCTCAGTTAGCACTATCATTTATTCAACCTGATGAAAGCATAGCATTTGATATTTCTAGTACTGTTGATGCATTGTCCAAAAACTATAATGATACAACAAGTGAAGCTCTCACAGACTTTAATAAAGGAAATGTAAAAGCCCGAGTTCGCATGATTACACAATATGCGGTAGGTGGCCAAAATGGATTATTAGTCATTGGAACAGACCATGCTGCTGAAGCTGTTACTGGATTTTTCACAAAATACGGTGATGGTGGAGCGGATCTCCTTCCATTGACCGGCCTAACAAAGCGCCAAGGTAAAAGCTTGCTACAAGTATTAGATGCGCCTGAACGCTTATATCTTAAAACACCAACAGCAGATTTACTTGATAACACTCCTTTGCAAGCTGACGAAACGGAACTTGGGATCACATATGATCAATTAGATGACTATTTAGAAGGCAAGCAGGTTGGAAAAGAAGTGGCTGATAAAATTGAAAATCGTTATTTAGTTTCTCAGCACAAACGTGAACTACCTGCTACCATGTTTGATACTTGGTGGATAAAATAGGAAAAGAACCCCGAATGGCTTAAAGCCTATCGGGGTATTTTTTACCTTGCATTTTAATAAGATTATATTTTTTTTGCGCAATGTATTTCCCATAATTATATTATGTTAACTATAAAGCGCAAGACAGTATAAAAATAATGTCCTCTTATCTTTACAATGTAACACCTGTTTTAAAAATAGCAATCTCTCGAAAATTATTCTTTTCATGGTTTACCTGCTCACCACTTGCAACCTTAATAATATATGAAATAAAATCCTCTAAAAGATCTTCAGGTGATTTACCTTCAATAAGTGTCCCTGCATTAAAATCGATCCAATGCCGTTTCGTTTCAAAAATTTGTGTATTAGTTGATATTTTCATCGTTGGAACAAATGTTCCAAACGGCGTCCCCCTCCCTGTTGTAAACAATACAAGCTGACAGCCTGATGCTGCTAAGGCGGAAGATGCAACCAAATCATTCCCGGGTGCACTTAAAAGGTTCAGACTTTTTGATTGTACACTTTCACCATATTTTAATTTTTGATTCGTCAAGAATCAAAAAGGACAAAAAGAGCGCACTATATCATAAGCATAGAGTTGATATAGTCGGCTTGTTGGTGGGTTCGATGCCCTAAACAAGCCGTTCTTTTAATAAACTAGGAGCAATGCGAAGCAAGCGACATGCTTCCTGGCTTCAGCAGGGAAGTTTCCGATTCTTTAATCTTTAAGATTTTCGGCTCGTTCGGTATGGCGGCTTGCCGTAAATGGAGCAGGAACCTACGGAATGTAGGCGCTAGCCGTACAGACCGTAGTTATCGGTCCATTAATGCCGAAGCGACACGTACGGAATGACTGAAAGTGTTCTTTGCTTTCTGATCAGTCCGTAGTGCTGCCGTCAGAAGTATGATCTTGAATTATTAAGTTCTTATTTCTAAAGAAAAAAAGCTAGCCTAAAGGCTAACCTGTCGATATACACTCAAACAATTCACTTGAATAAAAGGAACAAACGTTCTTATAATGAAAGAATAGATAGGGGATTACTGATGTATGATTAGAGATCGGGGCAATATTAAATGGCAGGTTTCTTTTTTCATGAACATGTAAAAATGTTAAAAGATGCTCAACACGATTACGGTAAGTCACCTAGACCACTATACTCCCCTTTTATCTTCTTGAACAATCGCGCCCGATTGCGGAAGATCGTTTTACTGTTTGTTGGCTGCACTTTTTTCCTGAAAAGCCCCCACCTCTTGCACCACTTCCCTTTGAACGAATGATCTGACTCCTTTGTCCTCTCACAATCTCCGCAACATTCGATTAATCTCCTCCTCATCAAACTCGCGATAACCCTGCTTCATTCCCCATTTCAGCATATGCTCGTAGTCTGGATGGTTTTTATCGCTGATGATAGGAAGAAATGCTTCGTAGCCTGGTTCTCCGCCTACATCTTCTGGCGGAGCAGCTCCTTCTCCATCTAAACAGATAGGATAATTGAGATCGAAGTTTTCAATCACTCTTTCTACCTCGATAGTATGCTGCCAGCTATCTCCAAAGTCATAATTGTATACAATCTTTGCCGGAAGATATTCGGACAGCTTTATACCTGTATCCATTTTCATTGGTACTTTACCTTGGTAATGAAAAGCTTCTTCGTCGCACACCAGGTTTACAATCGGTTGTTGGTTGGTCGGGATGACTTTGCCATCCGCGTTACTTGGATAAATATAAAAATCATACAGATGGCTATTCTGCCAGTGAAATGCAATTTGTAAAATTCTATGCAATTTAGGAAAAGTAGTATTAGTTGGAACGACAATTTTCCGCCAAACTGCGCGCCTCTCAAGCATCAACTTTACCTTAAGCTCCACCGCTTCAGATTGAAAAATCGGATGACCCGCCAACTCCTCCAAATGCTTATACTTTTCTTCCTTTGGATAAATGTAGTCATTCTTCCCTACTCCTGCTAATAAGCCATTAATCCTTAAGCTCATCTCCACTTGATTGATGCTATCGTTATCGAGTAATTCACCAAAGTGATAAACATTTTCGCATACCTTGTTCATTCTGGCTACAGATGTTCTATCTTTTGTTTTAGAAAAGGCAATATGAGGAGAGTGTTGCAAAAACTGCTCGATCACTTCATCCTTGATACACTCCGCTTCGAATGTTTCCCGGATGGACTGTACGATTAACTTACCTATAGTTTTTATATCCTTTGCTTTTAAGCCATGGAGGATGATTGCATATAAGTTTCTATCATTAACCAACACAACCGTCTTCTTCCGACCAACCTTTAATAAATTGGCATGCCATGAAAACAAGGGATCTTCTTCTATCTGAGTAACCGGGGTTACCTCAAGTTCATCTAGTAGCTTTTTGGAACATTGAATTAGCATATGTATTAGCTCCTTCCATCAGATCGGCTGTTCTTATTGGTAGCTTAGTTGGGCTTGTTAGTATGAACATATTTTAACACATACCTAATCCGGACCTGTTTCCATGTCCTTTTCAAACTGCAACCATTGGATACTGGAAACAAGAGAACCGCCCCTTCACTTCCCTATATTTCTATTCAATTACATTCTATAAAACTAAAACTTGAATAAAGCAATAAGTTTATCTGTTCAGTACAAATAAAGTTAGTTACTATCGACAGCACAAAAGCGCATTTCCATGATTTGAGGAATTCGGCTTTTTCAAAAAAAAGTTATTTACTTTTAATGAATCAGTAATGATTTATCGAAAAATACGTGACAAAAAAATTCGTTACTCGACAATTTGGCCCAATTCAAAAAGGAGCACTTACTCAACAAGTGCGCCCGATTGTTGAATAATCTACTACATAATATAAGCGAACTACGCAATAAACATTAAGTCTTATGCTCCCTACAATTATTTAGTTTATAATAATAGCAAGGAGTTGATTTTTATATTGAATGTTAAAAATACAAGTACATCAGTATCTGAAGATATAATTATTACTAATTTGACAGGTTTTATCACCAACGCTGAAGTAAACCTGTGGTTTAAAGCGTTTGAGCAATCTTGCCAAGAGGAATAACTCTATTCATTGCTGAATGAAACACCATCTAAAAACATTTGGGTGTGGTGGGTTGACAGTTTCGTTCATATCAATGGAATAACTGTAATATATAGCCTCATTCTTAAAATCACCAAATCCTTCGTCAACTAACGCACCCGTTAGAAGGTAGTGTATATTAAGTGTAAAATTTATTTCAAATTGTCACTGAGAAACAAAGTAATACGAAACCAATAAGAAGAAACCAAGAACGAATAGATTGAAAGAACATCCATCGTTTTCTTATCTCCTTCCAATCATTAGGTGGATTGTCTGCATCCCATTGTTTGATTTCCTTGTTAATAGGAACATTATATCTAATAGTTATTATTGTTGCTAAAATAAACATTCCAGCAGCAGAAAAACGGCTTGTAAGCTCTATACCTCCAAGTTCTTTAGTGAAAAATGCGAAAGACAAGGTTAGAATTACACTTACAGGCATAAATATAGGCATAATAAGTCCATATGTTTTCAGTGAACCTTGTTCAAAACGTATATGTTGCTTTTGAGGTAATTGACGGATAACTGGATGTACTAGAGCGTATGAAGTAAACTCAGCACAAGCAGTGAAGCCCGCTATTATCAATGTAATAAAATCCAAAAAATCCAAATTGTAACATCTCCCAAAATTCAATTAAAAATATTTTTCCTATTATACAAGTTTTGAACAGTTTTTTGAAATTAGTAATAATTTTATCTTCAACTAACCTGCTACTATAGTTTAAGTATATTTCTTCACAATCTCCATACTAATATGAACATAAATATCCAGTCTTTTTTGAAAGTCTTATTCCATTAAATGGCCATAAAATAAAAAATGGCTCTTATCCTTGTTCCAGGATAGCGCCCTTTAGCTGAATAAAGTTTTTCTTTCATAAACATGAAAGTAGTAGTTATATGGGTTTTTGTCATTCATAACCCCTTTTTCAACAGATACTTCTTTCCACTCGTCGAGATTAACTTCAGGAAAAATTTCGAATCACCTTTAATCAGTTTGTGGAATATCTACCCAAATGATTAATGCCTTGTTAGTGGGAAATTTTTGTTCAACTAAATGTCCATTTACATCTACTTGTAATTTTGTAATTTTATTTTCGTAGCTAGACACATACATAAGTTTAGGAGTTACGTTTTGTGGAAGATTAGGAAAAAAAGAAATTAATGTTTCATCGTGTCTAACTTCAATGCTTTTCCATTTATAGTTTTCCATAAAATTCTTATGAAATTCTATATATCCTGGTCTGTTGTTATATAGAAATCCTACAATTCTTACATCACCTAAATCTTTAATACCTAAAATCTCGATAGGCTCATCTCCATATCCCTCTATTGATTTGATGACTTTAATAATAGACTCCTTATCATTACCATATAAAGTATTGTTAAAATGATAAATTGAAAAGCCAAAGACCAATATAATTATAATAATATTGAATGTAAAATACCTATTTTTCAAGAATGCAATTCCCTTTCCTCTCATTTAACTTAATCCTCTTCTTAAAGTAACTGCAAAGTTAGCTTCATCACTTTTCTTTATATACGGTCTAATTTCCTTTATTTCAAAAAGAATTAAGCACATCTCACTTAATAAAATGCATGATCGTTAAAACTGTTATTTTCCATTTTTTAATTTCTTCACTTCTTCCTCAAGACTATCAATCCTTTGTTTAAGTTCCCTTTTCGGTTCGGAAACCCTACGACCTAATATAACAACAAAGCCGATAATAGCAATAATTCCACCTGCAAATGCCATTATTAGTAGCTGTGAAATTTCAAACATCTAAACAACTCCTAAATTATCTTTGATATTTTAATTATGAAATAAATCAATAATAGTTTCATACATCTTTCTTCTTTAACTCTTCTGCTTCGTTACTTTAAGTACATTTTTTCACAATCTCTATTATATTTTAACATAAATATCCAAATCCTTTGTGAGCGATCTTCCACAACCTGGCCCTTAACATAAAGAAAAAGCACAATTCTTTTGCTGCAGAATTGCGCCCGATTGCGGAATATTGAAAAATCGAAAGAGCTGCAGAAATATCTATCAATAACTAACTTGCTGTTGTGTTACCTTTTAACTTTAAAAAAGTTTTTCCAATAAGAGCAAAGGCAATTAACAAAGTAATGAAACTAGCAACAAGGAAACCAATTGCATAAGTAGGAATACTCGCTTCCGGTACTCGGTCATTTATCTCTAATCCAAAAAAGTGTATTCCAATACCATCACCATCAACATTTGTTCCAAGTGAACATAATTCCAATCCTTTGTTTAGCATTTTAAAAGTAATAAATGCAAGAAAAATAAAAACTATCCAACGAATAATTGCGTTCAATTTATATCCCTCCTTAATTACATATTATACCTATTTCGATACCCCATAATCGCGCCCGTTTCTTGAATTAGGAACTCCTTAATATATAATTATCGCTTTCTTTTTATATAGAGAAATATTCCAAAAACAATTAAGCTGAAGATAGATCAACAGTAAAAAGAGCCTTCTATCTACTTAAAATATTCTAGAAAAGCTTCCAGCTACTTGAATGAGAATATTCCCCTGAAGATTATACTGTTCATTAGAGAATAAGCTACTTTTATTTATTTCTTTGCATGCTAATACCGAAAACTGCAGTTGCAAATATAAATAGCAAGGAAGAAAACATTAAAACGATTCCGTCCCATTCACCATTAAAAATAGTCACATTAACCAGTGTAGTCATTTGCATCAAGATAATTACGATTATTAAACTAATAGACGTTTTCAAACACACACACCCTTATTAAACTTCTGACTTAATGTTACCAAACATAAGCAATAATACAGACTCTTTCCTTGTTTTTCAGTATTGCAGAACATTTTCTACACTTAAATTAACTTCTACTATAGCTATGTAAACTCTACTCCAAACTTTCTTTTATTTGTCATTATCTAAAGCTAGTTCTGTTATATCATCACGTGATAATCATAGCTCCTAAGATCAGGATGTCCAAAGAAGTTACCCAATCCAAATTTTATCCTTATACACAAAATACGAATATAATGGAAAAAAGTTTCAAAATAGGAATGTTTATTCAAATAAACTCCGTTACTCAATAAGCAGCCTTACTCAATTAAATGGCCCTTTTCAAAAGGAAAGACGCTCTCCTTATTTCAAAAAAGCGCCCTTTTATGGAAGATCATATATTTTGTCTTATGTTATCTTATTAAAGATAAGCACCCTATAGTTTAAGTACATTCTTTCACAATCTTATTCCATTTGTGAATATTATTACTTGTTCTAGTATGCTATAATTTTAAATTATAACTGTTAAATAATGGTATATATTAGGGGCGTGAAGAGAGTGAATATTGTGCTGCTTGGTATATTGTTTACCATCCTATGGGCATCTGGAGCTGTCTCTGTGAAATTTGGCTTGCTTTCATCCCCACCGTTAACTATGGGGACCATCCGTTTTATTTTAGCAGGAAGTCTCTTAATGTTATATATTTATGGGTTTAGACGGGGGAAATATCCACTGCCCCAAAAACGAGAATGGAAGCCATTAATTTTATTAGGGTTATTTAACACTTCGCTATATCTCGGTTGTGGCTTTTGGGCGTTACAAACAGTTTCTTCAGGCTTTTTTAATCTCGCTGTCGTGGTTAATCCGTTTCTGGTTGCACTGCTTTCTTCCCTATTCGCAAATCGCTCTATTCAACAGAAAGAGTGGGTTGGAATGGTGGTTGCGGCCGTCGGGTTAGTGATTGCAACATACCCGTTGCTAGAAAACAGTCATTCCACATTAAGTGGCATCCTTTTACTGATGATTGGGATGATATCGATGGCTATCGGGAGTGTATACTTTCAAAAGGCAAAATTACAACTGCCTAGTTTGGTCATTAATGCGTGGCAGGTGTTACTCGGCGGGATCATATTAATCATTCCTTCCTTGTTATTAGAATCTAGTAAACGCTTTGTATTGGATCAGAATCTGATCTTATATCTTGTATGGTCGGTATTTGGTGTATCCATTTTTGCGATGATTCTTTGGTTTTACTTGCTTAAACTTGATGCGGTAAAGGCAAATATTTGGTTATTTTTAACGCCGATTGCAGGATATCTTCAATCCTCCATCCTATTGGGGGAGAAATTTACCAAGTTCGATGTGATTGCTACACTATTTGTATTCGCTGGGTTATATTTGTCGGGTAATTTTCGTCTGAACAAGCGACCTGCAGCGGCATCGGAGGCAAATCTGAAAGTTTAACTTAACTACCCGATAACACACAAGAAAATATCCTATATGACAGCTCTTTACTTTCATTCTTGCATCCTATAGTGGCATCGACTTTTATGAAACTTTATGATTGCAATTTTAATTCATTAACATCAAAAAGGACCTTGTCTGAGGATCCTTTTTCGGTATTCTTCTTCAAGTAACCTGCCCCATTAGCTCAAGAAAAAAAGCGATGCTGTATGAAAACATCGCACCTATTAGTTGAAGAAGAAAAACAAATTTATTACTCAAATTCAAAATATATTTCTTTTGCTAAGTTTTCTTTTCCTTCTAATAGAAATGATAATATGGTCAATAAAATTAAAGTTAAATTATATGATAAAATAGTAAATAGCAAGAGAATTAAATGATTTATAAAAACCAACAAACGAACTAACTTTTCTAGAAGAAAATAAAACAATAGACTCTCACTTTCTAGTTGATGAACATTCCTGGCACACGAAAAAAGCGCGCAGCTACAT
>JBNJJO010000025.1:0-69589 GCA_051750265.1 Bacillota bacterium | reverse complement strand
TTGCGAGGACATGATACAATGGAGCGTAAAGAAAAGATTGTCCAGATTCTTTAAGAAATTCCTCATCATAAGGATGTCGATATTCTAAGAATAACAAAGAGTTTTCAATTACCTTAGGATAAATCCCTAAATTTGAGTAAGCGTTCGCTAACCCTAAATAAGTAAATTCGTAAAATGCGTCGTTTGGTCTATAGTTAATGAAATCAAATGTATCTCTTGCCTTGTTAAAGTAATAAACAGCTTCATCATAACGGTTCTGTGAGCTGTGAATTTCACCCAATAAACGGTAGGCAGACGAAAGAGTCGGATCTAAGCGAACTACAAGTAAAAGCTCCGAAATAGCATCGTATTCCTTGAAATAGTAGTACCGGATGTTTGCACTCATTAAATGTAATTGAGGATCGGAACCTAATTTTAAGCCTTCTTGACAAGCTTGAAACGCCCTTTCATACTGTCCAGCAATCTTAAAATTGTTTGCTATATTTAGATAATCTAAAGGAGACTGGCACCCTCGTTCCATTAAATATGCGACCTTCATTGCGGTCTGTTCAAATCCGTTACCGAAAACAAATTTATTCATGTATGTAGATACCGTAGCATTTTGGGGATAAGGTTTGAATTCAACCGGATCGGGCCCAAATGGAAATATTTGATCCCTATAACATCCAGCACACTCTAAGCATCTCTTAAGAGTATAATTAAAAATGTTAGAATCATCTTCCAAATTAATTTCCCTTGGATCGCTATCTTCATTAAAATTCAAATTATTACTCTCAAAAAACTGAAACCATTCATTAGAAAATTCTCCTGATTGAAGTTTATTACAGCAATCCTCACAAATTGAAGAGTTTGCTATATTACAATTAAAGGTACTAATATCTCCATTACATATTTTACAAGTGGTCAATACTCTCTCTCCTTTAACATAATATCTCTGCTTTAATTTAATAAATATTACTAGCTATGTGTTACTACTTCCTTAGATAAGACTTCTTAAATTGCTTAAATAATAAGTGAATTCGCTTAAACATACCCTTAATATACATTCTAGAGATAATGAACTATCTCCTTCATAATATGATACTTACATTCATTTACTCTTACTAAATTAAAAAACGACCGTATAACTCGGTCGTCTAGCATCTCTATCTTCCGCATCCACATGATCTTCTTCCTGTCCCCCAACACCATCTACACGAATCCTCTTCATTTGCTCGACAATCACAATCAACATATCCAGTGTTACAGCAATGCGAACAATAATCTTCATCTTTATCCCAAGTCATTTTACATTCCTCCTAATGAAATATTCCAAGGGACTTTTTCACCCCTATATAATATTAGTGAAGATATATTTCTGAATCGATTATATGAGGCTTATTTATCCTTTAGAACATTGGTTAAATACTCCCATTATTAAATAATAAAAATAATTAGATCTCCTGAAATCTCCCCATTTCCTTAGATATTTGGAAAGATTTTTTTTATTTCATTAATAATTTCATTTTGGTATGTCAACACTAAACTAGACAACTTTTTTAAGGTGTTTAAGTTTGTAATCAATCGGACTTTCATAACCAAGTGTCCCATGAATTCTTATGTAGTTAAACCAGTGGACATAGTCTTGTAATTCTCTTGTTAATTCTTCTAAACTATCAAAATGCTTACCTTTAACAAACTCTGTTTTGATGATTTTGAACGTCGCTTCAGCTACAGCATTGTCATACGGGCAGCCCTTCATGCTTAAAGATCGTTGAATATGAAACGTCTTTAAAGCATCGTCAATCAGCTTATTTTTAAACTCATTTCCACGATCCGTATGGAAAAGCTGGATTTTACGGAGGTCGACCTTGATGGAGGCGAATGCACGATAGACGAGTAATGCATCTTTGTTTGGGCCTGTACTGAAACCTACGATTTCTCTATTAAAGAGATCGACAAATACACATACGTAATGCCATTTTTGATTGACTCTTACGTACGTCAAATCGCTTACGATCACTGTCATTTCTTCTTCCTGGTCGAACTCACGGTTTAGTTCATTCTTCTGTTCTGATTCATTACATGATTTTGCATGCGGTTTAAATTGAGCTACGGTGTAAGTAGAGACAAGGCCCTGTTCCTGCATAATGTGCCCAATTCTTCGTCTAGAAACGATGAGACCGAGCTTTTTTAATTCTACTTTGATTTTGCGTGTCCCATAATTTTGACGGCTCGCATGGAAAATGTCGATCACATCCGAGGTAATGTCATCCTCTTTTGCTCTTTCTTTCGCTTCATAATAGTAAGTGCTTCTAGGTAGTTGTAGGACTTTGCACATTGCTGATATCGAGTACTTGTGTTGGTTATTCTTGATCACATTTACTTTCGTCCTAGTATCAGCGCGGCTTGCTTTAAAACATCATTTTCCATTTCTAGTTGCTTATTTCGCTTTCGGAGTTCCATTAGTTCCTTTTGTTCATCCGTTACATTGTCTTTTTCCTTAAAAGATCCAGAGTTCTGACTCTGACTTACCCACTTATCTAAAGAAGAAGGAGTAAGGTCATACTCACGAATAATCTCTTTTCTTGGTTTACCATTTTGGTATAGCTGCACGATCTGTTGTTTGAAGTCTTCAGTAAATGTTCGGCGTTCTCTTTTAGTCATGTAGATTCTCCTCAAATGTATTATCTGTAGTCTACTTGACCTTAAAAATTCTGTCCAACTAAGTGTAGCCTATCCATCCCTTTGTTAATTTTTGTTGCAGTGTTAAGAAAAGCGATGAAGAAAAAAATAGTGTTCCCTTTCTCTCATTTTCACCCCATCCTCTCAAAATACCCCACTACAGCCGGAAAACTCATAAACTCCTTCCTCATCTCCCGAAACGAAACCACACCATTCCCTCTTACAAGCTCGAAATCTAGCGAATATTCGTGACAATTCAATGGGGCATAATGAAATGTTTCGGTATAGAATTTGATTGCCTTTTGCTCGCTGTCAGCAAAGATAAAAACAAACTCATTCTGGTTCATCTTCAGTGAGTAGATACCAACCTTATGAAACCCTAATACATTGCTTTCAATCATTTCCGCTACTTTCTGATGATCTGCTTGATCAAAGTCAATTTTGGATATGTTGTCATCCAATGAAATTTTCTGCTCTTCTAGTAAATGGTGGAGGTAATGGGCCAATGATGATTCTTCAAAACGGATCGAATCCAGATAAAGATCTTTCACAATCACGTGATAACACCTCGATATGAGAATTTTTCGCATTTGGTCTTGGTTCTTAAGGTTATCAATGAATAAGCCTCTGTTCCTTTTGCTCCTCAATCTTTCCTGTATACTCGTTGTAATTCACTGCAATAGTTCCAACTGGACCATTTCGGTTTTTCGAGACAATGATTTCTAGTGTTTGATCCTGAGAGTCCTTGTCATAATACGCTTCACGATACAAGAACAAAATGACATCGGCGTCCTGTTCAACACTGCCCGATTCCCGAATATCTGACATCATCGGCCGTTTATTGGCTCTTGATTCCACTGATCGATTTAGCTGTGCCAAACAAATAACTGGGCAATTAAAATCCTTCGCCATTGTTTTGAGTGATTTGGATATTTCAGTCACTTGTAAATGGGAATTCCCTCAGTACAATTGACCAGAATGGATGAGTGTTAAGTAATCGATAAAAAGAATCGGTTTTTTGTTTGGAAATTGATTCATCAATTTTCGCGTTTTCGCTCTCATCTCAGCAACCGTTTGTCCAGCACCATCAAAAATTTGCATATGAGTTTCATTGAGATCACCAATCACATCCGACCATTTATTCTTTTGACTTTCATTCAGCATTCTTTTTGGATCCCGCATTTTTGTACGGTTAAAGCCCCCAGTTGAAGCAATTAATCGCTTTGTGATCAGCTTTTCAGGCATTTCCAAGGAAAAGATGAGTGGCAAATAGCCCGCCCAACCGGACACTTTTGCAAAATGAAGCATGACGTCGGTTTTTCCCATCGATGGTCTTGCCGCTAGAATTGTCACTTCCCCATCCTGAAAGCCTCCTGTCACTTCGTCGAGCTTTTTGATACCCGTTGTTGCACTTTTCAAGATTTTTTGATCTTCCCAAGGTGCCTCATAGATATTTGACAATGCTTGTTGTAAGGACGTGTGATCCTCCATCTTCATTTGGTTAATTTTATCCAATTCGGCAATAACCTTAGCAATCTCCCAATCATTCATGGCTGCAACTGTTAAAATGTTTCTCTTTTCCCGTTCCTTCCAAAGATCTAAAATGAGCTTCTCTATTCCTTCAAATTTCTCAAGATCCGCATACGATAACAGCTCCGAAAGGTAAGACATTCCGCCAAATGATTCGAGGTCAGGTAAGGTTGTCAATGTGATTAAATCAACATTCTTACCAGCTCGGTTTAATTCACCATTCTTCGCATTAATTCTTTATGCCGTGTCCCTTCCAGTTGTTCAGGTTGAATGACGGTATCCTTCAGTAGGTACTCCGCCTTCATCAAGCTTCCTAAGAACGCTTTTTCAGCAATACTCATCACTCTTCACCTGCTGTTAGATCAAGTTCAAATCCACTTGGAATCGCTCTTCCAGCAGGAAACGATTCGGTTGAATGCTTATGCTTTGGTACAGGCTTTTGGTTCTCATGATAAGAATCAATTTCTTCAACAGTCAGTAAAGATTCATTTTCCCAGTTTTTAAGAATCCCAACAACATAGTTCAGCTTTCGCTTGTTATTGGCACAGGCAATCGTCATGGCTTTTAAGATCACATCTTTCGGCTGTAAAAAGCTAGAATCATCTAACCAAGATAATAGCTGCTGTTTCGCATTCACGTTTGAAAAACCAAATCCATTGTTGTCCCAAAACTCAACAATTTCTTTAACATCTTTTGTTTTTTGATTATGTACTTGATTCTCTATGTATGGATTGTTCTCTATATTGGGATGAAAAGCTTTTTGTTGTTGTTTTTCTTTTTCATTTTCTTTTTGTTTTTCTTTTTGTCCACGTATCGTATAACGATGCATGAACGTATCGTCAAATTCTTCACATTCGGTTTCTAGATATGTATCATTTTCATTTCTGTCTCTATCTACTTTCCTTCCGGACTCACAAAAAGATTCATATAGGCTACGAATTTCCTGTTTTTGAATGGTTTCCGAAACATATGGAATAAGCGAGGTATCCTCGACCTCTTTTAATTCAGAAAAAATACAATCCATGACCGGTTTCCCGCCTTTATGCAAGTTATCTTTCCCCCAGTTTTTAATGGCGAGTTCTCTTGTTTCAGGATTGTAACAAATCAACTTGTGATGCCGGGTGAATCGTTCCATTAACGAATGAACACTCTCAATCGAATAACCCAAATCAAAAGCCATTTGTTTTTTCGTAATTCGATAGATTCCAATTTGAGTCGTATGTGGATTCGTAAGAAGATAGAGGTAAAAATACTTATCCTCCGGGGTCATCTCTTCTGAAACAATCGGATTCTTCCAAAATTCCGTACGCACCATTCGATATTTTGCCATCTTCAACCACTGCCCTTTCTTCTAAAAAATTCCTTTCATAGTCTATATAGGGAAAAATGAAGAAATGGTAGCGAATTTTTCATATAAAAATTATGGATATTTTGTGAAAAAACAATACTGTGGTAGATACTCCTTGTTAAGCTATAAAAAGATTTATATGACGTACTCATTTCCCAAATAAAAAAACACTTACAAACATTGAAAACACAATATTTGCGAATGTTTTATGTTGGTTAATGAACTTTAGTTTTTTCTTTTTCATTCTTATTAAAACTACCCCTTGCTATATTTATTTGTTTCTTGATTAATAACTGGTAAGCACACCATATTTTTGAAAGAATTACATTTTTAATAAAAAGAAAAACGTTCCTTACAATTTGTAAGAAACGTTGAATTGATTGCATATATATTTCGGGTAGTGACTAGGCACGGATACCCAAGTAATAATTCAAAAACATTATTTCGCTTTTATTTTATCAAGGTTCCCCTTATGAAATCCCTTCACAATCAACCAAACCGCCAAACTCATCTCATAAACACCCACAGGTAGAGCAATGAACGCTTTTACCGTAGAGATAGATTCGATTACACCAAACATTTCTAATAAACCGGCTATGAATACCGAAACAGCTGTAACCATTCCAAATAGTGCTAACGGTTTAGGCACTAAACCTGTTCTAAAAAGTAAATAACTATACAGAATCGTATTTAGGCCTAACATTAGATTTGGACCTAACATAGCAGTCCAACGATGAAAAGCTTGCAACATGAAACCTATGGCGAGAAGATTTTCTTCATTTGTTAGAATGTCTGCTTCATAATTTATACTAAGCTGCAATAAACCTAATATACTTACCAACCCTATTGAAATAAAAACAGCTTCCAAAAATCGAAAACTAAGATACCCTAATGCAAGATGTTCATTCCATCGACGAAGATAAGGAAACAGCATGACTGCTGTCCCAATAGCTGACACTACGAGCAAAAAATCATTTAATACTCCGATTAAAACCTTCGTTTGAAATCCATTTGCCACGGACATATACCACTGTTCTGACAATACTGGCTCATAAAAGAGAACGGCTATAATGGCAGAGGCCGCAGCTACTATATAGAAAATACCTATGATAATCCCATTCATTCGGTCTAGTGTCATTATTTTTTCCTCCTTGAAATAATTACCAAGTTAAAAACGTATGCTATACTAGTTACAAATTATATAAATACTAAATGTAAGGAGCCATTATGGACCATTATGATGTGATAAAGAATGCTTTGGTATATATTGAAAACAATTTACAACAACCTTTATCAGTGGAGTCTGTTGCTAATAATTCCAACATGTCCAAATACTATTTTCATAGACTTTTTTCTGCCATGATGGGTTGTTCGTTAAACAATTACATACTATCTAGAAGATTAAACGCATCACTAACACTCATTCAAAACGATCACTTATCTCTAACCGATATTACTTATCAGCTAAACTTTGGAACTCAATCATCATTCACCCGTGCTTTCAAACGACAGTATGGTGTAGCACCAAGCTCTCTTAGAGGAAAAGATACAACCATACCTCAAATGCCGATACCTTCAGTGGTTAAAAGACCGATTAAAAACATCAATGGTGATATCGTCACCGATTTCACCCTAACGGAATTTGAAACAATCAGGGTGACTGGCATAGCCTTTGAAGTTGACCTCGCAACTGATGATTACAAGACGAAAATCCGGTCTCATTCTAAAAAGCTATTAAATAACATTGATGAAACCATAAATGGTCCATGTTATGTCATCTATTCAGACTGCGAACCAGACTCAACCCGCTTCAAGGTTCTTTTCGGGATTCCATATGATATCCAAATAGATAAACTCTATTATTTTACCGTTGATATACCGCTGCTCTTTTGTGCCAGGTTCAAATATTTTGGTGATCTACTTGATATAGGAGATGTCTTGAGCACTGATTTTGCAAGGTTTTTAAAAATCACAAAGCAGGAGTCTGACAACTCACATATCGAACTCATTCAAGTTTTTGATAACATTCACCATCTAGATTCTGCCTACCACATCTACACACCCATCAAAAAACTGCCTATTGATTCAGACTTTTAATATCGCTTAAAGTCTTTTCGCTCCTTTCTATTTCATTAAGTTATTTCATTAATAAAAAGATAACAGGATATTATTCATAAGACTTTCCAAATCTTGCTGTAATAAGTTAAAAGAAGACTAATGGGACGGTTCCTGCGTTTGCAAAAACAAAAGAACCGTCCCTTTGTTTCCTATAAATTCCTTCACCACATAATAATCCAATCATACAGTGTTAAAAACAGATTTCACTTTTTAGGATCATCCGATGCTGATAAGGTATCTTAAGCAGTACAAATAAAAATCCCACCTTCCAAATAGAAAGTGAGATTTTTAAGTTTAAATCCTCAAATTTTATCCTTGTATTACCTTCCCTGACTAACTTCCTCCCCCTGATAAAGTGAGACTTCCATCAGTGGGGTTTTCTTCATCCCCCACTGATGGTTAGCGAAACTTATCGGATCTTTACGGGCAGTTATCTCCACTTATCTTCTTTGTTTCTCTCGAATCTTGAAGTGGGAGTCTTACTGCCCGTTTAGAATGGGATAAATCCGAAACGCAGGTACAATCGTGTCCGAAACAATTTCTTTTCCTTTTTCACGAATGAAGTCCAATTTATAATAGGCGTCAAACCTTTGGCTGATTTCTGTTTTTACCAGTTCGGGTGGAGTGACGACGATGAATTGGAACTTTAGTTTTTCGGCAACTGCGAAGATCGGATCGAGTACATGTGCCGATGCAGCTTGTCCGAATGGATTATCACAGACTAAAGGAACCCACCTGTGATCGGTTTCGCTTTTTACGGATAGTAACATCATCATCATCACCATTCGGGCTGATAGCTTTTGCCCTCCGCTCCCATCGGATTTTGTCTTCGAACCTTGATTAATTGTCTGCCAGGTTGAATAATGCTCTCTTTTCGGTTTCCCGTACATAAAGGCATTATCTGTTCGCATATTATAGACGAGGAGCTCAGGATAGCGATTTCGAAGCGAGACAAATAAAATTTGCTCATCACTAATGAGTTGGTTTATTTCTTGTTCTAATTCTCGGTTATGATCATCGATCCGTTCAAATTGTTTAGTGATTTTGTTAATGGCCAAGACGAAATGCTGCTTCAGCAGTGGTTCAATTTCTTCCGCCTTTTTAGGTAAGATGTCTTCTTTGAGCTGGACGAGCTGAAAGGAGCCTCGTTCATTTTTTAGCTTCATTTTCGCAATCATTGAGCGAATCGCCTCTGAAATGCTCATCACTTTCATGCTGGCACGGCTGGCCCAGAAGTTTTGAGCGTTCTCTGCCCTTTCTTTGTCGCGTTCTAATTGTTCCAAGCCACTTTGTGAAAAACGCTTTATATTTTTAACAATGCTTTGAATATGTGTATAATGCCTTGTATCGATATGATCTAGTGTTGTTAATACTTCATTTTTAAAACGAATCTCCCAATCTTTACCTTCAATCGTAAGCTTTAAATTGCGCAAGGATTGTTCGATTTTCGCATGTTTCTCTTGGCTTTCTTCCTGAATACCTTGATGTTCTTCACACCAGGATAAGATACATCGTTTTCCTTTGCTCTTAATTTTTTCTACATCATGTTCCGTAAATGCTGCAGCTTCCTCTTTTAGGATAACTGATAAGGTTAACAGATCCCCTTCAAACCCAGTAATATTTGTTTCTGTTTCTTTTTGACGTTTCTCCGTCTGCTTTACTTCATCTTTCGTTCGTTTCATTTGGTCTTTAATTTCGACAGCCTTTACTTCTAAGTCAAGGTCTTCCCATTCTTCAGGCTGTTTTTCATGCTTTGCGACTTTTTTTCCTAACTTGTCACACTGTTCGGTAGCATGTTTTAGGGACGTTTCGGCTACTGTTACGGCCGTTCCTTGTTCGCGTTCTTCTTTTTCCGCTGTCTTTGTTTCCTTTTGTGCGGTTTGCAGCATATTTTCTAATATACTGATTGGTTCATCTGGTTCTTGTGCATTCTTCCAATCCTTATTATGAACACCCAGTTTTTTCTCTAATTTCTTTTGCTGCTTTTGTTCGGTTTCTTTTTTTGCTTGAATAACGAGAAGTTCTCTAGCTTGTACTTCTTTTGATTTTTGGAGCTGTTTTAACTCTTCGATACTTCCATTGATCTCTTCTAATAAATGGAGTGATAAGCGTGGGATCTCTTCAGATGGATCCGCATGTTCATCAGTAGGAAAAACCACTTCCTCAATAAAGAAGGCGATCTCCTTTATCGTTTGTTCAGTAGTAAGCTTCCATTCTACATACGTTTGATTCCACGTGTTTTGCTGGTCAACGATATGTTGATGCTCTTTTCCAATTTCTTGCTGCTGGGTGACCAAGGCTTCCTTTTGTTTCTCTTTCTCTTGCTTCACTCGTTTATTTTCTTGATGAAGCGTTTTTTCACGTTCAAAAGCCTCTATTGTTTCTACATCTTTCGAAAGGTTGTCGATTCTTTGCTTTGTTTTTTGCCTTTGTTCTTTTAGCTGAAGCTGTAATTCTTTTTCTTTTTGTTGTTGTGTTGTGATCTCGTGTAATTTCGTTTTCTTCGACACAAGGGAATTCTGTTCCTGATCTATCGCTTTTAAGATTTCACTTGAAAGATCGCTTGATAAAAATCGATCGATTTCTTTTAAAATACGTCGTAACGAAGTTTCTGTTTTTTCAATTTCAATGAGTGTATCTTTCTTTTCTTCTATTTGTTTAGTAATCTTTATTTTCCAGTTGGTGAAATGGTTTTTATCTGTTAATAGCTCTTTTTCTGTTCCGTTTATCATCACAAAGGATGATGGGTGATGTTCATGGTTCATTTCTTCACGCATGAAAATCGGAACAGGACTTTTAAACATTCTTCCTGCAAGAACCTGCTGATTAATTTTTTGCCATTGCTGCCTGCTTACGACTAAACCGTATGGAAGCAGAGGATACGTTAAAGATAAGTTCGCCATTTCCTCTGCACGTAATGATTGAAGAAATTGGGTTCCATAAAACACATCAATGCCCGTCTTCTCATCGATCCATTCCTTTAATTCTTTGATATCTTTATTGGCAATCCAGAAGGGCTCATCATTTAAGGAATGGTCGAGTTGTGTTTCCCAAAGTTCTTTTTTGATTTGTTCCCCTTTCTTTCGGTTATCGTACAGTAAATCCTCAATCTTGAGGGAATACTTCGAAAGAAGCGCTTGGGTTAACGGCTCAGTGACATCATCTACTAACCCATGAAGCTTATCGACTAGTTTGGATTCTTTTTGCTTTTGCTGTTCATTTGCGTCGTTTAACTGTTCCAATTTTTCCTCTGAAAACTGTATGGATTGGACAAGTGTACCATGTGAAGTGGCCAATTCATGTTGCTTTTCACTAGTTGCTTTCTCTTTTGCTCGCAGTTCTTCTAACATAGTCTTTTTGTTTTCAATTTGTGTCAAGAGACTCTCGACCAAGCCCTTTAAGTCATAGGTTAATCGGTCACCAAATTCTTTGATAAGTCCTTCTTCCTTAGTCTCAAAGGCATGCATTTGCGTATAAAGAACGTCGATTTCCGTAGTAGCTTGTGCAATGTCTTTTGTCTTTTGTTTGTCCTGCCCAGACAGCTCCGTTCCTTTTTTCTTTAAGAACTTTTGATAGCCAAAATACTGTTTAATAGCCTCTTGGATTAATTGATAAGAATGCTCCCATTGCTTTACCGCTTCTATTTTGATTTCATCCATTCTTTGATTCACTTGCTCTAAGCCACTATTTTGCTCCAATGTCGCGATCTGCTGGGAAAGAGAGCGAATACTTTGTTCATTTTCACTCCACTCTTTTAGTAACGTTTGAAAGGATAGCTGTTCTTTACGTTCTTGTTTATCCTTAACAATCTCAAGTAAAGAATTATGCTTATTCCTTTCCTCTACTAATTTCTTTTCCCAATCTAGGATCTCTCTGTGAGCTTTTGCATACTCTAAATTGTCTTTTTGAAAGCGTAAATCTGCTTGCTTTATCGTTAATTTTTCGATGTCTTGCTCTAAAGAAAGCAGCATTTCCCTTTCTGCTTGAAGCAAATGCTCTAAAGCACCGAGCAATTGTCTTCCTTGCTTTATACTCGCTTGAACAATTTCTTTATGCTGTATCCCCTTAACTAAGTGCTCTTCAAATGGAACAATATCTTCTAAAAACTCTTTATGGGCTTGCTCTCTTTTTAAGAGAATAGGTAGGTCCTTCGCGATACTTGCCTGGCTCTTGAAAATCTCGACAAGATCGTTCTTTTGCTGTTCCGTTCGATGCAAGACTTGACTGATCGTAGGAATGATTCGTTTTTGGAACAGGGAATGATCATCCTCCGCTCCCTCAAAGTATTTCCCAACGCCACCTTCATCCTTGTTAATGTCCTTCATGATATCCCAGTCTTTGCGGTTAATTCCATATGTATCAAGGATGCGATAATGCTTCTTCGTATCTCGATAAACGTCATATCCATTCCATTTTAAATAGTCCTTCAAGCTTTCGGTTTCAGCAACCTCATCATTTTCATAGAGTGGAATATGCTCAAGTGCTGCCTCTTCTTTCCGTTCAAATTCTCTTGTATAAAAAGTAATATTTGGAAGTACTTTTGCTTCTTGTTCCAATGTTTTCATTTCATTTTCGCTTTCTTCACTCATCGAAATCCGCTGTTCGGCTGAAAACATTCCACCAGTGATCAGATGACGGCGGTCTCCACCGTCCAATTCCCATTGAATAACAACATGAAAAGTATAGGGAATAAATTGCTCTTTATTATTAAAGAAAAATTGCTGATAATAACGATTGTTTTGTTTTCCCCACGAAGTTCCAGGTTTTAGGATTTGGAAGATCGTTTGCAGGAACACACCTTTTCCACCGCCATTCATCATCGAAATGAGGCCATTTGTTGAGGTCTCATCATTATGGAAATTGAAAGTGATATTTTTATATTGTTTTTGCATGCCATCATACTTCAGGCCAACAATTCTAATTCGATGGATTTTCGGCATGCTCTTCCTCCTCTGTCGTCATTAATTTTTTAAACATTTCATAACGATCATAATCGTAATACAAGTATTCAATTCGATCAAAAAGCTCATTCTTAGGAATCGCTTTTGGAATATCGTCCCGATCAAGAATGACGATTAGCCCCTCCGACTCTAATAAGCGCATTGCGGTGGTAATGAATCCGATTCTCGTTCGTCGATTTCCTTTTTTAACCCCATAATCATCTGTGTCAACCTCCATGTATTTCCATGTGGTCACAACTTCCTTCATATCAATTCGTTCTTCTTCTCCAAAGGTAGGTTGTGTTTTAAGAATGCTGTCCCAATTCATCACGAGGTCGTTGACTTGCCGTTCTAATGCGTAGAAACTAATCCCTTCCCGCTGCATGCGGATTTTTGCAGCCTGATTGCGGTCGATGCTAGCTAAAAAGGACATAATAACCACACTAATCAGATGAAAGTGTTTTTTTGTTTCGATTTGTCGATGCTTCTCTTTCATATGGGTGAAATTTGTAGCAAACACGGAGCCGGTTGGCTGGACGACTAATTGAATCCGTCTAGGTGATTCAATGATATATGTACCTGATTCATCTGCTAATAATAAAACTGTCTGTCTAACTTCCGGATCAAAATACGTCTGGAAGTGTTCACTTGTTTCGCCGATTACTTTCTCTTTTAATAACGAAAAATAGACAGCAGAAGCTTTTTTGATTATTTCTGCATTCATCCATTCTCCTCCTGAACACATATTTTAAAAGGGGTCATTTTCATCTGATGCCAAAGTATTGGCTCCGCACGATGATCAAACTGTGTAAAAATTTTCAAGCCTTCAAACATTTGAAATTGCGGATATTCCATCATTAGTTTATAAAGAAGAATCTCCCTCTCGTCGCTGATTGTTTCTTCCTTCCGATGCAGCACTTGAACCTTCAGCGGCTTTTTATCAAACATCATCCATAAATCAATTGTTTCCGATTCTTCAAACCATAAATCCTGCACTTCTGATGGCAGCATAGCTAAATCTGCTAACGAAAACTCTCTGTATGTTTGTAAATATTGAAACACATAACTCCAAGCCTTCATAACTGAACCCCAGTTCGTCACTCGCTTATGAGGAATGCTTTCTTCTTCCTCCTCTTCAACGACAGAATCCGTTACTTGTGTTTCATTGAATTCTTGTTCACCCCATATCCAATCAAGTGGCAAAATAAATTCGTTCTTTGGTGAAAATAAAGGAGAAAGCACGCTTTCTATCACCTCGAAACTTTGAACGCCTTCCTTCTTTAACCAATTTTCATAAAAATGCTCTCGAAAGGAAACGATGCTGGTTTCCCAAAACAAAGAAGGGTTTTCCGCTTTTAATTTCATCTCATAAGAAATATTTTGAATGACTAGCTTGGCGAGACGGTCATGCAATTGCCTTGTATGGCCAATTTTTTCTTTAAGAAGAATCAATTCTTTCTGAATATAATCATCTTCTTCATTTCTTCGTATCGTTTTTTCGATCATGCTAGTGATAGTACGGAAGTGATTTTTTTCTTCTTCAAATTGCTTTTCAATTTCAGCACGATTGTCTGCCCTTTGCCATTCCTCTTCAATCAATAGGATTTTAGGATTGTTGATCATTTCCTTTTGGAAAGTGAATTCTTTTGCCATTAAGCGGTTGACGCGTGAAATGAGGTGATCGAGGTTTCGAGTAGCTTTTCTGAAATTACCATTTTTAATCAGCTGCATACTATAAAGTTGTTCGATTGTGATCGAGAATTCCTCAGCCATTTCCCTGCTCATAAAAATCATTTCCTGAGCGACATCTGTGAGTTTATAAACAATGGATCCGCCCATCTCTAAATTCGTGTATGATTCATCCATTGTCACATATCGGAATGTTTGCGTCTCCCATGATTGTCTTAGTTCATCGTAATATAAGGCTTCAAACGCTTTACTATACTCTTCTTTTCCCTGATATAACAGCCCGCTTGTCATTCGATCAATTTGCTTATCATCTGCTAAAAGCTTCATTTGCTTAATAGCATCTTCCACCATAAACTTGATATCTATCTTTCGTCTATGATCATCATCATTTAGTTCTTTATAAAAGATTGCAAGAAGCACTTGCATGAGAATCGTTTGGATATGAGGCTTAAGCTCTCCTACTTCCATTCCCCTACCAAGCTCAAACAGTGGATTTAATCGTTGCATTCGCTGGGCGAATCCTTCCCATGATTCGTTCACATCCATCTCCTCCATGTTTCAATTGTTAAGACTTCTTGTGGGATCCGCTTATTTTCTTGCCATAATTTCAGTAGTAGCGCTTGTTCTTCTTCAGTAAACCATTGAAAGAATAAATCACGGTATTTACTATTTTGTGTTTGCCCGATTTTCTGGTTATTCCTCTGTTCTAGACATTCGAGCATTTTGCGATAAATTTTCAAGGCAGGCTGAATACTACAATCCGGATATTTTTCGATTAGTCGAATGAGGATTCCATATCCTGCAGCATCCAGATCCCCTGCGTAATAGAAAAGATAGGATTTTAGCGGAAACATTCGAAAGAAAAAGGAAAAGCTCCGTTCAATTTTAGTCCCTTCCCCATAAATGATTAGTTCAGGTTCATAATCGAGTTGGTTCGCTTCCAATAATTTAATAGAAGTATGAAAGAATGAGAGATTTTCGACGATTAGTACTCTCTGAATATCTTTCATTTCCTTCCCTTGTTTCATCCAAAATACAAAAGGCTCTCCGTAGTTCACCACTTTCAGCTGGTCTTCGGTTATACCAATTCTCGCTAAAAATCCTTTACCATCAGGGAATAAATCACTTTCTATTAAGAATTTTTCATGGCCAAAGAGCTCCAGGCTTCGTTCTTCTAATGACACGATGTCCCGCTCCTGACTAGATTGTAGAAACGTATATATATTTAGTATTCGCTCCCATTCGTCTTTCGTTTGCCATTCGGGATGCTGTTCATAATAGGAAAAATCAAACTGATCATTTAATTTCATCATCTCGAGGCGATCCCATTTGGTTGTCTGAACTTTAATATTCACCAAGTAAAATAACGCAAGAGCTGGTGTTCTTCCATTGTATTGATTATTTTGAATAGGAATTAATTGTCCTTCCGCTTGCAATGTTTCGATTGCTTGATAAAACAACGAATAACCGTCCATTTCAAAATAATCATCTAAAAGCTTACGCAACTGAAGCTCTAAATCGTTCATATTTATTTTCTTTTTTTGGTTAGGGTGTTGAATGTCTTCAATAAAACCTCTCACCCGTGTTTCAATGACATCGATTATATTCACCTACTTACATCTTCATAGTGTAATAGGAATAGACTTCTCCTATCCAATTTGAACTCCATTCATTATAAACTAATTGGTGTATTGTTGGTAAATGAAATTACCTTGATATAATTACCAGCTGCAAAAAGTCAAATAAGGAGCGGCTCATCAGCAAGAACAAGAACAAGAACAAGAACTAGAAGTTCAGAATGAGAATGCAATTTTTAACAAATCAATATGGAACTTATGGATATATATGTAGGAATGATCATGAAACAATGGGACGGTTCCTGCGTTTGGAAAAACAAAAGAACCGTCCCTTGTTTCCTTAATATTTTGGAGTCATATTATTATGGACTTCTTGCCATTATTCAAAAGCTCTTCTCTATCCGATTTCTATTAAGACAGACAAAGATTTAACTTTAAAATTAAAAAGTCAAAAAAACCTTGAAAGACATATCGCCAATCAAGGAAAAAGTAATATATTTTTTTAAAAAATTTCCTCCCATAAGAGACCTCGTACTAAAAAATTAAATAAGTTATTACACTTTCATCTGAATTATTAATCAACTACACTTATAGAAGTTTTAACTATTTTTCTGAATTAATATAATCTTTTATAAGTTTCTCTCTTATGCTATCAGGTGAAATCCCTAATTTTTTAAACTTCCAAATAATTAAACGTTCATAATGGTTGTAACTATTTTCTTCTTCTAACAGAGTATAATCGAATTCAATATCAAACTTTCCAGTAGAATATAACTCAAACGTTAGGTTAGTCCATGGAGTTTGTTTGATTCTTTTAAACTCTTCCCATAATTCTCTTAAGATATCATCAAGATTATTTAATTGATTTTCAACTTCATCTTCATCTACCTCTTCCATATCTTCAATATCCAAGCTATATATAGGATCTTTCTTATCTTTTGGATAGTAGAAAAACAATAAAAAATGTCGGCTTGTCTATTAGATTTTGTTGAAACTTTTTTCTTATATTTTTGGCTTTCCTCTTATAAATGAATTTGTCTTTCAATTTATTAATATACAAATAAAGTAAAATTACGTTAAATATATCCTATTTTGTTTTTCGTATCAATCTTTCCCTTTTGTCTTTGTAGACATATTTACCTTTATCCTGAAATCTAAGATAAATAATCTATGAATAGAAAATTATTCTATTCTAGATTGATCAAACTTTAATTGAAAATTGAGTAAGCACTGACATATAAAAAACCGATGAGATCAACTTTAAAGATCACACCGGTCGATTTTTTGCTTTTAAACTATCCTACTTTAGAAACATCAAAAAAAAATTATCAATATTTACCACACATTAGTAAGGTAAAGAAATCAGCATACCTCCAAGAGATAGATTTTTTTAAAAAGAAATGCCTCTACCCTATATAGTAGAAGCTTTCTATAAATGTTACAAAGCCCATTATGTTAACCTTTAGACTGAATAAACTCTCTTTAAAATAGTTAAACTTTACCGTTAACATTTGTTAAATCTAGGAAAAATTCATAAGCCTCTGTATCTGTGTATCCTTCATGTACTACTTTAGCAACAGCTTGAATCATTTCTTCTGGATACTTCGACTGAAAAATATTCCTTCCCATATCAACTCCTGCAGCTCCACCCTGAATTGAGTTGTATGCTAAAGATAATGCATCTTTCTCATGAATTTTCTTTCCACCAGCTACCACTAATGGTACTGGACAAGCTGAGGCTACTTTTTCAAAGTCCTCACAGTAATATGTTTTTACAATTTGAGCACCAAATTCAGCTAGCATTCTTGTAGCTAATAAGAAGAATTGAGTAGTACGCTCCATCTCCTTACCAACTGCTACAACACCCATAGTAGGAATCGAATACCTAGTACCAAGGTTTACCGCTTTATTTAATTGCTCAATCGTTTCTTTTTGCCCTTCAGTACCAATAAAGGTCTGAATAGCGATAGCACTTGCATTCATACGGATAGCGTCTTCAATATCGACTACCATTGACTCACGACTTAAGTCATCCTGTAAAATACTTGATCCTGATGATGCTCTAAGCGCTATCGATTTATTAAATGTAGGTGGTACACTGCTTCGAATTGCACCTCTAGTACCCATCAAACAGTCAGCATATTTCGCTAATTTTGGAATTAGAATATCTAATCTTTCTAAACCAGATGTTGGGCCCATAAAATAGCCATGGTCAAATGCTAGCATTACCGTTTTACCAGTTGCTGGATTGAAAATCCTTGATAGTCTATCTTTTGAACCCCAGTCTAAATTTGCAGCACCCTTTACATGAAAGTTACCATTATTTGCAAAAGGTACATCCTCTGAAAAGTTTTTCGCAGCTTTATTTCCTATATTATCTGCCATTCATATCATCCTTTCCTTGCTGAAATTTCTAGATTCTGATTCTATCAATCTTAAAAGTCGTAATCGTTTGTATTATCCTTTGTAAATACGGTTCTTTCTGGCAATACAATGATACCTGAATCTTCAGCTTCATAATCGTAACCTTGAATTGTGTTTGGCTCTACCTTTACTTCACCTATTTCAGGGACTTCAACAGTGTCACCAACTTTTAATTCATTTCCTTGTGCTAAATGATAAGCAATATATACTGCAAGTGCTCCTTGGTCTTTAACGTCCCATAGGCCATGGTTTTCGATTGTATCATTCTCAATATACTGTCTCATTGAGTTAGGAGTAGCAAATCCTGTAATAATTACATCTTCTTTATTTAATCCTTTGTTTTGAGCAGCTTGTGCCATTGCAGGAAGTGCAGTTGAATCAGGACAAATAATCATATCAACATCAGGATACGTATCTAAGATGCTCTCTCCCACTTGTAGAGATTTTTGTTCATTACCTTCACCAAACTGTGTAGTCACAACTTCCCAATTAGGATATTTTTCTTTAATATACTTATTTGCATAATCAACCCATGAGTTTTGGTCGGGAACAGTAGGGCTTGAGTAGAACCAAGCTACTTGTTGTTCATCATCTGGATTTTCAAGTTGTCTTGCGGCCATGTCTACAAGCATTGTACCTAACAGTTCTGGTGTACCCTGGTTTATATATGCTGTTCTATATTTTGGATCAACGTCGGAATCCCAAGTTACTACTTTAATTCCTGCGTCTAATGCTTTTTGTAATGCTTGGTTTAAACCATCAGAAGATACTGACGAAATTGCGATTGCATCAGCACCACTATTTACTGCACTGTTAATAATCTGTACTTGGTTTGCAACTGTTCCTTCAGGTGCACCATCATACTTAACATTAAAGCCAATTTTTTCAGCCATTTCTTGTGCACCATCATTTCCAGATTCGAAGAAGGAATTTCCTGTCATTTTAGGGATAAATACCACTTCGGTATCACTTGGATCTTTCTCTCCACCAGAGCTGTTTCCAGCATCTTCACTACTACAAGCTGCAAGTAACATTGTTGAAAGTAAAACACCAGTTAATAATTTGTAAAATTTAGATTTACGCATTGAGATTACCTCCTCTATTTTTTATTAATGTTATTACCCTTTTAACATTGGACTTGAACTCTGGAACTCCTAAGAATGCTACCGAGATAATAAGTAGCATCCCTGTTGCTAATCCAATATACTGCGTTTGGACTCCCCCCATTTGTAATCCCAGTTTTAAGTACCCTACAATAATACTTGCAAGCGCTGTCCCGATAACACCCCCTTTACCGCCTGTAATTAATGTTCCTCCTAATACAACAGCAGTTAAAATTGGCATTAAATATTCCCCACCAAAATCTGCTCTAGAACTACCTAAATATGATGTTAAAATAACTCCAGCTATACCTGCACTCAGCCCTGATAATACGTATGTACTAGTAATGATTTTCCTAGTATCGATACCTGAGTACTCGGCTGAATTTTGGTTAATTCCTGTTAGATAAATGTATCTTCCATACCTGGTTCTATGCAGAAGTGTATAAGCAATGAAAAACATGACTACAAATACGATAACTGCATGTGGAATACCTAGTAATTTACCGTTGGCTAGATTAATAAAGCCTTCTGCATATCCAGAAATCCCTTCATATGTACTTGTTCCAGATAAGCCAACAAGCACTAGTGCAACACCGCTATATAAGAGCATTCCTCCTAGTGTTATTACCATCGCTGGAACTCTTGCATATGCAATAAGAATTCCATTTATCAAACCACACAATCCACCAACGAGTACAGCAAGAATTACAGCAACCCAGATATTTAATCCTACAGCTTGAGCCAATATACCTGTTACTACAGAAGTTAACCCAATGATTGATCCACCCGATATATCGATACCTCCAGTGATAATTACAAAAGTAACGAAGAAGGCGATAATTGCAATCCCTACAAAATCGTTAAAGCTATTTAATAGAATGTTAATATTCCAGAATCTTGGATTTATTAAACCAAATATAATCATTTCTGCAACCAGAGTCAGTAAAAGCACTAAGTTCCATTTCGGTATTTTTTTTAGCATCCCAACTCAGACCTTTCCTGAACGTTAAAAACCCTAGCGTTTAGCCTTTCTTTCTTTGCCCTCTTGTTAGCACGGCGTGATATAAGTACATCTGTGACAACAATTATGATTAAAAGAGAACCTGAAATCGCAGAGTTCCAGAAGGCAGGAACCTTTAAGAATACTAGTGCAGAGTTGATAGAACTCATTATAATCGCTCCAATTGACGCCCCTATTACGGACCCTATACCTCCATTTAGGGACACTCCCCCTAGAACTGCCGCGGCAATTACGGTCATTTCAATTCCCAGCCCAGCAGTTGTTGAGATAAATCCAATTTGACTGGCAAATATTAATCCTGCCAGGGAAGCGGAAACACCAGAAATTACAAAAGATATAACTTTAAATCTATTTACTGGTATTCCGATTAAAATCGCCCCATCCTCATTGTCGCCAATAGCAGCAAAACATCTTCCTTTTTGGCTATTTGATAAATACAGATGAACAAGAATAACTGCAACAATAACGAATAAGGCTAGTGAATTTATTCCTAATATTTTCATCTGTGAAATTTGTTTAAAGTTTGCAGGTAAATTCTCTACCCACTTACCATCTGTATAGATTACTTGAATAACCCTTACCATCTCCAACATTCCCAAGGTCATAATAAAAGAAGAAATTTTTAATTTAGTAACTCCAAGTCCGTTAATAAAACCAATGACGGCACCTATTGCAAACGCTACCAAAACAGCCTGAACAAAGCTGCCACCATCTCTTAGAATAATACCGCTCACAGCAGCACTAAGTCCCAGCACCCCGCCAACAGAGATATCGATATTTCCTGTAAGTAAGACGAAGGTCATCCCAACTGCAAGGACGATATAAAGCAAGCTATTCTTTACTGCATTGTGAATATTTCCTGCAGAAATAAAGTCAGGGTTTACTAAACCTACAATTAAAAATAATAAAATTAAGAAAACAACCGTTCTAGTTTCACGATGCTTTTTAAGACTTGTGAGTTTAGACATTTTTTCCACTTCCTTTATATGTGCCAAAAGCCGCACTCATAACATTTCTAGCATTGATTTCGTCAAATCCTAGGCAAACATTACAAGTTCCTCGATAGATTGTATATATTCGGTCACTAATTCTCTCTATCTCTTCTAAATCAGAAGAGATTAACAAAATAGAATACCCCTGTTCTTTTAGTTGGGTAATAATTGCATAAATATCACTTCTCGCAGCCGCGTCTATTCCTTTTGTCGGTTCATCCATGATAATTAGTTGTGGATTTGTTGATAAAATCCTCGCTATAACAACCTTTTGCTGATTTCCTCCAGACAGAGATTTGATTTCATCATCATGACTGCTAATTTTGATGCTCAATTTGTTAACATATTCATCAGTTACTTCTCTTTCAAACTTTTTATCTATGAAAAAATTGTGTTTTTTTATTACTTGTGCCGTAACATTGCTACTTACAGAGCTTATAGAAAATATTCCGTTTAAGAATCGATCTTCAGGAATATACGCTAAACCACTTTCAATTGTTTCACTAGTTTCTAAGTCTGTGATATCCTTTCCTTTTAAGTAGACTTTTCCACTTTTCACTTTGTTAATTCCATAAATCGCTTCTGCTATTTCAGTTCTCCCCGCTCCAACAAGACCTGCCAGTCCGACTACTTCTCCCTTATATACATCAAAACTAATATCCTTGAAGCCATCTCCAGATAATTTTTGAACTTTAAGTATAGGTTCCTCTTTACTTATGTCTAAGAAGGTCTTCATAAAGGCTTTGTTTCCATCACGTTCACTGTCCATTGGTAATAATCCCTTAATTAGCATGTCTTTTGTAAAGTCATTAATATTTCCTTTAAGAGTGACTTTACCGTCCCGCAGAATTACAGCATGTGTCGAAATTTGAAAAACTTCGTCCAATCTGTGAGTTATATAAAATATCCCTACACCTGAAGCTTTTAACTTTTCTATTAATCTAAATAAAGATTCCGTTTCTGCAAACGTTAATGATGAAGTTGGTTCATCTAATATTAGAACCTTTGCATCCCTTAGGAGGCCCTTAATAATTTCAACCTGCTGTTGTTCTGCTATCGATAAAGATATTGCAAATCGGTTTAAATCAAGTGTCCAACCCAATTCATCTATTAAACTCTTAGCTTTTTCCCTTACTACAAGTTTGTTTTTACTAAATCCTATAGTAAGGTTTTGTTCGACTGTCATGTTAGGAAATAATAGTGGTTCCTGGGGCACCAAATAAATTCCTTTCGTGTGGGCTATCGTTGGACTAAAATTAACCACTTTCTCTCCATTAATTTCTATATTACCCTCATCCGTTTTATAGACCCCTGTAAGAATCTTCATCAGTGTACTTTTACCAGCACCATTACCTCCAATTATCGAGATCACTTCAGACTCTTTAATTTCTAGTGAAACACCCTTTAACACTTTATTTCTATTAAACGACTTTTGGATATTCTCTAATTTCACCAATTCACTTGAAACTTCCATAATACCCCCCCATACGTTCTAACATTTCATATGTTTGCAGTACAATTTTCGTAACCGCTTTCTCTTAGGGATTTAAAACATTTTATTAATTAACAACCATTTATTTATTCCCATAATTATTTTATTTGTTAAAACAATAGAACTTTTTCATTAAATTTATTCGTAAAATATACTTTAATTTAATGGTTTTTCACCATCTATTCCTTTTTTAAAAATAATCAACTCATTTAATAATTAATAATTTTGCTGTTGTTATTTTTAAATCATTTATAAACAATTGTGCGCATATGAATAATTTGTATAAACAAAAAATATGATAAAAGAGTGATAAGAATGACATATGAAAATGACCTAATAATCAAAATTGCTTGGCACTATTACATTGAAGGATTAACCCAAAATGAAATATCAGAATATTTAAACTTATCAAGAATGAAAGTAATTAAGTATCTTGAAAAAGCAAAAACGAATAATGTTATTCAATTTAAAATTAATTTGGAAGAAATTGATAATCTTAAAATCCAAAATAAGATTATAGAAAAGTACAATTTAAAAGATATTTTTATCGTGCCTACTTCAGATCATAACAATGTCGAAAGTCTAACAATTGCAGCAGCTCAATATATAGAAGATCGAATTACAAGCGACACAATGATAAGTATCGGTTACGGTGAAGCTGTTTCGAGGACTTTAGGGCACCTGCGAATATCTACTAAATACAAAGTAACATTTGTTTCTTTATCCGGTGGGGTAAAGTTCTACATGCCTACAGCAATTGATACTAGATCAGACTATTATACAAATCCAAATTACAATCATTACATTGTACCTTCTCCCATAATCGTATCTTCCCAAAATATTGCAGAACATCTGCTAATGGAACAACCAGTAAAAAAAATACTGGAAATGGTTCCTTACTCTAATTTGACTGTAATAGGAATCGGTGCTTTAAATGACCGGGCAACTTTAGTTAAAGAAGGTTACTTCAATACAAATGACTTTGAAATATTAAAAACAAGGGGGGCTGTTGGGGATTTATTAAGCCAGTTTTATGACATAAACGGAGATATTTTAGATTTAGATTTTCATAAACAACTTATTAGCACTGAAATTAACGTACTAAAATCACTTAATAATGTTGTTGCTGTAGCAGGTGGCCTCGAAAAGAAAGACGCAATTATAGGTGCACTTAAGGGTGGGTATATAGATGTTTTAATCACAGATGAGTTGGTCGCTCAAAGTTTGGTTTAGGAGATGTTGCTTTCATTAAATACCGAGAGGATGGGTAGTTATGGGAAGATACATAATGGCTATTGATGCAGGGACCGGCAGTGTTAGAGTTATTTTATTTGACACATTAGGTCAAGAACTATGTGTCTCACAATCAGAATGGACACATAATGAGGATAAAAGATATCCCGGCTCTATGGATTTTGATATTGCTAAAAATATCAATATAATTACTGACTTAATAAAAGAAACAATTACAAAAAGCAAAGTAGACCCAAAAGATATTATTTCTATCTCCACTACAAGTATGAGAGAAGCAATTGTTTTATATGACGAAGAAGGAAAAGAACTTTGGGCCTGCGCAAACGTAGATTCTCGTTCAAACGATGAAGTATATAATTTATATAAAAAGAGCGATTCAATAGAAACAGAGATTTATAGTGTTTCAGGTCAGACTTTTTCCTTAGGTGCCGTGCCAAGAATACTCTGGGTAAAAAATAATCTTCCTAATACCTATGAAAAAATTAAATATGTAACAATGCTTAACGACTGGATTACATACCGTTTATCGGATGTGATTTCAGTTGAACCTTCTAATGGATGTACAACCGGACTATTTGATATTAAAAAAAGAGTCTGGGATTCTGATATTGCAAAAAAGGTAAATCTAAAAGAAGACATTTATCCGATTGTAAATGAGAGTGGTACAATTATTGGAAATGTGACAAATGAAATGTCAGCGCTTTCAGGACTCAGTCCTCAAACTCTAGTTGTTACTGGTGGTGGGGATGCCCAGCTAGGATGCATAGGTGTTGGGGTTATTAATGAAGGCGATGCAGCTATTTTTGGCGGTAGTTTTTGGCAATATGAATACACGACGAATAAAGTTGTGATAGATGATGAATGCAGAGTTAGAATCAACTGTCATGCTGTACCAAATACATGGCAGTATGAATCAATAGCGTTTTTCCCCGGCTTAGTTATGAGATGGTTTAGAGACAGTTTTTGCGAGCTTGAAAGTTATCTTCAAGAGAAAACAGGCGAGAGTATTTATGTACAAATGGAGAAACGAGCTCGGAATGTTCCAGCTGGTAGCAACGGCATGCTTTGCACATTTTCAGATAAAATGAATTATAAGTCTTGGAAACATGCAGCCCCAAGCTTTGTAAATTTTAAATTAGATTCCGAAAAATTCAATAAGGCTAGCTTTTATAAAGCTATAATGGAAAATGCTGCTTTAGTAACAAAAGGAAACATTGAAATGGTTAGTGCAATAACGAACACCTCTCCAGAGACAATCATTTTTGCAGGTGGTGCATCTAAAAGTGCTCTGTGGTGTCAAATCGTTTCAGATGTTCTTAATAAGCCGATAAAAGTTCCTGTTATTCGTGAATCAACTGCCTTAGGTGCCGCTATCTGTGCAGGTGTTGGTGCAAAGGTTTATAGTGACTTTGATGATGCTATTTCCAAAGTTATTAAATTCGAGAAAACGTATTATCCAAACCAAGAGAATACTGCTGTATATGAAGGTCTTTATAAGCAATGGACTGAAATTTACAAAAAACAGTTAGAGCTAGCCGACAATGGTTTAACTGATCATATGTGGATAGCACCTGGATTAAAATAAAATATTGGAGTGATTATGATGACGATTATTAATGAGAATGATAGAGAATACAGATTTGGAGATAGTGGCCCAAAATATCTTCTCCGCGGCCCAAGAATGAATTTTGGAATTGTTGTATTACGTCCTAGTCAAGATTTTGCTGCTCATTATCATAATATTATGGAAGAAAACTTTTTCATCCTAGAAGGCGAACTTGAAATACATATTGATGGTGAAGTCTTCCACTGCACAAAAGGTGATTTCATTCATGTTGAACCTAAAAAGGTTCATTACCTTGTTAATAAAGGTAATACAGACTTTAAAGGAGCTTTTATGCTATCTCCTTTCCAAGAAAAGGATAAAGTTGACGTAGACTACAAACCACATGTTAGTAGCGTTTAAACACTATTGTTAAGCCGACATATTGCTATACCAAAGAAGAAAGTAGGTATTCGTTGAACGAATGCCTATTTTCTTCTTATATATCTTATTCTTTTATTATTCAACACGTTTAACTTTAAAAAACTAAGTAACTTTTACTTCATAGATTCTTTGAAAACCTTCTCTAGATCGCTCTCCTCTAATCAAATCCCCTACAAGTTTATAGTTAACCAGAGATATTTAATAGTTATGTAAATCAATATTTTTAATTGATGTACTTTTCCTTGAACGATTATCTTTATGGTTATGACTATCACCCTATTCAAATAGAGTACATATTTCCCAATAATTAGAATAAAATGATTTGAGAATTTATTTCGAATCATGAAGGAGGCAATTTATGAACATTTTACGTCTTGGTTGCCATGTATGTTTTTAAAAGTAAAGAAGGAAAAAACTACTTAATTGATCCTTTTTTTGATTTAAACCCTGGGTTTCCTCCACATTTGGATAATGAGGATTTTTATCAATCGATTGATTGTGTCTTCCTTACTCATGGTCATTTTGATCATACAAGTGGGCTTTCTAAATTAGTTGAAGTCAAGCCTGAAATGATGATTGTTGCACAATATGATTTAGCTATGATCCTCCTTCAACAAGGTATCAAAAATGTGCTTCCTATTAATATTGGTGGTTCAGTCTCGTTTGATGATGTTACTGTCACGATGGTACAGGCAATACATACATCTTCCTATAATGAGACACAAGGTACGCCAGTGTATGCCGGTGAAGCAGCTGGTTATATTTTTGACTTTTTACATGATTATACCCTCTACCATTCAGGTGATACGGCACTCATGTCAGATATGAAGTTGATTCAAGACGTTTATCATCCTGAAATTGCCATCTTATCCTCATCAGGCCATTTTACGATGGGTCCGAAAGAAGCAGCTTATGCAGTTAAACATTTATTAAAAGTTAAATATGTTATTCCAAGTCATACCTTTCCTTCGAACAAAACGGCAGCATCAACAAAGTCTTTAAGCCAATTATTAAAAGCCTTCCCTGTCGTGGAATATATGATTGATAAGGACGATGAATTAAAAGATTTGTTAAAAGATTATCAAGAAACCGAAGTAATAACTATTGGTTATGGTGAGGAAATGAGTTTTAATAAATGCTAATAATCAAGGGGGATCATCATTTAGATAATCCCCCTTGATTATTTATACAACTGAATATATTTCTACTAGATTTTCACAGTCTGAATGATAGATTAAAGGTATTGGAATACCCCGCTCCGCTCATTGTTTGAGGAGATCGTCATTTATTGTAAGGGTTCCTCTTAACCTTTCACTGACCCAGCTAGTAATCCCTTTACAAAATACTTTCCTAACAGAATGTAAACCAACAATGTCGGTAATGCTGCTAACAGCGCCCCAGCCATTTGTACGTTCCAGTGTACAATCTGACTGCCAGATAGATTCTGCAACGCAACCATAACTGGCTGTTGATCAGAAGTTGTAATTGTTACCGCGAACAAGAACTCGTTCCATATATTCGTAAATTGCCAGATTGCAACAACGACAAAGCTAGTAACCGATAATGGAATCATGATGTGACGGAAGATCCCTAGGAATCCTGCACCATCAATTTGCGCTGATTCGATCATTTCGTCTGGGATGTTCGCGTAGAAGTTACGGAACATCAGTGTTGTAATTGGTAAGCCGTAAACTACATGAACAAAGATTAATCCTAAAATTGAGTTATAAAGACCTGCCTCACGTAAAAACTGAATTAATGGAATAAGGATACTTTGATATGGGATGAACATTCCGAATAAGATGACCGTAAATAAGACATCCGCACCTTTGAATTTCCATTTTGCTAAAACATACCCGTTCATTGCTCCAAGTATTGCAGAAAGAAGTGTTGCTGGGATAACAAGATAAAATGAGTTCATTAGGTTTGGAGCAAGCTTTCCAAATGCCTCTGAGTAACCACTGAAATCCAGTGTGGTTGGCATCTGCCACATCGTCGCTAATGTTACTTCGTCAAATGGCTTTAAACTTGTGATAATCATGACGTATACTGGCATGAGGAAGAAGAGACTCATGGCTATTAAGATGAAATAGATAATCGGTTTGCTTATACGTTGTAGTACCATGTTACCTCTCCGCCTTTCTGCTGTGGATTAAATATGGTACGATGAAGATCGCCACTGATACAAGCATAATCATCGCAATGGCCGCACCATTCGCATAGTAGTTACCACGGAATGTTGTTTCAAACATGTACACGCCTGGTACGTCTGTGACGAAGTTTGCTCCAGGTCCTGTCATGGCATAAATTAAATCAAAAATCTTTAATGAAATATGGGCCATAATGATGATGACACTCACAGTAATTGGACGTAATAATGGAAGAATGATTTTACGATAAATTAAAAATTCTGATGCTCCATCCATACGGGCCGCTTCTCTAACTTCATCTGGAATGCCGCGTAAGCCTGCTAGGTACATCGCTAGGGAGAACCCCGTCATTTGCCATACAGCTGCAATGACAACTGCAATGAGTGCTGCTGGAATCCCAAATTCAATTTTCCCCCACCCGAAGCCAGCAAGAATGTTTGTGTCTGTATACCATTTCGGGTTCATTCCTAGTTTATTTAAAAATAGGTTCACACCTGTTGATGGGTTTAGTAACCACTGCCATACAACCCCTGTTACAACGAATGAAAGAGCCATAGGGAAGAAAAACAGATTTCGAAAAACGGGCTCTGCTTTTATTTTTTGATCGAGTAAAATCGCTAGACCCATTCCACTTATAATAACAAAGCCAATAAATAAGATCGTGAAAAAGATCGTATTTCGGAGATCAGCTTGGAAACGGAAATCCTGGAATAAAAAAAGATAGTTTTTTAGACCAACGAATGAAAAGTCTGGTACAAGAGTGTTCCAATTACTAAAAGACACATAGCCGGTCCATCCGATAAAGCCATAAACAAAGATCAAAACCAGAATGAATGATGGCAAAATAAATCCAATAGCAATCATTTGATCACTTGAGAGCCTTTTCTTTTTTGACAAGGGTGCAACGGTCTGTTCAGTTAAATGTGAAGGTTTGACTGTTTCCATCTTAAGTTTCTCCTCCTTTATCCCACATTAACGGGCAGTAAGCCCCCCACCTCTAAGCTTAAGTGATACAAAGAAGCGAAGCCATAAGGATAACTGCCCGTAAATGTCCGATAAGTCTCGCTAACCATCAGTGGGGGATAAAGAAAACCCCCACTGATGAAAGTCTCGCTTTATGAGAGGTCATTTATAGGGTTCTGACCACAAATGGCCTCTTTAAAAAAGGGGAAGAGACTAACGCTCATCCCCTTTGTCATTACTTAAGCTCTGCTGCTGCAGCAACTAAGGAATCTGTGAATTGACCAACGTCCTGTTGTGTAACGAAAATGTTGATATTTTGGTTTACTTTTGTTACGAAGCCTTCTGAAGCTGCTGAACCGTGTGCTAAGCTCGGTGCCAGCGTTGCGGATTTAAAGTCTTCGATCGTGTCTTTTCCGTATTGGTCATATTTTTCAACGTCTGCATCTATACGTGCTGGAATCGACCCTTTTAGCGGGTTGAATGCGTCCTGTCCTTCAACTGATGCTAGTACGCTTAAGAATTGTTTAACACCTTCAGGGTTTTCAACACCCTTCGGTAAACCAAATGTGTCTGTAATAACCATAAATTGACCATCTGTACCTGGTGTTGGGACATAGCCAAAGTCTTCGTTCACTGCTAATTTCAAGTCATTTACAAGATATCCTTTTGCCCAGTCACCCATGACATTCATTGCTGCCTCACCGTTAGCAACTAATTGAGATGCATCCTGCCAGTTGCGCGATGCGTGATCTTCGTTTACATATGAAAGCATCTTTTTAAATATTTCTGCTGCTTCTACTACTTTTGCGTCATCAAATGCTAGTTCTCCAGTCCAAAGCTTTCCATAATCTTCAGCACCTAATACACCTAGAAGAACTGTTTCATATAAGTGTGTAGCTGTCCATGGCTCTTTATCACCAAGAGCTAATGGTGTGATCCCTTTTGCATTTAATGCGTCAGCTACTTCAAAAAATTCATCAAATGATGTTGGAGCCTCTAAGCCATTCTCTTCTAGTACTTTTTTGTTATACCAAAGTACGTTTGAACGGTGAATGTTTACTGGTACTGAATAAATGTTGCCATCTTTACTTACCATGTCAATCAATTCCTGTGGAAATTTATCATTTAGACCTTCTGCTTCATAAAAGTCGTTAAGCGGTTCCATTTTCCCAGCTGCCACCCAAGCTTCATTTAACTCCGCACCACCATGTACTTGGAATGTTGCCGGAGGATCGTCCCCTTGCATTCGGCTTGCTAAAACAGCCTTTGCATTTGTACCTGCTCCACCAGCTACTGCTGCGTTTTCAATTGGAATATCTGGATGTTTTTCTTCAAATAATTGGATCAGGGCTTTTAACCCGTCTTCTTCACCTGCACCAGTCCACCAGCTAAAAACATCCAGTGGTGCGGAAGCGTCTCCTCCGCTACCTTCTTGGTTCCCCTCTGTTGTTTCGTCTGTGCTTGAATTTGAGCTACAAGCTGAAACCAATAAAGTAAAGACTAAAAATAGTGATAATAGGATAGTCTTTTTCATTTAAGTACATCCCCCTTATTTATTTTGTAATCGCTTACTATTATTAGTATAAAGGGGATTAGAAGCGTTTTAATTATCTAAATTCTTCACTATTTTATTTATTTCTGTATTATTTTGTGGTTGACCTATACTGCTTTGGTGATAAATTTGTCCACTTTTTAAATACCCGGCTAAAGTAGTTCGGATCATAGCCAACCTCAAAGGCGATCTCCTTCAAACTTAGATTTGTCTGAAGCAATAGCTCTTTTGACTTTTCAATTCGATAATCCGTCACATAATCGATAAAGGTTTGTTTTGTTTGTTCCTTAAACATTTTTGTAAAATACGTTGGTGTTAGCCCCACATTTGCTGCTACATCCTCAAGACTAAAGGGTTCTTTATAATGACCATGTATATAGGACTTCGCTTTTGAGATTAAATTATTGCCTTCACTTTGAATAAAGATCCTTTCGCCAAATTGGCGAATGATTTCAACAAAGTCATCCTTTGATGTTGCACCCATTACAGAAAAGTCTCGAAGATTGGAGCCCTCGACTTCGAGCGATTGCTTTAACCGAATTCCCCACTCCCTTAAATATTGAATCATAGTTGTCATGTTCTTTTGTCTGTTAAGCTGCTCGTAATATAAATGAAAGTAATCAATTGCTTGTTCGACTCTTCCTGCGATTAATTCATGATAGAGTGCTTTTTCTAGCTTACGGATCGTGCCATCCTTATTTTCATCTAATAACGGGAAACCATATGTAACACTTGCTTCCTTTGTAAGCTGTGCTGAAGCCAGTAATGCCTGCTGATAAGAAATGATTAGTTTATCTAGCTCGATAAACGGAGTCCCTATCCCTATGGTTTTCGAGGATGGCAATGAATGGCTCATAGCTCGAGCAAGAGTAAGTGAATCTGCCTTAACATGGTGGGCTGACTTTTTATCCGTTATGAGAAGGATAATAAATTTGTCTCCTAATTCCTTTATAATAGTAGGAAAAATCGTCTTTGTGTTGAGTAATTCTGTTACAACTTCTCTTTCACAACCAGTAATGACCTGAAAGAATGCCATATGAGCATTAGGAAAGAAATTTTGATACATCCTTTCTATCTCAACTGTGATTTCATTTTGAATAATGGCTGTGATGATCTGCTGTTTTGCTAGTTTCTCGGTCTCATTCAGTTGTTGCTTTATTTGCTCTTCAAGCTTCTTCGCTTCTTTAATTTCCAATTCCACTCTTAAAAGTGATTCTAATGTTTCCTGTTTATTACTCGGTTTAAGAATATATTCCTTGACTCCCTCCTTCATCGCTATCTTTGCATATTCAAAGGAGTCATAAGCTGAAACCATAATGAATTTGGTATGCGGAAGCTCTACGAGGATCTGTCTAATCGCTTCAAGTCCATCAATTCCTGGCATATGAATGTCCATAATCATCACGTCTGGCTTATGTTTTCTTGCTTGTTCAATCGCAACTCTTCCATTTGCCGCTTCTCCTACTACCTCTATATGATTAAAACTTTCTGAAATAAATTTCCTCATCGCTTTTCGCTCAATTAATTCATCATCGGCAATGATGATTTTCATACTATTTCCCCCTTTCGATCTGGAAGCTTTAATCGGATTGTGGTCCCTTTGTTTATTTCAGAATAGATATCTAAAATTCCTTGTTGTTTATAGACTAACTCTAGCCGTTTGATAACATTTCTTAAGCCGATTCCTGTGGAATGGCCGCTATGCTCTTCATGTAAGTCAATTCGTTCTCTTGAAAAGATTCGTTGCTTCGTTTCTTCATCTATGCCTTTCCCATTATCCGTTACCTCGACAATAACGTTTTGATCATCTTGATAGATTTTGAGACTGATCACCCCGCCCTCCTCTAAACCTTCAACACCATGGATAAATGAATTTTCTACTAGTGGTTGCAAGGTGAGAGCTGGAATTTTTGTATCTAAGCAGCTTTCATCAATCTCGATTTTAAAGGAAATCCTTTCTACGAATCTCGTTTTCTGTATGTAAAAATACTCTTTGACGACATTGACCTCTTCTTTTAATGTAACCGATTTGTTTATGTCACCAAGGCTTGATCTGAGAAGTGTTGACACCGATTGGATCAGCCGGGACGTGACATTGGCCTCCTCTAGGTAAGCCATTCTAGAGATCGTGTTTAGAGTATTAAATAAAAAGTGCGGATTAATTTGATTTTGTAAATGATTTAGTTCAAGCTCCTTTAGTAGCTTGTCTAGCTCAGATTTCTCCTTAATTTCTTCTACTAATTGTTTGATATTTTCTCGCATATTCTGGAAGGATTCACTAAGTACCTTTACTTCATCCTTTGTTTTTACCTTAATTGGAGGACCGTCGAAGTTTCCTGCTGATACCTCCTTTGCAGCTTTAGATAAATTTCGAAGTGGGTTTGTTAACCCTTTTGAAAACCAAACAGCCGTTAATAAGGCAAATAATAAAGTTGAACTAAAAAGGTTAATCGCAAACCATTTGAATGTATGCTGCCGTTGTTCCATTTCTTGATAAAAGATTTGGTATTCTGCTAGTTCAAAGTTTAAAAGCTGTAATGTTGATTCAAGAATATAAGATGAAATATTTCGAACTTCCTTTAGATGTGTTGTGTATTGATCAAGGTTATCATAACGGACAGCCCAAATTGCCAGATCACTTTCAAAAAGGAGGTTTTTAATCATTCGTTGATATTTTTCAAGCTCTTCCTTGTTAATGCCTGTGATTGCATCATCCTGTAGTCTTACGTTATTTTTTTGAAGCCGCTTTTTAATATCCTCATATTCTTCAATAAATACTGGATCCTTCTCGACAACATAGGCATTGACCTTTTCATAAACTTGTGTTGATTGCTGTGAGATTTCATTAAACAGGAGGAATCTCTCAAAGCTGCCATGATACTCTAACACGATTTGCGAGCTGCTAAAGTAGATCGTATATGAAACAATATTGAATAAAAGAACGAAGGCTAAAAAGTATACTAATAGCTTGTTACGAATGCTTGTCAAGGCTGGATCCCCCCGTTCATAGAGACTGGAGAGATTGGTAAATCTTCCTTATAGATGACCTTTGTATCAGTATGCTGAAGAGGCTCTATATCCTCTCCTCTATTGAGCATAATCATTTTTTCAACAGCCTCATAGCCCATTTGATAAGGAAACTGCACAACCGTTGCTTCAATCGTTCCTTCCTTTATGTACTCTAGTGTTTCAGGCAGTATATCAAAACTAATGATATACTGATCATTTTCAGCCTTTTGCTTTTTAACGACTTGGGCAATGCCAATTCCATCAAGTGCACTTGTTCCATAAAAGGCAGTCGTATTTGGATGTAACTGAAGAATTCGATGAGCCGCTTCTACTGCTCCAAGTTTGGTTATATTAGATTCCTCTACAGCAATGATTTCAATGCGTGGCTCTGTAGCGACAGCATCCTTAAAACCTTGAACACGAAGTTTTTGATGAGGTGCATCATGTCGCCCCGTGATAATTGCTACCTTTTGTTCTCCCGTTGTATCATTTAGTAATGCTTTTCCGGCAAGGAAACCAGAATAGTAGTTATCTGTTCCAACATAAACAGCGCGATCACTTTCTGGTGCATCTGTATCTATTGTGACAACTGGAATCAGCTTTTCCTTTGCTTTGCTCACAAGGGTTTCAAACTCAGGCTCTGCTATACCTTGTGTAATGACTCCGTCGACAAGACCAGCAATCGCCATATCTATCGTTTTAAGATGTTCATCATTGTTTGCCTGCTTTGGACCTAGATACTCAAGGTATACATTATGAAATTTTGCCGCATCTCTGGCTCCCTGTTCGACCAGGTGCCAATAGTCGTTATCGAGCTCTTCTGGAATGAGGACGAAGTGGTAAGTTGGTTCGGATTCTTTTGTCATAGCTTCTGTTCCCTTGTGAAAGTGGAAGGTTTTTTTCCCATAATATAAAGTTAGAAAACAGGTTAGTAAGAGTACGAAAACAGTCAGAACGTACATGAAACGCTGAATAAATCGCATGTTTGGGAACCACCTTTCAATCAGAGTTCTCTGTGACTTGCAATTAAGTATTTTTTATAACACTTTAACGTTTTTCTCCCCACAATCTCTAAAATTTTTTTGGCTGATTTACCGTAGCTTATGCCTTCCACGCTAGTTTTTTTGGGAAACAAAAAACCTAAGCCATTGAAAAAAGAAGACAATTCCTGTCCCACAATTTTTCACCACTTAGGTTTTGCCTGCATAACCAGTAACAACCCTAGATTAATAGATATTATTTTTCATTATAATATTTAATTTTCAAATATGTCAACGCTTTCATTACTGTGATAACTATATAGAGTGTTCGTGAAATGAAAACACGGAAATCATTAGAAAGATCAAGACCTCCGCTTTTAAATGTCAATATATTAGTTACATAATTTGCTTAACTTATTTATTTAATGATTGAGCAGCCATCCATTCCATAATAGTTATAGTTTCCCCATTGATTGTTGCCTCAACTTCGTTATTGTATACTGGGATCCAGGACCAATGCCCATTGTATTCATACGGTGTACCATCTGCATTTTTGTATAATCCCGTCGTATCACGTACATCGTCAAACAATGTTAAATGAACATTTTCAGCACCTGCGTCAATTAAACGGTCAAAAGACGGAAGTGTATTGAGTTCTGGCAGCAATGTTGTATCATTTGCCGCAGTAACAAACCAGGTTGGAGTCTTTGTCATAGTTTGTATATCTTCATCTGTAATTAATGTATCATTTAAGCCTTCACATATCGGAAATGCAGCTGCAAAGTACCCTGGATAATCGCGAATCATAAGCATAGTCATATATCCACCGTTTGAAGCTCCACCAATATAAATTCGATTCGAATCAATATCAGGATTATTAGCAACATAATCTTTTATTAATGCCATAAGTGCTTCCTGATAGATTGAAGTTCCATCAGCTACTCCTGTAAAACCGTCCATCCATTTAGTTGGTGCTTGAGGTACTAAAACGTATGCTCCATCAAAATACGTTTGAATTTCTTCACTGGCAAAGTTAACAGCTTTATTGGCAGAAAGTGGAATAGTTGTATCTGTGCCACCTTCTCCACCACCGTGTAACCAGATAATTAATGGATTCTTATCCTTATCTTTTGCTGGTGCATAATCCGCATATGTTAAAGTACTATCATTATATGTTTTTGATCCAGAAGAGAAATCATCTACAAGTTCTCTCGTGCCACCTGCAAATGTATCTATCATCAATTCCGAAATTGTTCCTGAATTCAAAGCAATATCTTGCTCCTGAGTAATTCTATACTTCGTATCAATCCATCCGTTCAATCTCGTATTGGCCCAATCATAATTGAGTGGTGAACCTAATGAGATATTTGGTCCAAATTCCATTTCTAATACTACATATTTTCCTCTTGCAGCAGGGTTTCCTTCTTTATCAGAAACATAAGTTTTTGTGACTGTACGATAGCCTTCTTCCAATAATGGAGTTGCTAATCTATCGTCACTTCTTGAAACATGTACTTTAAAAGTATCCTCTGTCACCGAATTTTTTGGTACTGGTTGACCAATATCAACAATTACTTTTGTAACCGCTGCACCCCAGTCATGGATTTCTGTAACAGTACGATAAGATGTTTGTTTTGTATTTCCTTCCTTAGCGAGTACACCAATGCTGAAAGAAAGTGACATAACTTTCGTTTTTCTTCAGCTGCCTTTTGTTCAGCCGCTTTGCGTTCAGCTTCTTCTTTTGCCTTTTGTTCTGCTAAACGTTTTTCTTCGGCCGCCTTAGCTTCCGCTTCTTTTTCCTATTATTCTCTCAATTCTACTTGATAGATTTTTGATTTGCTGCTTAAACTCCTCCATTCTTCCCACTCCCCAAATATTAATTAGTATAATTTACTACTTAATATAAGACTACGTTAGAACTGAATGATTAAATCTAAGTTTTTATTCTAAGGGGACAAGTGGACAGGTTCGCTGTCCCCAAAAACGGGACAGTGTTCCTGTCCCTTTGTCCCTTCAACATTTGTAAGTATTTTATCCCCCTGTTTCTTCTTTTTACTTATCTGTTTAATTGTTTCACTTTTATAGGCTTGTTTTCCCTGCTTAGTTTGATGATTTCCCCGATAATACTGATTGCAATTTCTTCTGTTGTTTCTGAGCCAATTTCCAATCCGATTGGAGAATGGACCTGCTCTAACTGTTCTTGTGTGACTCCTTCACTTTTTAATTTTTCAAATATGTTTATGACCTTGCGCTTGCTTGCGACCATCCCAACATATGCAATCGGAAATTGCAGTGCCGTTTTTAATGCAATATCATCACGATCTTTTGTAACAATCACAACGTAAGACTTCTCATTTAGGTTGGCTTCGAGCAAAGCCTCTCCAATATCCTTATTCACAAAAAGGTTGGACGCATTAGGAAAGCGTTCCTTCGTACAGTAACCAACCCGATCATCGACAACGCAATAAGGATAGTCAAGAAAATCAGCAAGCTTTGCCAACGCATAGCCTAAATGACCGGCACCAGCCAGAACGAGTTCAGGCCTGTTTGTATAGACTTCAATAAACACCCGTATCGTTCCGCCGCAATTCATTTGAATTCCGTCTTTTGCATGTTTATTCAATTTGTATTCAACGATTTTCGATTGACCCTTTTGGAGCGCCTTTACACTCTCATCGATGATATAGTGTTCTGCCAAGCCCCCTCCGACAGTGCCTTCAATCGTACCATCACGGTATACAATCATTTTTCCAACATGCCTGGGAGTCGAGCCTTTTGATTCAATAATCATAGCTAAAGCAAAGGTTTCGTTTTGACGTGTTAGCATGGCCACTTTTTCCATTAGCAGCATGAATAGCCCCCCTGTTTTTTAAAACATTAATTCGGTTGATATTGCTTCATGTTAAGAAAATAACGTAAAAGATTTAAGGCGACTGTTTTTCTGTATAAAGCAGTGGAGCGCTGATCGTCAATTGGTTTAATGATTTTATCGAAGGCTGCCACAATCTGAGCGATGTCTGCATCTGCTAATGGTATGGTCTTTCCAAGCAACTTTTTCTCAATATCAATGGAACGAACCATAGTAGGTCCGACCGCCCCGAATGCAAAGCGAACATCCTCGATTCGAGCACCATTTATCCGGATATATCCTGCAAACGATACTTTAGCAATTGCATCTGCGTTGCGGTTGCCGACTTTCTCAAAAACGACATGAGAACCTTCTTCTAATACGGATGGCAAGATAATTTCAACCAACATTTCATTGTGATGACGTTGAACGCTTCGTGGACCTTGAATAAAATCGTTAATAGCTACTACACGATCACCATTAACGGAGCGCAGCAAAAGTTTTGCGTTGTATACATATAATAATGGCAGTGTGTCCCCAGCTGGAGAAGCGTTGCAAATATTTCCTCCCAATGTCCCTCTGTTTCTAATTGCAGGTGCCGCAATCGTTTTGATTGCGTTCTTTAATGGTATTGGAATGAACGGGTCTTCAAGTAAATCGCTATAGGTACAACAGGCACCGATGTGGAGATCCTTATGATTTTGATACATCCGCTTTAGCTCAGAAAGGTGATCAATAAAAACAATCGGATTAGGGATTTTCGGGGGGACTCCCCTTCGACTTTTGTGAAGGACCATGACATCGGTGCCTCCGGCAATGATCGAACAGTTTTCTTTATTCAATTGGCTCAAAGTTTGGTCTAGACGATCGAAGCGATACGCGGTTATTTTCTCTGCCATAAGCCGTCCCCTTTTTTAGCTGCCTTATTTATCGCATCAACAATCATATTGTAGCCCGTACATCGGCACAGATTTCCCGAAATACCTTCACGAATTTCAGCCTCTGAAGGATGAGGGTTTTTGGATAATAAAGCTGCACTTGCCATGACCATTCCAGGAATGCAATATCCGCATTGCACTCCTCCGGCAATGGAATAGCTCTCATCTAAAACCTTAAATTGTTCCGTTTCCATGATCCCTTCTATCGTTTGAATATCGGCTCCATCTATCGAGCCAATTGGAATAAGGCAGCTGTTTTGCAGGAGGTTATTCACAAAAACACTGCAGGCTCCGCATTCTCCTTCACCGCAGCCTTCCTTTGTTCCGATTAACTCAAACTCATCTCTTACTAAATCTAGTAATCTTTCTGTGGCTGGGGCGTCAGTTTCAACCGTTCTTCCATTAAGTGTAAATTTAATCAACCGCTTCACCTTCTTTCATCCAAAGACTTTCAATAATGACTTCTGGTGTAATTGGAATTTGCTGAAAAGAAGTTTGCAGTGCATCCTCAATCGCTGCTTGGACTGCTGGAGCGCCGCCGATTAAAGTCAATTCACCTGCGCCCTTCGCCCCGTATGGACCATCAGCATAGGGATTATCAAAGACCTTGCTTTCGATTGAAACTACGTCCAATGAAGTCGGGGGTCCATAATCCGATATGCTTTTTTGTTGGATTCTGCCTTGCTTTGACGTCATCTTTTCTAGATAACCATACGCTAATCCTTGAGCTAAACCACCGTCAATTTGGCCTTTCATAATCCGTTCATCGATGACCTTCCCAACTTCATAATTGCCGTATACTTTTTCCAACTTTACATTTCCTGTTAACGTATCAACTTCTACTTCAACGATATTAACGCCCCATGAATAAGCCGGGTAGGCATCTCCAGTGAAGGTTTTCTCGTCCCAAGGAATCATTTCACGGTGAACATAGTTCTCAACTACTTCCTGTTCCACCCCTATTTGCCACTGAACCTTAAGTTTTTTTGCAGCACGTTCAAGCAATTTTCCCACTATCATTGTCGTCCTGGAGGCTACTGTCGGACCGGAGTCGGGAACCTCTTTTGTATCGGGATACGGGTACAAAATTTCTTCGTACGGGAGGTCTAGTTCTTTGGCGACAATTTTACACAGCGTCGTCAAAATGCCTTGTCCTATATCAGAGTTTGAGATTTTTAGTGATACCTGGTCGTCCTTTGATTTAACCAGCTTCACCGTTGCTTTAATATGATCTCTTTCTCCACTGCCTGTAAATCCACATCCGTGGAGGAACAGCGAAGTTCCTACTCCTTTTTTATAGCGCTGATTTTGCTGATTGAAACGCTGAAACTCCCCTTTTTTCTTTTTGTAATCTGACACGTTGAGTAGGTCCTCAATCATTTCTTCCATTAATATTGGGTCGCGGAATTTTCCTTTGGTGATTGTGGGGTCTCCTTGTTTGACGAGGTATTTTCGTTTATATTCAATTGGCTCGTTGTTTGCCAGTTTACTAAGATGTCCAATATGACTTTCAATTCCGGCAAAGCTTTGTGGCGCACCAAAGCCTCTGAAGGCACCGTTCGGAACTGTATTAGTTTTTAAGACATAGCCTTTTGCATGAAAATGCGGAATTTTATAAACACCCGCACTGTTTATTAATGCACGCTGCAGCACAACAGAACTCAATCCCACATTTGCTCCGCCATCAAGAAAAATGTCAACACGCATGCTCAAAATATTTCCTTCCTTATCAAGGGCTGTTCGATATTTGAGTTTGGCGGGATGCCTTTTCGTCGTAACCACCATATCCTCAGAACGGTCGAACACGAGCATCACCGATTTTTTGACTGCTTTTGCAGCAACGGCTACGTGACACGCCATCATTGAAGGATAATCTTCTTTGCCGCCAAAACCTCCGCCGGTAGGGCTTTGAACAACTCTGACTTCATCGTCACCACATGCTAAAGCGCTTAGCAATGCATTTTTTATATAATAAAGACATTGCATCGATCCCTGGACAACAATTTCATCATCCTTATAAATGGCGAGCATTCCTTGTGGCTCAAGGTAGACATGCTCCTGATAGCCCGTATCATATTCTTCTTCGATGATTTGATGAGCTCCTTGCTCGATAGTTGAAATGTTCGCTAAGTTTTCTCCAAATTCATAGCTTGCCATAGCTGTGGATGTTGATTTTTGTTTGATTGCTTCGTCCAAAGTATAAATAGCCTGATGTTCTTCAAATTCAACTTTCACTTCATTTAACAAACTGTACAGGATATTCAGGTCTTTTCCAACGAGCATGAGAATCGGCTCACCAATATAATTGACCCACTCATTGGCAAAAATGGGCTGATCTTCTTTGATAATTTTGACATAATTCGGTCCGGGGATATGCTCTGCTCCAACAGCTTCATATCCTTCTGGAAGGTTTGGTAATTGAATAGATATGATTTTTCCATAAGCAATTGGCGACCGATACAAAACACCATAAACCATATTTTCTACTTTCACGTCACTAATATAGGCCAACTGGCCAGATACTTTCCCTTTATGGTCCTTTTTGGGCACTGAGGTGCTTATGTCTTTTAGATTCATTGCAACAACACCCTTCGACTGATTTTTTAAAGGCGACATATTATTAATAGATACCCTTCCTACGATTTTATAAATGAGAATGGTTTTTTATGATTAATTTCATTCAAGAATATCCTTGTTTTTATTTAATTTTTAGACTTTGTTAAACTTGCCTGTGATTGCAGCGAGAGGCACTTCGCTTTCCGCGGGCTGGCGGTGAGCCTCCTCGGCGCATTCGCGCCTGTGGGATCTCACCCTGACCTTATTACCTTTTATAATTAATAAATTCGGTTTGTTTTGCACTTAAAAATTGGAATAAACTAAACAGATATGAATAATTCCTTACATCAATTCTAGTAAATAAATTTCACTTCTCCCCCCTCAAATAATAAAAAAAAGCCCGATAACGGAGCTTATTCTAAGTTGCCAATATATTACATTTACTCTTTCGTGTGATTTCAGATAATCGCAAAAGTATATGATGATATATAAGGCTCTTTTCGTAAAGATTGTTGTTTTAGTCAAGTAACAAATTCGAACAGCTGTTGATTGTAGTGGAAGGTGCGAGACTCCTGCGGGAGAAGCGTGTTGAAGGAGACCCCGCAAGTGCGAAGCACTGAGGAGGCTCCTGAGACCGCCCGCGGAAAGCGAGTACCTGCAACGGAAATCAACCTAGGTTATTCGTGTAAATATAACTGAAAAGCAACAAAGTATGCGAAAACAGCCATATATAATGTACGTGTCATTTATTACCGTCTTCATCAATTAATTTTACCTACCGAAAATTATAATAATCAATGGCTTTTTGGTAATCCTCCAGCGTATCAACATCCATTATTACTCCCTGGTCATCTACATTAAGGTATTCCTTTTCGTAACCGCCCAGGACCACACGCAAATTACTTTCTGGATTGGTTTCGAGAATTTTCTGTTTCACTTCGCTTGATAATTTGATGGGGTGACCACCTTTATAATTAAAGCTGGGAATCACTACGTTCCCTTTGTGTTCTGCTATTAGCTGAACGGTCTCATTTTTAACAAGCGGACAATCTCCGGGTGTTATAAAGAAGGTTGGGGCATTTACTTCGTTGCAGCCCCTTTGAATGGAAGTAAACATTCCCTGGTTAAAGTTTTCATTATAAACAAACTTTATCTGAAATGAAAAGGCATTTTTTTTGCAGATTTTTGCAATTTCCTCTTGAATGAGTTCTTCTTTAAAACCAGCTACGACGATGACTCTGCTGCATAATCCTTCAAATTTAGAAATCGTTTGCTCCAACACGGTCATTTGCCCCAGCTCCAAAGTCATTTTAAATGCATTCGCTCTGCTGGAATATCCAGCAGCTAAGACGATGGCTTCCATTTTTTAATCACCCTCTCTTTTAATCTTAATCATCTATTAGTCTTGTAACTTTATTCCCACGTCGTTTACATTCCAATCCAGAGTAATGCCAAACTTTGTATTACTAATGTTGAAATTTTCAATTTGAACTACATAACAACAATTTCCACACCAGACATTTCTCTCTAACGCATTTCGAGCTTCTTTCAGTAATGAAAGCCACTTCTTATTAGCAACAAGAGAAACTACTTTATAGCGAAGATCCTGTTTTATGCTTTCTTTTGCTTTTTCAGCTTGACTACGTGTATTTTCTTATCTTCCCCCATTTTTCTCCACCTTCAAATGACATTTTCTTTGATAATCCTTATTATATTTCATTCTTTAATAGACCATTACGCCTCACTTGTTTTTAACATTTCGGAGGTATCACAAAAATGGCCACTAGAAAGGTTCTAGTGGCCAACATACTTCGTAGAAGTTACATTATTAGACAAAAGGAGTGTACTTGTAGTCTTCCTATCTATTAGCTAATCCTTTAAGGGTTCACATTCTTGAAGGCAATAAAAAACTGATTTCCTTTTTCAGTCTTTTTTACAGGAACAAAAAAACTCACAAACGTTGGTCTAATTTTGTGAGTTATTCAGCGTTTCTTTTAAAATACCGGTGGTCAGGATCGAACCGACACTTCATACTGAAACTCGTTAAAAAACTTAACCTATAAATTAATAAAAAAGCAGCCATACATTTAGGGTATAGCTGCTTCTCGTAAACTTTCAAATCATCTTTTTTTATGCCTCAACAACTTTTGACTGTTGGTAAACCTCATTTTCCAATTGGCCTGTAATCTTCCCAGTCAGCAATCCTGTTGTCATGCTTCCGCTAACATTCAATGCAGTACGTCCCATGTCAATTAAAGGTTCAACAGAGATCAGCAGCCCCACAATGGCAATTGGAAGGTTTAATACGGATAAAACGATCAATGCTGCAAATGTTGCTCCACCGCCAACACCTGCTACGCCAAATGAACTAATTGCCACCACTAAAATAAGCGTGATGATAAAGGACGGGCTTGCTGGATTAATACCTGCAGAGGGAGCTACCATTACGGCTAACATCGCTGGATAAATACCGGCACATCCGTTTTGGCCGATTGATAGTCCGAAAGAAGCAGCAAAATTAGCAATCCCTTCAGATACACCAAAGTCTTTTGTTTGGGTTTTAATATTTAAAGGTAATGTTCCTGCACTTGTACGTGAAGTAAAGGCAAAGGTTAATGTTGGTAATGCTTTTTTCACATATTTTACAGGGCTTAATTTGGCAAGTAATAAGAGCAGTAAATGTACGATAAACATAACAATTAACGCTACATATGATGCAATAACAAACTTGCCTAATTTCGCAATCGCTCCATAATCACTTGTCGCTGTCACTTTTGTCATTAAAGCAAGTACACCATAGGGAGTCAAACGAAGAATAAGTGTGACAACCCGCATGATAATGGAGTAAAAAGTATCAATGATTTTAGCAAAAAATTCTCCCTGTTCAGGTTCCTTTCGCTTTACTCCAAGATAAGCCATACCGACAATTGCTGCAAAAATAACAACGGCGATTGTCGATGTTGGACGAGCACCCGTTAAATCTTGAAATGGATTACTTGGAAATAACTCGATGATTTGCTGAGGAATCGTCATATCTTCAACACCAGTAACTTTTTCTTGCAATTCAGCATTTCGAGCTACTTCTGCATCCCCTTGAGTTAATTGAATACCATCAAGGCCAAATCCCAGTGCTGAGCCAATTCCAATAGCAGCAGAGATGGCAGTGGTTCCAAGAAGAATTCCAATGACAAGAAAGCTAATTTTTCCGATATTATTGGTCAATTTTAATTTCGTAAACGCTGCGACAATTGAAATAAAGACTAGTGGCATAACAATCATTTGCAATAGTTTTACATAACCAGTTCCAACGATATTAAACCAATCGATTGACTTAACTGTAACATTAGATGTTGTTCCATATATTAGATGAATGATTAGACCAAAGATAATACCCAAACCCAATGCAGCAAAAACACGTTTATTAAAAGACACATGCTTTTTCTGCATCATAAATAATCCAATTAAAAGCATAAAGAAAACAACGATATTAATGACGATCAGTATTGTATTCATCATAATCCTCCCTTGAATATAAATTATTCCAATATGTTAAATCGGAATAAATGAAATATTAGTTCTCCTACTTTTTTATAGCTATATGCATACAATATGTTCAAAGTTAAGTGGTGACAGGGTGTACATAAAATACTAAAAGACTTCTATTCATCATTTTATAAGTTTTAACATACTCCATTAACAAGCTGCTTCATTGAGTTTAACTTAGAAGAAAGCTCGATAAACCAATCTTCATCCCCTGTTGATAATGCCAAGTCTATCAGAAATCGAATTTGTTCCTTGTTTGTCACTGTAGAATCAGGCATTCTCTTTATCTGTTTATTTAATATTGAAATTGTTTTTCCAATCGTTTCATTATTGTCACTTGAAACAACCGTTACCTTTACTACTCCTTTTGTAATATCAAGTGATTCAATATAACCAACTATTAATTCACCATCCCGTGATTTTCCCTTAACCCAATCACCTGTTTTTAAAATGTGCTGATTATTGGACGTCATACATTTTCACCTTCTTACATTATTTAGTGTTCAATTGAGAGAAATTCTATTGATAAAATAATAATAAGAACTTCTTTTCTTTTTTTAGTTACAGCAATCACGTATGCAAACTAGATCTAACTGTAATGTTTTTTATTACATTTTAATGAAAAAGAAGTCTGTGGCCATCTATCAGTCCAGCCACTCATTATTCTTGATTGACAAGGTCGACAACTTCTTTCATTGTATAGTCCTTTAAATATTCACCCAAATGTTCTTCAGCACCTAAGAAAATGTTAAAAAGGACTTTATGCATATTCGCGCCTACAATACATTGTTTATTTGATTCAGGACACTTAGGTTGCAAAGCACCTTCAGAGGTTATCTTATATATATCCCAGAGATTTACTTCACTTAGATCTAGGGCAAAAATAAATCCGCCGCCAGTACCCTCTTTTGAATTGATAAATCTATGTTTTTTTAACAAACTTAACACTTTACGAATGCGTACCGGGTGGACACCAGCACTCTCTGAAATAGCATCACTTGTTGACATCCCGTCCGGCTGCAGTGCTAAATAAGTTAAACTGTGAATGGCAAGTGTAAAATTACTATTCATGGCCTGCCTCCTAAGAAATAAATAATGCTAATCACCTTACTACTTTGAAAAGTATTTTCTGCATCTTTATTAAGATTTATGAACACACTGTAATAATAAATGTTACAGTATTACTTGTCAAACATTTAAATTTAACCATAAATAAGCAAATTCCTTTCGGTTTTCATTCAAGCTCACCTATATCCAATATAACTTCATTTCAATATCACGGTACTAAATCACGTATACAATGTTTTTCGTATGAATACGAGATATTAAAAACAAACATTTAAGCATGTTTCTAAAGGTCTAAATGATTTGGCTATACATTTAAAGATTCCATTGTTTCTTGACTTGTTCTTCTGCTAACCGGTTCATTTTTTCCCATGTCATATCTTTTTTCACAATGACATTCGTTTGATAATTTCTATCTTTAAAATTAACTGTAATAAATACTTCGATCATCTCATTCTTCCTCCCTTCAAAATAATAATCAAGATAAATAGTGTATGAATGAATACATATTAATTGGCCGCTTTTTGCAATTCGTTGTTTAAAAATGTCCGTAGCCTACGGGGCAGAAATCTACGAATTTCTTCCTCGTTATATCCAACCTGTAATCTTTTTTCGTCCTGGATAATTGGCCGACGCAGCATTGTGGGATACTCTATTATTAATTTATAGAATTCATTAAGCGAAAGAGATTCGATATTTACATTTAATTCCTGAAAAGATTTTGAATTAATTGAAATAATCTCGGTCGTCCCATCTTCTGTCAGGCGAAGCATCGATTTAATCTCATCAACTGTTATAGGATTAGACACGATATTTCTTTCAATATAGTCAATTTCATGTTCCTCAAGCCAAGCTTTTGCTTTTCGGCATGAAGTACAGCTTGGTGTCGTATATAGAATCACCATACGTTTACACTCTCCCTTACAATATTTTTATACCATCTTGCTTCAACATTGGGTGTTAAAGTGTAATAAAAAACATTACAGTTTAGCGTCAATAAACCGTAGTGTTTCTATTCAAAAATGTGTTTATTTTACCTTATCTAATCTTTTCATTTGAGTGACAGATCTGCTTCTATCAAATTTCTTTAACCATAAGATTAAAGTAATTTGGCTCCTTAATAAGCAATGACAAAACAATTTTTATTCACCAACTCATTTGCCACAACTATACTGTAAATTTAAACGTTACAGTTCATTTAGTCAACTGTTAAGTTATGGTTATGATATATTTTATGTACTTTTGAAGGTGAAGGTTTCTATCCTTTAACTGCTGTTTTACCATCCAATTCTGAAAAGAAATCATTGTTGCTTGGATAATGATAATTTAATTGAATGTGAAGTTGGTTTTTCAAGGCAGTTTGTGCTTTCACTAAAGAGTTTCATTTACTCTTTAAAAGAATGTCATAGCAAAGCATATGTTGTGCGGAACAATAATGTAAAATGGCTAATGCTTATTTATTATCCTCTATAAGGAAAATCACGCTATAAATAAATATCCATTATTGACTATTATAATATGTCTATGCACTTTATGACTTGCAGAATATCTTATTATGTAAAGTGTATAAACTTTATGATTCTATTAAACTAAAAAATCATTGGAGGAATTTATTAATGGGTTTTAATCATCAATATAATAAAAAGCAGATGGAAAATTCTGAAAAAGTGAATTGTGAAGTAAAAGCTCGTACAGAAACTCAGCTCCCAGATACACCTGCTGTTCCTGTTGTCAATCCAGATTTAACTGGTGCTTTTATTAAAATACCGCTTGTTTTAGCAGAACCAACTCTTCGCGTAATAGAAGAAGCTGATATTCCACTTGATCCCCCAGCAGTTGAAATAAAAAGGGTTTTAAAGGATGTGTTTTTAACACAATGTAAACTTGTTCCTGTAGGTCCATTTACTGAAATTAATGATACAGGCTTTTTTACTTCTGAAGAAGCTGTATTGTTTATCGAAGGATTTATTCGCAAAAACATTGAATATGCAACAAAAGACTGTAATGCGGCACTTCGTACTATAACAGCTGAAATTCCATTTTCTGAAGATATTGAATTGTCAATTGAAGATGGGCTTTTAAATCTACCAATTTTCGGATTTGGTGAAGCACAAAGAGCGCAATTTATCGAACCTAAATTTGGTGAATCTCCTCGTTTAGATAAATTTTTCTTCCGAAATAGCGCCATTTACAATGAACAGCCATTCTGTGAACTTGTGAGCGCAAACTTTTTTGAGATAGACTTTGCACCAAGAAACGAAAAGTCCTATAAAAATAAGTTTAAAGCGTTTGATAATTTACGTGAAAAAATCGTTGCAGATATTACTTTTAAAGTGTTACAAGTTCAACAAATTCCACTTAATGGAGCGTAAATAACTTAAGAAAGACGACCATGAGTAATAGGATTTATAAAAGTCTCCTTTTAGATGTGACAAGTATTTTTCTTATAGGAAGTGAACAAAAAGATCTTTGGAAACAAAAATTTCCCCAAAGATCTTTTTGATTATTACCATCTATTTTTATAGCACTGTTAATTAAAATAGGATCATCAACTTACCATCGGAAAATGGTGGTGGTGTTGTATCAGTAATTGCTATATCTGACGAAACAGGCGTTCCTTTTGAAATCCAACTTTTGTTAACAATTTATTAGATGCTTCATTTTCTATAAATACAACTGCCCCTATACGAGTAAGACCAAACTCATCAAATCCATATTGAACCACTTCAGATACAGCTTCGAAGGTGTAACCCTTTCTCCATTGTTCAGGGTGTATTTCATAACCTATTTCTGCTCGTTTATGTTTAGGTGACCAAGCATTAAATCCAATTGTTCCAATAATCCCGTGTTTCCCTTTTAATTCAATTCCCCAGCGTATTCCTTTTTTCTCCTTGTAACTATTTGAAAAAAAATCAACAAACGCTTCTGCTTGCTCTATACTTTTCAAGGTTTCTTGTCAATAGTATCTAGTTACATTTTCATTAGAGAAACAAGAGAATATGCCATCTGCATCATCCTTTGAAATTTCTCTCAGTAGCAATCTTTCTGTTTCTAATGTTGGAAACATTTTTTCTCCTCCCACTCTCTCAAAAAGCATGGGGACGGTTCTCGCGCTTCTCTTTTTGAAGCAAAAGAACCGTCCCTTTGCTTTTACCTTTGCTTTTAAGGTATTTAATACCTTCCCAAAATCTTATTATGATAAGCACAAGAACAAACATTCGAGAGGTTGCAAGATAAGCAAAGCGTTTAGTAATTTGTTAAGAGTCCCATGTGATGGATTAGAGTTCGAACTAAGTGATATTCATCTTGTGTTACAGAATGAACACTCTTTCATCACCTTCTTTCCTTTTGTTCTTCTTAATCTAAGCAAATTTTACCTATTCATGTATAATAAGGTAAATACTATGAGGAAAGGACTGCATCGTTATTACTATTTTGGTTTTTTTATCCATTCTATCTTTATCTATTCTTTCTATCTTTCTATTTACTATGATAAAAGGGGTGAAGAAGATACCTTCTTTGCATCATGCTGCAGATGTTAAAAACGGCCCTTTAGTATCTATTGTTATAGCAGCAAAAGATGAGGAAGAACATATCACAAAAACACTCTCTTATCTTGCTATGCAAGATTACAAGAATCTTGAAATCATAGTTGTTAATGACCGCTCTAATGACAAAACAGGTGATGTAATCGACAAATTTAAGTCTACCTTTTCCAATGCTGGGAAACGTCTGAAATGCATTCATATTGATGATTTGCCAAAAGGTTGGGCAGGGAAAAATCACGCTTTGTATCAAGGTTATTTAAATTCTCGTGGAGAGTTTATCATTTTCACCGATGCCGACATTGTATTTGAGGAGGAAATGATATCAAAGACTATCAGCTACGTCCATGACCATCATGTTGAACATTTAACTGTACTTCCACGTATTATTTATAATAGTTATCCGTTAAAATCTTTTATCCATGTTTTCTTATTAACGTTCTGTATTTTTCTTCAACCATGGAAAGTCTTTATAAAAGGCAAGAAAGGCAAGGGAATTGGTGTTGGTGCTTTTAATCTTATCAAAAGAGGTACATATGAAAAATTAGGAACACACAAGGCTTTCCCTATGAACCCTATTGATGATATTGAACTTGGGAAAAGAGCTCATGCGATTTCTTGTAATCAGCATTTCGTTATAGGGAAGGAATTATTGTCAGTGGAATGGTATCCGAACTTACCTGTTGCTATTAAAGGGTTTGAAAAAAACTTCTTTGCTTCTGTTGGCTATAAAATTGAAAATGTAATTGTATTGTCCATACTCAAGATTTTATATGGTGTATACCCATTCATCGGGATTTTTCTGTTTGATGGAGTCTTATGGTATGTACACGTTTTATGCCTATCACTTTTGTTTACTTTTTATATAATTTGTATAAATAAATTCTCTTATCTATCATGGTATGAACTGTTATTGTTGCCTTTTTCGATTTTGTGCTACATTTATACATTGGTCCGCTCGATGTACTTTGTGCTAAAAGGTGGAGGAGTCCAATGGCGAGGCACTTTTTATCCTTTACAGGAGTTAAGAAGTACGATAAACAAAGATAACCAAATCTAATTCATCATATTTTATGAAGGTTGATTGATTCTTTATATTGGAGATACTCAACCTTTTTTCACAATAAATCCATGTATTCATTCATCTTTTACTTTTCTCTTGCCTTCTTATATGACAATTTTTACATCTTTCGCCTCCGCATGCATACACTCATGTTTTTCTTATTCCTTGTAGTTAGATATAAAGATAAACAAACAATCGTAAGTGCTAATATTATTTCATTAATCCTGTATCGTTCATAAGGACGTGTGTATTTGGAGTAATTGAGAAATCCTACAAAAACGATATAATTGTAGTAAAAAAGTTTGGAGTAAGGATTATGAAACCGTCAGTATCTATGATTTTTGAACAAAAGCCTGATCAATGGGGACTTAGAGGTGATCCTTATTTATGGGATGACCTTCAAAACGTTTTTACTACGATTCCATTACTTTGCTCAAAATCACGTTTTATCCAACATTTTAAAAAGTACTTTCAAGAACTCACAAATCACCCATTTAAGACGGATACTGATTTTTTTGGGGTGGAAAAATACGCCCATGGCGGCATGTCAAGTGGGGGTATTAGTATAGCGTTTTGGGAAAAAAAAGCCCTACCTCTTTTAATTAACCGATTACAAAAAGTAAACAAAGATTTTCTAAAGGCATAATAAGATAGGTAGCTCGTTTTCCAGTCTGCCTATCTTATTAAACAAAAGCCACCCGTTTTTTTTTCAACTAGATGGTCAAATTATCGGAACAACTGGCTAGGGCTTTTGTTTCAACTTCTTCATTTTACTCTTAACAACTTCTTCATCAGTTGTAGAAAAGTATGTAGACCCATCCTTGGAGAATGATTCATTGAACCAAATTCCATTATTTATCGCGGACCAATTAAAACGTTTAGCTCCGGTCTCTTTTTTGAGAAATCTAGCAGCCTCTTGAATACTAGGGCACTCAGCAATTTAAGCAAGGGGGCGGTTCTCTTGATTCTTTTTCTTGAAGCGGAAGAACCGTCCCTAGCTTTACAATATACTCTTCTAGAAATATTTCTTTCTATTCCATTTACTTTAACACTACCTTCAATTTCAACTGCATCATAATTTTCTCCTAACCAATCTAGTTCTACTTCTTTTCCTACTAATTTTGAAGAGTTGATTTTTTCAGGATTTTTAAGAGAAAACTTCGCTAAAACCCCATCCAATTCCTTCTTAATAGGCCCACTATTCATCACATTTAGGGGTGCCTTTTGCACAGACGAGTTAGTTGCAAAAGCCAAATTATTATGATTCATTTCATTAATCAATACATGAAATCCGCCTCTAACTCATTCATAACAAGCTTGAAGTAGCGATGATCAATTGAGTAACTAGCATTTTATAAAGCTTTTTTTAGCAAAACTCACTTATTACCTAAAAAGGCAATGTATACTTGTATTAATGCACCCCGAGATTTTTGATTCTTGAATGGCATATATAAATCGAGTATTAAGTGTGGTTTTTTATTTAAGTGCCAAAGTAATAAATCTTGTATGCTACTTAGCATCATAAGTTTTTGTTTCATATATAACGATATTAAAACTTAAAACTGTAATAATAAAAAACCTCGATAGCAAATCGAGGTTTTTTCTAAATTATAAGTATTCTACTGCTCCTAAAAACTCTAAATTACTTGTATTAAGTTTGGTTTCCTTTTTAATTCCCTCATATTTAAAATTGTATAGTAGAATTACAACATTATAATTACTTTGCAACTGTTCGCCACACACTGACGAAAATTTAGGAATAATAACATCATCATAAGAGAACCCTTCTAATAATTGACTAAGCAAATTATCGGCTTCATCATAAAACTCCGCTTCTCTTACAGCATCGTCATATCTCTCAATATCAAAACTACGAGCGAATATAGATGGTATAAAATCCCCATCCTCTGTATAAGAAATATTAAGTAAAATGTCCAATTCCTCTGAAGAGTTAATATTCCCTACCCACAATGATACAAATCCTTCTTTTTGCATAAGCTACCTCCTATTTGGTTTTAATCCATCAGGCAGTGCATCTGAACCACCTTCAAAACGAAAATCTGCCCAATTTTGTAAACGCCTTTTAAACATATCATAATCTATTGATGTATCAATAATTTGTAGTAACTCATTATGAGCTTTTGTTGAACCTTTTCCACCGTGTTTTCCAGTTGGATTAACAAACCTTGTCTCACTTATTATCGTTCTCATTTCTATAATTTTTTCGGCAGTTACTCCCCAGTATTTAAAAGTATCAGCACGGGAAACCAAGTGCCATTCGTGCATTCCACCAGGATGGCGCAATCGGTCTTTAATTGACTCTCTTAGCTTAGGGTCTGACCAGACTATATCAAATTCTTCTGTAGTCAAGGAATTAAACCAGTTTCTAAATTCTCCATTTCTTACTGAAGGTACAGTGTCAAGAGTTTTAGCTGTACCCTTACCAACAACATTAATAGAAAACTTCGACAAAACCTCATCCAATTCCCTCTTAACAGATCCACTATCCATCACATTTAAAGGTACCTTTTGCACAGAAGAATTTGCTGCAAAAACGAAATTACTATGATTCATTCCATTACGCAACACATGAAAGCCGCCTCTGACCTCATTCATAACAAAATGTAAATCAGCCTTTGTTTTTGTAGCTAATTCATGTGCTTTACTAATGGTCTGCTCACGAATTAGTTTACCATTTTTCACAAGCTGCGGGGCAAACGGTGCTGCGATTAGAGCTGGACCAAGGATGCTTTGTAAGAGGCAGGCTTGTCTCTGCTCATCTGTAAGCGTATTTCCGAACATATCTTTACCGGTGAGATACTCGCTTAAACCATTGGCAGATACAAGTCCATAAATGCCCATTTCTGCTTTCTCGAGATTAGAAAAGGTTTTGGTTGTTCTATACACGTCAAGTGCCTGATCAGCGGCATGCATGCCTTTTGCCGTTTTGTAAATCGCACCTCCACCTTTGACAATTCTGCCTGCCCACCCGACGATTGGAATGAAGCCTGCTGCCGCCATTGCTCCGGCGGCAACGCGCTGGCCTGCTGTTAGCTTTTCGCCGGTGACAGGGTCCACTCCTTCTGAGGCACGTATGTAATCGTAGTAACCTGTAAATTCACCAGTAAAAGTCTTGATTCCGTCCCATGTTTTTTCGTACCATGGCCAATTATTCTCTCCAAGCTTCAAGGGTACGGGTTATTTTTGGATCTATAGGATTTGATTGACAACACAAACTAGCAAATACGATCATGAGCATTGAGTTTCTTTTATTGCTTTTCTTTTCATTGCTTTTCAATCATTGAATCTTTGGTTATAATAATAGTAGAAAAAGCATAAACTCAAAAAGACTGTTCGGTGCTAGAACACCAAACAGTCACACAATAGCTAGGTTCCCTTCAAGAGGGGATCAACGTGTTAAGGTAAATAACTCACCCTATTGCACTCCAACGCTCAAGGGTGGGTTATTTTTTGTCTCTAAAAGATATGATGGACAATACCAAACCTGCAAATGCTATCATGAGCATTAACGTTTGAAATACTGTCATCATAAGCATCACCCCCTTTCCTTCCGGGGTAACGCTGACCACCCTTGAGTTCCTAACTATTGGAAGTTTATTATAACACAAAACGGAACACACGTTCTATGCATAGTGAATATGATTCATTTTCTAAATATTATTTACTTTAAGAGTTTACAATGCTAAATAAATCCCTAGCATAGGGCCTTTATAAGGAGCTTATGCTAGGGTTTTTCTTTCACCTTTTCCTTTTAATATTCCAACGGTGGACATGTTTCCCCCAGATTCACCCATATTTCGATAATCGAACATTAAGACATTGTATCCTTTTTGAACATAATAGTTAGCTAGTTCAATAGACCGAATCGGTGCTTTTGTTCGATTTCCAACATATCCCTGAGAAAAGATGATCGTACACTTCGAATTTTTTGCTTTTAGCATCCACCCTTTTAACACGGTCTTGTTGTCATTGCTTTTAAACGACACATTTTCATTATCTAGATTATATTTCTTGGGTGATCCTTTTACTTTTATACGTTTTGGATGGCATAACTTCCATCCCACAATGATGGCGATGATTGCCCAAACAGGGGCTAATAGGATTTGTATACTTAGAGCTAGTACCTTATAGATCTTGTTCTTTTTTACCTGTTCTTTTAGTAAATTGATGGTGATTGCATATCCAAATCCTCCTTCTAATGTTAAAAATTGTGTAACGTGTCTCTTCTATATATTGCAATCCCAACATCAATGCTAATGGTATTTTTGTCAGCTATTGTTAGTGCAATTACCCATATCTCCTTAGAAATGTTAATTGGTTGTTTGCCCAGATTTTAATTCCTGATGCATGGTTTGGTGGAAAATTAGGAGCATACATTAATACAAAGTTAAGTAGTAATATAGTGGTTACTATTCTTCGTTTTATCCAAATTATTGTAGGAATTCGTATGTTACTATAGAGTCTTTTTCCTTCGTAGCTTGACTGTCCAATCAAATAAAAATTATACAAAGCATACATTTTTGTAGGCTTTCTACATACAATTCTTTTAGAGGTGATGGAAAGTGACTAGAGTAAAATATACAGACAGTGACGTTGCTTTAATGGCAAGGATGATGAGAGCAGAAGCCGAAGGTGAAGGGCGACAAGGGATGCTTATGGTTGGTAATGTAATTGTAAATCGTCTTAAAGCTAATTGTCTGGATTTTAAAGATTTAAGGTCAATATCGCACGTGATATTTCAAGTGCAAGGAGGAAATTATTCTTTTGAAGCAGTACAAAAAGGTAATGTTTTTTATAACAGAGCAAGAAGTGTAGAAAAAAGACTAGCCAAACAAAACTTAGACTATTGGAGAGAACATCCTTCCAAGTATTCTCTTTGGTATTTTAATCCGTATGGTCCATGTCCTCCTACATGGTACGATCAACCATTTACAGGACAATATAAACAACATTGTTATTATGAACCTCTGGCTAATACATGCGAAGGTGCTTATAGATGGTAAAAAAAAATCCTCACACATTGTGGGGATTTTTTGAGCGTTAAATCTTCTTCGATCAATGCGCCTTTTAGTTGAGCGAGGGATAATGAAGTTAGTTATCTCTTTTTTCAGCAAAATCCATTCTACACATTGACCAGTCAAAACTTGTGTTCTTAATTTTTTCACTCAGATCCCATAAATTATCAATTATTCTCACTTCAACATTTCTTTTTATTAGTTCTCCAAATAAATCATCTATAACTATTTTATTAATTGGAACTTGTGTTTTTTCGCTTACAAAATAACCTGCATTTCTATCTTGAAGATAAAATTCTTTTATATTAAATTCATATAAATATAATTTTGTATTCCTCATAATTTCAAACCATTTATGTTCAATTGCAACTACATAGCTTACAGTATCTGAGGAAAGAAACATTCTTTTGTCTTGTATTGTTGTTTTTGGATTAGAATGATATGTTACTCTGGGACAATTACGAGGTGTAAGGAAATTGGGCAAACAATCCTCGTTTATTGCCCAAACAAGACCCTTTCTCTGATCAAGATCCTTTCTTTTAGGTAATCTTGGCATAAATAAAGAAATATCACTCTCTTCACTCACATGAAATAATCTCATTTATCCTCCCTAACGTATTCAAATTTTAGACTATAAATTTACAGATACCTTCTTCAACTATACTCCCATTTGCAAATAATAAAAAAGAGTTATTGACCAAAGTATTGATTTTCAACTTTTGCGCCCTATTCTTGAATAAGCTAATACATAATCTATACGAATTGTGCAGTAAAGTTTATACTATAATTATCCAAAAGAGGGAGAATTGATTTTGACTACCATAATTGTTTTTATCTATATAGCTATTACACTTATATCATTATTTTTTGCAGGACCTTATTCGCCATTAGTTGGTTTTGCAATAGGTTTTCCAATACATATGCTGATATTGTTAACAAAGATTTACAATAAGTTAAAAGAAATAGACCGTAAACTTGATCAATAACAACTTCTTCATCTAATACAATCCTTCCATAAGCTATATGCCATACCATTCATTGTTTTCATATTTAATTATTTAGCTATCTCAATTGAACATGCAGTTAGTTTTTCTCTGATAGTGATCCTTTTTTTGAAACGGTAGCATTTTTGCCTAATATAACAGAAAAGACAACAATCACTGCTATTACAAGAGTGAAAAATGTGATGGATTCGTCGAGGAAAACTGTTGCAAATAGTATCATCAAAAATGGTTGTAAGTATTGAATCTGACTAACTCTTGCTATTCCGCCCATAGCCATTCCGCTATACCAAGCAACATATGCTAGAAATTGACTAACAACTGCCAGATAAATAAAACTGACCCAAGCTTGTAAAGGAGCATGGAGCATTTCAGTTGTAAGGTTTAGCCCAACTGGAATAATGAAAAATGGGGCACCGATCATAATCGCCCAAGCAATTACTTGCCAGCTACCTAATTCTTTCGCTAATTTCCCACCTTCTGCGTAACTAAGTCCAAGTATAATCGCTGCTGCTAGTAAAGCTAAATCGGCAAATTGTAATTGACCGAACCCTAGATGAAGTGCATACACAATAACAGCTAAAGAGCCGATTATACTTGAAATCCAGAATTTGAGAGAAGGAACTTCACCAGCTCTAAACATTGCAAATCCGGCTGTGGCTAATGGTAACAGAGCTAATTCCACAGCTCCATGAGAAACAGGCAAGGATTCCATTGCCCTAGAAGTGAGGAGAGGAAATCCTAAAACTGCACCAAAAGCAACAACAAGTAGACTTTTGAATTGGCGAGGAGAAGGGAGTTTTTCTTTTCGAACAATTAATACAACAGCAACTAAAATAGCGGCAACAACTGTTCTTCCTAAACCAACGACCGTGGTCCCAAAATACTCTACTGCAATACTTGTAGAAGGGAGCGTTAAGCTAAAACAAATAACACCTACTAATCCCAACAATAATCCAAATTTCTCTCTGGTTTCTCTCTGCATCTTATCCTACCTACCTTTTTACTTCGTATTATATCTGTACCATTTTCTGCTTATCTTAAAAAACAGTTCTGATATAATTAAAATATTAATAGGTACACACAATAAAAATAAACCATTTTTTTACTCATCTGTACCGGTACAGATGAAGGAGGATATATGTATGAGCTCAAAATATATCGAGATAATGGAAGAAATTAAGCTTCGGCTAGCAGATGGGTCGCTAATTGCAGGTAGTAAACTCCCTTCTGTTCGTCAGCTATCTGAGCATTTTTCATGTAGCAAAAATACGGTCATTAAAGCATACGAAGAACTAGAAAAAGAGCATTTAATTTATTCTGTTCCTAAAAGTGGCTACTTTGTTGTGAATGAATTTCAAAATGCGACGAATGAAAATGACGTGATTGATTTCTTGTCTGCTGGTCCAGATAAAAACGTTATGCCTTATGTTGAATTTCAACATTGTATGAATCAAGCAATTGAACAATATAAAGAAGAGCTTTTTACATACTCTGATCAACAGGGGCTGTACTCATTACGAGTACAGTTAGTGAAATATTTGCAGAATCTACAGGTGTTTACTCAACCTGAAAGAGTAGTCGTTGTTTCTGGCTCGCAGCAAGCCCTTAATTTATTAGTTTCTATGCCGTTTCCAAATGGAAAAAACAATATTCTAATTGAGCAGCCTACTTATTTCGGATTCATTGAGTCCATCAATCTACAACAAGCTAATACTTTTGGAATTGAGTTATCGATGGAAGGGATTGATCTTGATCGTTTGGAATACATTTTTCGAAATAATGATATAAAATTTTTCTATATTATCCCGAGATTTCACAATCCACTTGGACATTGTTACTCGAATAGCGAAAAGAAAAAAATCGTTGAGTTAGCTGAAAAATACGATGTATATATAGTGGAAGATGATTTTTTAGGAGACCTTGACCCAAATGCAAAATCAGATCCTTTATTTTCTTTTGATCCTTCCGGGAGAGTGATTTATATTAAAAGCTTTTCGAAAATTTTCCTCCCAGGGTTAAGGATTGCTACAGTCGTTCTTCCTATATTAATGATTAACAATTTTTTACGATATAAATTTAGTTCGGATTTTAATAGTTCAGCACTTTCTCAAGGTGCACTAGAAATCTATTTAAAAAGTGGTATGTTTAATAGCCATCTCAAAAAAATAAAAGAGGTATACCATACTAAAATGCAAATTCTTCAAGAAGCCTGTAAATTATTGCTACCGGCTAATACTCATTTTACAAAACCGACTTCAGGATTCTATCTATCTATCAGTTTGCCCGAGAATGTGACAGCAAAACAGGTAGTTCATATGCTAAACGAGCAGCATATATATGTTGATGATGCCTCTAGAATGTTTTTACCAGAATATAAAAAGGAAAATCTCCTTCGATTAAGCATCTCTCAAGTGAACGAGAGTCAAATTAAACTAGGGGTAGAGCGATTGGCTCATTGTATTGCTTTAATTAACAGTAGAAAAAATCATATTACTCCAAATAACTTTTTACTCTTTTAGTATGGGTGAGTTTATATAGAGGGTAGCATTAGGATTATGCGGATTTCCAACGTTAAGAAAAAATATGATCAAAACGGTTGTTTATGTGACTTAGAATTTGAGCAATCATTTTGAGACATATTTACTCCCAAAATCTACAAACTTTTAAATAAAATAAAACCCTCTCAAAATGATGATTTTTGGAGGGTTCTTTAATTAACTTGCCTCCGAAGTATTGAAAACTGCTGTGTTAGTACCTTCTTGAACTGCATCCTTTAGGTTAAGTACATTTCTTCACAATCTCTTCTATAAACTTTACATAAATATCCATTATTTTAAAAATGAGTTACTCAACAAAAATGTAAACGAGCACTACCCTTATCAAGGATCGGGCCCGATTGTTGAGGAAATTAATTTTAAAAATTTTAAATTGAAATAATTGGAAAGCTAACGAATAGATTGGAGGTGAAAAAAGTGAAAAGGATTATAACCTTTATTATTTCATTTAGTTTATTAGTTATCTTAGCACTCCCAACATCAGCTCAACAGTTTGAATATCCAGCTAACCAAGATAAATCCTTTAAAAGCGAAGATGAGTTCTTTCAACAATTGAGTAAAGATGTATATAAGGAATTGCTACTTATAGTGTAAGACGAAAGCTATCTTATAAAGAAGTCCCTGATGCTTTAATAACTTTTGAAAAGAAGACAGGAAGATACTTTGGACAACCAAAGCAAGAACTTTCTCCTTTTATACATTCAGAACGACAAGTATATTTCCTTGCTTCTTTTGTTCAAACAGAGATAAAGAGTATTGGAAACATACAATTGTAGATGCAGAAACAAAACGTCAACTTGAAGGTGGAAATAGCTATCACAATTATGAAAACCCTTATGAATAAAGTAGAAGACCACAATAAGAAGTTTTTTGGTCTTTTATTGTTTTATTCTGCTCCAATTGCATAAGTACATGTACATTTCTTCATAACATTTTGTCTTATTAATCAAATCTGGCTCCAAAAATATAAAATAAGCGCCATTCTTCAAGAATAGCGCCCGATTGCGGAACAACAAGAAAAGCATATTTCTTTTTCTGCTTATTTTACATTAACATCAAATACTGAAACTTCAGTTTCTGATGTCCTTTTTATTCTGTAATTAAGTGGTACTTCTTTAAGATATCCAATGTGATGTTTTTAGCTTTTGTACCCGTACTATCAATGTTTGTTACAAAAACATAAGAACGATTGTCCACTTTTATAAATCCAACAAACCATCCTAAACCTAAATCAGATAATCTTGTCCCCGTTTTTCCGTAAAGTGTGTAGTGATCGCCTTCCACCTGGATCATCATTCGTTTAACAGTTTTCATTACAGGTTTATCAAACGGAAGCTCTTCTTTATACAACTTCTCCATAAAATCAACTTGTTCAAGCGGACTGATTTTTAAAGAGCTGCTTAACCAGAATTGGTCGATTCCTCCACTAATTTCCTCGTTTCCATACGAGATTTTTTGTACCCAATCATTCATGCGTTGCTCTCCAATATCCCTAGCCATTGCCTGGTAATACCAAATAGCTGATTCACGCATAGCCGACCCAAGGGTATGGTCACGGTTCCATGTATCAAATTCATGTTTGACGCCGTCCCATCGTTTTACATCGTACTCATCTCGAACAGCTTTGACTTGTAATCCAATTAATGCATTAGGGACCTTAAATGTAGATTCCGGGGTTTGTCTTGTGTTAGCACTTTCCTGATTGTAGACAAAGGTTTTTCTAGTTTTAACATCACGTAATATAAACGTTCCATTATGATTAGAGAAAAATTCAGCGACATCTAATTTTTTAACGTTAAGTTTTTCTTTAGAAGTAACTTCCTTACTTGGTGTTTGAGCTTGAGCTGTAAAACCTATTATCCCTGTAAACAATAAAAAAATGGAAAGGTAAATTAATTTTCTCATTTCAGACACCTCATTAAATTATTTAACAGGTATATTCTATTATTAGATTTCAGAAAATTCAATAACAAAGAAGTGATAACCCGCTTTTCACACTGTAAAGCGCTTATAACAGAACTTGTCGCGCTGCCCCGTTAGTCAAATAAAAAAAAGCTGCCTAAGCAGCATTCCTTTATTAAACTCAAGGACCCGTTAGTTAAATAGACTGTTTTTATTTTTTACTTCCACGAGACCAGATTACGACTGGAATAAGTATTAAAGATAAGATCCCTCCAAAAAATGATAATAATGCGTAACTTGAACCAGCTACAACCATTCCAGATAAGCCTCCTCCTAATGCTCCTGACAAAGCAATCAAAACATCTACAGAACCCTGCGTCTTAGCCCGAGTAGATGGTGGAGTTGCATCTACAAGAATTGCTGTGCCACTAATTAAACCAAAATTCCAGCCAAGTCCAAGTAAAGCAAGTGCTGTAATGAGTACTACCATCGAATCAGCAGGTCCCATAGCAGCTAGACTCCCAGAAACAAGTAGCGTAATGGCAGAAGCAATAGCCATAACAGCACGGCCAAATTTATCAACAAGAAAACCAGTTACTAAAGAAGGCAAAAACATAGCACCTATATGAAATCCAATGACAAGCCCTACCTCATTCAAACCATGTCCATGGTGTCCCATATGTATGGGTGTCATCGTCATAATTGCAACCATAACAAATTGAGTTAGAACCATTATTGCGGCTCCTGCAAAAATGCCTCGCCTGTTTATCGATATCAAATTAGGATTTTCCGATAAAAGTGAATTACTGGTTGTTCTTTGAGCATCTGATATTGCTTTTGCAACAATAAAGGGATCAGGGCGAAGTAAGATGAATAGAACGAAACCAGCAAGTATATAAGCTGCAGCAGCTAATATAAATGGACCAGCTAAAGCAGGAATTCCTATGGATATAGCAAACTCACCCATTACATCCACCAGGTTTGGGCCTGCAACAGCTCCAAATGTGGTGGAAACCATGGCCATACTAATAGCCTTTGCCCTTTGTGTTGAGTTTGCCAAGTCAGTTCCTGCGTAGCGTGCTTGTAAGTTTGTAGCAGTTCCAGCCCCGTAGATAAGCAGTGAAATAAATAAAAGTATAATACTATTTGTTAATGTTGAAATGACTACTCCAACGGCACCGACACCTCCAGCCAAAAATCCTGCCGCAAGTCCAGAGCGACGTCCAAAACGCTGAGAAAGTCGTCCCACAAGTAGTGCAGCCCCTGCTGACCCTAAAGTAAATAGCGCAGTAGGAATTCCCGTTACACTATCTGTACCTAACATGTCTTGGGCTAGAAGTGCCCCCACTGTTATTCCTGCTGCAAGTCCTGCTCCACCAAAAATTTGGGATATGACAACAACCAATAATGTTCTTTTATATAATTGTTGTTGTTTCTCTGAAGAACCAATGTAGCTTTGTAACCAAGCTGATTGGGGGTCTAACACTTTTACACGATCTTTATTTGACACAATCTAACCTACCTTTCTATAAAGCTATGAACATTTTTAGTATCTCATGACGTTGTTAATCTTTTTTGAAGGCTGTTTTCGCAAAGATTGTTGCTTTTCGTAAATAACTATACTTTACGGATATAGCCCATCTTCGTGCTCTTTTCGCTTATTTACTAAGTGGTACTCTCTTGAAATTGCTTATAGTTTCTACGATAAAAATCCAAAAGCCGATTTTTATAAGTCTAAAAGCAACAAACTTTTAGAAAAGAGCCTTTTTGAAAAATGTTAACAAACTATTAGCTGATATGGTTTATATTTAAAGTTATAAGCTAGTTTAAGTTGAAGAAGATTACTTCAAAAACAATTGTATAAGAGATCTTTATTCTACATCCTCTGTAATGACCTCTGGTTCGACGCTAACTTCTTCCAAGTTCTCTAAGACACGCTTTGCCATGAGTTTATATCCGTTAGTGTTTGGGTGGAAATAATCATCAGATAATAACTCTATGTCGGAATCACTAAATAAATCAGAGATTGGGATATAATTTACATGATCAAATTCTTCTGTAACGGATTTACCAGATGCATTCCAATCGTTAACAATCATTTGTAATTCTTCAATATCACCAAAATAACGATCGAATGGATTATAAAAACCAATTAAATAAATTTTTGTGTTTGGATTTATTTCATTGATCTTATTAAAAATTGCTGTTAATCTCTCAAGATATTCTAGTTTTTCTTGTTTAAAAAGCTCTATATGAAGGTTAGTAAAACTGTTTTTGACAATATTCATAATGTCGTTGGCGCCTATTGTGATTAAAACAATATCAGCATTTTGAATTGATGCTGCAATCTCTTCCTTTTCTAGACGTTTTAATAATTGGTCTGTACGGTTTCCTCTTTTCCCATAGTTTTCAATGGTGATATTTATGTTATTATCTTCAAACGTGTTATTTAAGATCCCGACATAACCGCCACTTTCTGTTTCATCTCCTACACCTTGAGTGAGGGAATCACCTATTGCCACAATCTTTAAATCCTTTTTGAATAATTTGATTACACCTTCTACTACTTCCCTAACCTTTTCCTTGATACCTTCTGCTATTGTGATGAGTTTAACATTCTCGCCATCTACGACTTCTTCCTCTTCTTCATCTGCAATATCACTAGAAACAACCTCAACCTGTTCCTTTTTCTCAGGAGCTGTATCTTCAGAAACATTCTCTTCTTCAGTTGTAGATTCATCTGTCGTTTCATCAGAATCTGTCGCTCCATTCATAATCGATGTTTCTACATTTATCTGTTTTGTTTGATTGGAATCAGAAAGAAATAAATAAAGAGTAAAGCACACTACTAGCAAACTAGCAATAATGACCATTACTTTCAGTCTCCGCATGTTGATCCACACCTATCCATTTATCGTAAAAAAAAGTTTAATTATTAAAAAAGACAGCCTAAAATAACAAAATATAGTGAAACCGTTCTTTAAGTATTAGTAAGATATAAGTTAAAAAGTCGCAAACATCTCTGGATATTAACACTCTTGGAATCTTATTCTTTAACCTGCCCCTTTACTGAACAAGAAAAAGGATTGCCAAAGCAACCCTTAATCTTCAACTCTTGCACACCGTTAGTTGAAAGATTACTGGTCCACTTTCAAGAAAAAAGTTACCGAGAGTAAACGAACAACAATCAAACAAATAATAGCCGAAATGACTTATCCATGCTTTGCAAAATTTTTTAAAAAAATCGAGCCGACCCTGACCATAAAAGTAACCAAAGGATAGAAAGCAAATCGTAATAAATTATGTTTTAAACATCTCCAAAAAATGTCTTGCTGGAGTGGAAAGGTAACGGTTCTTCATCCATATTACCACTATTCTTGTTTCAAGGGATTCTTCCATTATCTCTTTGAAATGAAGTTTTACATTTGGTACCAATGGGATCATATCTCTAGGTATGATTGCTATTCCCATTCCGAAATTTGCCCATTTCAACATCGAACTTGTATCATCAATCCTACATTTAACCCTTGGTTCAAAACCAGCCTTTCTGCAAGCCTCTTCTATGTAATTTGCATACCGATTATGCAGAAGTAACGGTTTGCCTTTAAATACTGTTAAATCCAAACATTTTGAATCGTCATGCCAGACTGATTCCAATGCGCCAGCCACCATCGGCTCATCCGGCAGGGGAATACACTCAAAGGTATCCTGATTGAATGGTGTTCGAATAATCCCAATTTCGACGATCCCTCCCTTAACCAATTCAAGAATTTCAAATGTACTACTCTCTTTGATACGAAAATCAACACCTGGATAATTCCTGTGAAAATTTTGTATTTTATCTGGCAGTAACATTTCTCCTACTGATGAGATTGTGCCAATGGAAAGTGTACCTTGAAGTCCCTCTTTTAAATCTTTTAATTCCTTTCTTGTCCTATCCACAAGCTCTATGATCTGCTTAGCTCTGTTCTGAAGAAGGCGTCCCGCATCAGTAATCTGTATTTTTCGAGTATTTCGATCCAAAAGTATGATTCCCAACTCTTCCTCCAGCAATTTAAGTTGATGACTCAACGGTGGTTGGGCAATATGAAGTCGCTCTGCCGCTTTTGTAATATTCCCCTCTTCAGCAATCGCCAGGAAATATGCAAGTTTTCTAATATCCATACCAAACACTCCTTATCAATTTATACCTTTATCATATAAGTTGGATATAAAATAGATATTTTTCATATATATCATACCTTGTTAAACTGATAAAGAAAATTGTTGATGCCGCTTAAAACCATTATTCATTGTAATGCTTTTGAAGGAGGATATTGTAGTTTCTATCTTTAGCATTTTTTTGTTTGAATAACCCGTACAAAAGGGGCTGGACATGTCTAAAAGAGAATATTGCAGTCATATTTTGATCATTAACCATTTATTCGTAATATTTATAAACCGTTTATAAAAAGAAGGAGTCTGTATGAAAAATGAATTATATTCTACGTGGGACAAGTACATTTTGGAAAGTAAATTTGGCTTTATTTGCAGGTGGATTTAGTACATTTGCCATTCTTTGGGGATCACAGCCTTTACTACCTGAAATTTCAAGGGAATTCCAGGTTTCGCCGGCTGTTTCAAGTTTAATCCTATCATCTACCACCATTGCTCTGGCGATTAGTATGTTAATTGCCGGTTTTTTATCGGAAGTATTCGGACGTAAATCAGTAATGACCATCTCTCTGGTTTTATCATCGGTTCTTTCCATTTTAATGTCATTTATGCCAAGTTTTCATTTATTACTAGCAGTAAGAATATTACAAGGGATCACGCTGGCTGGACTTCCATCTGTCGCAATGGCTTATTTAGGAGAGGAGATTGAACCAAAAAGCTTAGGAATGGCAATGGGGATATACATCAGCGGGAATTCTTTTGGTGGTATGTCGGGACGTATCATTAGTGGAATATTAACTGATTATATTGATTGGCATGCAGCGATAATGGGAATTGGCCTTATAAGTTTCATTTTAAGTTTTATTTTTTGGATACTACTTCCTCATTCTACGAATTTTAAACCACAAAAATTTAAGATAAAACGATTAGTGAGCTCGTTGTTTAGCCAGTTTAAAGAACCTGCACTGATATATCTTTTTATCATTGGTTTTTTATTAAGTGGAGCCTTTGTATCTCTGTACAACTATATTGGATTTCAACTCATTGAACCTCCCTATAATTTAAGTCAAACATTAGTTGCGCTTATTTTTATCGTATATATTGTTGGAACGTTTAGTTCAATCTGGATGGGAATGCTGGCGGATAAACATGGAAAAAGAAAAATAGTGCAGCTTTCGATCCTTATCTTATTGATCGGCTGTTGTATTACGTTAAATCCCAATATATGGCTAAAAGTTTTAGGGATCGCAATCTTTACCTATGGTTTTTTTGCAAGTCATTCCATTGCAAGCAGCTGGGTTGGAAAAGCGACTACTCACGATAAAGCACAAGCTGCCTCATTATATCTATTTTTTTACTATACCGGTTCAAGTATTGGGGGAACAGCAAGTGGCACACTTTATAGTAACTTTGGATGGATTGGGGTGGTCTCAATGATTTCTATTCTAGCTATTATTTCGATTGCAGTTTCCATACGTTTAGGGATTATTGCACCTGACAGATCAAAGATTTCTGCACTAAATAATAGAAAGAAAACCTTTTAAAATTTAGTAAAAGTAAATAAAGAAGCGTCTCTTGGTGCTTCTTTTTATTACGATCATACTAACATCAACGGTTGGTTAAAGAATTGTTATCTTCAACTAAGCTGTTTTGTTAGTCGAATATGAAAAAGGTGATACCTACTTAAAGCATCGAACCCGTTACTTTAAGTACATTCCTTCACAATCTCTCCAATGCAATTCTACTTGCAAAAGGAAATCATTAATTGTAAAACTCCATATGTGTTTTTTCCTTTTTGTAATAATCCAGTCTGTCTTGTAAAGTACCTGTGTGAAATATTCAAACTTATGACCATCTGGGTCTATAAAGTAAATAGACTTTATATCTCTTTCGTCCCTTTGACGACCTGAAAGGATCTTTACCTTCAATTGCTCTAGTTTATGGAACATAATATCAAATTCTGATTCTTCTATTGTAAAAGCTATATGTGTGTAGGATTGGCTAATTTCGAGGAATATCTTTTTCTTCATTAAGAGAAAGCCATACCTTAATTCATTAGGAACGGCTTTTATTAAAATATTCATACAAACGATCTTGATAATCATGAATCAAGACTCACGCAGCAATAAATAACTTTTCTATATTAGTTTTTGAAAAATAATCTCAAATTGATATTTGTTTCATCTAATTTTGAGATGTATAATAAAAACAAGAAAACAAGCAAACGCTTACAAGACTGTAACTACAACGTTACTCTTATACATAAGGAGGACTTAAAATGAGCCAATTAGCAAGAGAATCCAAAGTGAAAGATTTATTAGAAAAACAAAAATTCAATCAAAAAGAAATTTCCAAGATGACAGATCCACAGATTGAATATTATCACTGGCTCTATTTTGAAGATTCTGTTTACGATTATATGTAAATTAAAAAAATAAATGGTCATAAAACAGCTTTTGTACTAGCGTACAAAAGCTGTTTTTATATTCATGAACAATTCAAAATCACACATAATTACAAAAAACCCTTACCTCATTTGAGATAACTTTTATGGTAGTAATCTAGAATTAATAGAATTAAACATTCAAATCATGGCATGAATACCAGAACCATGCATGTAATGTAAATGGTATTGGATCATCCAATTAAGTATAATGATTAACATATAAACAATTGTTAAATTACCAAGAAACGCAATCTGACATTACGTATATAAAGGAGCCGAAAATATGTAAGTGGCGAATAAAAACTTGCATTTTTTTCGGCTCAATTATAATTTTGGTTATTGAGCAAAAGCTACCAGATAGTTCAATAACATTTTTATGTAAAGATATCATTCATAAATGGAAAATTTAGTTTTATTTAAGCATTTCTCTGAACTCTTCCGTCATTTGTTCGACTAACTCAGATCTTCTATAGTCTGTATTCTCATTATCCCTTGTATGCTTTCTGTAATTCCACAAGATCAAATTTTTTCATTTTAAGAAATGCTTTCGTTACGCGCGCAAGTTGCTCCGGTGTGCCCTTGCTCATCATCTCGTCCATCTCACTTGGCACAATCTGCCAGGATACGCCATACTTATCTTTCAGCCAGCCGCATTGCTCGGCTTCAGGAACCGCAGAGAGCTTTTCCCAGTAGTAATCAATCTCTTCTTGTGTTTCGCAGTACACCTTAAATGAGATTGCCTCGTTAAAACTGAATTTATGCTCATGCGCGCTATCCATTGCGGCAAACCACTGATTTTCAAGCATGAAATCAGAGAACATGATTGTTCCTTCTTTGTCAGGTTCCATGCCTTTAGGGTAGCGTGCGATAAGTCCCTGCTTTGCGTTCTTAAATACTGATAAATAAAAGTTAATCGCCTCTTCCGCGTTGCCGCATTTATCGCCGACAAACAAAAGTGAAGGCACTATTGCAGGCCGCTCTTCACCTTCTGGATTAGTAAGGATTAACTGCCAGGACAACCCATACTTATCCTGAATCCAGCCATACCTCTCACTGAACGGATACTTATCAAGTGGCATTAAAGTTGTGCCACCTTCGGACAATTTGTTCCAAACCTCATTTATTTTATCTCTCGCGTCTTTTTCTCGCGATGGGTCAAAATTAACAATGAAAGACACCGACGGATTGAACTTGAACAAAGGCCCTGCGCTGATTGCCATGAACTTCTGCCCCCAAAGCTCAAAAGAGACTACATCGGAGTCGCCTGATGGTGTATCGTGGATTGTTGTTACATCCGTAATTTTTGAGTCCGGGAATATGGAAGCGTAAAACTCGGCTGCTTCTTTTGCCTCATTGTCATACCATAAATGCGCAACGATTTTTTGATTTGTTTTTGACATATTTATTCCTCCTCAATTTTCTAATTATTTTTATGCGACAAGAATGTGACCAAAATTCCAGTGTGAAGAATTTAATTTTCATTCCAATTTATTTTACCATTTTCATTCTGTTTGTAATTTCTTATAGTTTGCTAAATGCATCTGCTCTATTTTTTAAAATTATTCTGTTCGTTAGTCCAAAAAGCACAGCTTCGCAATTATGTATAAATATATTAGCACCTATACAGTTTACCCATGAGGAATGATTCATAAAGATTTATAAACATACATCAATTAAATGTCAGAAACAGTCCCACTTTAGTTGACCTGATAATTTGACTTATCCGACATGGCAATTGGACCAATGTTGACTTTTTAATTGGACCTACAATTTATACTTTATAGGTATTTTTAGTTTATTTAACTCTAAAAAATTTTTTTAAAACAACATTTTTAAAGATATGTACTATATAGTGAGTTTTTCAACAAGAACAGTAACTTCTTATTCTAACGGTGAATGCTAATTTAAAATGTATGGCTTCTGACTAATTGTTTTTTTCCTTTATTCGCAATTATATCGAGAAATTCGAATCCAATATTTTTGTCTAACTCAATCAATATATCTATATCACTTGTTTGATGTTGTTCATTACGTGCATAAGAACCAAAATACCTATTTTCTTATCACCATAACGTGGATAGGCTACACTTAGTTGGACAATGAAAATAAGGGCAAGTAGAATAATACACAACAAGTGAGG
>JBNJJO010000024.1:0-75954 GCA_051750265.1 Bacillota bacterium | reverse complement strand
ATAAAAAGCGTTAAACAAAAGTGAATTGAATTGTAAAATCGTTATCTAGTTTTGAAGGAATATAAAAGTTTTTTGTAAAAAAACACTTGATATATTCTTGAAAAATAGTATAATAATTCTTGTCGTAATTGTCTGGTGATGATGGCGAAGAGGTCACACCCGTTCCCATGCCGAACACGGAAGTTAAGCTCTTCAGCGCCGATGGTAGTTGGGGGTTTCCCCCTGTGAGAGTAGGACGTCGCCAGGCTGTTATATTATTCCGCAGTAGCTCAGTGGTAGAGCTATCGGCTGTTAACCGATCGGTCGCAGGTTCGAGTCCTGCCTGCGGAGCCATTGCTTCCATAGCTCAGTTGGTAGAGTACTTCCATGGTAAGGAAGAGGTCACCGGTTCGAGCCCGGTTGGAAGCTTATCTAAAGAGTTTGAAAAACTTAATGGCCCGTTGGTCAAGCGGTTAAGACACCGCCCTTTCACGGCGGTAACACGGGTTCGAATCCCGTACGGGTCACCATATGCACTTGCACGTACAGTGCTTCGGAGGATTAGCTCAGCTGGGAGAGCATCTGCCTTACAAGCAGAGGGTCGGCGGTTCGATCCCGTCATCCTCCACCATGATTTTTAATTATACTTTACACTAATTACGCCGGTGTAGCTCAATTGGTAGAGCACGATCGAATAAGCATCGAAGCTGTGCTACAGCACACAAATCGAGCTGCTTCTTGATTAATCTTCCTGAGATTTGGGTGACAGGTAAGTAAGAAAAACTTAATTATACAATACACTAAATATGCCGGTGTAGCTCAATTGGTAGAGCAACTGACTTGTAATCAGTAGGTTGGGGGTTCAAGTCCTCTCGCCGGCACTGTTTCACACATATGGAGGGGTAGCGAAGTGGCTAAACGCGGCGGACTGTAAATCCGCTCCTTAGGGTTCGGCAGTTCGAATCTGCCCCCCTCCACCATTCAATTAAATTAAAATGATGTAGATAAACGATGAAAAATGGGAATCCATTTCATAATTTGTTTATCTTTGATTTTGTCCAGGGTTGGATGTGAATATTATTAATAAACTCTGTTTATAATATGTTGTACATGTATACCTGATATATTTTGGTGAAAATGTATTACATAGTTGGTTAGCAGTTTTTAAGTGTATTTACTAGTCGACGATATTGTGTGATTACTCATGAAGCATATTCATGGAATTGTTCTCATGCAGCTTCTCAATGGGCTATAGCCAAGCGGTAAGGCAACGGACTTTGACTCCGTCATGCGTTGGTTCGAATCCAGCTAGCCCAGCCATTTTATTTAGAGTAAAAGTATTCTGGAATTTGGGCGTTAAGTACATAAGCAACACAATATAGTAATACTCATTTTAAAAATGAGCCATTAGCTCAGTTGGTAGAGCATCTGACTTTTAATCAGAGGGTCGAAGGTTCGAGTCCTTCATGGCTCACCATTTGCGGAAGTAGTTCAGTGGTAGAACACCACCTTGCCAAGGTGGGGGTCGCGGGTTCGAATCCCGTCTTCCGCTCCATAGGGTAACATTGGGGCCTTAGCTCAGCTGGGAGAGCGCCTGCCTTGCACGCAGGAGGTCAGCGGTTCGATCCCGCTAGGCTCCACCAAAACAAATTAAATTGATAAATACAACCATAGACAATGTTTATGGTTTTTTTGTGTTTGAATACATATTTTTATCCTGTTGAGTCATCCTTACAATAGTATATAAGTGGTATTTGGAGGATGGTTACTATGAATAAAAAAATTTCCATTATTGGAATGCATAAGGACTTAGGACAGATGCGTAGGGGTGTCGATATGGGTCCAAGTGCTATTCGGTATGCTGGGGTAATTGAAAGGTTAGAAGAATTAAACATTGAAATAGAAGGTCGTGGAGATATTGAAATTGGTAGACCACCAATGGAAACCTCAAGCGAAGGTCTACGATATTTAAGATCTGTTGTAGAAGCAAATAAAAAACTTACAACTGTTGTTAACAATGTCATCGAATCTGGATCATTTTCTTTAATCCTTGGAGGTGATCATAGTATGGCAATAGGGACATTAACTGGTGTGTCAAAGCATTATAACAATCTAGGTGTCATCTGGTATGATGCACACGGGGACCTTAATAATATCGAAACTTCTCCAACAGGTAATATCCACGGTATGCCTTTAGCTGTTAGCTTGGGGGGATATTCGCCATAAGTTAAATCGGAGAATATTGTTATAATAGGTGCTCGCTCACTTGATGATGGTGAGAAAAAATTAATTAAAGAAAAAGGAATTAAAGTGTACACGATGCACGAAATTGATCGACTTGGCATGACCTTGGTCATAGAGGAAACAATTAATTATTTACAAAAAAAACAGATGGAATTCATCTTTCATTAGATTTAGATGGATTAGATCCTCATGATGCACAAAAAGTTGGAACGCCAGTTAATGGAGGCATTAGCTAAAGAGAAAGTCATTTAGCTATAGAGATGCTTGCTGAAGCAAAGATAATTACCTCTGCTGAATTTGTTGAGGTTAATCCCATTCTAAATGATAAAAATAAAACGGCAACCCTTGCTGTTGCATTAATGGGCTTCTTGTTTGGTGAAAAACTTCTATGAAGATCGAGGACTATTTACATGTAGTCCTTCTTTTTCTGCAATTCTTCTCTAGAAGTAAGTAGATTAAAAATTTATCTCCTAAAGTTCTCCATAATTTGTTAAAATATTCTTATGTAAAAAAATGAAACTAAATGAAACCTTATACGTATATAAAGAGACCCGCAGAGTGCGGAGGTATGATAAATGGAAACGATTGTAAAAAAACGTATTAAGCAAGTAAAAAAAGGCGATCAAAATGCATTTGCTGAAATAGTTGATTTGTACAAGGATAAAATCTATCAATTATGTTACCGAATGCTCGGAAATGCACATGAAGCAGAGGATATTGCTCAAGAAGCATTTATAAGAGCATATGTAAATATTCATATGTATGATATGAATAAAAAGTTCTCTACTTGGCTCTACCGAATTGCAACGAATCTTTCAATTGATCGAATTCGAAAAAAGAAGCCAGATTATTATCTAGATGCAGAGGTTTCTGGAACAGATGGTTTAACAATGTACTCCCAAGTCCCTGCAGATGTAGCATTACCTGAAGATGAGCTAGAAACTATGGAGCTACAACAGACAATTCAAAAAGAAATTTTAAAGCTCCCTGATAAGTATCGAACTGTCATTGTCTTAAAATATATAGATGAGTTATCATTAATAGAAATTAGCGAAATTTTAGACATCCCAGTAGGTACAGTCAAAACTCGGATTCACAGAGGGAGAGAAGCACTTAGAAAACAATTAAGGCACTTATAATGAGGTGAGAATATATGAGCTGTTCTTCTGAATTTGTTCAGCTTTTGCATAAATATATGGATCATGAAGTATCTGGTGAAGAAGAAAAAAAGGTAAAAGATCATCTTCACACTTGTGAAGAGTGTTATCAACATTTTCATGAACTTGAAAAGGCTGTTGCTCTTGTCCAAAGCACATCCCATATTGAAGCTCCAAAAGATTTCACCCAAGTTGTTATGAATAGACTACCGAAAGAAAAGCGAACAGTATCCTGGAATCGTTGGTTAAAGGGTCACCCACTTTTGGTAGCAGCATCTCTGTTTGTCTTTCTAATGACAGGAAGCCTATTTTCAGCCTGGAGTGAGGATCAACACTTTAGTGTTTCGAAACAGCCAAACTTAGTTGTTGAGAACAGTAAGGTCACGGTTCCTGAGGGAGAAGTAGTGAATGGTGATGTTACAGTTAAAAACGGAACATTAATGATTGAAGGTACGATTAAAGGAGACGTCATAGTCATAAATGGGGAGAAGTTTTTGGCATCAGCAGGTCATGTAACGGGAGAGATAGAAGAAGTTGATGAGATGTTTGAATGGCTATGGTACCATATAAAATCCCTCTCAAAGGATGTTGTAGGTGTTTTTCGTTAAACAGGAGGTCATCGTTATGGTGGCCTTTTTACATTTTAATTCATGAAGTGATATAATATTAGAGTTATCAAACAAAATCATTTAGGATTAAAAAGAGTGAAACTCATGGAGGACGAGTGAATGGGATATGAGGATATACCAATATTGCATTACCTCGGCATAGCTGTTGATATTCTCCTTGTTTGGTACGTTATCTATAAATTGATTATGGTCGTAAGGGGAACTAAGGCTGTACAGCTTTTAAAAGGAATTACAGTGATAATTGTAGTCCGCATGTTGAGTCAGTATTTAGGATTAAGCACTTTACAGTGGTTAATGGACCAAGCCTTAACATGGGGGTTTTTAGCAATCATTATCATATTCCAACCAGAGCTGCGCAGAGCATTAGAACAGCTAGGAAGAGGAAGATTATTTTCTCGAGGTGGTTTACCTGGAGAGGATGACCCTGAAATAACCGTTGAGGCAATTGTGAAGGCAACAGACTATATGGCTAAGCGACGTATTGGCGCTTTAATGTCTATTGAAAAAGAAACAGGGATGAGCGATTACATAGAGACTGGAATTTCATTAAATTCGTTGATTTCCTCTGAATTATTGATTAACATCTTTATCCCTAACACACCACTTCATGACGGGGCAGTTGTTATTCAAAAGAATCAAATAGCTGCAGCAGCTTGCTATCTACCTCTATCAGAAAGCCCGTTTATTTCTAAGGAGCTTGGTACGCGTCACCGTGCTGCATTAGGGATTAGTGAGGTTACAGATAGTTTAACAATTATTGTTTCTGAAGAGACAGGAAGTGTATCGGCTACCCGTAATAGCGAGCTTCATCGAAATTTAACTCAAGAAGAATTAAGAGAGATTCTTCAACAAGAGTTAATTTCATTAACAAAAGCTGTTTCCTCAACCCGTTGGCAATGGAGGGGAAAGAAGAATGGATAAGTTGATGAATAATCATTGGGTTATGAGAGTTATCGCTTTATTTTTGGCTTTGATGCTATATGCATCAGTTAATATTGAATCAGGCTCTCCCGTAAAACAACCATCAACACCATTAACGCCATCACCTACAAAGGACAAGGCTTCTGTCACAGATGTACCAGTGGTTACATATTTTGATCAAGAAAACCTCGTTGTAACAGGTGTACCTGAGTCAGTTAATGTTACGTTAGAGGGGACAACGAGCGCACTAACAAAGGCGAGGCAGCTTAAAGATTTTGAGATTTATGCAGACTTAACAAACCTATCAATTGGGACTCATCGAGTTAATCTTGCATATAAAAATCTTTCTGAAGACTTAAAGGCAAGGATTAATCCTTCAATTATTACAGTTTCAATTGAAGAGAAAGTAACAAAGGATTTCTCAGTCGAAGTTGATTTTCTCAATGAAGATAAACTAGAGGAAGGATATACTCCTGATCAGCCTATCGTCAACCCAAACGGCATTCGAGTGACAGCATCTAAAGAAGTAATCGATCAAATATCTAGTGTAAAAGCTGTAGTAAATCTGGAAAATGCAAAAGAAACGATTAACAAGGAATCTAGAATTACGATCTATGACCGAGATGGAAATATATTACCTGTTGAAGTTGAACCTTCTGTTGTCGATGTAACAGTGCCAATAATAAGTCCTAGTAAGGAATTGCCGTTTAAAATCGTAAGAGAAGGTGAACTTGGAAAAGGTTTAAGTATTTCTAGTATTGAACCAAAACCAAATGAAATTACCGTATATGGTCCATTAGATGTTTTGGAAAAGCTTGAATTCATTGATGGAGTGAAAATTGATCTTAGTAAAATTAAAGAAGATACCGTTTTGGAAGTAGATGTACCTATACCAGATGGGGTGAACAAAGTAAATCCTGAAAAGCTCGAGATCGAGGTTGATGTAGATGAGCAAGAAGAAAAGTCGTTTACAAACAAATCGGTAAAAGCTGTTGGTCTGTCCGAAGGTAAGGTACTTGAGGTTATTGACCCAGAGTCTGGAACACTTGATGTTAAAATATATGGAGCACCTAATGTAATGAAGAATATAAAATCATCTGATATTGAATTATATATAAACCTGTCAGACCTTAGTGACGGTGAACATGAAGTAAATGTAGAGGTTAATGGTCCACAAAATATTACATGGTCATTACAACAAGAAAAAGTAAAAGTGAAAATTTCTTCTACCTAATAAGGCAGATTAAATAAAGGAGCGAAACCAATGGGAAAGTATTTTGGTACAGATGGAGTACGAGGAGTTGCGAATAGTGAATTAACACCAGAGTTAGCCTTTAAAATTGGCAGATTTGGTGGATATGTTTTAACAAAAGATAAGGAAAGACCAAAAGTTTTAATTGGTCGAGACACTCGTATTTCAGGTCATATGCTAGAAGGTGCACTTGTAGCTGGTCTCCTATCAATTGGGGCTGAAGTCATGCGATTAGGTGTTATCTCTACTCCAGGTGTTGCGTATTTAACAAAGGCACTTGGTGCACAAGCTGGAGTTATGATCTCAGCATCACATAACCCTGTTCAAGATAATGGGATTAAATATTTTGGTCCAGATGGATTTAAATTATCAGATGAGCAAGAGCTTGAAATTGAAAGTTTAATGGATCAAGAAGAGGATACCCTACCAAGACCAATTGGTGAAAATTTAGGACAAGTTAATGACTATTTCGAGGGTGGACAAAAATACCTTCAATTCTTGAAGCAAACAGTTGATGAGGACTTTACAGGTATTCATGTTGCGTTAGATTGTGCACATGGTGCAACGTCATCACTTGCTACGCATTTGTTTGCCGACTTAGATTCAGATGTTTCTACAATGGGTACATCTCCAAATGGGTTAAATATTAATGATGGAGTTGGTTCAACACATCCAGAGGCATTAGCGGCATTTTTAAAGGAGAAGAATGCGGATATCGGTCTTGCATTTGATGGTGATGGTGATCGTCTTATTGCAGTTGATGAAAATGGTGATATTGTTGATGGTGACCAAATCATGTATATCTGTGCTAAATTTTTAAATAGTGAAGGTAGACTTAAGAAAAATACAGTTGTCTCTACTGTTATGAGTAACCTTGGTTTTTACAAAGGGCTTGAAGAGCATGAAATTAACAGTATACCAACAGCTGTTGGAGATCGCTATGTAGTGGAGGAAATGAAGAAAAATGAATATAACCTTGGTGGTGAACAGTCAGGTCATATTATCTTCCTTGACTACAATACAACAGGTGACGGACTTCTAACAGGCTTACAAATCGTAAACATTATGAAGCTTACTGGGAAAAAATTATCAGAGCTTGCTGGTGAAATGAAAAAATTCCCACAATTACTCATTAATGTAAAAGTGACAGATAAATACAGAGTAACAGAAAATGAAAAAGTAAAAGAAATTATTACTGCAGTGGAACAGGAAATGAATGGTAACGGACGTATTTTAGTTCGTCCGTCAGGTACTGAGCCATTAGTACGTGTCATGGCAGAAGCCCCAACAGAAGAGCAATGTCGTGTGTATGTTGAGCGTATTGTAGAAGTAGTAAAGAATGAGATGGGAATAGAATAATGATCGAGGCGGGGAAACCCGCCTTTTTAATAACATGAATACGTTATCTTACATATACTAAAAGTATAACAATTCAGCAGGATTGTTAGAGGATGGAAAAAATTGATTGACGATTTAATTTGTTGTGTTGTATTATTAATTTTGTATGTTCTCTAATAAAGAAAGGAGCATAGTTAAAGAAAGTTTAACAATTTAAAGCGCCTGAACTAAGGGATCGAAAATAACTTAGTTGACGAGGATGGAGGTTATCGAATTTTCGGCGGATGCCTCCCGGCTGATTGGTTACAGCCGTAAGTTTTTCCTTAAACCAAAGAGGTAACTTTTTGTACAAAGGGAGAAGCGTAGCCTTCCAAAAATAAAACATGTGTGAGGGGACAGTGAATGTCTCCGAAAATGACTTCCTGTCCCTAGTTACACACACTATGGGAGGAAACGAATATGTGCGGAATAGTAGGATATATCGGACAACAAGACTCTAAGGAAATTTTATTAAAAGGTTTAGAAAAATTAGAGTACCGTGGATATGACTCTGCAGGAATCGCAACAATGAATCAAGATGGAGTGCATATTTTCAAGGAAAAAGGTCGTATTGCTGAGCTACGTGAAAGTGTTGATGAAAAGGTTGAAGCATCAACAGGAATTGGTCATACAAGATGGGCAACACACGGAATACCAAGCCGAGTTAACGCACATCCACACCAAAGCACATCTAGTCGATTTACTCTTGTGCATAACGGTGTTATTGAAAACTACGCTATTTTAAAACGTGAATATTTACAAGACGTTCAACTGAAAAGTGATACAGATACAGAAGTGATTGTTCAAGTTATTGAAAAGTTTGTAGCAAAAGGATTAGAGATTGAGGAAGCGTTCCGTCAAACGTTATCAGTCTTAAAAGGCTCCTATGCAATTGCGCTAATAGATGAGCAAAATCCTAATATGATCTATGTAGCAAAAAACAAAAGTCCGCTTCTTGTTGGATTGGGAGATGGTAGCTTTAACGTTGTTGCATCAGATGCTATGGCAATGTTACAAGTAACTGACCAATACGTGGAAATAATGGACAAAGAAATGGTTTTCGTTAAGCGTGAATCTGTTACGATTAAAGATTTACAAGGAAACGTAATTGAACGTGCACCTTATACAGCGGAGCTTGATGCAAGTGACATCGAAAAGGGCACATATCCTCACTACATGTTGAAAGAAATAGATGAGCAACCTTTAGTTACAAGAAGAATTATTGAGAAATATCGTAATGAAAACGGTGGTTTAACAGTTGATGCTGAAATCGTAAACGCAGTGAATAAAGCTGACCGCATCTATATCATCGCAGCAGGAACTAGTTACCATGCAGGTTTAATAGGAAAACAATTTATCGAAAATTGGGCTAAAATCCCAGTGGAAGTGCATATTGCAAGTGAATTCTCTTACAATATGCCATTGCTTTCTGCAAATCCATTATTTATCTTTATTTCACAAAGTGGTGAAACAGCAGATAGCCGTGCAGTACTAGTACAAATTAAAGAGCTAGGTTATAAAGCATTAACGGTGACAAATGTTCCAGGATCAACATTATCTCGTGAAGCGGACTATACGCTTTTATTACACGCAGGTCCTGAAATTGCTGTTGCATCTACAAAAGCATATACAGCACAATTAGCGGTACTATCTATTCTTGCAGCTGTTGCAGCTTATGGAAAAGGGCTTTCTTTAGAATTTGATTTGACAAAAGAGCTAGGAATTGTTGCAAACGCAATGGAAGTTCTTTGTGATCAAAAAGAAGAAATGGAAGCTATCGCACACAAGTTTCTTTCTACGACACGTAACGCATTCTTTATTGGTCGTTCAGTAGACTACTACGTAGGACTGGAAGGATCATTAAAACTAAAAGAAATCTCTTACATCCAAGCAGAAGGATTTGCAGGTGGAGAATTAAAGCACGGTACAATTGCTTTAATTGAAGAGGGTACTCCCATTATTGCATTAGCTACTCAAGAGCATGTTAACCTAAGCATTCGTGGAAATGTAAAAGAGGTTGTAGCGCGTGGAGCTAACCCTTGTATTATCTCAATGAAGGGACTTGAAGAAGAAGACGATAGTTTCGTCCTTCCAAGCATTCATGAACAGCTTACACCACTTGCTGCAGTTGTTCCATTACAATTGATCTCTTACTATGCAGCCCTACACCGTGGTTGTGATGTTGATAAGCCGCGTAACCTTGCGAAGAGTGTAACTGTGGAGTAAGTAAATTACAATAAAGTCCGAAATGTTGAATGACAAAAAAGTCGGGTACCGAAGTTATTTAACAAAAAATTTTCTACCTTGGAAGACTTGATCTAATGATTATTGGATCAAGTCTTTTTCTGTTTAATTCTAAAAGTTTCTAATTTCTGTATTCTATTATGGTATAGAATTTAGAGCCAATAGAAATCGAAGTTCTAAGTCTAATACTTACAAATAATTTTTACTAACGGGTGCTTGAATTTAAGAGCAGAGGGTTGCTGCGGCAACCTTTTTCTTATAGCTAACGAAGCAGGTTGAAGAAGAGTTTTATAACTGCTATACGAATTTTTAATTTATCCTAGGATATGGAATATTGTGCTAGAATAAGTGGTTGTTGCCTTAATAGTACAAGAATAATAGGGGGAAATTAAACTGAGCTTTTTCAATTGGAGTAGTGAAGATATATATTTGTTTATTTTTGGGCTGTTTCTAATTTGGAACAATATAGAGGTTTTATTTCAGTTTAAAAAAATAAGAAATAACCTTAAAGATGTCGATGAAAGTGAGCTTCTTCCATTAGGAAAATGGCGAATGTTTCTGTTCAGAATAATTGGCGTATTCGTGATGAATTGGCTCATCTATCTCATTGCTATTGTAATAACGGAAAACCTTTTTGTCATTGTTATTTCAATCATACTTGGAATTTTGCGTCTATATATTTCATATTGGAGTTTAGAAAAATTGCAGAACAATCAAAGATTGAACTTTATTGTATTAGTTGGAGAAGCGTTATTCGTTATTTCATTTATGATTTATTACTTCGGGTTTGCCTTTGCTAAGGAGAATACTATAATTCACTCGGTCAAGTTCTACTTCAAGTAAAGGGTGCAATAGTTGTAGATTATAAAGAGTTGCTGTGGTAACTCATTTTTTTCTTTCTTTAACTAACGTGGCAGGATAGTTGAAGAAGGAGGATAAGGTTCCTCTATTGAATTATATAGATGCATTATTAAAATAAGTATAAGATCAAAATTCTGGTTATATTCGAGGTATCTATGACCTTGAAATCAACTTAATAGAAATAATTTGTTAATAGAGGTGAATTAAAAACTTCTGTACTATTAGTAGTATTAATAATTTCAATATTACTTTTTAAGGGAGTACAAAAAGGCAGGATAACTTATTCTGCTAAAAAGTTTATATTTGGATTAATAATAACTATAGTAACTATTAATGTGATATTGTTTTTGATGATGTAGGCAAGAAAAACGTTAGTCTTTCCTCAACTTAAAGGGGCATTGATCCAACAGGCAGGATTAATGCTTTTTTCTGTGGAAGTTACTTATTGAGCTAACGGGTCAGGCTGGTTTAAGAAGGTAAATATGAACGAAAGCAGGATAGTAAAATAAAACTCAAAGAATACTTTTCATCGTGGAGGATATATACAGAATAGGAACCCAGGTATTTACTTTCTGGTGAAGGGAGAATTTCATCAGTAATTTAGTAAATGACAATCTGTATGAAACAAGAAATAACTTAGTAAAGGAGATTACTTCATTAAGTTATACTCAATTTAATGATAGTCCTGGTATAAATAAGTGGAGTATAGGACAAGTTTGTCATCACTTAGTTTTAGTGGAACAGGCAACAATAAAGGCTATTGCATGGGGGTTAAAAGAGGTTGATAATACTCAAAAAGAACGTAAAAACGTTCATCTTATATTGGATCGAACGAAAAAGATTAAAGCTCCCAAAATCGTTGAACCAGATGTAGAACCATTTGAAGTTAAGTCAATCATTGATTTGTTAAACGACTCGAGAAAAAAATTGCTGACTTTCCTTAGTACAATAGAGGATAAATCGATATTGACGGAAAAATAAGTAAAGCATCCTGCCTTTGGTGAATTACCACTTAACCAATGGATTGAACACATATATTTGCATGAACAGCGACACATAGAACAAATAAAAGAGATAAAATTACTTTTAGATGCGAGGCACTAAACTTATGGTTATCAACGGATTCCTGTTTAAGTAAAAGGGAAAAAGAAATTTTAACTTTGTGAAATATTATACTTAAAGTAACGGGTGCTTTACTTCAAGAAGGAGTAAGGCTTTTTTATTGCACTAACTGGGCAGTTTAGAGGAATAAGAAACGATGCATCATTTTTAATAAACAGTTAAACCTATTTAAAGCAATGACCAGTATTCACTATTTTTAGATAAGGCTTTACCTTTACCTTTATAAAAAGCCCCCTGAGGAGGAGGCTGAAAACTTTATACATGTGCAAGTTCTGGTGCTTGTACGTTAAGTGGTGGAGGAATTAACCACCCTTTTTCCTTGTTTATTCGTAATAAACGTACCCCATACTGAGCTTTTGTAGTATGGAATTGACCAAACATCATACCGATGTCTTCTCTAATGGACTGACCAATAATCTGACTACATGTAACTAGCCCAGCCGCAATATCTTTAGAAACAGATGCAGCAATTTCAGGGTCACTAAATCTAGCCCCAACAGGAATACTTTCTAGAGAGGCTTTTGGTCTTTCTGGAGGGGAAGGTGGTAGACCAACACCATTAACTTTTAACAGATTTTCAACTTGTTCTATTTCCTGCTTCATAGATTGTATACAGTCTTCAAGAAACTTTTTAAGGTCAGTATCACCTGTATGGTTGATGAATGTTTGGTACCCAGCTACAAAACCTTTTGTACTAGTAAGGTAACTCCAAACACCGAACACTTCACCATAATGCATCGGTTCATTTTGTGGATTATCGCTTAAAATTCCCATAATTGTCCTCCCTAGTTGAAAAAGTTTCATTGTGGACCTCCCTTTTAAGTGGTTTGACCACACTTTTATAATCCCTAAAAACAACTAAGATATTCTTTAGATAAATTGGTTGTTTAAGGAATATAACGTTGAATTGGTTTATATTTTTAACGAATAGTATTAGTAAAATCTGAGCCGTTATTTATTAATGAAATTAGGGAAAAAGCCATACGGAAAAAATTTCCCTTTATATTATGTACTTTGCTTCAACTTTGGCTCTAGGCAGGAATGTCGAAGCAATTTATATAACAATAATATGAATATAACTAATTAAATAATTAGCCAATAACTTAACTACATCAGACACCAATGATAATAATACCGATTGGAAGTAGCGGGATTTATTAGGGGAGCAGGTCTGTTGGGTCTTAGAAGAAATGAAAGAGAAGTTCGTTAATAAACAATATCACCTAAAGATATTGTTTTTCTTTAAAAGACCTTCTTCAACTATCGGGTGCGTATCTACTATAAGCAGATACGCCTTTTTACTAACGATCAGTCTAATAAGGAACAAGTGAAACTTAGATAAAATATTATACGTCTAATTTAAGATAAAGGGGGAATTGTATGAAGTCTAATCATTTATTTTCTTTTGCAATATTCTTTATTTTATTGGCTCTGTTAAACTTGGTTGTTGATTTCCGCTGCAGGCGTTCGCTTTCCGCGGGCGGTCCGGGAGCCTCCTCGGTGCTTTGCACCTGTGGGGTCTCCCTTGGACTCGCACTCCCGCAGGAGTCTCACGTATCCGTTCCAATCAACAAAGTGCCAAAATCAACAGTGAGCTTTAACTGAGCCATTTTATTAAATGCTTTTTTATTTCCAAGTAAGCCATTAGCAGATTGGGCATATTCATTTGTGGTTTGGGATGATTTTATTTATGTAGTAGTGATGAAGAATTTATAGAAGTAATAGATAAAGAAATAGGGCATGTGACAAAGTATTCTGATGTCGAAGGAACGTATTCTGGTAATTTTTCAAATACCTATCAGAAAGGGACTAAGTATTATTCAATCGAAGGTATTAGTATAGATGAAGCGATTGCAATTCAAGACAAATATGGTAAGTATAAAAAAGCTATTAGGGAAGAGGAGTACAAAGGGAATAAAAATAAATTCAGGGAAGAGGAGTACACAGGGAATAAAAATGATTTCTCTGGTTTAGATTTTTCTACTTTAGTGGCAGGGTTTTTAGTTCTTTTTATAATCGCAGCTTTCGTTATTTTCTTTGTTGAAAAGAGATTGAAAAGGTAATATTTACAAAAAGTCTTCTACTAATGTGTTAGTTGAACAAGTTCAAAAAATATCGTATGAATAAATTATACAAATCTATTCTACTTAATCTCAATTTTTGGGGATAAAAAAAGGATTTTTCAATGGGAAGATCCTTTTATACTGCTGGTTTAATTCAACTAATGTTTAATAAGGTTCGTTGATTCAATTACTTTTGCATCTTTTGGTGGTTTGACTTCAGAGCAATTTGCATCAACTTCTACATCAAAGTTAACATCGATTAGTTTAGAGTCCTTAACACGTTGATTACAGTTTACACCAATCTCTAGAGAAGTTTCTCCAAGCTAATTTTATTTATTATCCGTTGATTAGAATCGTGCCCGTTAAGAAGAACCACTATATTTTTTAGTCCTTGAAAATTTGACTATTCCAATCAGTAAACAAAGCATACTCAAAGCCCAAACAACTCCAGAAATTCCTATCTGGAGTGAAATTTCTTCAGATGCCATTGTGTGATTATAATCAAAGGAAATAGCCATTAAGGAGAAATATATTGCAACTGAGAAAAAAAGTAGATGTAAGACATATGGAGCACTATTATTTTTATTTTTTAACCAGAGTAACAATGTAATTAAAATTGCAATTCCCATTACGATAGAGAAACCACCAATTAACAGACCGATCACTTCTTGTTCTAATGGCAATAGACAACCTCCTTGTAATATAATTGTATCATTCCTTTACTTTTGATTGTGAAAATCGTTAAACCATTCTGCTCCCTTAGTTTAAATAGAAAACTTACAAATTTTAACATAAATAACCTAACCTTTTATATTTAGAATTCCAGTATTCGACTTTGTTTTTTATGAAATTTACTATTAAACATAAAAATAAGGGTTTCAGCAGTTCGCAGTACCTGACTTTTTGGTCATTGAACACGAAACTCAACATGAAGGTCAAATACTAAGGTATATTGTTCTATAAAAAACGGTTACTTGGAAAAAAGTCTTTTACTCGAAAAACAAATATTAATTTAAAACAATCTCATAACAAGAAAAACTGTTCCTTAGGGAGCAGTTTTTCTTGTTATAGATATTTTTGTAAAAAACATACTGAATATTACACCAATTGCAAGTGGATTTGAAATTGTCACTATCAATTAATAAGAAGAATGGTAGATGTAAAAGGGAAAAAAGGGAGACAAAAATAATTGGTTATTTTCCATCATGTACTTATAAAAATGAAGTAATCTCTAGCATTATTGCGAGATATTCTTACCACACTGGAATTAAGTCTACATATAAAGTTCAAAAGGAATTGTTGGATTTTTGAGAAATAATTTTTAATAGAGAATTTATACCAATATAGAAAGTCTTACAAAAGATTCAGCATTTTTCAAATGATTATACCATTACTTTTTTTTGAAGAGCCATCTTTATTCCTTATTCATCTATTAAGAGGAGGTTCTTAATGAGCTTGTTTCTTAAGTATGGTCTCATATGATGTAATTCAATAGAAAATCGTACAATTAAATACTCAGATTTTTAGATGTTGATCAAGAAAGAGATAGCCTTATTCAAACTGAAATCTCATAAGTAGTAAATCATCCCTAGATATGTTTAGTAACATTGAGTACAATATCGTTCTGGTTAAAGAACTGTCTGCTTAAAAGTGTTGCTTAATGGACTTTTTCACAATTTTAATAAAAAATTCATTTTAAGTCCTTTGTATGTCAATTCAGTTTATCGGAGCTTACTAGCTCAATATTATGCCTTTTTATATATTCTTGATAATTTTCACTTGGGGCTGTATCAGTAATAATATAATCAATCTTATCCAGATTACAATAGGTCATTAATGCATATTTATCAAATTTATAGTGATCAACCAGTAGATATACTTTTGAACTCTTTTTAACAACCGTTTGCTTAATTTCACTTTCAAGAGGGGATGAGTGAGTCACACCATTTGATATGGAGATGCCCGTTGAGGCCATGAAAGCCTTGTTGATATTATAAGATTTTAATAAATCCATATTTTTCAAATTAACAAATGATTTTGTTTTACGGTCAAACACTCCACCTGTTGAAATAACATTTAAATTTTGATACGGGAATGAATTAATAATAAAATCTAGATTATTAGTAATGATCGTCACATTTTTTGTCTGTAAGTACTCTACCATTTCTAGAGTTGTCGTTCCTGAATCAATATAAATAATATCCCCATCCTCAACAAAATTCGCTGCGGCTCTGGCAATTGATTTTTTAAGTTTTAGATTACGTGTTTGCCTTTCGTTAAATGATTTAAGTGTTGAATGATTTACAGCTACTCCACCATAGACTTTCATAATTCTTCCTCTTTCAACTAATTGCTGAACATCACGTCGAATCGTGTTTTTTGATACATTAAACACCTTGACAAGCTCATCTAAAGATACAGTTTCATGCACAAAAACATATTCCTGTATTTGTTCAATCCGTTCTGTTTTAAACATATTCATCCCTCTTATTTGCATGTATTTTTATAGTTAATTTAATGCTGGAAGCTAAAAATATAAAAGAACTACGCTATGATTATTAAAAGTATCATATAATGAAAGCGCATTCTAAATAATGAAAGTATGTTAATATATTTTAACAACAATTACTCAAAACTTCACCATATATTTATATTATATAGTTAATTTTCAATAATTACTAAGTTAATTAATGGTTTCTAAAGGATACTTCTTAATTGAAAATCCCCTTATTTATAGTAATTTTTCTATTAATATCTCAATTTAATAATGAATTTTCTAAAATTCCTATTGACTGAAAGCGCTTTTAATATTATTATCGAGATAACCAAAACATAACCAAAATATATCCAATAGGTTCCTAGGAAGGAGAAATTAACTTGAATACACAAGTAAACCAAAAGTCGTTTTTATTTAAAGTTATCTTAGTCTCGACATTCGGTGGGCTTCTTTTCGGTTACGACACTGGTGTCATTAACGGTGCGTTGCCATATATGTCCGAAGCTCTCAATCTCAACTCATTCACTGAAGGCCTCGTTGCGAGTTCACTTCTTTTTGGTGCTGCGCTCGGTGCAGTGTTCGGCGGCCGACTATCAGATTATAATGGCCGCCGCAAAAACATTCTTTATCTCGCAGTCTTGTTCTTTATTGCCACACTTGGATGTACACTTGCTCCGAATGTAACTGTTATGGTTATCTTTCGTTTCCTGCTGGGACTTGCTGTAGGAGGAGCATCAGTAACGGTTCCAACCTATTTAGCGGAAATGTCACCTGCGGAGAGTCGAGGCCGAATGGTTACCCAGAATGAACTGATGATCGTTAGTGGGCAGCTATTGGCCTTCATCTTCAACGCTATCCTTGGTAACACAATGGGTGACAACTCTCATGTTTGGCGATACATGTTGGCCATCGCATCACTTCCAGCGATTTTCCTATTCTTTGGCATGATTAAAATGCCTGAGAGCCCGCGTTGGCTTGTGTCAAATAGAAAAAATGAGGATGCCCTTCGTGTTCTCCGACAAGTTCGTGAGGACAAACGGGCAAAATCGGAACTAAATGAGATTAAGGCAGCCTTCGCCGAAGAATCTGAGCTTAAAAAAGCAACATTTAAAGATATGGCTGTGCCGTGGGTGCGTCGCATCGTATTTCTCGGAATTGGAATTGCCATCGTGCAGCAAATTACGGGTGTCAACTCGATTATGTACTATGGTACTGAAATCCTTAAGGATGCTGGTTTCCAAACAGAAGCCGCACTTATCGGTAATATTGCCAATGGTGTAATATCGGTTTTAGCAACTTTCGTCGGCATCTGGCTCCTTGGCAAGGTTGGCCGTAGACCAATGCTGCTGACTGGTCTGTTAGGAACGACGACAGCACTTCTGCTTATTGGAATATTTTCACTCACACTTGAAGGGTCTGCCGCGCTTCCATATGTTGTGCTTACGCTGACAGTCATGTTTCTTGCTTTCCAGCAGGGTGCTATTTCACCAGTAACTTGGCTAATGCTCTCTGAAATATTCCCGTCGCGGTTACGAGGTCTCGGTATGGGTGTCACTGTTTTTTGCCTATGGATAGTGAATTTTTTCATCGGCTTGATCTTCCCGATATTATTAGATAAGATCGGTTTGTCTGCAACGTTCTTCATATTCGTAGTTCTGGGGATTGGTGCCATGGCATTCGTTAAGAAATTCTTGCCGGAAACGAAGGGACTCACACTTGAGGAGTTAGAACATTACTTCCGTACCTATGATGATCAAAGTGCCCAGGATAATTTGAATAAAATAGCTAAATGAGGTTAATTTGTAAAGCGCTTTATATAAAGCGCTTTACTTTTTTCGGGTGTGACAGTGGTAAAGGAAATAGTATCCACACTTTTCATTAAAGGTTTCGCTTGGAGTCAAACTCCATATATTCAACTTTTAGTAATAAGAAGTTATTAATAATTTTGGTGAATTGTATACACACTAATTAAAAAATTCAAGGAGGAAATTCCATGCCATTATTACGTTTTGATTTAATAGAAGGTCGTGATGAAAAGACCTTAAAAAGATTATTAGATGTTGCTCATAACGCTATGTTAGAAGCATTTGACGTACCACAACGAGACCGTTATCAAATTGTCCATCAGCATCCTTCCAATGAACTAATTATCGAAGATACAGGATTGGGTTTGAAAAGAAGCCAGAATTTAGTTATTATAAGTATCGTTAGCAAAGCTAGGACTGCTAGTCAAAAAGAAAAATTATATGATTTGCTTGCAAAAAATCTTGAGTCTGAGTGTGGTATTTCACCTGAAGACTTAATGGTTTCCATCACAGAAAATGGCGATGCCGACTGGAGTTTTGGACTAGGGGAAGCACAGTTTTTAACAGGAAAATTGTAATTCATTAAAATTATAGGTTTAATGCGAAAATATTACGTTTTGAAAGAGAAAATATATATAAATAATGGAATCTGGTCTTAAGAAGCCACTCCAAATAGTTGGTGGATGAAATTTCATCTGGTCTCTTTCTCTCTCTATACAGATTTAAAAACTACTTCATATAAAGATTAAGATTGCTAAAAAAACCCCTCATTGCAAGCATTGTGCAATAGGGGTTTTCTTGTTTTAAATAGATAAGACCTAACGAATTTAGTGTTCACTTCTTAAATTGTCTTTAAAGTATAAATAGTTGTCTTCATAATATAAAGACAGTCGTACTTTGTTGTCCTAGAATTACAATGTAAATGATTAAGTCAGATTATTTTTGGAGTTGAAAAGAAAGCGAACACATACTTATGTTTATTAGTGTCTACCAACTTTTGGAGGACTGATAATATAAGTTGCGAATTATGTGTTGCTTATAAGAATGTCTTTTAAATCCAAAAATATATCTTTGTAATATAAAGACAGTAATTCTTTTCAGTCCTAGAATTACAAAATGATTTATTTTGCTTGACTCAATTGAAAACGATTACACATAACAAATGTTTTAGTTTAAGTTTTTTGGTGAAGAATAAAACAATAAACTTTTGCACAGGACTACACAAGTAAATTCGTGGAGTGAGCGAATGACTAAATGTTGTTCGATAAATATTAAAAATGCCGGATAACGTTCTTTGGACATGTCCGGTATTTTTAATATAGCTTTCCTATCAAGTGTAAAATTAAGCATTTTGCAGGGGAATAAGATGCGAGAATTACGGGGATGAGAAGCGCATGATGATCTTACCTTTAACCGTTGAATTTAAAAATAAATATAAATTTCAATTAAACTATTGAAAGCGCTTTAGGTTGGTGTTATTATAAAATTATCAAAAATCAATAATATTAAACGCGGGATAAAATCTAGGAAGGCAGTAAGCTAAAAAAATCTCACGAAAATAAAATTAAATGAAATCGATTGCAGTAGTGAAACTTTAAGGAAAGTAATATTGTTAGGTGTAATCACACTTATAAAGCTTTAAAAAGGTTTGAGAAATAGTACTAAATGAAAAAATATCGTGAAAAAGATAAAAAGCATTGACTGAAAACGCTTATAATATTATCCTATAGAAGGAATTATCGAAAGAATAATAATATTAAATTCCATTTTCTCCAATTATTTAACTCCACTAATGAAATCGATTGCAGTGGGGTGTATAATAACAAATTCGACTTTACAAGAGAATTTCTTACATTTGAAAATACCAATTAAGGAGGAGATAAAAATGAGTAAATTGCTTCGAAAACCAGATAATAAGGTAATTGCACAAGGTGTAACACTTGTGCATGAAGTGACATCAGAAAATTCATCATTAGAATATGTTGGTTTTAAAATGATTGATTTAGCTCCTGGTGCTAAATATACAGAGGAATTAGGGAAGCAAGAGTGTTGCATTGTAGCCGTAACAGGTAAGGTAAATGTCTCAGATAAAGAAGTAACATTTGAAAATATAGGGACTCGCGAATCTGTATTTGAAAAGACACCAACGGATAGTGTTTATTTATCAAATGATCGTACTTTTGAGGTAGAGGCAGTGAGCCAAGCCCGAGTAGCATTATGCTATTCACCATCAGAGAAACAATTACCTACAAAACTGATTAGTGCTTCAGAAAATGGTGTCGAACAAAGAGGGACAGGTAACAATAAACGAATGGTGCATAATATCCTACCCGATTCAGACCCATCAGCAAATAGTTTACTAGTCGTTGAAGTTTTCACAGAAAGCGGAAATTGGTCTAGTTATCCTCCTCATAAGCATGATCAAGATAATTTGCCGGAGGAGTCATTTTTAGAAGAAACATATTATCACGAAATGAACCCGAAGCAAGGATTTGTATTCCAACGTGTTTATACGGATGATCGTTCATTGGACGAAACAATGACTGTAGAAAACGGTAACATGGTTATTGTGCCTGTAGGATACCACCCAGTAGGTGTCCCTGAAGGCTATACATCATATTATTTAAACGTTATGGCAGGGCCTAATCGTATTTGGAAATTCTACAACGATCCTGATCACGAATGGATTATAAAAAAATAAAAAAATAAAAAAATAAAAAAATAAAAAAATAGGAGCTGTTATCTAAGATGAATTATAAATTTAATACTGATAAAGAATTCGATATTATTGCAATTGGTCGTGCGTGCATTGATTTAAATGCAGTGGAGTATAACCGTCCAATGGAAGAAACAATGACATTTTCAAAATATGTAGGTGGTTCGCCAGCTAATATTGCAATCGGTAGTGCCAAACTAGGTTTAAACGCTGGGTTTATCGGTAAAATTTCAGATGACCAACATGGGCGTTTTATTGAAAAATATATGAGAGAAGTTGGTATTGATACTTCTAATTTAGTGATAGATCAAGATGGTCATAAAACAGGTTTAGCATTTACAGAGATTAAAAGTCCAGAAGAATGTAGTATTTTAATGTACCGTCAAGATGTAGCAGATCTTTATTTGACCCCATCTGAAGTTAATGAAGATTACATTAAAAAATCGAAAATCTTACTTGTTTCAGGTACAGCTTTGTCAAAAAGCCCTTCACGTGAGGCGATGTTAAAAGCAGTAAGTCTAGCTAAAAAGAATGATGTAAAAGTAATTTTTGAATTAGATTACCGTCCGTACTCTTGGGAAAACCCTGAAGAAACTGCTGTTTATTATTCATTAGTTGCAGAGCTCTCGGATGTTGTAATTGGTACTCGTGAGGAATATGATGCACTGGAAAATAGAAAAACAGAAGGTGAAAACGAGGATACAGTTAATTATTTGTTTAAACATTCTCCAGAGTTAGTAGTAATTAAACATGGTGTAGAAGGTTCTTATGCCTACACTAAATCAGGTGAAACATTTAGAGGTCAAGCTTACAAGACGAACGTGCTGAAAACGTTTGGTGCAGGAGATTCATATGCTTCAGCATTCTTATATGCTTTAATCACAGGTAAAGATATTGAAACAGCTTTAAAATATGGAAGTGCATCAGCGTCCATTGTTGTAAGTAAACATAGTTCATCAGAAGCTATGCCAACAGAAGAAGAGATTAAAGGGTTAATCGACAAAAACGAAACCATTTCAATTTAATAGAGGTGAACGGATATGAAAACAATTAGACTAACAACAGCACAAGCTTTAATTAAATTTTTGCATCAACAATATGTTCATATTGATGGAGAGGAATTTCCATTTGTCGAAGGTATTTTCAATATCTTTGGACATGGAAATGTATTAGGTATTGGTCAAGCACTTGAACAAGATCCAGGGAATTTAAAGATTATTCAAGGGAAAAATGAACAAGGAATGGCACATGCAGCAATTGCCTATAGTAAACAAATGCTGCGTAAAAAAATATATGCAATTACTACTTCAAGTGGCCCTGGTTCAGCAAACTTAGTAACTGCAGCAGGTACAGCACTTGCTAATAACATTCCGGTATTATTGTTGCCAGCGGATACTTATGCTACACGTCAACCTGACCCAGTTTTACAACAAGTAGAACAAGAGTACAGTGCTGCTGTTACAACAAATGATGCACTTAAACCGTTGTCAAGATATTGGGATCGTATTACTCGTCCTGAGCAATTGATGTCGAGTTTAATTCGAGCATTCGAAGTGATGACAGATCCAGCAAAAGCAGGTCCTGCTACGATATGTATTTCACAGGATGTTGAAGGTGAAGCATTTGATTATGATGTAAAATTCTTTGAAAAACGTGTCCATTACATCGATCGTAAATTACCAACTGAACGTGAATTAATAGGTGCAACTGAGTTAATCAAAGTAAGTAAAAAACCAGTAATTGTTGTTGGTGGTGGAGTGAAATATTCAGAGGCACGCGAGTCTATAGTGGCATTTTCTGAAAGGTATAATATTCCACTAGTGGAAACTCAAGCTGGTAAATCAGCTGTTGAATCTTCATTCAAAAATAATTTAGGTGGACTAGGTATTACAGGAACACTAGCTGCAAATAAAGCAGCACTACAATCGGATCTAATTATTGGTGTTGGTACGAGATTTACAGATTTCGCAACATCCTCGAAAACACTATTTGATTTTGAAACTACTAAATTCTTAAACATTAATGTTAGCCGCATGCAAGCGTATAAATTGGATGCATTCCCAGTGGTAGCTGATGCTAGAACAACCTTTGATGCATTAATCCCAATGTTAGAAGGGTATATGAGTGAGTTTGGCGATACGATCACTGAATTAAAAGAAGAATGGTTGGTCGAGCGTGATCGCTTAAGTAAAGTGACATTTAATAGAGAGAATTTTGATCCTGAAATTAAAAATCACTTTTCTCAAGAAGTATTAAACGAATATGCAGATGTTTTAAACACTGAACTTGTACAAACTACTGCATTACTTACAATTAATGACACGATAGATCCTGATAGTATTATTATTTGTGCAGCCGGTTCACTTCCAGGAGACCTTCAGCGTTTATGGCATTCTGAGGTGCCAAACACGTACCATCTTGAATACGGTTACTCATGTATGGGATATGAAGTATCAGGTACACTAGGATTAAAATTAGCTGATCCGACAAAAGAAGTGTACACAATCGTAGGTGACGGCAGTTTCCTTATGCTGCACTCTGAATTTATAACAGCAATTCAGTACAATAAAAAAATTAATGTGCTCCTTTTCGATAATTCTGGATATGGTTGTATTAATAATTTACAAATGGATTTTGGTAATGGTAGTTACAATTGTGAATTCAGAACAGATGACAACCAAATTTTAAATATTGATTACGCAAAAGTAGCTGAAGGATACGGGGCTAAATCGTATCGTGCGAATACTGTCGAAGAATTAAAATCGGCCTTAGAAGATGCTAAGAAACAGGATAAATCTACTTTGATTGAAATGAAAGTGCTACCAAAAACAATGACAGATGGTTATGAAGGTAGTTGGTGGAATCTGGGGGTTCCCGAAGTGTCAAATCAAGAAGGTGTTCAAAAAGCATATGAATTGAAACAACAAAAACTAAGAAATGCAAAGCAATATTAATTGGAGGTGAATGATCGTGAATAATCAAGATATTTTTTGGGGAATTGCTCCTATTGGTTGGCGAAACGATGATATTCCAGAAATAGGAAAGGACAATACGTTGTCACACCTATTAAGTGATATCGTTGTGGCTGGTTTTCAAGGGACTGAAGTTGGTGGTTTCTTTCCTGAAGCAAAAGTGTTAAACAAAGAGCTTAAACTTCGAAACTTACGTGTAGCGGGTCAATGGTTTAGTAGTTTTATTATTCGTGATGGCATTGAAGAGGCGTCTAAAGAATTTCATAAACATTGTGCTTATTTACAAGAAGTGAATGCAGATGTAGCTGTTGTATCTGAACAAACATACAGTATTCAGGGTACAGATAAGAATGTCTTCACTGAAAAGCCATACTTCACAGATGAGGAATGGAACGTATTATGCCAAGGACTAAATGAACTTGGAAAAATCGCTGAACAATATGATTTAAAATTAGTCTTTCATCATCATATGGGAACGGGTGTTCAAACGATAGAAGAAATCGATCGTCTAATGGCAAATACTGATCCTAAACATGTGCATTTACTTTATGATACAGGACATATTTACGTTTCTGATCATAATTATATGACGTTATTAAATAAAAACATAGATCGCATCAAACACGTTCATTTTAAAGATGCAAGAGCAAATGTCCTGAATCAATGTAAGGAAAAAGGTGAGTCGTTTTTACAATCCTTTTTAAATGGCATGTTTACTGTACCAGGTGATGGATGCATAGATTTTACTGAAGTATACCAAGTCCTACTTGATTACAATTATAAAGGTTGGATTGTAATCGAAGCGGAACAAGATCCATCTAAAGCTCATCCATTAGAATATGCTTTACTAACGAGAAAATATATTGATGAGAAATTACTTAAAAAAACAAAAGAAATCGTTGGTTAACAATTCAAAGAAATCGAAACGAATAAAATTAAAATCTTTGGAGGTAATGAAAATGACAATTAGATTTGGAGTTATTGGTACTGGTGCGATTGGAAGAGAACATATTAAACGAATTCATGGTAAATTGTCTGGTGGAAAAATTGTCGCAGTTACGGATGTTAACCAAGATTCAGCAAAAGATGCCGTCGAAAGCTTTGGATTAGATGCTATTGTATATCCAGACGACAAAGCTCTTATTGCTTCTGAAAACGTTGATGCTGTGCTTGTAACGAGCTGGGGTCCTGCACATGAAGCGAGTGTACTAGCAGCTATTGAAGCAGGAAAGTATGTATTCGTTGAAAAACCTTTAGCAACAACCGCAGAAGGATGCATGAAAATTGTTGAAGCTGAAATGAAACATGGTAAGCGTTTAGTTCAGGTAGGTTTTATGCGTCGATACGATAGTGGTTATGTTCAATTAAAAGAGGCTATTGATAACAATTTTATTGGAGAGCCTTTAATGATCCGTTGTGCACACAGAAATCCAGAAGTCGGTGAAAACTATACAACAGACATGGCTATTCATGATACGTTAATTCACGAAATTGATGTACTACATTGGTTAGTTAACGATGATTACAAATCAGTTCAAGTTACTTATCCACGGAAAACAAAACATGCATCAGAGCACCTACAAGATCCACAACTTATAACGCTAGAAACTAATGGTGGAATTGTCATTAATGCTGAAGTATTTGTAAATTGTAAGTATGGTTATGATATTCAGTGTGAAGTGATTGGTGAAGAGGGTATTGTGAGTTTGCCGGAATTCCAAAGTATCTCGTTCCGTAAAGAGGCTAAACTGGGTACTAACGTGTTAATGGATTGGAAGCAACGATTTGTCGATGCATACGATGTAGAATTACAAGATTTCATGGATTCCATCAAAAATACAGGTGAGCCTAACGGACCAACATCATGGGATGGATATATTGCAGCTGTAACAGCAGATGCTGCTATAAAAGCGCAGAATTCAGGTGAGAAAGAAGCAGTTTCCCTTAAAGAAAAACCAGATTTTTATAACCAAGTATCAAACAAAGTTAATATAAATGCGTAAAAAATGATCAATATGGGAGAGATTTAGTATGAAACTATGTTTTAATGAAGCCACAACATTAGAAAACTCTAATCTTGCGAAAGACTTGGAGTATTGTGAGAAACACGGCTACGATTTTATCGAAATCCGTACGATGGACAAATTGCCTGAGTACTTAAAAGATAAATCAATTGATGATTTAGCTAACTTTTTTAACACAAATCATATCAAACCGTTAGCGTTAAACGCTTTAGTTTTCTTTAATAACCGCGATGAAGCTGGATACAAAGAAATTATTAGTGAATTCAAAGATATGATGGAAGTTGCTAAAAAGATAGGGGCTCAATATGTCGTAGCGGTTCCACTAGTAACAGAAGAAAAAATCTTAAAAAAAGACATTAAAAATAGCTGTGTAGAAGTGCTGAAAGAGTTGTCCGATATTGCAGAGCCGTATGGAGTTAAAATAGCAGTTGAGTTCGTTGGGCATCCACAGTGTACAGTTAATACATTCGGTCAGGCATACGATATTGTTGAAACTGTTAATCGTGAAAATGTTGGATTAGTGTTGGATTGCTTCCACTTCCATGCGATGGGATCAGACTTGGCAGATCTTAAAAAAGCTGATATCTCTAAAATCTTTATCTTGCATATTGATGATACAGAAGATTTTCCAATTGGCTTCTTAACAGATGAAGATAGAGTTTGGCCTGGCTTAGGTGTAATTGACCTGGACAGTATTTTATCAACATTAAAAGAAAAAGGCTATTCAGGTGCTGTTTCAGTTGAATTGTTTAGACCTGAATATTATAAATTAGACGCTGAAGAAGCAATCAAAACTGCTAAAAATACAACACTTGAAGTTGTTTTGAAGTATTATGATATTGAGATAGTTGCTAACTAAATCTTCGTTATTTTTTGATAAGAGAGGTGATCTATAAGTGACGTTAGTATCTATGAAAGAAATGCTCCTAAAAGCTAAAGAAGGTAAATATGCTGTAGGACAATATAATTTAAATAGTTTACAGTGGGCACAAGCGATCTTACAAGCTGCTGAAGAAGAACAGGCGCCTGTCATTGTTGCGGCTTCTGACAGACTTGTTGATTATTTAGGTGGTTTTAAAACTATTACTGCAATGGTTAAAGCACTTATAGAAGAAATGAAAATAACCGTTCCGGTGGCTCTACATTTAGATCATGGCATGAGCTTCGATAGATGTAAGCAGGCAATTGATGCTGGATTTACGTCCGTTATGATTGATGGATCTCATTATTCTATTGATGAAAATATTGCAATGACCAAACAAGTGGTTGACTATGCTCGATCTAAACAAGTATCTGTTGAAGCAGAGGTTGGTACTGTTGGCGGTATGGAAGATGGACTTATTGGTGGAGTGAAATATGCTGATCCTACTGAATGTTTAAGAATAGTTGAAGAAGCAGGAATAGATGCATTAGCGGCTGCACTTGGGTCAGTTCATGGACCATATCAAGGCGAACCCCAATTAGGATTTGATGAAATGAAACAAATCTCAGAATTAACAGGTGTACCACTTGTACTACATGGTGGTTCAGGTATACCTGATTATCAAATAAAGAAAGCAATTGAATTAGGCCATGCTAAAATCAACGTTAATACGGAATGCTTACAAGCATGGGCACAAGCTGTTCGAAATGTGTTGAATAACGATAGCGAAATTTATGATAATCGGGCAATAACAACACCAGGTAAAGAAGCGATTATTACAACAGTCAAAGCTAAAATGAGGGAATTTAATACGAGCAATCAAGCAAGAGAATTTAACACAAGTATTAAAGCATAAGAAAAGGGGCTATCTTATTAATAAATAAGATAGCCCTTATGCTGTTTTTAACGTGAAAGCTATATAAAAGAAATGACTGTTATTTATTTCTAAAGATTCTAATGAATAGAACAGCTAAATGAAAACAATCGTATTCATGTCCATTCCATGATAAAATAAAGATAAGTAAGACTTTATTTGAACCAGTATTATATTGCTCATTGCACCATTGAGCCACAAAAAAAGTAAAATTAATAAGAGAACAAATAAAATACATTTTTACACAAAGTAGTTTGTTTGTTTTGTTTCCACTACATCGTTTACAGTGAAGGTGAGTGATTAGAATACGATGAAAATGAGTGATGTGGCAAAATTAGCAAATGTATCGCCTGCGACAGTATCTCGAGTACTTAGTAATCCTGAGATGGTAAGCAAAGAAACAAGGGAAAAAGTCTTGGCTGTCATCGATCAGGTTAATTATAAACCCCATATTGTTGCAAGACAATTTAGAACAAAGGAAACAAAAATCATCCTTGTTGTTGTCCCAGATATCACAAGCGCTTTCTTTTCAAAAGTATTACGTGGTATCGAACATGTAGCCGTTAGCAATGGATATCAGGTAATTTTAGGGGATACAGAAAATGATATTGAAAGAGAAAGAGAATATATTAATTTATTACTTCAAAAACAAGCGGATGGAATGGTTCTCTTAACAGCAAGACTTGATAAAACAAAATTAGAGGAGATATCGAATCATTTTCCAATGGTACTAGCATGTGAATATATGGACGGATTAAATATTCCTACTGTATCTATTGATAACATTAGTAGTGCAAGAAAGGCAACCGAACACTTAATCCTACAAGGCCATACTAAAATTGCGCATATCACTGGTCCAATCAATGTTATACTGAGTCGAGATCGGCTAAGAGGTTATCAACAAGCTATGATGAGCCATGATATAGATATTGATCCGGCGTATATTCAAGAAGGTGATTTCACCTTTGAATCTGGTTATAATCAGATGTTAAAATTATTAGCGTTAGAAACCCCACCTACAGCGGTTTTTGCCTTTAATGATGAGATGGCTATAGGAGCGATTAAGGCTGCGAAGGATAGTAGTTTGAATGTTCCCAAGGATCTAGCGGTGGTTGGATTTGATAATATTAAGATGTCAACCGTAATTGAACCTAATTTAACAACAATTGACCAACCCAAATATGCAATTGGCAAAAAAGCAATGGAGTTATTATTAAAATTAATAAATGGAGAATCTATCAATAAGAAAAAATTTGTAATGACTGATGAATTGATCATAAGAGAATCTAGCGGTTCAAATCCAGTATCGAAAAATTCACAAAAAATCTAGACCATGAGGTGTTGAAACAGTAAATGTGTTTCTTATGCCTCATGGTTATTAATTTTGATGAAATACGAAATTCAGGGATTATATATAAAAAATCATATAGTTATAATATTTTACAGATTAAAACCCAATTAAGAAATCGTTTACAAAAAATACTGAGTAATATAAAATGATTAGTATGCATGAATGAATGTATCTGCATAGAGAATGAAATCGATTGCAAATTACTTATTTCATATTTCATATTCTATATTCTATATTTGCGTTTAAATGATATTGCTTTTTCTATAATTGAATACATTTTATGAAGGTGAGCGATTTGATATTATGAAAATGAGTGATGTAGCAAAATTAGCAAATGTATCGCCTGCAACAGTATCTCGAGTACTTAGTCATCCAGATTTGGTAAGCAAAGAAACCAGACAAAAGGTCTTGGATGTCATTAATCAAGTTAATTATAAACCCCATATTGTTGCGAGGCAATTTAGAACAAAGGAAACAAAAATCATCCTTGTTGTTGTCCCAGATATAACAAGCGCTTTCTTTTCAAAAGTGCTACGTGGTATTGAACATGTAGCCGTTACCAATGGATATCAGGTGATTTTAGGGGATACAGAAAATGATATTGAAAGAGAAAAAAAATATATAAATTTATTACTTCAGAAACAAGCGGATGGGATGGTTCTCCTAACAGCTAGACTAGATAAAACAAAATTAGAAGAGATATCAAATCATTTTCCGATGATACTTGCATGTGAATATATGGATGGCTTAAATGTTCCTAGTGTATCTATTGATAACATTAGTAGTGCTAGAAAGGCAACCGAACACTTAATCCGACTAGGTCATACTAAAATTGCACATATCACTGGTACAATCAACGTTATACTAAGTCGAGATCGGCTACGAGGCTATCAACAAGCTATGATGAGCCATGATTTAGATATTGTCTCGGCATATATTCAAGAAGGTGATTTTAGCTTTGAATTTGAATCTGGTTATAATCAGATGCTAAAATTACTAGCATTAGAAACCCCACCTACAGCGGTTTTTGCCTTTAATGATGAAATGGCAATGGGAGCGATTAAAGCTGCAAAAGATAGTGGCCTAAATGTTCCAGATGATCTAGCTGTGGTAGGCTTTGATAATATTAAGATGTCCTCTGTACATGAGCCTAAACTAACAACAATTAACCAACCAAAATATGAAATTGGTAAAAAAGCAATGGAGTTATTACTAAAAATAATAAACGGGGAAACAATGCACAAGAAAAAAATTGTATTGAAGGATGAATTAATCATTAGAGAGTCCTGTAACTCTGAATCGAGAGTTGGAAAAACGTTAGAAATGATTTAGACATTAGCCAATTTTGAATAGTATTTAACAAAATGATTCAATTTGATTAAGTGGATTCATTTCATTACAATCATTGAAATCGATTTCTAAAACAAAGAATTAATAATTACAAAGAATAAGATAACTACTTTATGACTAATTAATACGAAATGAAATCTGTTTTTGTTGCGAACTACCCAGTTGAATGCTGAAAAAAGGCGCGATTTACCTTGGTTTTTCTCGGTTATCCACAAAAGAATAGAAATTTTAAAAAAGGTAAAAAAATAGAAGAAAAGCGTTTACAAAGATGGTGAAATAATATAAAATGGGTCTTGTAAGAAGAAAATAATTCTTATTCACTGAAATCGATTTCATTGGGATTCACTCATCTAAAGGCTCTATCAGAGAGTGTTAATGATCCGCATATGCAGAGATCAAGTTCCTAAAAGCATTTGGTAAGTAAAGCATGGGTTATGTTGCTACCTCAATGTCATTTGTTTTTAATTAGAAAAGTAGATAAATACTTTATAGGATAATGACAGAATTAATGAAGGTAGCATGTAGGTAATAGAGTTTAAAAAATGGGAGGAGTTATTATTATGTCAAACGCTGTGACAGTACAAAACCTTAAAAACTTTATCGGTGGTCAATGGGTAGAATCAACATCTGGAAAAACAGAGGTCGTTCCTAATCCAGCAACAGGTGAAACATTAGCTCACGTACCTCTATCTAGTCGCGAAGATGTAGATCATGCGGTAGAAGTAGCTGCAGAAGCATTCAAGAAGTGGAGCAAGACTGCAGTACCTCGCAGAGCGCGCATCCTTTTTAAATACCAACAATTATTAGTTGAAAATTGGGAAGAATTAGCTCGATTAGTAACAATTGAAAATGGAAAAAGTTATAGCGAAGCTCACGGAGAAGTTCTACGTGGAATTGAATGTGTTGAGTTTGCAGCAGGAGCTCCTACATTAATGATGGGGAAACAGCTTCCAGATATCGCAACAAATGTAGAATCAGGGATGTATCGCTATCCAATTGGAGTAATAGGCGGAATCACACCTTTTAATTTCCCAATGATGGTACCATGCTGGATGTTCCCATTAGCAATTGCATGTGGAAATACATTTGTATTGAAGCCATCTGAGCGTACGCCGTTGCTTGCGAATCGCCTTGCTGAATTGTTTAAAGAAGCTGGACTACCTGATGGGGTTTTAAATATTGTACACGGCGCCCATGATGTAGTAAATGGCTTGCTTGAGCATCCTGGAGTGAAAGCGATCTCATTCGTAGGTTCTCAGCCAGTTGCTGAATATGTGTATACAACAGCGTCAAAACATGGAAAACGCGTTCAAGCCCTAGCAGGAGCAAAGAACCATTCTATCGTCATGCCGGATGCAGACTTAGATGGTGCAATTAACCAAATTGTTAGCGCTGCATATGGATCAGCAGGTGAAAGATGTATGGCGGCAGCAGTTGTTGTTGCTGTTGGAGATGTAGCTGATCCGTTCATGGAGAAATTGGTCGAAGCGGTTAATAATCTTACAATTGGAAATGGAATGGATGATGGTGTATTCCTTGGTCCAGTCATTCGCGATTCTCATAAGGCTAAGACTGAAAGATACATTGAAATCGGGGAAAAAGAAGGTGCAACATTAGTACGTGATGGACGTAAAGATGCTGCAGCTAGTGGTAATGGATATTTTGTCGGCCCTACGATTTTTGATCATGTTAACACAGAGATGACAATCTGGAAAGAAGAAATCTTTGCTCCAGTGTTATCAGTTGTTCGAGTAAATACATTGGATGAGGCGATTGCCTTAACGAATGAATCTGAATTTGCAAATGGGGCATGCATTTATACAGACAGCGGAAGTAATGTTCGCAAGTTCCGTGAAGATATCGATGCTGGAATGCTAGGAGTGAATTTAGGAGTTCCTGCTCCAATGGCGTTCTTCCCATTCTCTGGCTGGAAGAAATCGTTCTATGGTGATCTTCATGCGAATGGTACAGATGGAGTAGAGTTCTATACACGCAAGAAAATGGTAACAGCTCGTTGGTAATTTCTTTGAAGGTACCTAGGCTTAAAAACCTGGTACCTTTCTTCTAAGAAAACATGGAGTGATAATTTGAGTTCTCTTTATTCCGTTAGAGATAAATATATTTTTTTAATTGTTTCTTTTGCGCTTTGGTTCTCGCATTTTATTTACCTTCCTATTTTGACTACTTATATAGAAACGATGGGAGGTAAATATATATTTATAGGAATTGTTTTGAGTAGCTATGGACTCATGCAATTTTTATTCAGGCTTCCCATTGGGATTTATTCTGATCTTTTTAGACTAAGAAGGCCGTTTATAGTAGCAGGGATGCTGATAAGTACAACTAGTTGTTTAGTATTTGCATTAACAGATAGCTTAGGATGGGTACTTATAGCCCGTTCTCTTGCAGGTATTGCAGCAGCAACATGGGTTGTTTTTACTGTATTATATTCTAGTTATTTTGTTGATCGTGAAGTTCATCGAGCAATGAGCAGCATTTCCTTTGTTGTTGTTTTAGCGCAACTCATAGGTATGAGCCTAAGCGGTTTTATCGTAAATGAATGGGGATGGAGTGCTCCATTCTGGGTAGGCGGAATTACTAGTATTATAGCTGCCATACTTTCTCTCTTCATTTATGAGGAAAAAGAAGGGAAAGAGAGCGTGCCAGTAAAAGTTAAAGACCTTACATCGGTCATAAAAGAACCAATGCTTCTAAAAGTTTCTTTGTTGTCTATTTTGGCTCACAGTATTATTTTTACTACGATGTTTGGTTTCATCCCTGCCTATGCCTTAAAGATTGGTCTTCACGCTAGTGATATTAGTTTGATTGTGTTTTCATTTATGATTCCTCATGCTATAGCGACACTTTTTATGGGGAAAGTTATTGTACCGCTGTTAGGTAAATGGAAGTCTTTAAAAACTGCTTTTCTTGTATCAGCATTTTTTACGCTTTTAACACCTTTTATTGAATCGAAAGGATTGCTAATGATCATACAAGGCTTTAATGGATTTTCTCTCGGAATACTATTTCCACTCCTGTTAGGATTAGCTATTGAATCAATTTCACATGAAAAAAGAGCAACAGCTATGGGTGTATATCAAGCATTATATGCACTTGGTATGTTTTCAGGACCTTTTATAGCGGGTGTTTTAAATTCAGGTTTTGGAATTACTGCAGGTTTTTATTTTACTGGTATATTAGGATTAATAGCCAGCATTTTAGTTATTACTTGGAGTAGAAAAGAAGCTATAACGCTTAAAGAGCATTGTAGTATTAGCAATTGAAGTGAAAATTTTTAGTTAATTCATATATAATTTGTAAATTTTATAGGAGGATTGAAAACAATGAAATTAGCTTTAGATCCATATATGTATAGACACTTACCAATTCCAAAAATGGTATGAGGATCTAACTTTTAGTATGGTTGATTTCGTTGCAAAACTAAAATAAACATTCCAAATTGTATATAAGAATACTAAGCTGAACATGCAGCAGATAACGGTTAAAACCAAACAGCTAAAAAAAGGAGATGTTTTAATTGCGTTTAGCATATGATCCGTCACATTATCGTGATAATACAAATTTAAAAGATACGATCGATGCAGTTGCTAGATTAGGGTATGAATATGTAGAGTTTTCACCGCGTAAAGATTTTATTTGGTTTTATGAATATCCAAAGGTTGATAAGCAGCTGATAAAAGATTTAAAAAGATATTGTTTAGATGCCGGCGTTAAAATCTCTTCTGTACTTCCTGTTCAACAATGGTCTTCACCCATTGAAGAAGAACGTCAAGCTGCAGTGAGAAATTGGAAACGTTGTATTGAAATCACTTCTGAATTAGGAGTAGATTTAATGAACAGCGAATTTGCCGGAGACAAAAGCCGTCCGGTTGATAGTGAAGCTGCTTTTGTTAAATCAATGGAAGAGCTAATGCCACTATTTGAAAAAGAGGGTATTAAACTTAATTTACAATCTCATCCTAACGATTTTATTGAGTTGAATATAGAAGCCATTCGAATGATTCGTGCACTAGATAAAGATTGGATTAAGTTGGTATATTCTGTTGCACATGCTTTCTTTTATGATGATGGTGTTGGCGATGTAGAGAAACACTTGGAAGAAGCGGGAGATTTACTTGCTCATGTTCTAATTGCCGATACTCTTAATCATAAAGCAGCATTTGGATTACGATATATTGTTAATCCTCCTAATGCGAACGTAACCATTCACCAGCATTTGAACCCTGGTGAAGGGGAAGTAAACTTTGAAGCACTATATCGGAAATTAAGAGAAATGAAATTTGACGGAATTGTAACAAATTCAGTATTCGGTTATCCTGATAAACCAGAATGGTCCAACGAATTAACGCTGAAATCCATTAAAGAGGGATTAAATATTTAATACGTGGATAAGGTAGCCGAACTAGGATATGAGTACATCGAGCTATCACCTCGAGAATCAAGTAGATTCATGCTTGGTCGAATTACGAAAAAGTTGGTTCGATAAATTTAATCTGGTATATAAAAAGTGAAGCCGAACACGTCTTTTGGATTTGTTCGACTTCACTTTATTATTTTTTCAAATTAACTACTCAAATACTGAATGTTGAGGTGGCTATATAGCTGACCATGGTTCAGCTGATATCTAAAAAAGACAAAAAATAACATCTAACTCTGATACCTTTAAGTTAGCGACCAAAAGTATGTGGAGTTATGGAATTTCAAGCTCAACTCAGCTATCACCTAAAAAAAGATGGCAGGGGGATTAATGATAGTGATTGTAAATATGATGACAATTTAGATGGTCATTATGAATTTCTCAAAAAAACATTAAAAAAGCGTTTACAAAACAAAAATTCCAATCTATAATGACACTAACAAGTTAAGAATCGTGCTGATGAGTCATTGAGAGACAGCTTATTGTGTTAAAAGGATGTATTCCTTTTAATGCATGAGCTGTCTTTTTGTGGTTTTTACAGCGATTTTCAAGAAATAATATAATTAGTTATTCTGTAAGGGGTTTAATGAGTAACGTTCTAACAAACAAGGGGGTCTTTAATATGTCAGCTTTTTTAGGTGAAGTCATTGGTACAATGATCTTAATTATTTTTGGTGGCGGTGTCGTTGGTGGCGTGATACTTAACAAATCCAAGGCACAGAATTCTGGATGGATTGTGATAACCATGGGTTGGGGCTTTGCGGTGGCTTTTGGAGCATACGCTGTTGGTAGTGTAAGTGGGGCTCATTTAAATCCCGCAGTAACAATAGGGTTTGCTTCAATAGGAGAATTCCCTTGGGCAGATGTTCCGGCGTATGTTACAGCGCAAATGATTGGTGCATTTATTGGGGCTACGATCGTATGGTTGTATTACTATCCTCACTGGAAAGCAACCGAGGATCAAGGTGCAAAATTAGCAGTGTTTTCAACTGATCCAGCTATTGAGCATACTCCATCTAACTTTATAAGTGAGGTTATAGGGACAGCGGTATTAGTGTTCGGTATACTGTCAATTGGTGCAAATGAATTCACAGAAGGGCTAAATCCAATTATTGTCGGTTTCTTTATTACAGCTATTGGCCTTTCACTTGGTGGAACAACAGGATATGCTATTAACCCGGCTCGCGATCTAGGTCCGCGTATTGCACACTTTTTACTACCGATAGCTGGAAAAGGATCTTCTAATTGGAAGTATGCTTGGATTCCAGTGGCAGGACCTATCGTAGGCGGTGTATTAGGTGCACAGTTCCACCAAGCTTTATTTGTAGGTGGATCAATAAATGCATTATATATATTAATTGGTATATTAGCTGTGATCGTAATAATAGCTAGAGTTTCAAATGCAAATGAAGGATTAGAGATGAAGAAGCAGGAAGTAATATAAACAAACTATGAAAATAGTGAAAAATGGGGAGGATTTATCATGGAAAAAAAATATGTGTTGGCTTTAGATCAAGGGACAACAAGTTCAAGAGCGATTCTTTTTAATAAAAATGGTGAGATTGTAGATGTAGCACAAAAAGAATTTACACAATACTTTCCGAAGCCAGGTTGGGTTGAGCATAATGCACAAGAAATATGGAGTTCAATTTTGGCTGTTATTGCAGAGGTACTCACAAAAACAGATGTATCTCCAAATGAGATTGCTAGTATTGGGATTACAAATCAACGTGAAACAGCAGTAGTATGGGAGAGTGAAACAGGTAGGCCTGTTTACAATGCGATTGTCTGGCAATCTAGACAAACTGCAGAAATTTGTGAGGAGCTAAAAGAAAAGGGATACAATGATATTTTTCGAAAGAAAACAGGGTTATTAATAGATGCTTACTTTTCAGGGACAAAGGTAAAATGGATTCTTGATCATGTCGAAGGTGCAAGAGAAAAAGCAAATGAAGGAAAACTTCTATTTGGAACAATTGATACATGGTTAATTTGGAAACTATCTGGTGGAAAAGAGCATGTCACAGATTATACAAATGCTTCAAGAACACTGATGTATAATATTTATGATTTAGCTTGGGATGATGAGTTACTAGAGATCTTAGACATACCAAGGTCTTTGCTACCTGAAGTGCGTTCTTCTTCTGAAGTGTATGCTGAGACTGTTGATTATCATTTTTTTGGCGAGGCAGTCCCGATTGCAGGTGTAGCTGGCGATCAGCATGCAGCTTTATTCGGTCAAGCATGCTATGAAAAAGGAATGGCCAAAAATACATATGGCACTGGTTGCTTTATGTTAATGAATACGGGTGAAAAGGCTGTTCCTTCAGAAAATGGATTGTTAACAACGATCGCATGGGGAATAGATGGCAAAGTAGAGTATGCACTAGAAGGTAGTATTTTTGTAGCAGGATCAGCTATTCAATGGCTTCGTGATGGCTTAAGAATGATTGATGATGCACCTGCAAGTGAAGGATATGCTTCAAAGGTCGAATCTACTGATGGTGTCTATGTCGTACCTGCATTTGTTGGCTTGGGTACACCGTATTGGGATAGTGATGCAAGAGGTGCAATTTTTGGATTAACTCGTGGAACGACGAAAGAACACTTTGTCCGTGCGACCCTCGAATCACTTGCCTATCAAACAAAAGATGTACTGAAGGCAATGGAAGCAGATTCAGGAATTGAGCTAAAAAAATTACGTGTTGACGGTGGTGCTGTAAAAAATAATTTCTTAATGAATTTCCAAAGTGATATTTTAAATGTATCTGTTGAACGACCTGTTGTAAATGAAACAACGGCTTTAGGGGCTGCGTATTTAGCAGGCCTTGCTGTTGGATTTTGGAAGAACCGCGAAGAAATTGCTAAACAGTGGAAAATCGAAGAATCATTTGAACCAACAATGAAAGATGATGAAAGAAATACACTCTATGAAGGCTGGAAAAAGGCAGTCGAAGCAACGATGGGCTTTAAACTAAACAAAAAAAGTAAATAAAAAAAGCCTTGATAAAAAATATAGATATTGTAAAATAAGTATATATTATGAAATTTACCACAATACAAGTTAATAAATAAAGGTCTGAGAACTTGAGGGGACCACAACAAGGCTGTAAATGATTCATTTACAGTTAATGTTGTGGTCCCTTTTTATATATTCAGCCCTTTTACGGAAAGGAAGGAAAAAAAGTGAAAGAATTTTCTAGCCTAAAACGATCAACTTATTTAAATGAAATGGAGAAACAGCCATTGGATTTACTAGTCATTGGAGGAGGTATTACTGGTACTGGTATTGCTTTAGACGCTCGAGTTCGTGGACTAAGAACAGGACTGATTGAAATGCAGGATTTTGCGGCAGGAACTTCTAGTCGTTCTACAAAACTTGTACATGGGGGACTTCGTTATTTAAAACAACTAGAAGTAAAATTAGTCGCTGAAGTTGGTAAAGAGCGTGCGATTGTATATGAAAATGCTCCACATGTTACGACACCAGTATGGATGATGTTACCCATTATTGAAAATGGTACATTTGGTAAGTTTTCCACATCTATTGGACTAAAAGTCTATGATTATCTAGCGGGTGTGAAAAGATCTGAGCGTCGTAAAATGTTAAATAGCGGTGAAACACTTTCAAGGGAACCACTATTACGAAAAGAAGGGCTAAAAGGCTCAGGAGTGTATGTGGAATATCGAACAGATGATGCTCGTTTAACCTTGGAAGTGATCAAGGAAGCAGTTAATCGTGGTGTATTAGCAGTAAATTATACGAAGGCTGAAAAATTCATATATGAAAATGGAAAAATAATAGGCTTACAAATAAATGACCAAATTTCTGGTGAAAAGAAAAAGATTTATGCAAAGAAAATTGTGAATGCAGCTGGTCCTTGGGTTGATTCGTTACGAGAGAAAGATCAATCTAAAAAGGGGAAATATCTTCATTTAACAAAGGGAGTTCACCTTGTAATTGATCGTTCACGATTTCCACTTAAAGAGGCTGTTTATTTCGATACACCTTTTAACGATGGGAGAATGATGTTTGCCATTCCCAGAGCTGGTAAAACATACGTTGGAACAACAGATACAAATTATAAAGGGTCAATAAGTCATCCAAGAATGACAACAGAGGATAGAGAGTATATTCTCAAGGCATCAAATTTTATGTTCCCTAACTTAAACCTGAAAACGGAAGATGTAGAATCAAGTTGGGTTGGTCTCCGTCCGTTAATTCATGAAGAAGGAAAAGATCCATCCGAGATCTCAAGAAAGGATGAAATCTTCCTCTCTGATTCAGGACTAATAACGATTGCCGGAGGGAAGCTTACAGGCTACCGAAAAATGGCTGATAATGTAGTCAACCTTGTGTTGGAACAATTAAGTGGTAATAGTAAAGTTTCTCCTTCATGTTCTACAGATCGTATCACTTTGTCTGGAGGGAATGTTGGTGGCTCTAAAGGATATCCAAACTTTATTCAAGAAAGTGTAGATAAAGGAATAAATCTAGGATTATCTAGGAAGGAGGCAGAAAAATTAGTGAAACGATATGGTTCTAACATTTCAGAACTATATGATGTAATAAACCGTAGTGGGCATGAAGCGCTAGAATCTGGATTATCATTAGAGGTTTATGCATCACTACTATACGGAATTAAACATGAAATGGTAACAACATTAAGTGATTTCTTTATGCGCAGAACAAGTGCGCTATTATTTGATATCAAATGGGTTCAAGAGTGGAAAGAACCTGTTAGTAAATACATGTCTACCATTCTATGTTGGACAAAGGATGAGGAACTACGTTACCGCGAGGACCTAGAAAAACAGATTCATGATGCAGTTGTCCCATTAGATAGTGAGGAACAACCATATTTCCAAAGTATTTAGGCGGAAATATATATATCTATAAAATAATAGATAACTTTATGGAGGGGAATAGATGGAAAGAGGATTATCTATGGAACTAGTTCGTGTCACGGAAGCGGCTGCATTATCAGCAGCCAGGTGGATGGGAAGAGGTAATAAAGACGATGCAGACGGTGCTGCAACAGAAAGCATGAGAGATGTATCGATACAATTCCGATGAAAGGAACTGTCGTTATTGGGGAAATGGATGAAGCCCCAATGCTATATATCGGTGAAAAGCTAGGAACTGGTTTTGGACCTAGAGTTGATGTAGCTGTTGACCCTTTGGAGGGAACAGATATAGTTGCCTCTGGGACATGGAATGACATGGCAGTTCTACCTGTTGCTGACCATGGCTAAAAAATAGCAGTTGGACCTGAAGCTAGAGGGAAAGTTGATATTAACGCACCAGTCATTGATAATTTAAATACAGTAGCAAAGGCAAAAAATAAAGACATCGAGGATCTTGTGGTGGCGATATTGGACCGGGAACGTCATGAAAGAATCATTAACAAAATCAGACATACGGGCGCTAGAATTAAACTATTACCTGCGGGAGATGTAGCCGGGGCAATAAGTACTGGATTTAAAAATACAGGAGTAGATCTATTGCTAGGTTCTGGAGGAGCCCCTGAAAGTGTTTTAGCAGCAGTTGCCTTAAAGTGCCTAGGTGGTGATTTTCAAGGGAAGCTATTACCTCAAAATGAATGTGAGAAAAGCAGATGTGAAAAAATGGGTATTTCTGATATAGAGCGTGTTTTAATGATGGAGGATCTCGTGAAGGGCGATGATGCTATCTTTGCAGCAACCGGTGTTACGCATGGAGAATTGCTTAAAGGGGTCCAATATAAAGGGAATATTGGAAGGAACAACCCATTCGATTGTCATGCGAGCTAAATCAGGAACTGTACGATTTATTAACAGTGAACATAGTTTAAACAAAAAGCCTGCTCTTGTCATGAAATAAACAAAGGTTTTTAATGGGGACGGAACTACGCTAACTTATTATGAAAACATCCTATTTCAAAAATAGGCGAAGTTAGCTTTAATAACTAATAGTGAGTTAGCTTTGTTCAGGCTACCATTTTGGAGTGTGGCTTTGTAGTAAAATTTTATTTTCCCTTCATTTTTGATGGTGGCGGTAATACCGATAGGGGTTTTGTATAAATAGGTATGAAAAGGAGAGGCTGAAGTGGGCTTTAATGGGCAAAAGGTTTTACCGGCTATAAAATCAATGAAGGATTTTGAAAAAGTACTTACTAGTAATATGGAGTATATTGTTATGTTGGAAGTTCATATTGCACAATTAGAAAGCATAATGAGATATGCGCGGAGTCATTGCAAAAAAATATTGCTACATGCCGATCTTATACAAGGACTGAAAAATGATGAATATTCTTCAGAATTCTTATGCCAAAAAATAAAACCCGATGGGTTAATTTCAACAAGAGGTAGCGTCTTAAAAACAGCAAATAAAAATGGAATACTTTCGATTCAGCGACTTTTTCTATTGGACACGATTGCTATTGATACAAGCTATAAATTGGCTGAAAAAGTTAAACCGGATTTCATTGAGGTTTTACCTGGTTGTGTTCCCCATCTCATAGAAAAGGTTAATAAAGAGACAGGAATACCTGTTATTGCAGGAGGATTAATAACAAAACAAGAGGAAATAGAAAGTGTCTTTGTAGCTGGAGCAAAAGCAGTAACAACTTCTCGAAAAGAATTGTGGACTTTATCTTAATTATTATCGCTATCATTGGTGATTGTAAAAAAAAAATGAGGATTTAGATGATTTATCAGAGGTAAACAGTTTCGGTGGTCAATATATCATTGTTGTCCCAATTATGGATATTGGCGTTAGTTTCGTAAGTGACATGCATCATGCTCTTGAAAACCTCTTGAGTATTTTAGGCTTAAATCCTTCAACCAAATTACGGGATAAAAAGGTGGAAGCATACTTAAACGATACTTCCCCTATTCAATTTAATTAAAGCGATACATTTTCATCAGATGAAACATTACTACGAAGGTTTTCATCTTTTACGTGTCGGAATACGTTGATCAAAAATAAAATAATCCCTATTAAGACAAAGTTTGAACCGATGATAGGTAACACAGTTAATGCTTCATTCTGTAAAAATACAAGTAAGAACACACCACCAGTTAAAAATGGAGTACCAATGTTGTGAAGCCAAAAATGTGTTTTCGCTAATTTGGTTTCTCCCGCATTAGGATAGAAATGATAAATTAGTCCGAATAATGCCATAGAGGCCCAACCAAGCAGGTTTACGTGAGCGTGAACAGACGTATAACTGAAATTGTGAGTTATTCCCATGATGTACCCAATTGTTACACCAATCACCAAATAGACAACGGCAATTTTAAAAAACTTAGCACCCAACTAAACCCCTCCTTAAATTATATATCTTCTTTATTTTACATAAAATTTGGGTAGATAGAACTATTTTTTGTAAGATTAAAACAATTCACCCTTAATTAGTAATGAGACAATCTATCTTCTTTTCATAATTGTAAGGTTCTGATCATTTTTCAAGCTTATGTAGTAAAGAAATTATGAGCATTTTCAAATAAAAAAAGAAGAGTCTGACTTTAATATAAAAGCAACCAAGCCATGCTAGGGATGCTAACTACTTATTAGTCAGTCTCTTTTTCATGTTATTTTAATGCATCTGACAGAAATTCGATTACTTGATCAGGTGTTTTCGCATTTGCACTGTGAAGATGTGCTTGCTTTTCTCCATCTTTAAACACCAGAAGGCTAGGGATACCCATTACATCATATTTCTCTGCAATTTCGGGAAGGTCATCCTTGTTGATTTCATACATTGAAACATTTTGTACTTCCTCAAACACAGATGGAAGAAACATATCCATTCTTTTGCAATCAGGACACCAATCCGTGAGAAATTTTAATACAACAGGTTCCTTACTAGTAATTAATTCTTGAAATTGCTCTTGTGTTTTTACTTGTTCCATTGTTATCACCTCAAACTTTATTTTATCCAATCTGCAAGTAAAATAAAGTATTCTAGCTTACATTACGAAAGTTAGGGAATTTATCATGACTTGATTATATATGAAAATAACAAAATATCTATTTGATAGATTAATAGATTATTCAATAGTAATCCAATTACCTGACCAATTCTCAATCTCAACGATAATTGCCTTTAGATCTAGACCTTTGTTCGTTAATGAATATTCCACGCGAATGGGTGTTTCTGGATATACCTCTCGCTTAACGATTCCTTCAGCTTCTAACTCCTTTAACCGTTCAGATAGTAAACGACCGCTAATTGGAAGAGAAGATTCAATTGTACAGAAGCGCTGTGGCCCAGAAAGTAACTTATAGATAATTAAACTCGTCCAGCGTTTACTTAACAAATGAACAGCCTTTTCAAATTTAGGACAAAGCCCTTTATTTTCCATACAATCCCCTCCATTATTAGGAATAGTATACCATTTTCGGAATTGAATTACTTACTATTCAAAATTTACATGCAAGGGAAATTACACACTTCGTACTTGACGAAAATGGGATTCCGAATTTATACTTACTTACAATAAGTAAGTGATAAGATTAAACTTTAATTAAAAAATTTATATAGATACTTTCATAAAGGGGGATGGTTTATCATGATAGAAACAATGAAAGACATGCCGATAAATGCAATAAAAAAGAAAATACAAATTGTACCTTATGATGGAGGTTCTACTTATATTGTTGGGCCAATTAAACTGCCTGTTCAGTTAGACGGGGAAACAGTGTTTTTTAAATGGTATAGCTGGTTAGATGTTCAAAAACATGAAGGTACAGAAGACAATATAGACGAAATAATTAAAAAATTACCTTATACCAATTTAGCAAATAGTCAGCAATCAAGTGTGTTAGTCTACGGAGACTTTGAGTGTGCAGAAGATGCACTTATCCGTATGCATAGTATTTGTCATACAGGAGATATTTTTGGTAGTAAGAGATGTGACTGTGGTTACCAATTGAAACAATCGATGAAAATGATTTCTGAGCATGGAGCCGGAGCTCTTTTCTATCTTGCTAATCATGAAGGTAGAGGCATCGGGTTATTTAGTAAAGCACTTGCTTACCTACTACAAGAGGAAGGGTTAGACACGGTTGAGGCGAATGAACATTTAGGCTTTGCAGATGATTCTAGGAACTATGATGAAGCGATTAGAGTGTTAAAGACGCTACGCCAATTGCCGGTCACACTAATTACGAATAATCCTAATAAGCTAAAGGCACTTCAGAGTTCCGGGGCAAATGTTTCTAATCGAATTCCATTATGGGGAGACATTTCAAGCTATAATAGACATTATCTAGAAACAAAAATGGAAAGAGCAGGCCATTTTAGAGGGGGCTATCCGATTGAGTGAACATGAGTTTTATATGAATTTAGCCATCAATAATGCAAAGGCAATGAAGGGGCAGACTGAGCCAAATCCTCTTGTAGGGGCTGTTGTCGTCAACCATAATCGAATTGTAGGTGTGGGTGCCCACTTAAAGGCTGGAGAACCTCATGCAGAAATTCATGCATTAAGAATGGCTGGAGAACAAGCACAGGGGGGAACGATCTATGTAACCCTAGAGCCTTGTTCACATCATGGACGAACAGGTCCTTGTGCAGAGGCGATTGTTAAAGCTGGGATAAAAAAAGTGATCGTTGCAACGTTAGATCCAAATCCAATTGTTGCGGGGAATGGAATTAATATTTTAAAAAACGCAAATATAGAAGTCATTGTAGGAATTTGTGAAGAAGAGTCTAGGAAAATGAATGAAGTATTTAATAAGTTTATTGTGAAAAAACAACCATTCATTACATTAAAATCAGCTACGACGTTAGACGGTAAGATTTCATCATCCACATGGGATAGTAAATGGATAACGTCTGAGGAAGCTCGAAAAGATGTACATCAGTTACGTCATGAAAATGCTGGTATTCTAGTTGGAGTTCACACAGTGATAAAGGATGATCCTGAATTAACAACGCGAATCCAAAATGGTCGTAATCCGATCCGAATCATATTAGATAGTACTTTACGCATTCCTCTAGATTCCAAAGTGGTCACAGATCAAAAAGCAGATACATGGATCTTTACATCAAGACAATACTCAGTGGAAACAAAGGAAAAACTTGAACAGCTAGGTCTTAAAGTGTTTGTGACAAGTGGTTTAAATCGTGTCGATTTACATGATACTCTCACTATTTTAGGCGAGCATTTTGTATCCTCCGTCCTAATCGAAGGTGGCGGTGAAGTGAATGCCTCTTTCCTGAACGAACAATTAGTTGATAAGCTTGTTTTATATGTTGCACCTAAGTTAATTGGTGGCAAGCAATCACCAAGCTTTTTTGAAGGATCAGGGATTGAAAAAATGGCAGATGCAATTGATCTTGCACATATGGACTTTCAAAAAATAGGTAAAGATTTTAAGTTTACAGGTTATCCAGTATACAGAGCTTAGAGTAAGAAATATTAAGTAGAATAGGTGAAAACACTATCTAAAAGAGCTAAGACTCCTAAGATGGTGTTTTTTTTCTTACAGGAAAGTATTGTCTTTCATAGGAATATAGAGTAAAATAAAAACCAAGTAAACACATATGAATTATAAAATATAATTAAAACGTTAAAATAGAGCAAAATAAAGACAGTTAGGTTTAGGAGGAATAGAAGTGAACGTTGAATTACATCCAGTTATTGATGGTGCAGAAAGTCTATTTTTTTCAGGGGATGAAGTTGGAGTGTTACTCTGCCATGGGTTTAATGGTACACCACAAAGCATGCAATATATTGGAGAACAACTTTCTAAGTATGGCTATACTGTATCCATTCCTCGCTTAAACGGACATGGTACACATTATTTAGATATGGAAACGAGCTCATATAAAGATTGGATATCCGATCTGCAGACTGCATACAACAACTTAAAAAAACAATGCAAAAAGGTTTTTATTGTAGGCCAATCAATGGGTGGGGCTTTAACATTGCAAGTGGCAGCAAACAATCCAAAAGTTGACGGGATTTTCCTGATTAATGCTGCTGTAACAGATGTTTGTTATAAGGAATTCCGTAACAAGCTTAAGCCATTATATGTTCAAGAAGGTTCTCCAGATATAAAAAGACCTTCAGTTTTTGAAATCACCTATGACAAAGTGCCGCTAAAAGCAATACATCAGCTTTTACACTTAATGGAGGACACAAAGAATAAAGTCACATATGTATCAAGTCCAACGGTTATTTTTAAATCAGCGATTGATCATGTTGTTCCTCCAGCAAACTCAGAGTTTATTTTCGATCAAGTAAATACCTTTGAGAAAAATATGATTGTATTACAAAATTCGTATCATGTTGCTTCAATGGATTATGATGCACAATTCATTGTGGATAACATTCATCAACATATTAAAAAAATAACGGCAGGTAAAACAATAAAATCAGCTGTAACAAGTAGTATCTAAAGGGTGAAAAGTGGATAACTATAGGAGTTATCCACAACTTATACACATTTTGGTGTATTTATCCACAACAATGTAAACACTTAACATGGAAATTTGCTGTTTAGAAAAACGGAATTTAATAATGTATGAATGAGCAATGTATATAGGCATTGCTTTTTTATTTTGGCTCTTTTCTAAAAGTTTGTTGCTTTTAGACTTATAAAAATCGGCTTTTGGATTTTTATCGTAGAAACTATAAGTAATTTCAAGAGAGTACCACTTAGTAAATAAGCGAAAAGAGCACGAAGATAGGCTATATCCGTAAAGTATAGTTATTTACGAAAAGCAACAATCTTTGCGAAAACAGCCTTTATTTTTAATTTAAAGGTGTTTGAATTAGCCTTACCGTCTAACTCCAGTACTTGTCAGGGCTAATCAAGGCGCTTGTGCTTTTCTAATTGAAAAATGTTATAATTTGTAATAGGGTAAAATTTTTTAACTATTGAGGGCGATAAAATGACTATATATATTCGTAAAATGACAAAGGATGATATTCCAAAGGTCCAACGTGTTGCTAAAACTAGCTGGCAAACAACATACGAGGGGATTATCCCAACACATATACAAGAAAACTTTTTAAATACAGCTTATTCTGATACGATGATGGAAAAAAGACTTGAAAATACACTTTTTTTAATTGCAGAAGATGAAGGTGAAATCATTGGGTTTGCTAATTTCTCAGTGTTGAAGGATGAGAGAAAGGTAGAGCTAGGAGCAATTTATTTATATAAGGAATACCAAGGTCAAGGAATTGGGACCGCATTATTGAAAGAAGGAGTAAAACATTTAGAAGGAGTAAAGAAAATTTATATCAATGTTGAAAAAAAAAATCTAACAGGCATTTCTTTTTACAAGGCTAAGGGGTTCGAGATTGAAACGGTATATGATGATGTTTTTAATGGACATGCGTTAAAAACGGCTAGGATGGTTTTAAAGCTTTAAAAAGCTCGTCTGATGCGAGCTTTTTAAAATTTACGAAAATTGTTTTGTCGTATCACTGCGTGGTGACACTTCAAGGTGATCTATGCGTGATACATAACTATGTAACACCATTCCTCCAACAACGAGGACCATCCCCATTAAAGACACAGGAGTAGGGAGAGGTGCACTTAGAAAGATAATTTCACCAAACAGTGCAAAGAGAACTTGAATTGATTGTGTAGCTTCTACAGCTGAGAGCTTAGCCATATTATGCTGAACTATGTTCGTAGCTTGGAAAAAAAGAAGTGTCGCAATTAGTCCAGAGCATATCGCAACCAAAAATGATTGAATGGTTTGAGTTTTTGTTGGGAGCCCGGTTGTGAAAATTGCAAGGATAGCTAGTGTAATCCAAAGAGGTAGACTACCTAGAGTCATACCAAGAACACGCTGAAATACATCTAATCTACCTTCACAAATGGCCATCATTTTCCGATTGCCAAGTGGATAGGCAAACGAAGCAATAAGGACTGGAATGATACTCAGAAGTACAGGCTTAATTGACAATTGGCTTGCATGTTCGTACTGCATAACGCCAACACCAATAATAATTATTAGAGACATACATAAGCCTTTAAGAGGTATTTTCCCCCTTGCTCTTATCGGACCATTTGCTGTTTTTATTTCTTCATAAAACAGAGGAACAAGTAATGAGCCAGAAAGGATCGTGATTTGCCACGTTGCAGCGATGAGCCATCCTGGTCCATATGCGCCTGCAAAGCAAATCGGAGCATAAAAAAGACCAAAACCAATCGTTCCCCATAACAACCATTGGGCGGGGTTTTTTTCATTTCTTCAAAAAGTGTTGTCCATTTTTTTCTCCATAAAACGATGAGAAATAAAAAAGGGAGCATGAAAAAATAACGTAAAGATGCACTCCATAACCAGTTTCCACCCGAGAGTTCCATTGAGCGATTTAAAATAAATGTAAAAGCAAAAAAGAAAGATGAACAAATACCTAATACAATAGCTCTCAAAATACCACCTCAATTTAAGCAAAGAATAACTAACTTTAACTTTATATATTGAATAGGGAAAATATTTACCATACTATACCATATTTATCTGTTAGTGAATATCAATTTTCTGATTCCTATTTTAGTTGTAAAATTAGGCTAATTCTTGTTAAAAATGAAAGATGGAAATATAATCAAACTAAGTGATAAATAATATATGTAGGGAGAGAGTGTTGTTGAGAAAAAACCTTCAATATCCTATTGGTGAGTTTGTTGAACCTAAACAAGTATCTGAAGAAGAGATTAATCGATGGATATTAGACATTGAGGAAACCCCTGAACTCTTGAAAATGACATTGGAAGGTCTTTCACACCCGTTAATCGATACATCATACCGCCCTGGTGGATGGACGGTGCGACAAGTTGTACATCATCTTGCTGATAGTCATATGAATAGCTACATTCGTTTTAAGCTAGCACTGACTGAGGAAAAACCCATGATAAAAGTTTATGATGAAAAAACTTGGGCTAACTTATCTGACTCAACACAAATGCCTTTAGACATATCTATTCAACTACTAGAATCTCTTCATAAACGATGGTCGCACTTATTGCGATCTATGTCTCCAAACGACTTTGACAAAAGCTTCTATCATCCAGAGATGAAAATCCAAATCCCATTATCTACGAATTTAGCTCTCTACTCTTGGCATGGAAAACATCATATTGAACACATTAAATTAGTTAAAGTCCATTAATATCTCAAAAGTGGTAGTCCTTTCTATTAGGGGCTACTTTTTACTATATGAAAATAACAAGGGCTTAATGATCTTCGTTCTGAAAAAAATTGGTGATAATATCTTCCTCTTTGAATAAAATGTACAAGCACAAATATATACTGGAGGAAAAGGAATGAACGTCATTTTTAGCTACATCTTTTTAGGGTTATCTTTAGCGGCACCAATCGGTCCAGTAAACGCAGCTCAATTAGACAGAGGGATTAAAGGAGGGTTTATAAACGCATGGCTAGTAGGGTTAGGTGCAACTTTAGCAGACATAGCCTATATGCTTTTAGTTTATCTAGGATTAGTTCATTTTCTTGAGATAGCTTTTATGAAATCATTTTTATGGCTATTTGGCTTTTTTGTATTAGTTTACACAGGGATCGAAAGTCTATTAGGAGCAGGTAAAATAACGATCCATAATCAGAGAGCAAATGTTACCTATTCTAAATCATTTATATCAGGTTTCTTTATGTCTTTAGCTAATCCGCTTACCATCATGTTTTGGTTAGGGATATATGGTTCGGTTTTAGCAAATGCGGTAGCATCATACAGTACGAATCAACTTATCCTTTATAGTTCAGCTATCATTGTAGGGTTACTTATATGGGACTTTACAATGGCATGTGTTGCAAGTACGTTTCAAAGGTTTCTAACAAATCAACTGCTTATAACTATTTCCATAATATCGGGACTTTCTTTGATAGGTTTTGGTTTGTTTTTTGGTTACAAAGCAATAAAAGTGCTAATGAATTAATAAATATGGTGGAGGTGTTTTCCTTGAAAGGAATGAATCTTGAAAACAGGCCTAAGGGATCAGACCTGTTTTGTCTCTTACGCTGATTTTTTTATTTTTCACCTTCAAGTATTGAACTAAAAAGGCCGATTAAAATCCCTAATAAAGCTCCACCCGCAACTTCAGCAGGTTGGTGTCCTAATAATTCATTTAATTCTTTCTCTTGTTTAACATGAAATAAACCTGGCATATGGCCAGAAAGAACTTCAATATCTGCATCAAGGTCATTAACAATCTTAGCTATTTCACCAGTATGTCTACGAATACCTTGTGCATCATACATCACAATAATTCCAAAAATAACCGCAAGAGCAGTATCTGTTGAATTCCAACCTTTTTTGGTTGCAACATAAGTTGCTAACGCTGAAACCCCTGCTGAATGTGAACTAGGCATGCCACCAGTTGAGAAAATCGGTCTCCAATCCCAAACTCCATTCACCTTTTTATTTGTAAAAACCTTTAGTCCTTGAGCTAATCCAATACCTGAAAGAGCTGTCCATATCCCTCGATTCATTTTATTCACCTCTATGTATGTAGTGTTTATCAAATCGATTATGATATTCAACTTGTTGGTTAAAATTAAATTTTATTGTGTGGAATAATGGGTATTTTAATGAAAAGCGATTACTTCTCGCCAAAATTAGACATATTATTTCCCAAAGAATAACTAAATAATTAACATGGGAAAAGAGTAATAAAAAGAGAGAAGCAAATTGCTTCTCTATTATGTTTGTTGCCGTGTGATCCATTTTGTTAGCTGTGGTGGTTCGTAATTTCTAAATTTTTCAATCAACTGAATTGGATCTTTTTCCACAATAATCATTGATTGATATTCAGGCTTTAGAAATTGTTCGGCTATCATATGTTCAAAAAATGCAAGGAGCTTATCATAATAGTTGTTACTATTTAACATCCCAATTGGTTTTTGGTGTTCTCCAAGCTGTGCCCATGTATATACTTCAAAAAACTCTTCCATTGTTCCAGGACCTCCTGGCAAAGCAATAAAGCCATCAGATAGCTCTTCCATTTTTGCTTTACGTTCATGCATCGTATTTACGATAATTAGTTCTGTTAATTGGGTATGAGCAATTTCTCGCTTCATCAACATTTTTGGAATCACCCCAATTACCTCGCCGCCTGCCTGTAAGGCTGCGCTAGCAACGGTACCCATAATACCAACTTTTGCACCACCATAAACTAGGGTTATGCCATTATTAGCTAGTTGTGTGCCGAGTCGTTCCGCCTCATCCGTGTAAATTTCAGATGCACCAGGGCTAGAGCCGCAAAAAACACTTACTCGTTTCAAATCATTCACATCCTTTAAAATTTTTGAACTAAAATAACTCCTACAATAATAAGAAGAGCTCCTATTAAACGAGGTATCGTTACTTGATTAACTGTTGCTTGTAGTATCCCGAAATGGTCCATAATAATGGAAGCCACTACCTGACCGGCTAGTGCACAAGCTACAGTCGTTGCTGCACCGAGCCTCGGTATAAGTATGATGGAAGCCAAAACATAAAAAGCCCCAAAAAGCCCCCCTGTCCAAATCCACCATGGAGCAGTTGTTAAGTTTTTACCTAGATTCCATGATCCATTAATAAGCGTGCCGATAATAAGAGCTATCAGTCCTACTAAAAATGAAATTGAAGATGCTAGAAGTGGTGTCCCTACATAGTTTTTTAGTTGGGCATTAATACTGATTTGGGTAGGTAATGCTAACCCGGAAATAAAAGCAAATAAAATAAACAAATACCACATATAGATCCTTCTTTCTCAAATCTCCATTCTTAGTTTAGATGGTTTTTTAATCTTTGAAAACCAAAACGTTAAAATCTGCTCTATTTTTAATTAAGGCTCTTTTCTAAAAGTATGTTGCTTTTAGACTTATAAAAATCGGCTTTTGGATTTTTATCGTAGAAACTATAAGCAATTTCAAGAGAGTACCACTTAGTAAATAAGCGAAAAGAGCACGAAGATAGGCTATATCCGTAAAGTATAGTTATTTACGAAAAGCAACAATCTTTGCGAAAACAGCCTTAATTAACAAAGAGGTTGCACTTCCATTACTATTGAATGGACTCATCTATAATTCTCGTTTTATCAGGTGCGATAAAATCAAAAAATCTGTGATATTTCTTGATTTCGATGATTTTGAGTACTAATTAATTGGTTTCTATCCCTAATATCTCTCTACTTCTTTAATGCTTATGTCTTAATCAAACCAATATTCCCGTTGTAAATCTCGATTTTCATATACTAAATAAACCCCAGCCCTTTGATCTAACTACTTCATTTCACCTTTAGGTTCTACGTCCTAAAAAATTTTACTTCAAATTGAACACTTTGATCATCAAGCTGCTTAATAATAAATAAATTGTCTTTTTTAGAGTGAGTTACCAAATACTTCCCATCAGTTGTTTCGTTAAATGTATTAAATTGAAAAAATCATTATGGTTGCTACTTAAATGATGAAAATTAACCCCTATGTCATAATTATAAGGAAAAATTTGTAAATTAGTTTAGACCATTAGTACTTTACAAATGATCGTCTATCAAAGTAGAAGCACTTTCTGATTTTACATAAATTTCATGTGAAGGAGAGAGTATATATACGTAGAAATGTCTTTTAGGAGAGATGAATAATGTCATTAGATTTTCGTTGGTTCGTAATGGATAAATTTCAATCATACATAGATACAAACATTGCTACAAAGGTTTTAAAATTCTATGAAGAACAGCTATTAAATAGAAAAGGGAAAGTTCTTGAGGTTGGAGTAATTCAACCTCAGTTGCTCCCATCACTTATGGAAACCGGACTAAGGGTGGAAGGTTTAGTTGCTTGTAAACAAAAAGGCGAAACTAAAAATCTCTCTGCAACTGTTTATCAAGCTGACTTATTCGACTTCAAATTACCTTCTTTATATGAAGCACTTATCATTCCTTTTGGTAGTTTTTTGACCATTCCTGAAAGAACAAAGGCAATTAAGGCTTTAAAGTGCTGTTATGAACATTTAAAGCCTGATGGAATGATCATGATTGACTTGTTTTTACAAGATGAATTTCATTTAAACAAAAGAAAGGTTGAAACAATAAATGATCAAGACCAACTTCTCATTTGCGAATCACAAGTTGTTGAGATTGATTTTTATAATCAAAAAGCAATGTATTTGCTATCATTTGAACAATGGGAAGCTGGGGAACTACTTGTAAGTGAACGGAAGCTTCAACCTTTTCTATGGTTTGGAATAAGAGAATTTAAATTAGTTCTTGAGAGAATAGGATTCACAGATGTAAAAATTTCTGGGGATTATCGAGTACCTCTTGAAAATGATGATCTATCGAAAAATAAAATCTTTACGTTTGAAGCAATTAAAAAAGAATGAAGGTCAATTGGAGAGGAAAGGGTATAGACAATTTACAAAAGCTGTACATTATGACTTATACAAATGGATATTATGTACATCCTCGAGGTATATTTCCTTCTTAATTTTACACACAAACAAAAAATTCAACGAATATAGTTAAAAAGGAACAACTTTATACGAAAACTATATAAGAAATAAAGGAATCGTAATAACAATTATTGTTTAAAGTGATAAAATAGGATTGATGATACTTGAGGAGGAAGGTCTACATGAAAATTAAATTAGGTCTTATATACGGTGGGAAGTCTGCAGAGCATAACGTTTCATTGCAAACAGCCCTTGCAGTTATAAATGCATTAGATATGAGTAAATTTGATATACATCCAATATATATAAAGGAAAATGGTGAATGGGTAAGAGGAAACGCATTAGAGGCACCTGTTAAAGAAGTAATTACTCTAAAGCTTCAAGACAGTGGAAGCACTGTTTCTCCTGTATCTTTAAATTCAGAATTATTTCCTTCAAAAATTGAAGAGCATGGAAAAATTGATGTTATTTTCCCATTACTACATGGACCGAATGGTGAGGATGGTACTGTGCAAGGACTACTTGAATTGTTAAATATTCCATATGTAGGGAATGGTGTTTTAGCTTCTGCAGCAGGAATGGATAAAGTAGTTATGAAAAACCTATTTGCACAAGCTGGTTTAGCTCAAGCAAATTATGTTTCCTATATTAAGAGTGATTACGAAAAATCTCCAGAAGAGGCATATAAGCAAGTTGAAGAAACATTAGGCTACCCTTGCTTTGTAAAACCAGCTAACCTAGGTTCAAGTGTAGGGATTAATAAATGTAAAGACAGAAAATCCTTGGAGAATGCTTTCAAGGAAGCGTTTGAATTTGACCGCAAGATTATTATTGAAGAGGGAATTGTCGGTCGTGAGATTGAAATAGCTGTAATCGGAAACGATGATCCTGCATGCTCTGTTGTTGGTGAAATTGCACCTAAAAAGGAATTCTATGATTATAAAGCTAAATACGAAGATGGAGATACAGACCTTATTATTCCATGTAATCTTACAGAAGAGGAATATGAGACAATTAAAGTGATGGCGATTCAGTCATTTAAAGCAATTGATGGTTCTGGATTAGTACGTGCTGACTTCTTCTTAACGCTTGATGGAAAAGCTCTAATAAATGAAGTAAATACAATGCCAGGTTTTACTCCGTTTAGCATGTTCCCATTACTTTGGAAGCATACAGGAGTAGAATATTCGCAATTAATCGAGAAGCTCGTAGATCTTGCATTAGAACGTTATGAACAAAAGCAACAAATCAAATATACATTTTAATTGAAACTAGAAAAATTAATATAACGCCTTAAAAGGTATAAATGAGAGGAACTGAATTTCATCTTTGATCAGTTCCTTTTTCCAATAAAACTAATAGTCCACAGAAAAGGAGCGAAGAATATGATTCAACGTACATTAACTGAAATTGAAGATATGGTAAATGGTTCGGGGTTAGAGGAAGGTTATAAAAGTCAGCGTATTACCGGAGTGACTACTGATTCTCGCCAAGTAGAAGCGGGAAATTTGTTTTTTCCTCTAGTAGGGGATATTTTCAATGGTCATGAATTTGTAGATAAGGCGATTGAAAAGGGTGCAGCAGCTATTATCTGGAAAGAAACTGAACCAAACCCTCCAAAAGGTGTACCTATTATTCTTGTAAAAGATACGTTAAAAGCATTACAGGATCTTGCTGAAGCATACTTGGATCAATTGGAGATAAAGGTAGTGGGAATTACAGGAAGTAACGGAAAAACAACGACAAAGGATATGGTTGCAGCAGTTCTTGAAACAACGTTTAAAGTACATAAAACAAAAGGGAATTTTAACAACCATATAGGCTTACCATTAACCATATTAAGCATGGCTTGTGATACAGAAGTTGCGGTCTTAGAAATGGGAATGAGCGGTAAGGGAGAAATTGAACTTTTATCAAAGATCGCTAAACCAGATGTAGCTATTATTACAAATATCGGTGAAGCTCATTTAATGGATTTAGGATCGAGAGAGGGAATTGCCGAGGCTAAACTAGAGATTGTTACAGGACTAAAGAAAAATGGCCTATTTATATACAATGGTGATGAACCACTACTTCAGGAACACGTACCTTCTTTAGCCCTTTCTTCTGTTACTTTTGGGGAAAATAGCAAAAATGATTATTACCCTTCACATATAACTCAGGAATTAAGTGGAACCTCATTTAAAATTAAAAACATAGAATACTTTATTCCTGTTCTCGGTAAACATAATGTCTGTAATGCCTTAGCTGCGTTTGCAGTGGGTAGCTTTTTTAAAGTTAATGAAGAAGCAATAGCAGAAGGATTTCGCAGTATTAAAATAACAGGTATGCGTTTAGAATTAATACAATCAAAAAGTGGAGTGTCTGTTATTAATGATGCTTACAATGCAAGTCCAACATCAATGGTTGCTGCGATAAAGCTTTTAGAAGATCTTAAAGATTTTAATCAGAAGTTTGTTGTACTTGGCGACATGCTTGAATTAGGAGAAAACGAAAAGGAGTTTCATCTTAAGGTTGGAAGATCCATAAAAGAAGAAATTTCACATGTTTTTACTTATGGAAAATTAGGTAAGGAAATTGCTAATGGTGTAAGGCAAAATCGATCAGAAGAATTTGTCCATCATTACGATGATAAATCTGCTTTAATAAAACATTTAAAAAGTTTGATTAATAAAAATGATATTGTACTTGTAAAGGCTTCACGAGGAATGAAACTCGAAGAAGTCGTGGATGCACTTGTATAAGAGGATAAAACAATGGATAAACAAATCCTAAAAAGCTAAAGATAGTGAAGAACACTTTTTTATTATAGCGTCTAATTTGACTGAGCTGCTGAGGCGCTTGCGCTTTTCATAGGAGGTTTACAATCATATGATCGGATGTCTCTTTATTCATGGTTTTACCGGTGCTCCTTATGAAGTCGAGCCATTGGCAACCTACATAAAGGAGAAGACTGATTGGCTTGTAAAAGTGCCAACTCTTCCAGGACATGGAGTAACTCTTTCGCTAAAAGGGCATACATATAATGAATGGGTTACGCACGCTGAACAAGAGCTTCTAGAGTTAATGGAAGAGGCTGACGAAGTGTATGTTATCGGTTTTTCTATGGGAGGAGTAATTGCTTCCTATTTAGCTGCAAATTACCAAGTGGAAAAATTAGTACTACTTAGTGCTGCGGTATACTATATTAATCCTAAACAATTGATTTTAGATTGTAAAGAGATGATAAAAGATCTATTGAATGGGAACATTAAACATAACGAGTTATTTAACCGGTATAAAAAGAAAATCTATGAAACACCAATGCGCTCAACTATTGAATTTCAGAAACTCGTTAAAAGAATGAAGCCATATCTAAAGAATCTAACGTTACCGGTCCTTATTATTCAGGGAGAATGTGACGGAATCGTACCGGTAAAAAGCGCACATTATTTGTACAAAACAATTCCATCTAAAGAGAAGGAGCTAAGGTTACTACCTTGCTCCAAACACCATGTATGCCATGGAGAGGATTATGAAGAATTAAGGGGTTATGTTGAAAAATTTTTGAATGAATGACGAAGCCCATCTTGATAAAAGGGCTATTCAACTCAATAAGAAGAAGGAATAGACAAGTTAATATGGGGAAATTATAACAAAAAAGACTTCACAACCATAGAGTTTTGGGTGGGAGTGTCTTACATTAAGTTGAAATAAGGAACTGGTAGTGGTATGATTACATTTAAAGTGTTTGCGGGCTTTAAATAAGGTAAACTGCTGCCCTTGTTGGAAAGAGGGCATTTTTTGTTGGCAAATAATCAGAACGGTTTTTTACATCTTACTGTTTTTCATGATGACACAACAGTTGATAACCTACTTTTTAGCTATTGGGCATATCGCCCCGGCTTATTAGGATTTAATATAAACATCGTTTCATTATGATACGATTTAGATAACCACGATACCTATAAGGTCTGTAAATATTTACAGCAAATGATTATAGAAGGAGTAAGAATACATGACAATAACGTTTCAAGAATTAGGTTTAAGTTCGGCACTAATGGAATCAATAAGTAAAATGGGTTTTGAAGAACCATCTCCGATCCAAGCACAAACAATCCCGTTAGGATTACAAAACAAAGATGTAATTGGACAGGCCCAAACAGGAACTGGTAAAACAGCTGCATTCGGTATCCCACTTATTGAAAAAGTTGATGTAAAAAATGAAAATATTCAAGTTGTTGTAGTTGCTCCAACACGTGAGCTAGCTATCCAAGTATCAGAAGAACTTTATAAAATAGGGTACCATAAACGCTCTCGTGTTCTTCCGATATATGGTGGTCAAGATATAAACAGACAAATTCGTTCTTTGAAGAAAAATCCTCATATTATTGTAGGAACACCTGGGCGTTTATTAGATCATATCAATCGTAAAACGATCCGCTTAAATGCTGTTCATACAATCGTATTGGATGAAGCAGATGAAATGCTAAACATGGGCTTCATTGAAGACATTGAGGCTATCCTTTCAAATGTACCATCAGAACGCCAAACGCTTCTTTTCTCTGCAACAATGCCTGATCCGATTCGTCGTATTGCAGAGAAATTCATGCACAATCCTGAATTAGTAAAAGTTAAGGCGAAGGAAATGACAGTGCCTAACATTACTCAGTATTATCTAGAAACGCATGAAAGAAAGAAGTTTGATATACTAACAAGATTACTTGATATTCAATCTCCAGAACTTGCAATTGTTTTTGGTCGTACAAAACGTCGTGTTGACGAGTTGTCTGAGGCATTAACATTAAGAGGATATACTGCAGAAGGTATTCATGGTGATTTAACTCAAGCGAAGCGTATGTCCACTTTACGTAAATTTAAAGAAGGTACAATTGAAGTGTTAGTTGCAACAGATGTTGCTGCTCGTGGTTTAGATATTTCTGGAGTAACTCACGTCTATAACTTTGATGTTCCTCAAGATCCGGAAAGCTATGTTCACCGTATCGGACGTACTGGCCGTGCAGGTAAAACGGGTATGGCGATGACGTTTGTTACACCAAGAGAAATGGATATCGTTAAAAACATTGAACGAACAACTAATCGTAAAATGGATCGCATGAAGCCACCAACAGTTGATGAGGCAATTGAAAGCCAACAACAAATGACTGTTGAAAAGATTCGTTCTATTGTTGAAGGTGATAACCTTGCTTTCTACAAGCGTACTGCTGAAGAACTTCTTGAAGAATTTGATGCTCAAGTTGTTGTTGCTGCTGCAATTAAATTCATGACAAAAGAGCCGAATGCTGTAGAAGTGAAACTTACAGATGAGGCACCTGCATTCTCAAGGTCTAAAAATAAAGGTCGTTCTTCTTCTTCTTCTTCTTCTTCTAACAACAGAAGAAGAGGAGACTCAAATCGCGGTGGTGCTCCAAAGAAAAACAACAACCGTGCGTACGGTGACCGTGACAGAGGTAAGAGTAACACCAATAATAATAAACGTCGCTACTCTAACACTAAATAAAAAACAACAAGAGATCGAATTCAATTGCGAATTCGATCTTTTTTTATTAGAGTTAGCTCTAGTGCCGCCGCCTAAGCACAGGACGTGCAAGTGCAGGCAAGAGATGAGGCCGGCGCGTTATTGACTGCCTCTAGGGTCTAGCCACTCAATAATTAAAGGCAAAGAACGCCTTCTATTATTGAGTGTCTTATTTGCCCAAGGCTGAACAAGGTGCTTACGCTTTTCTTATTAATATGCAACAGTTGGGAAAGCTAGTTATAGATACGCTAAGAGGTGATAATATCTATGACAATTGTAAGATTAGGCTATGTGGCTATGAGTATGAATCTTCAGAACTGTTCTCCTTCAAAAACAATGACATTCACTCAATTTCAAAAGATTAATGATAGGGAAGCAGCCATTGCAAAACTAGAAAAGATTGCACAATCAAATATCGAAAACTGCCTCCGACTGTTAAAACATAATGGAGCACATGATATCCATTTTTTTCGGTTCAGCTCTAAGTTAATTCCTTTGGCAAATCATGAGGAGCTTCATGACTGGGATTACATGAATAGTTTAGATGATTCTTTAGCTGCAATAGCTGATTTTTTAAAGGAGCAGCCAATGAGAGTTGATTTCCATCCAGATCATTTTGTTGTGCTAAATTCAACTAATTCAGACATTGTAAAAATGTCATTTAAGACATTACGTATGCATGAAGCCCTTTTAAAAGGAATGAAGGTTAATCCGGAGCATCGTTGTGTATTACATATAGGTGGGGCATATAAGGATAAAGAAAAAGCTCTGGAGCAGTTTATACATAATTGGGGGTTAATACCTGTTTCACTGCAAAAGATGCTGATGCTAGAAAATGATGATACAACCTTCAACCTAAACGATGCTTTATATTTATGTGAAAAGTTAGGTGTGCCTCAAGTGTTTGATTATCATCATCATTTAGCGTTTCATGATGACATCGAATGGGAAAAACATTGGGAAAGAGTTCTCGACACATGGAAAGGATCTAGCTTACCAATTAAAATGCATATTTCTAGTCCGAAAAATAAAAAGGATTTCCGAGCGCATTCTGATTTTATCGACGTTCAATTATTTATGGATTTTTTGACGACTATTAAAGGTAGTGTAAATAATATTGATTGCATGATCGAGGCCAAACAAAAGGATAATGCCCTTTTTCGGTTAGTGAATGAGTTAGAGAAGTATTCAGAGATTGAGTGGATTAATAAGGCATCATTTAAAATTCATTGAATTTATCCCACATGAACTAGCGATAAAACCACGACTAATGGAGTTTTTTCTTTATGCGTTAGATGTGTTTCTTCATAATACACTGGACTTTTACAATTGAATTAACTTTGAACATAATTCCAATATGTTATAATTAAATGGGGTTATTTCCATTTTTATACACACTAATTACGGTTTTATTAAAAGGAGAGAATAGGTTGAGAGAGCTACCAAAAAATCAAATTAGTTTGAAGGCACTAACCGTTTGGAAGCTAAGCGCCCTTGTTAGAGCGATCTTTTTTTTATTGGGCGTAATAGCTGTAGGGGTAGGTGTGTATTTTCTGGAGTTGACCTATTGGATTACGGTTTCAGCTGCAATTATTTGGCTTGTTTATTCTCTAATCACAATTTTTGTCATTCCTAAAGTTAGGCATCGAGTCTGGCGTTATGAGGTTCATGAACATGAGATAGATCTTCAGTTTGGACTTTTTGTTATTAAAAGAGTCCTTGTTCCAATGGTAAGAGTTCAGCATGTGGATACACATCAAGGTCCTTTATTACGAAAAAATCAATTAGCTTCAGTTGAAATTTCAACAGCAGCAACGAAGCATGAAATTCCGGCTCTGGATATAAAAGAAGCAGATGTTCTTAGAGATCATATTTCAAAGCTGGCAAGGGTGACAGATGATGATGTTTGAACCGAAGCGAATTCATCCTGTTGGAATGATACTAAGTTTTCTCAAGATTATTAAATCTTACATTTTCCCTGCAATCCTTTTCTTTTTCTTTGGAAATAATGATGGCTTTGAACTATTTTTTATCATCGGTGCAGTTAGCTTGTTTGTTATTGTTGTCATAACGAGTTTTTTGGATTGGTGGAAATTTACCTATTGGCTTGAAGATGGAGAACTTAGGATTGAGCACGGTGTTATTATTAAGAAAAAACGCTATATTCCAATTGAGAGAATACAAACCATTAACATTAGTGCTGGAATCATTCAACAAATCTTCCGTCTAGTGAAGGTTCAAATTGAAACAGCTGGCAGTGGAATGGAAGCGGAGGCTGTTCTAACAGCCATAAAAAAGCAAGAAGCAGATAGAATTCAAAAAGCGATTTCCAGGTATAAACAGGATTTGTCAAAACCTAGTGAAGTTCAGAATGAAGAAAAGCATCCACTCCCAACTTACAAAATGGAGCCTAAAGATTTGTTTGTCGCTGCTTCAACTTCAAGTGGGATTGGAGTTATTTTGTCGGCTATTGTAGCTTTTTTATCGCAATTTGATGAATTTATCCCTTATGACGATATTATCAATAGATTTGAGTTTCTATCAAATGCAAGCTTTACTCTATATGCAGTGTTAGTCTTTATAGCCTTTTTTATCGCATGGATTTTGAGTATTATTGGTGTGCTACTAAAGTATGCTTATTTTACTGTCATAAAAGATGGAGAAGAAATAAAAGTTTCGAGGGGCATTTTCGAAAAACATCATATTTCTATTCCTATTTCACGGATTCAAGCAATTAGAATTGTGCAAAATCCATTAAGACAGCTATTAGGATATACAACAGTTTATATTGAAAGTGCAGGAGGTGGGGCTGCGGACGATGGATTTTCTACGATTCTATTTCCTGTTGTCCACAAAAAAGAGGTTTCTCTGCTTTTAACACAATATCTACCTATATTTGAAAATAGCGATACCTTACATAGATTACCGAAAAGGTCGATGCAAAGGTATATGTTGAGGAAAGTCATACCTGCTTTCATTATAAGTGTCCCAATTGCTTACTTCTTAGCGCCGTGGGGATATTTTTCGTTATTTCTTATACCAATTGGTGCATATTGGGGTTACTATTCCTATAAAGATGCAGGTTGGAAACTTAAAGGAAATCAAATGCAATTGGGATTTCGGATTGTTTCAAAAACGACTATACTTATCCATCGAAACAGACTGCAATCAATTAAGAGCAAAACCTCATATTTTCAAAAAAAGAAATCATTACAAACGTTTGAGGTTTCAATTAAATCGGGTATTATTGGCCGGGATTTTACAGTTAAGGATTTAGATATAAACGATATTGAGCGAATGGTTTGTTGGTACTCCTACTCTAAGGATTTATAAGCGGAAATTCAAACAGACACAGTCCTTTATTACCGTGTCTGTTTATAAATGGCTGTTTTCGCAAAGATTGTTGCTTTTCGTAAATAACTAAACTTTACGGATATAGCCTATCTTCGTGCTCTTTTCGCTTATTTACTAAGTGGTACTCTCTTGAAATTGCTTATAGTTTCTACGATAAAAATCCAAAAGCCGATTTTTATAAGTCTAAAGCAACAAACTTTTAGAAAAGAGCCTTATAAATTGTCTACGCTTCTGCTTCTTAGGAAAAGCGGAAAAAGATCCCAATAAGCATTAATAAACCAAAGATAATCCATATAATATGCTTCAGCCTTATTTTTTTTATTGGAAATCTAGTAGTAGGACTAGGACTGTAATATGTTTGATGAACAAAATGTTCTTTTTTCCTAATAAAAAGGGGTGCTAAGGCAAATCCTCCAATAAATCCAAAAATGTGAGCAACGATGTTAATGTTCGAATTGAAAAATGTCATGATAAGACCAATGACTAAAATGCTAATAATGATTTGTGAATTCGCTTGGTCTATCATCCCTCTTCTAAAGTACACCATGAATAGATATACACCGAATAAACCGAAAATAGCACCAGAAGCCCCGATATGAGAATATTGTTGTGGCTCAAACAAGTATGTAGCGATATCTGCTATTATACCTGCACCCAAATATAAAAGAAGGAATTTTAGTTTCTTTAACATTTTCTCTAATGCAGGTGCAAATAAAATAAGGGAAATCGTATTAAAGAAAAGGTGACCAAAGCTTACATGAAGAAAGATGGGCGTAACAAGCCGCCAATACTCGCCATTTGAAATACCTGCATTATATCCATCTAACAAACCCAATGTAATTTGTAATGGAGAAATTGGAATCTGAAATAGTAACCAAAGTAATATGTGAATACAAACTATAATAGAAACAACTGGATATAACTGAAGAAAGGTTCGAAAGCTTTCTGTTCTGGTAAACATAGTTATCCTCCTTTATTGGTATGTTACTTTCAATGTATTTTTCTTTTGTTTGTTAGGCATTTTAATTCTCAGTTCCATTAAGTTACAATTATATCTAGCCTAAAGTAATGATTACTAAAATGAATAAGAGTTAACACTTTAATACTATCACGGATATGTACGAGTTGTTCAAAATAGTACCATAAATGGTTTTTGGAAGGTGTTGTTTTAATATGATCGCTGGAATTGGATTAGATATTATTGAACTTGATCGAATTAGAAGAATTGTTGATCGACAACCAGGTTTTATTAAACGAATTTTAACAATAAATGAAATTGAAAAATTTACAACTCTTTCAAAAGAAAGAAAGGTTGAATTTTTAGCAGGACGTTTTGCTGTTAAAGAGGCATTCTCTAAGGCAATGGGAACAGGAATAGGAGAAGAAATAACCTTTCAAGATATTGAAATCATGAATGATGAAAAAGGAAAGCCGATTATTCACCTTCTTAAGAAGTTTTCTCAAACTGATAAAATTCATGTTTCGATTACACATACTCGTCAATATGCAGCAGCACAGGTTATTTTAGAAAAATGAGGATGGAGTATATTTTTAATTTCTTAGTTGTTGAAGAGAACTTAATTATAGGGTAAGAAATTGTAAGGTTTGTACATAGTTTTGGTGTCTAGCTACATCGCCTATCTCCTCGAGTCATAAGTCAATCAGGAATTGAAGGTAAAGTACACCTTCTATTCCTGATCGTCTTATGCTTGTCGGAGCTAAAGCGAGGCGCTTCCGCTTTTAAATTTAGTCTGCATATTTGGAAAGTTTGTCTCATATATTTGGTAATGCGATAGGGAAGACAAGTTGTTTTGGGATATCATCTGTTGGCTATGTGGCTTAAATAGACATGATTTAGAGCCAAGCCTATCAAGATGAGGAGATCAAGCAAATGATTTCTTCCTTTTTAACGTTATATGAGGCAAAGGGGTTGAAAAAGTTGAAAAAAAGCTTGGTGTTACTTTTAGTAGGGCTTTTAACAGTACTCGTGCTTGCGGGATGTGGAGAGAAATCTCAGGCGGATGTAGTTCAAGCGTTAGAAAAGAAGATTGAAGAAATGTCAGGGTATAAAGCGAAAGGTAAGATGACGCTGCAAACTGGCAGTGAACCACAAGAGTATGAGATTGAAATTTGGCACAAAGGACCGACGTATTACCGAGTCAACCTTAAAAATTCCCAGAAAGAACAAAGCCAAATGATTTTAAGAAATGACGAGGGAGTGTTTGTGTTAACTCCAGCACTTAACAAAAGCTTCCGTTTCCAAAGTGATTGGCCGAAAAATAGTAGTCAAGCATACCTTTACGAATCTTTAGGAAAAGATATCTTAAATGATGCAGAGGCCAAATTTAGTGTAGTTGAAGATAAATATGTTTTTGAAACAAAAACAAATTATCAAAACAACAAAATGCTCCCTACTCAAGAGATTACCTTTAATAAAAAGGATTTATCACCATCGGTGGTTAAGGTGATGGATACAGATCGTAATCCACTAGTTGTTGTTGAATTTACTAGCTTTGAATTCAATGCTTCATTTGATGATAACTCATTTGACGTTGAGAAAAATATGTCAAGTGCTCAAATTGAGGTCCCAACAATGGCTACAGGAGACCGTGAACCGTTTGCGGTTAAATATCCTCTAGACCAGCCATCTGGTGTTGAATTAGTAGAGGAAACTGAAGTTGACACTGAAAATGGAAAGCGTGTAATCCTAACATTTGGTGGTGAAAAGTCCTTTACATTAATCCAAGAAAGTGCAGAGATTGCAACACCTGCTTCCGCATCAACATCAACATATGTTAATGGTCATCCAGCTGATCTAGGGTTTACAATTGGAGCTATGTCAGAATCTACTTTAACATGGTCCCATGATGGAGTTGACTACATGCTAGCTTCAGAAGATTTAACAGAAGATGAAATGCTTATGGTTGCAAAATCTGTTCAAGGTCAAGCAGCAAAATAACGATTCGGGTGGCGGAATCCACCCGTTTTTTTTATTGCTTGAAGGAAAGGGGACGGAACCCGCTTAATTTTTTTTTTTTTGCAGTTATCCAAGTCGGTAAAATAGTTTAGTTTAGCGACAACAACATTGTATAGAGCTTGCTCGTTCCACCCCTAATTAGGCTTGTAATAAAATTAAACTTAACCTCATCTTTATTGAGTAGGCATTTGTTTGCTAGTTTAATTTACCCTTTTTGCTTATTTTTACTCTTCTCGATTTGACATTTTGATATCATAGTCGAGATAATCATTCTAGTAGAAAAGTTAGGATGAGGAAGTGGAGTATAATGCAGTGTGATTTTTACCGTGATACTTGGGTGGAAGTTAATTTAGATGCAATTACACATAATGTAAGGTCAATGAAACATCATATTGGAGAATATGTTGATATAATTGCGGTGGTAAAAGCAAACGGATATGGTCATGGAGCAGTTCAGGTTGCAAAGACAGCACTTGATGCCGGTGCGTCCATGTTAGCTGTAGCTTTTTTAGATGAAGCACTTGCGCTAAGAAATTCTGGTATTCATGCCCCGGTACTAGTCTTAGGCGCGACTAGAGCAGTAGATGTTGAGCTTGCTATTAAGAACAATATTACATTAACTGTCTTTTCATTAGAATGGCTAAAGGAAGCAAAGCAATATATTCAAACAGGTGTAATTCAGCTTCATGTTAAGCTTGATACTGGAATGAGTCGATTAGGAGTTAGAGAAGCGGGAGATCTTTTAACTTTATTTAAATTTGTAGAAGAAACCTCATATTTTTCCATTAAAGGTATTTATACTCATTTTGCTACAGCTGATGAAATCGATCCTCAATATTTTAATACACAGTATGGCAGGTTCCAGGAGCTACTAGATCGTGTCGCGAATCAAGATTTACTGGTACATTGTGGGAATAGTGCAACAGGTCTTCGTTTCCCAAGTAAATTATATAATGCCGTTAGACTCGGTATTTCAATGTATGGTTTAACACCTTCCATAGAAATGAAGAACGAATTACCCTTTTTACTTGAGGAAGCTTTCGCTTTACAGACAAAGCTAGTGCATGTTAAAAAGGTTCCAAAAGGAACAAAGGTAAGTTATGGGGCAACATATGAGTCGAAAGAAGATGAATGGATTGGAACAATTCCAATTGGATATGCTGATGGATGGATAAGAAGTTTAAAGGGTTCAGATGTAATAGTTGATGAGAAACGTGCACCATTAATCGGAAGGATTTGTATGGATCAATGTATGGTAAAGCTTCCTTATGAACTTCCTGTCGGTACAATTGTGACACTGATAGGTAAACAAAGTAAAGAACGAATCACGGTTGATGAAGTAGCAAAGAGACTTGATACAATAAATTATGAGGTAACTTGTACGATAACTTCACGAGTTCCTCGTATGTTTTTAAGAAATAAGAGTATAATTGAATTGAGTAATCCTCTTTTACCTAATTAGTCCAAAGAATGTTAAGAGATGAAATACTATCATAAAAATGAATAAATATCCTATACATGTCGATAATAGAGGATGGCTTATGTTTAATCAGTATAAATTTATTGTTCTACGTGTTGGATTATTAATGAAAATTTTTTTGATTTTCTAGGAAATCAAAAGATAAATTGGGTAAGAGATCTTGCAGTTTCGTCTAGAAATGGCTAAACAAGGCGCTTTCGCTTTTCTAGGAGGTACAAAAGTAAAGACTTTCGTGTCTAGCTTCAACGCCCAGAGCTTAGTGAACATCGAATCTCTAACGCTCTTCGTGTTTCCCTTGCCCCACATTAACGGGCAGTAAAAATGATCAAAGAAGCGAAGGTGGGAGGGGTAACTGCCCGTAAAAGTCCGATTAGTCTCGCTATCCATCAGAGAAGGATGAAGAAAACCTCCTCTAATGGAAGTCTCGCTTTATCTCATACGAAGTGCTCCAGTTCATACGTCGCTAAAAACGGGCGCTTCCGCTTTTAATTTGAAAATGCTTTGCATCTTGGGCAGTAAATGTTATTATTAAGTTTGGAATGATTATTAGGATGGTAAGTTTGGTGGAGGTGTATGTTTGTGTCTGAATCCAGCGCAACAACAGAAATCTTAATTCAGTTACCTCAAGCATTAGTATCAGAATTGGATGGACTGGTTAAACAGGAGAACGGCAACAGAAACGAGCTTATTTATCAAGCAACGAAAATGTATATTCGTGAGCGTAAAAAGCGCCAAATTCGCGAATCTATGAGACGTGGTTACATGGAGATGTCGAAAATTAATCTAAACATTGCATCTGAAGCATTTCTGGCAGAATCTGAGGCTGACCATACCGTTGAACGCTTAGTAAGCGGGGGTTAATCATTTGATTGTTAAACGCGGCGACGTTTATTTTGCTGATCTTTCCCCTGTTGTAGGCTCGGAGCAAGGTGGCGTACGTCCGGTATTAATTATCCAAAATGATATTGGAAACCGCTTTAGTCCTACAGTAATTATAGCGGCAATTACAGCCCAAATTCAAAAAGCAAAGTTGCCAACTCATGTTGAGATTGATGCAAAGCGTTACGGGTTTGAAAGGGATTCTGTTATCCTTCTTGAACAGATTCGAACAATTGATAAGCAAAGGCTTACTGATAAAATTACCCATCTTGACGATGAAATGATGGATAAAGTAGATGAAGCCTTGCAAATAAGCTTAGGACTTATTGATTTTTAGTGATAATTTTAAAAAAGAATATGATGACATGAAAATAAAAAAGGTTGCTATAACAGCAACCTTTTTTATTTTATCCTCCACTAAATCTACTCTTAAGTGAAAAAGGTATATCCGTGGTACTTGTTTTTTTTGTCTAGATTAATCGGTATAATTAAAAATGCTTATATTGCTCTAATAAGCTAAGGAGGAGTTGAAACAATGAGCCAAGCTTCTAACCCATTTTTTGAGTTTATTCAAGTGAATCGAGAAGAATTGCTAAATAAATGGACAGATAAAATGAAGGACCTTGACGATCAAAAGGTTTCATATGTTATTTCTGACCAGGTTTATATAAATGTTTGTAATGAATATATGAATATATTAGTACAAAATTTTAAAAGTCAAGATGAAGAGGTTGCTAGTAAAATCAGTGATTTTTCTCAAAAAGTCGTTCAGTTAGGATGGTCATTAAAATATATATCAACTGGATTAACTGAATTGAACAGGATTCTTTTTGAAATGATGACAGTAAATACTACGGAAGAAGAGAAAATGAATCTTGTGTGGGCTTTTGATAAATGGATTGCTCCAATCAACAGTGAGGTGGTTCATCAATATGCTTCATCCTGGGAAAGAACGGTTTCTCTTCAAAAAATAGCGCTTCAAGAATTATCAGCGCCGTTGATTCCGGTTTTTGATAATATTACGGTTATGCCCTTAGTGGGTACTATTGATACAGAAAGAGCAAAACGTATAATGGAAAACCTTCTTCAAGGTGTAGTGAAGCACCGTGCTGAGGTTGTGTTAATCGATATAACGGGTGTACCAGTAGTAGATACGATGGTGGCTCATCATATTATACAAGCGTCAGAAGCTGTAAGACTTGTAGGTGCAAAATGTTTGCTTGTCGGAATAAAACCAGAAATTGCTCAAACAATAGTGAACCTCGGAATTGACTTAAGTCAGATTATTACGAAAAATAGTCTACAAAAAGGTATTGAGACTGCGTTAGAAATGACAAATCGCCAAATTGTAACATTGGGGGAATAGCTAATGAACGCTAGAATACCGATTTTAAAGCTGCGTAATTGTTTGCTTGTATCCATTCAATGGGAACTGGATGATCAGACTGCTCTTCAATTTCAAGAAGATTTGCTTCATAAAATTCATGAAACTGGTGCAAATGGAGTCGCTATCGATTTAACGTCTGTAGATGTTATAGACTCCTTTATAGCAAAAGTACTTGGCGATGTCATTAGAATGTCAAGGCTAATGGGTGCGAAAGTTGTGTTAACTGGAATACAACCTGCTGTGGCCATTACGTTAATTGAATTAGGTATTCATCTTGAGGATGTCCAAACGGCTTTAGATTTAGAAAAAGGGCTTGAAACATTACAGCAGGAGTTGGGGGAGTAAAGCATGGAAAACCAATCCTGTGTTAAAATTGTCACCGAATGGGACATAGTTGCAGCCCGACAGCTTGGTCGGAATGTTGCAAAAGAGCTTGGATTTGGTTCAGTGGATCAAGCGAGAATAACAACTGCTATTTCTGAACTCGCTCGAAATATCTATTTATATGCAGGACAAGGTGAAATGCGAATTGCGCGCATAAATGACCTTGGTAAAAAAGGTTTGAAAATTATTGCTATTGATGATGGACCAGGAATTCCTGATATCCGAAAGGTGATGGAGGATGGTTTTTCTACATCTGGAGGATTAGGAGCTGGATTACCAGGAGTCAAACGGTTAATGGATGATTTCGATATAACATCCTCAGTTGGAGAAGGGACAGATATTCAGGCTGTGAAATGGCTTCGGTAGGAGGATATAAATGGATTATCGTGATTTTTTAGAAACGAAATATCGAGAGCTGTTAAGAAATTACTTAAATGAACAAACTGAAACTGCATTATATCAAGGTCAAAAATTTAGTAGGAAAACAATAGAACACCAAATACCACCTGAAGAGATTATTAGCACACATCGTAAAGTCCTTCAGGAACTAATCCCGGATATTCAGAGTGAAGTCCTCTCTTCGCTTGATTTCTTACTAGAAGTGATGATGGGATATGGCCTTGCTTATCAGGAACATCAAAGCTTACGTGATCAGCAACTAGAGATAAGATCAGAGATTCAGATTGCTGCAAACGTTCAACAAACTTTATTAGAAACGTCAATGCCAATAACTGATTCTTTGGATATTGGCGCTATTAGTGTTCCTGCTAAGCAGATGAATGGAGACTATTATCACTTTGTTCAGGATGAACAGGGTATCAGTATTGCAGTTGCGGATGTTATTGGGAAAGGAATACCTGCAGCCTTATGTATGTCCATGATTAAATACGCAATGGATAGCTTTCCTGAATCACGTTTAAATCCTAATCAAATATTAGAGAACTTGAATAGAGTTGTGGAACGGAATGTAGATCCTAGTATGTTTATTACAATGTTTTATGGTATGTATAATACAATTGATCATATATTTACATATGCTTCAGCTGGTCATGAACCAGGCTTTTATTATCATTCTTCTTCAGATACATTTCAAGACTTGATTACAAAGGGACTTGTTTTAGGTGTGGATCAACATGTCAAATATGTACAATACCACAAAAACATAGAACCTGGGGATATGGTTGTTCTTCTATCGGATGGTGTAACGGAATCAGGAACAGATGAAGGGTTTGTAGAAAGGTCTGTTATCACAGACTCAATACGCCAATATAAAGATCTCCCTTCACAGCAAATTGTTGAAGAAATTTATCGAAATTTTGAAAAAATGCAAGATTTCCAGTTGAGAGATGATTTTACATTAATAATTCTAAGAAGAATGGTTTAATGGATGTTTGATTGGGGTATGTATAAGTATTAAAGTTCTTTCTGAGGTGATAACGGGTGAATATTAAAATAGAGATAAATAAACTGGGAGATCAAACGATGGTATCTGTTGCAGGAGAAATTGATGCATATACAGCTCCGAAGTTAAGGGAAACTTTATTACCTTTTGCTGAAGAGTCAAATCCTAATTTAACAGTAAATTTGAAAAATGTATCTTATATGGATAGTACGGGACTTGGGGTATTTGTTAGCATGTTAAAAATTGTAAGAAACAACGATGGTCAACTAGCTCTTGTGGAACTGTCAGACCGCTTGGAACGTTTATTTAGCATTACTGGACTATGTGACATCATGGATATATCTTCAGAATCAGAGGGTGGGGTACAATGAAGCAACTACTAGATTATATAGAAATGAAGGTTCCAGCTAAGCCAGAGTATGTAGGGATTATCAGGTTAACCTTATCTGGAATTGCTAGTAGAATGGGATATTCATATGATACAATAGAAGATTTAAAGATTGCCATTAGTGAGGCCTGTACCAACGCTGTGCAGCACGCCTATAAAGATAACGAAGGCGGTGAAGTTGTTGTAGGGTTTGGTCTCTATGATGACCGCTTAGAAGTTATGATAGCTGATAATGGGAAAAGCTTTAATTTTGAACAAACAAAAAATGAACTTGGTCCTTATTCTGCTTCAAGTCCTATTGACCAGCTTCCAGAAGGAGGGTTGGGTCTCTATTTGATGGAAACGCTCATGGATGAAGTCCGTGTACTTGTTAACTCAGGTGTAACGGTCTTTATGATTAAGTATTTAAGCGGGGAGCGAATAGATCATGGCACAACCATCTCGAACTATGAAGCTAACTAAAGAAGAAGTAAATGAACTAATCATCGATTTTCAACAAACTGAAAGCGACGGTTCTCAATTAGCTCTCGTTGAACACTATTCAGGCTTAGTTGAAACCTTAGCTAGAAGATATTCTAAAGGAAAAAGCTTTCATGAAGATCTTAGACAGGTAGGAATGATTGGTTTATTAGGTGCTATAAGAAGGTATGACCCTACAATGGGGAAGCCATTTGAAGCTTTTGCAATTCCAACGATAATTGGTGAAATTAAGCGTTTCTTAAGAGATAAAACATGGAGTGTCCATGTACCAAGACGGATTAAAGAATTAGGACCTAAAATTAAAGCAGCTGTAGATGCGCTAACCAATGAAAATCAAAGATCCCCTAAAGTACAAGAAATAGCGGATTATTTAGATGTGACAGAAGAAGAAGTATTAGAAACAATGGAAATGGGTAAAAGCTATCAGGCTTTATCTGTTGACCATTCAATTGAAGCTGATTCTGATGGAAGTACGGTAACATTTCTTGATATTGTAGGTTCGCAGGACCGGGGATATGAAAAAGTGAACCAAAAGCTTATGCTGAAAAGTATATTACACGTTCTAACAGATAGAGAAAAAGAAATAATTGATTGTACGTTTATTATAAATATGAGCCAAAAGGAAACAGGTGAAAAACTTGGTATTTCCCAAATGCATGTGTCAAGATTGCAAAGAAGTGCGATCCAGAAATTAAAAGAAGCTCTATCGAAAGACATGCCACCGGAGTTAAATAAATGATTGTTCAGGAGTCTAACAATTTTGTACATACATTAGCATATCAGTTACCTAAAGAAGGCAAAATCTGTTGTGGTGATAGTTTTTATATAAAAGCGACTGATAATTACTTTATTTGTGCCTTAGCTGATGGATTAGGAAGTGGAGAACGTGCATATGAATCTTCTTCTGCTATAAGTGCTTTAGTCGAAAAAAAACATGATGAAGATGTAGGGGTGTTAATTAATCTCTGCAATCAAGAACTAAAGGACAAACGAGGGGCAACTGTCTCGATCTTGAAAATCGATTTTAAAATTAAACAATTCACATATAGTTCCGTAGGAAATATCCGTTTTATACTCTGTGCACCATCCGGCTCGTATATATATCCTCTTCCAATCTTAGGTTACTTATCTGGAAAACCTCAAAAATATCGTACTCAGACTTTCTCGTATGAAATCGGATCAAAATTTATTATTCATACGGACGGTTTAGTCTTACCAGCCATCAAAAAGTTACTTAATAAGGGTCAATCAGTAGAAGAGCTATCTCGACATTTGGACGAATATACAAAAACTCGAAATGATGACTTAACATATATAGTCGGTCAACTATTTTAATTAGTTTAGAATAGTTGACCGACTATTATTTTTTGAGTAAATGACTGTATTTAAGCCTATAAATTAGACTAACTGTTTTAAACGAGCATTTATATTTGGTAAACTGTTTACATATGTTTCAGTTAACGTTTGTTAATAAATACTTTTTGCATGATCAACTTTTGTACCGATGAAAGTACTATTTTACTTGGAGGATTATGATGATAGAAAAACAAGACCAAATTATGCAACATATTAGTAAAGAACTTTCTATAAATTTCAAGCAAGTAGCAAATGTAATAAAACTACTAGAAGAGGGAAATACAGTTCCGTTTATTGCTCGTTATCGAAAAGAGCAAACGGGTGCACTTGATGAGGTGCAAATTCGAGAAATCTCTGAAAAATGGACATACATACAAAACCTAGAAAATCGAAAAGAAGAAGTGCTACGCCTTATTGAAGAACAAGGGAAATTAACCGAACATCTTGCTGTGGATATTAAGAAGTCAATGAAGCTTCAACAGGTTGAAGATTTGTACAGACCTTATAAACAAAAAAGACGAACAAAAGCAACGGTTGCTAAAGAAAAAGGACTCGAACCATTAGCAGAGTGGATTCTCCAATTGCCAAGCCAAGGGGATATCAATGAAAAGGCTAGAGAGTTTCTAAATGAAGAAAAAGATGTGAAATCAGTCGAGGATGCTATTCAGGGTGCAAAAGATATCATTGCAGAGCAAATATCTGATCAACCGAAGTATCGCCAGTGGATCCGTGATGTAACTTTTAAAAGGGGAATGATCTCCTCAGCCGTAAAGGATGAAGATAAAGATGATAAAAATGTATATGAGATGTATTACGAATATGAAGAGCCGATACAAAAAATAGTCCCACATCGTGTGCTTGCTATTAATCGTGGTGAAAAAGAAGAAGTACTTCGCATCTCTATTCAACCTCCATCTGATCAAATAGTAGAATACATTCAAAAGCAAGAATTGAAGAGTAAATCTACTATCGTATATGACATCATGATAGAGACTATTGATGATGCATATAAAAGATTAATACAGCCATCTATTGAGAGGGAAATTAGAAAAGAGTTATCTGAAAAAGCGGAGGATCGAGCAATTCATATTTTCTCAGAAAATCTAAAAAATTTACTTTTACAGCCACCATTAAAAGGTAGAATGGTGCTAGGTGTAGATCCAGCATTTAGAACAGGATGTAAATTAGCTGTTGTAGATCAAACCGGAAAAAAGCTTTATATTGGTGTCGTTTATCCTCATACATCTGCTGATAAACAGGAACAAGCGAAAGCAACCGTGAAGGATTTGCTGAAAAAGTACGAAATAGAAATTGTTGCAATTGGTAATGGGACAGCCTCGAGAGAAACTGAACAATTTATTGTTGATATTTTAAAAGAAATAGAGGGTGAAGTGTCTTACCTTATCGTTAATGAAGCAGGAGCAAGTGTATATTCTGCATCGGATTTGGCACGAGAAGAATTCCCGGATTTACAAGTTGAAGAGAGAAGTGCTGTTTCGATCGCAAGAAGACTACAAGATCCATTAGCTGAATTGGTAAAAATAGATCCAAAATCAGTTGGTGTTGGTCAATATCAGCATGACGTTTCACAAAAGAAGCTAAATGAATCATTAACATTTGTTGTTGAAACTGTTGTAAACCAAGTTGGTGTTAATGTGAATACAGCATCATCTTCCTTGCTCCAATATGTTGCTGGTTTAAGTAAAGTAGTTGCTAACAATATTGTGAAAAAAAGAGAAGAACTTGGAAGATTTTCAAATAGAAAGCAATTAAAAGATATTCCACGTTTAGGAGCTAAAACATATGAGCAATGTATTGGTTTCTTAAGAGTGTTAGAAAGTGATCAGCCCCTAGATCGGACAAGTATTCACCCAGAGCGATACGCGGAAGTGAAAAAATTACTTGATCAATTAAACTCATCTATTTCAGATTTGGGCAGTGATGATTTAAAAGACAAAGTGATCAATGTTAATCTTAAAGAAGCTGCAGATGTACTTTCAATAGGTGAATTAACTCTGAAAGATATCTGTGATGCGTTAATTCGTCCAGAAAGAGATCCTCGTGATGATGTAGCTAAACCGTTATTAAAGAAAGATGTATTGAAATTAGAAGATTTGCAACAGGGAATGGAATTGCAAGGGACTATCCGAAATGTTGTAGATTTTGGCGCATTTGTAGATATAGGTGTAAAGCAAGACGGTCTAGTTCATATCTCAAAATTAAGCAAATCCTTTGTAAAGCACCCTCTTGATATTGTATCTGTTGGTGATGTCGTTACAGTATGGGTAGATGATGTAGATTTTAAAAAGGGAAGGGTAGCTCTCACGATGTTAAAAAGTTAAAAAGAAACACTGCCTTATGAGCAGTGTTTTTCTTTATAGAAAAACCAGCATTGATTAAGTAATTTGATTTGGTAACGATTTTTTTCGTAAAAAGCACGCTGCATTTGATTTTGTAACCATGACGGCATTGATCATACCTCCTTATTCATTATAATGGAGTATGGGTGTTTATAATGTATGCAGTATGCTAGTACAGAGTTACCTGAAAATTTGGGGGAGTTCATAGTGGACGATACAAAGCTTCAACAAATTGTTGAAGAAATTTCTTTGGAATATTTCCATAAAACTTTTAATCATCAAGCAACCTTTAATAAAAGACTTAAAACTACTGGTGGAAGGTACTTGTTAAGAAGTCATAATATTGATATCAATCCAAAGTATTATCTTGAACACGGTCTTGAAGAGATGATTGGTATTATTAAACATGAACTTTGTCATTATCATTTACATATAGAAGGAAAAGGATATAAACACGGTGATCAAGATTTTAAAGAATTACTAAAGAGGGTTAGAGCACCTAGGTTCTGTACACCATTAAAAAAAGTACCAGAAACAAAAAGAGTTATTCTTACTTATAAATGTAAGAATTGTAATCAAATTTATAATAGGAAGAGAAAGGTTGACACAACTCGTTTGGTTTGTGGAAAATGCGGAGGGGAAATCTATCTTTATAAAAGGGGTTGACGGGAGGATGTAGCTGTGATAAATTATAAAAGCCGTCGTTGATGGCAACTTACTTACAGATATTATTGATAGGGAGTCTTGACAGGACATGCTCTACTCAATATAATAAAAGAAGTCTGTAATGAC